>JAMCRR010000018.1:23315-79474 GCA_023381565.1 Chloroflexota bacterium
GTGATCGTTTTCGTCAACCACTAACCCCTCAAATAAGGCTTTAGCTGCCATAGCGCACCTCATACCACTGATGTTAATTTTAACCCCGATTATCTTCTTTGTCCTGTAAATCAGGTCTTGAATGGCGATCTTTTATTTCCCCTTGTCTAACGAAATAACGATACGCTAAACAACCTCGATCCTTGTTCCCCCATCTTCGAACACTGACGACTCCCTCGCCGGCACAACCGGGGTCGTCCAGCGGTAGATCCATTTGGCAGCCTGGGTAGACAGGTTGACGCAGCCATGGCTGCGCGGTTTGCCAAAGTCATTGTGCCAGTACGTCCCGTGCAGGGAGATGCCGTCTTCGGTAAAATAGCACACCCAGGGAACGCCGGGAAGATCGTAGCTGTTGGGGGCTGCCCGATCACCGGCAGCCATGTGGCGTGCCGGGCGCTTGCGCTGGACGACATAGCTGCCGCGTGGAGTTTCGTAATTCCCACTGCTGAAACGAGCGCCGGTTGCCGCACGAGTCATGAAGACCGGCTGATCGTATTCGTAGGCCACCACCATCTGTTCCCCCAGATGCACTTCGATGTGCTTGGCCTCCGCCGGCACCTGCGGAGAAAGCATCTGCAGCTCTTCATCCGGAACCAGACGCAGATGGCGTCCCGGTGCGTAATAAACGTTCTTAATCTTCTCGTCCCAGATACCATACCAGGTTGCCCCAAGAACATCCTGGGTAAGGGAAACCACCCAATGGGTGGTGGCGTAGTACAGCCGGTAGCTGAGCGGGGCAGCCGCATCCGGTTGGCGGCGAGCATCGGTATAGGGTACGGTGACCTCGACCAGCTTGCCCATCTCGGGTATGGCTTCTCCGGGCTCGTTTAGCTTGAGCTCAACCGGCTGGATGCCTCCCGAATAGGCGTAGCCGTCCTTGCCGATCTGGTACCAAACACGATTGAACGCCCCCGTGTCATCGCCAAGGGTGACGGCCGTGATCGGCAGGACCAGATCGCGCCAAACATATTTCACGACTTTTCCTTCTTTCGAAGGGCGATCGTACAGAGAAATCACCGCGTCAAGCACGCGCCCCTGCTGCCCGCTGAGTTCAGCCTGCTGTATGGCTGCCAGTGGCAGTAAAATCAATGCTCCCAGCCCAAAACCACCGAGCTTGAGGAATTCCCGGCGGGAGAGCCGTGTGGAGAGGGACAAGAGAGACATGGCTTTTAATTATGGATATTCACCCGGGTGCCGATCGAAGTCCAGTTGTAAAGCCAGCCCGCGTCTTCCGTGCGGAAGTTCACACAACCGTGGCTCATCGGGTGCCCGAAGTTGTTGTGCCAGTACGTGCCGTGAAGCCCGTATCCTTTGTAGAAATACATCACATAGGGGACGTTCGGCAGGTTGTAGCCGGGCCCAACCATCCGAGCGTAGCGGTATTTCACATAGATGGAGAAGACGCCCGTAACAGTGGGGTGCGCGGCAACTCCTGTGGATACCAGGAAAGATTTCACCAGGCGTTTTCCCTCGTAGGCATAGGCGCTCTGGGCGCTGAGATCCACATCAACCCAGCGTTCATTGGGCTGGATATCATCCGGGGGGGAGAAACCGGAGGGGGGCGCGGGCTCGAGCTGCGGGGGTGTGGTGGGCGCAGGGGTGGGTGTGGAGGTGGAAGTTGGCGTAGGCGTGGGCGTATTCGTCGGGGTGGGCGTGGAGGTTGGGGTAGGCGTTGGAGTGAAGGTGGGCGTTGGCGTAAAAGTGGCTGTGGCGGTGGGGGTCAGGCTGGGTTTGACGAGCTCCGCCGCGGGGCGGGCGGCTACCGAATGAGGGGAGTAGCTCTTCAGGAAGGAGGGATTCCACGCCACCAGGCCGGCTGAAAAGAAAAACACGAGCAAAACCCAGGGGATGATCGATCTGCGCGGGGCGATCAGGTCTTGCGTTGGGATGGTTTTCAATGCGGCTTGAGGTGAGGGGACACGGGACTGCCCTCCCCCGGCAGCCCGCTGGCGCTGGAGGGCCCAATGGACACCTTTACGGGCGCGCTGGCTGCCGGGGTTGATTTCCAGGGCGCGTTTGAGATAATCCAGGCTGTCTGATGGATTGGCTGCGGCAGCCGCACGGACCAGCCAGGCTTCTTCCAGGTCAGGCGCGAGAGATACCGCCAGGTCTGCCCAGCGACGCGCCTCACCTTGAGCGCCCCGGCTCAATGCAGCTTTAGCTTGTGTGATAGCCTCTTGGGCTCGAACCCCCTGCTCGGCGTTCATGGCTGGGCGGGAGTGGCTGTAGGAGTGACGGGTTCGTTACGGACGAAACAGATGATGCCTGAGGTGATTCCCTGGGCAACCAGGTCCGTGTGCTCGGTTAGCATCTGGCGATCGAGGTTCATAAAGCCGGTTTCGATGACAGCAGCTGTGGTGTTGGGATCGATCTCATTGAAGGCATGATATTGGGTCATGTCGGAGGTAATGCTGTTGTAATGGAAACGCATGCCGGTGGCTTTTTGATAACGGTCGGTCAGGCAGCTAACCAGCCGGGCTGATTTCTCGGGATTGGGGCTGGATAATGCGGCAGCAACCTTAAACCCGGTTGCTTCATCGTTTATATAATCGCACGAATCGTTATGGATGGAAATCAGGGCTGTTGCCCGGTAGTGGGTCAGCTTCTGATCGTATTCCTGCAGCAGGTCGACGTCAAAGCCTTGATTGGTCAGGTTTTGCTTCACCAACGTCGCAATCTTCAAATTAATATCCGCTTCGGTCAGACCATCCGCACAGACTGCCCCCGAATCGTTCCCCCAGTGCCCGGCCACGATCCCGATGCGCGGCGTGCCATTGGGGGTTGGGCTGGATTGCGGGAGAGGGGTCGTCTTGCCGGGTTGGAGCGCCACCGACATCTTTTCTGCCAGGCTGAATGAAAAGAGGTTTGCCGGCTTCCACATGGTGAACAATGTGGCAGCCAGGATGGCGACACTGATCACGGTCTGCAGCGCCCGCCAGGTGCTGAAGCGTGCAGGCCCATTTTCGGCTGGCATGGAGGGAGAATCAGGTGGTGCGGCGTCGGAGGGTTCAGCGTTCATCTTGATATGATAGTACCTCAGATTGGTCGGAATTGGCAAGGAGGATTTGGGCTGATTTTCTCAATTAAGGCTTGACGCTTTCTCACCGGCAATGTATAAAGAAAGAAGAAAGGCAGGAAAGCCACGATAAGATGGCCAAATCCAAGAATATTGATACTCCTGAATTGAGATCTCTGGCAGATCCCGAATCGATGAGGCGCGCCATGCGCCAATGGGTGGCGGGGGTTACCGTGGTCACCAGCCGTTTTGGCGAGGTGCAGCATGGCATGACGGTCAGCTCGTTCACTTCGATATCATTAACCCCGCCGATGATTCTGGTTTCTCTGGAACGCAGTACCCGTACGCATGGGTTGATCTCAGCCTCCGGCTATTTCGGGGTGACGATCCTGAGCGGCGCCCAAAAGCAGCTTTCTGAAACGTTTGCCGGACGGATAGGCTCCGATGAGGATCGTTTTAAGGATATTGAAACCTTCAACTTGCTCAGCCCAGCCCCCTTCTTAAAGAGAGGACTTGCATTTCTCGACTGCCGGGTTGTGAATGTTGTCGAAGCCGGAACTTCAACGGTCTTTTTTGCAGAAGTCATGGCGGCGCAGAGCGGGGAGGATTTTGATCCCCTGGCTTATACCAACCGCAGCTATTTCACGCTTGAGCCGTTAAAGGAGTAATTCTTCGACCATCTTTTCACCTTTGCACGACGATAGGTTCTACTATGGACCCAGCACCTTTAACACTCGATGAACGTAAGGCTTTGTTGCAACTTGCACGCCAGACCATAGCCTCGGCATCTGCCGCGCAGGGGCTTGTGCCTCCCCTTCCAGCTGACCTGCCACCGCGACTTCGCCAGCCTGGGGTGACTTTTGTGACGCTGACGCAAAACGGGGAGCTGCGCGGGTGCGTTGGCGCACTGGAAGCCTACCAATCGCTGGCAGAAGATGTGTGCGAGCACGCCGCCGCGGCCGCTTTCGAGGATTTCCGTTTCCCGCCGCTGCGTCCGGAAGAAGTCTCCCGCATCCACATCGAGATCTCTGTGCTCACACCCCCCAGGGCTTTAGAGTACTCCTCCCCGGACGACCTTTTAAACTGCCTTCGCCCGGGGATCGACGGCGTCTTGATACGCGACGGTTTTCACCGGGCTACTTTCCTGCCGCAGGTGTGGGAGAAGCTCCCGGATCCAGAGGAGTTTATGACCCACTTATGCCTGAAAATGGGCGCCTCTGCAAACCTTTGGCGGCAAAAACACCTGCAGGTGTTTACCTACCGGGTAGAATCCTTCGAGGAAGGTTCCCTTTAGAGCTGGGTGTAATTTTCAACCGGTAGCACAAAGATCGTGCCGCGGCTTGTCTCGTGCTCGCCCATTGGAGCGCAATTTTCGCGGATGATCTTCAGAGCTCCCTCGACCTGGTCGTCGTCTAGCCCGATGAATTGCGTGGTCGAGCCCCGGCGAAAGAATCCCCCCGTGGAGGCAATCAGGGTTACGCGGTACCCGTTCGAGGTGAGGGCGCGTGAGACGGTATCATTGTCGCTGTCGCGCAGGATGGCAATGATCAGTTTCATGGTCAAATTTCCTCGTAGTGTTCGATAGGCAGTGAAAAAACCGTGGCACCGCCAACCGTGATGGGGGTGGGTGCGGGGAGGGGAAGGGGGGCGCTTTCTAGCGGGACGGCGATGAATTCAATCCGCTGGCGGCAGTTCTTTTGCAGCGATTGGATCGCCAGTGATTCTTTCTCTTTGGGTAGACCAATCATCAACGTCACGTTCCTCCGTCCTAAAAAGCCTCCCACACTGGGCAGCCGGGTGACTGAAAAACCCAACAGATCCAGGCCGTTCGTAGCGTTATCCACGTCCTGAGCCTGAACTACAGCGAGCAGCATCATTGACACGTTTTGGGGTTCGGTTCTTGGGCTAGGCATGTTCCTCCTTTATTCTTGTTGTGAAGCCTGGCGGAGGCCCGGCTGGTGGAGCGGATCGGACGATCGATCGGAAACCAGACCCCTTTGCACTGAAACCAGGTGCGGGCCCGTGTTGGGCACGAGGATGGTTTGGCCATCCGCAAAAGTGACCTGGGTTTGTTCTGCACGTCTGATAAGAGTGAGTCCTTGATATTTTACCGTAACTGGCCCCGGAAGGGGGCTTTTTTCGGATAAAAACACCTGCCAGGCTGAATTCAGATGTACTCCCAGAGCATCCAGGAAGAGACCCACTGGCGCCAGGCCGCACAGGATATCTCTCTCACCCAATCCGGCTCCGGTTTCGGCGTCGTAAGCGCGGCGCAAGCAGCCATCCAGCCGGTACGACTGCACCAGGGCTTTCATTACACCCGCAAGCAGGGCAGAGGCCTCCCGGTTGTAGCCGTATGCCAGCATCCCTTCGGCGATTAAGGCGTTCCAGATGAGCTGGACAGAGCTTTTAGCCGGATTTTCCTGGGTCGATTCTTGCCCGGGCAGGGATCGCAGGCCATACTCTGCCTCATAGCGCTGCGCATCTCCGAGGGTATGCTCGACGATTTCCGAAGCCTGGCGTTCATCGGGAATGCCCGCCCACAAAGGCAAGAGCTGAGCAAGATCCTCATAGACTGCGCCGATCGTCTTTAAGCAAACTTCGTCATGCTCCCCGATCCCATCGATCGTTATCGTGTCTATCGATAGGAATACATTCTGGGTGGTCACATAGGCGCGGCCCTGGTGCCACTGCAGACTGCGAGCAGATACTTTTTCGATTTTCTCTCCGGAGGGCGTCTTCCCGTTAAAGGTGATGGCAACCATGGGCGCCGCTCCGGTTTGAGAATGAAGGCGCAGGATGAGCCGGGTTGGCTCGCTGAACTGCTTTTGAAGGACCCTTTGCCCTGAGCCGAATGTTTCCAGCAACGTTATAGAAGGCTGTGGGCTGATGGCGTGTGTATCGCGGTCGCGATAACGGTAGGTTTTGAAATCCTCGTCCCAACAGGATTGTACAGAAGCGCGCAGGTGCTCAGCCAGGGCGCCCAGAGCCGGTAGGTGCTCGCTATCCTCAACGATGCGCCCGATGCGCATCAAGCTCTGGCATTCTCGATAGAGAAAGGCTTCTAGAGCGGTGCTTTCGAAGGTGTTGATCTCGACCCCATAGCCTCCCAGGTTCCAGCGGTCAAAAAAAGGATTCTCTTCGAAGCCGCTTTGATGAGGGTGATCCCACTCTGGGATGCCGTCGCTATCGCGGTCATGTGCCGGATTGAACCAGGACCAGAGAAAGCGAACCAGAGGCTGATAGACCTGTTGCAGGAAAGTTCGGTCGCCGCAGGCCCGAAAAATCTTCCAGGCCAGGCTGGCCAGCACGGGTTGGGCTAGCAGCCGGCTGCGCTGCCCCCCCAACCCGGGCTTCCAATCGATCTGTCCGTTCTCCTCCTGGCCGGCGAGGAAATTCATCAGCCAGCCCTTAGCCAGCTCTACGCCGCCGGGGAGTATCAGGCTGGCGAGGTAATAGGCGTCCAGGGCGGTCTGGCCGTTCCACAGGTGGTTATAGTCGCTGCCATCCCCTCGCTGCGAATACCCCTGGTCGGGGCTGCGCATGGATACAAAGGAGCCGTGGGGCAGTGCGGAGGTTGCAGACAGGCACAGGCTGAAGGCGGCTTTCTGGCTGTGAGCGAGAACAACATCCCACTCAGGGTTACCGGTATCGATCTCGACCAGACTGCTTTTTTCCTGCAGCCAGATGCGCGCCAGCTCGGATTCCCAGGGTCGCGCCGTGGTGCGGCGAGCAAGATCGAAAGACTCTTCCTGGGTATGGCAGCCGGCTAACGCCCAGGTCAGGGTGCGAGAGGCTTCGGGCATTAATTCAACGTCCACACGCAGCGAAGGGAACGACCCGCCGCCCGGCTGGGGACCGCCGGTCATAAACAGGACCGGGGTGATGTTCCCGGTTTTTCCCGCCAAAATCGTGGACACCTGGATCTGTTGGGCAGACATCGCCTGCCCATCTCCCAGTGGGATGAGCAGCGCCACCATCTCCAGGCTGAGCTTCCGTTGGGCGTGCCCCTGGTTGCCGATTCGTACCCGACCGCACACAACCTGCGAACCGGGAACCCAATACTCGGTAAAAACGTCTATACCCTCGAAGGGTGAAAAATGGAGAGCGGTATAATTCGGATAGATCTCCATTAAATGGGGTAAGACGGTAAACTCAGCCGGATTTGAACGCGTCTGATTGCCTTCACCCAGCCGCGGGAAAATGCGCACCTGGCGGGCGCGCAGCCCGTAGGTGGTTTGCAGCGTTACCGCCGGCGGCTCGCCTCCTTCCAGGCACAGCTCCCAAATCTGATCGTCGGTGTAGCATGTGTCGCAGAGACGAGCATCCGCAGCAAGAAAGATGGAGCGCAGTTTATTGGAAATTTCACCCCGGAGTAGCATAAGTCCATTGTACGAGGACTTGTCCGGGAGGTCAAAGGTTTTATGCTAGAATGAGAAGCACCCATTACCAACCGGATCATTCATTATGGACGACGACACTGCCTCAAAAATTGAACACCCTGACGAAACCTCTATACAAGCCCCGGAGGCACTTGAAGCGCACGGAGAGAATCCCGCCACCGCTGTCGAAGCCTCCGAGCCTGGTGAACCACAAGCAGAATCCTTAAAAGTTGAGACAATTGAAGACAGCGCAAACCTGGAGCCGGCCAAGCCGGAAGAGCCGCCTGCGACAGACCAGATCGAGATAGCGGAGTCTGAGGGAAATGGCTCTCCGGAGCCCGGCAGCTTCTCTGGCGTAGAAGAGCGCCACCCCACCGGCACGCCCGACCAGACGGGAGGCTGGTATGGCGAGGCGCTGCCCGCAGAGCCGTTCGATGCCGGCAAGACGCAGCCCGTGCGCGTGAAGGAGCCTGTCGATGGCGCCGCTGCCACGCAGGATATCCCTGCGCCTGGGACGCCCAGTTTGCCCGACTCCCAGAGCAGCAGCACGGTAACTGAGCGCGTCTTCCCGAAAAGGCGCTACTCAGGCAAGCTGGTTCACCCCCCCGCCATCGATCAGGACGGCATGCCTTTACCAAATCGTGTAAATGAAATCGACCCGTTTGCCACGCGGGTTACACCGGCTGCTTACCAGGTCAGCGCACCGCGCGCCATCGGGAAAACCCCCTCGGCTGCTTCGATCGCCGATACCCGACCGCTCCACCTGCGCCGTTCTAGCTGGCGCAAATCCGCTGGATGCGCCTTGCGGGGCTTAATCGGCCTGTTGTTTGTCGCCGTCTTGCTGGGGCTCGCCGCCGGTTCTTTCGGCGTTTATCAGTACTATACGATCGCCGCCACGCTGCCGAATGTGAGCGACCTGCGCCAGAAAGCCTCGCAGTTTGAGACCACGCGCATCCTCGACCGGAATGGGAACGTGTTATACGAAATCCTGGACCCGAATGCCGGGCGGCGCACCTACGTCCCCCTGGATAAAATCTCCCCATATTTAATCGCCGCCACCCTGGCGACCGAAGACAAAGATTTCTATACACATCCCGGGTTTGACCCTTTATCCATCATCCGTGCCCTGTACCAGAACTATACCTCCAGCGCGATCACATCCGGCGCCTCGACCATCACGCAACAGCTGGCGCGTGCATTGCTCATGACCCCCGAGGAACGCAATCAGCGCACCATCCAGCGCAAAGCGCGTGAGATCGTGCTGGCAGCTGAAATCACCCGGCGCTACAGCAAGGATGAAATCCTGGAGCTGTATCTCAACGAAAACTATTACGGCAACCTGGCATACGGCATCGAGGCTGCTGCAGAGACGTATTTCAATACTACGGCCGATAAATTGACCCTACCGGAAGCGGCTTTTCTGGCGGGCCTACCTCAAGCGCCCTCCGTGTACGACATTTATACAAACCGTGATCAAACCCTGAACCGCCAGAAAGCCGTTTTGATCCTGATGTACCAGGATAGCCAGGAGAAGAACTGCATCGACGTCAGCAATAATCGCCAGCCGGTGTGTGTGAGCGAGACCGATGTAGCCAATGCAGCCGCAGAGACCGAATCCTACGAGTTCAAACCGCCGGCGATGGATATTCGCTACCCCCACTGGGTCACTTACGTGCGGTCGCTGCTGGAAGAGCAGTTTGATCCACAAACGATCTACCGCTCCGGATTCACGGTCTATACCACGCTCGACCCCGGGCTGCAGGACCAGGCACAGCAAATTGTGAAGGATCAGGTAGATAAGCTGGCCGACAAACACGTTACCGACGGGGCCCTGGTGGCCATTAAACCGAATACCGGCGAGATTCTGGCCATGGTTGGCTCGGCAGATTTCTATAACGATGCCATTGCCGGGCAGGTGAACATGGCTATCAGCCAGACACGCCAGCCGGGGTCGGCGATCAAGCCGCTCACCTACGTGGCGGCTTTTGAAAAAGGATGGACACCGGCAACCTTAATTTGGGATGTGCCCACCGGTTTTCCTCCCTCAGGCGACCCGAACGACCCCCGACCGCCGTACGAGCCAACAAACTACGACGAAAAATTCCACGGCCCCGTAACGGTACGCACGGCGCTGGCCAACTCGTATAATATCCCTGCCGTCAAAACGCTGAACTTCGTGGGCATCTACGGCAATGCCGACAATCCAGACCAGGGCGGGCTGATCAATTTTGCCAAGCGGTTGGGGATCACCTCGCTCACCCGCAACGACTACGGCCTCTCGCTCACCCTGGGCGGAGGCGAGATCAGTCTGTTGCAACTGACAGGAGCGTACGCGGTGTTTGCCAATGATGGCCGGTTAGTGCCGCCGGTAGCCATCACCAAGATCGTGGATTACAACGGGAATGTGGTCTATGAATATCACCCGCCGTCCGGCGATCAGGTAGTGAGACCCGAGCATGCTTTCCTGATCAGCTCGATCCTTTCCGATAACAACGCTCGCGCCCCTATGTTCGGGACCAACTCGGTGCTCAATCTGGGTTTCCCGGCCGCGGCAAAAACGGGGACGACCAACGACTTCCGCGATAACTGGACGATGGGCTATACCCCCGACCTGGCCGTGGGTGTATGGGTGGGCAATGCTGATTACACACCCATGCTGGATACCACCGGGGTGACCGGCGCGGCGCCGATCTGGGCTCAATTTATGAAGGTTGCCATCCAATCTCTAACCGGCGGCAACCCTGCGCCCTTTGTGAAGCCCCCGGGAGTCGTCGAAAGGGTGGTGTGCGCCGTCTCAGGGACGGAGCCTTCACAGTGGTGCAACAGCCAGCGCTCCGAATTCTTTGCCGCCGACCAACTTCCGCCCAGCAGCGCAAATGATCTTTGGCAAAAAGCCACCGTGGATACCTGGACCGGCCTGTCTGCCTCTTCAGCCTGCGGTGACTATACCGAGGATAAGTTTGCCCTGAACGTCAAAGATCCCACGGCGATCAATTGGATCAAGACCGCGCAGAAAGGGGAAGATTGGGCCGTCTCGTTAGGATTTACCAAACCGATCACTTTCGCCCCCGAACGGGCGTGCAAGGCAGACGATCCACGACCGATCCTGTCTTTTACCGGCTTGAGCGATGGGCAAATCATCACTGCCAACACGCTGGATATCAACGGCGTGGTGGATGCCAGCGCAGATTTTGGCGAGTACCGGCTCGACTACGGGGTAGGCGACAATCCGAGCGAATGGAAAACCCTGATGGAGCACGGCACCGCACCAATTAAGCAGCCCGGCAAGATCTATACCTGGGACCTGAAAGATATGCCGGCAGGGAGGATCACCTTACGCCTGTACCTGCAGAGCAGCAAGAATACCTACGCGGTCAAGAAGATTCATCTGGATCTGCAAGTGCCGACCCCCACGCCCACTCTCACGGTCACGCCTTCGCCTACAGCGACTTTCACCCTGACTCCCACGCCAATTCCACCGACCAACACCCCGGTTCCGCCGACGGCTACCCGGGTGCCGCCCACCTCAACCCCGTTGCCACCAACGTCAACGCCACTACCGCCAACTGCGACCCCGTTACCACCTTCGGCAACACCGGTAACGCCGACTGCCACACAGGCCCCGCCAACCAATACATCTGCCCCACCCACTGCCACATCCTCGCCGCCTACCGAGACGCAGACGGTGACCGCAGCAGAGGCTGCCACCGCGACGCCGTCGCCAACAACCGCATCGCCCACAGCATCCCCGGATACCCCCACACCGACGGTCGGTACTTAGGAGAATCCCGCGACGATCGACCGCGTTTAATTCCCTATTGGTCTGCAGGGGTGGCGGCGATCAAAACATGTTCATTTGGGCTTCAATAAATTCGGGCGGGTCGCGCTCGATCTGAAGCTGCCACGTTTCACGCGTCAGCAGGGGATTATCGGCCAGGTTGCGCAGGTGGCGGAATTTTACAAAACGCCAGCCCGCAGAAACGGCCTGGCTGAGCTGGGGATCCAACTTCAATTTGAGGGTCAACAGGTTCACCCGGCTACCTGGGATGACGACCAGGCAGCGCTCCGGGGGAAAATTATTCGCATAGATAAAGGGAGACAACGCGGCGGAGATGACCGGGTAAAACACGAAAGCCGGAATCCCGCTTTCGTCAAACCATACCAGTGGGGTCTCATCGCGGACGCGAAAACCGAGCTGCTTCCCGATGCGGGCCAAGATGCGCCGGATTTCGGCGATATCGCTGCGGCGGGCATCGGGCTGTTCCTGTCCCCGCAGCTGCCAACCTCCACTCGGACTTTGCTCGCCATACGAACCCAGGCAAGCTTTCAAAAAGGTTAACGAAGGGGTCTGCAATCCGGGGAAGGCAGTAAAAAGCTTGAGGACGAGCGCTTCCCAACTGTAGCCGGGGTTTTCTTGCAGTGTACTCGATATGGCCGTTTCTACGCGGTCAGATAGACTCATAGCTGCAGGCGGCTCGAACAGCCCCCACGAACCGGCTTCCAGGCTGTGTTCTCCCCCCCCGTAATGCAGGAGCAAAGCCCGGTCTGAGAATGCCTGGCGAAACCAGGCGTGCAGGCGCGTCAAATCATCGGGAAGGTCGGGAGGAGGCTGCGGCCTGAAGGCGTGCGCCTGCGCAAGGTCAACCAGAGCGCGGCTGTGCAGGGGAAGGTACTCCGCAGGCTCTCCCCGCCGGATTAACTCGTCCTGGATGGAGATTTTGATCAACTGCACGGGGTCTGCCGCGGAGGAGGTCTTCTTAATATCTGCAGGGCGCCAGAGGACCTGTGCCATGCTCGCCTCGGGATTCAAAGCCAGTCCCTCGACGGAGAATCCGGCAGCTTCGGAGGCGAGAAAGGCAGCCGAGAGAAAAGCAGGTTCGGCTTCGGTCAGGATACCAAAAAAAGAGATGGAGGGATTGAGATGATGCGCCAGGCTGCTGAACGACGCTTCCAGGGCTGCAGCATGCCAGTTCCAATCGTAGCGGCGCCTGGTTAGAACGCCTTTCAGCGGGGCGACCGCCTCGCGGCCCCACAACCAGCCAGACCACAGCGCCGAAAGCGTCCAAAAAGCCTGGTTGGGGCGCGGTAGGACGGAAATGACCGCCTGGATGGCCAAATTGCTGAGCCCGCCGGCAAATAGGTCTTTCAGCCGGCCCTGGAACAGGCTGATCCCGCCAGTTTCTGGTGGCTGCTCAGGCCAGTGGACGAGGGGAACTTGAGCCGAAGCACCCGCCCATTCTGGAATAGCTTCTTCCAGTGCCAACCAGAGATTGTTTTCGCGGAAGCGCGGCGGGATGGCAAGCTGGCGCGGACGGGCGCGGACGGTGGGGTACGCCCAAAGCGTATTAGCCATGTCGCAGGTCGATAGAAGCAGGGCGTAGGCCAGCTTCCTTCGCTCGGGGGGCATATCCAGCGCATCCAGCTTGTTGATCAGGGTAAAGAGCACGTACAGTGGGCGGGGAAGATAGCAGCTCAGCGCCTCTTCGACGCCGAGGCGGCTGGGGTCGTCGATCGAAGCCACGCGTTCCAGCGCCCACGACCGGTGCAGGGTGCCTGAAGCAAAACCGCCCAGGTGTTCGAGATCGGTGGGTTGGATGGGTCGCTCCCCCTCGTCTCCGCAGTAAGGACAGGTGTAAAGGCGGGCATAGGGGTTGGACGCCTGTTTCTCCCACAAGAATGCCCGCGCGGGAATGGACCTCCCGCAGCCGGCGCAGTCGGTGGCATATAAAGATTGGATGTGCGGCTCGAGGCGCTCTGCGCCTCTGTAGGCTGACGCCAGCTCAGCCAGGGCAGCTTGATAATCAGCCGGTCGTGGTGCGGTGGCGAGGTTTTCGAGGACGAAGCGGGTGACCGGGTTATTCACAGCCACGAGGATGCGCCTGCCAGACTGAGCGGCTTCGAGCGCCGTGCGCGGCGAGGTGCCAAACGGGTCGAGGATCCAGGCCCCGGGCGGCGAATTCTCGTTCAGCCAGGTGGAGAGGATGCCTGTGGGAAGTGGAGGCAGGTAGCGCCCCAGTGGGCCACCGGCGCCTGGGTTCTCGCGGCCGGGTAGGTAGACCATCTCCAGCGGGTTCATGCCGATTCCTCTACCAGTATAATGAAATTGAATGAAATAGGATAGCAGTGGGAGAAGATTTTGCTCCGGTTATAATCTGAGCTGCCTCCTCTTAATGGTTTAAGGAAGGTTACTCGTGAGATGGGCCAGTTTTAAAGATATCGCCAATTAGGCCCACCCGGCTTAATCTTTTGGCGAGGGATAAGTGGTCGGGCACGTCACGCAAGAAATCGAGAATGATCCTGCGCAGCTCATCGTCTGAAAGCTGGTCAGGATGCTCCCAGATTTCGTTAAACCGGTCCAGCTCTGGTTTCCAATTGGTCAGATGGTAGGCGATATCTTCCGCTGCCCCCCGGTGTTCTCCGGCGGCGATGAATGCCGAAATAATTCGTTCAGACAATTGATGGGGTTCTACCATAGCAACCCTCCTGGAGCTCTATCCGAAAACCGAGCTCAGAGCGACCTTGCCAGATTCCAGATAGATCCGATATGATTAATCATATCCTTTGTAAGAGGGGATTGCAAGAGAGCTTTGCGGGAAATTACCAGTCCATACTGAGGAACAGGCGGGTCAGGTCTGGATCGAACTGCGTGCCGCTCAGCTCTGCAATGTGCTTCAGGGTTTTCTCGCGCTCCCAGCCCAACCGGTAAGGCCGGTCTGAGATCAGCCCATCGTAGACGTCTGCCAGCGAGAACAGGCGCGCCGAGAGAGGGATTTCCTCGCCACGAAGCCGCCGCGGGTAACCGTTACCGTCCCACCACTCGTGGTGACAGTAGGGGATATCCAGCGCCGGTCGCAGGAACTCGATGGGCGAGAGCAGGTCGTATGCATAAACCGGATGTTTGCGGATGATGGTCCATTCTTCATCGTTCAGCGGCCCGGGTTTATGCAAGATCGAATCGGGGATGGCCATCTTTCCGATGTCGTGCAGCAGCGCTCCCCGGCGAATGTGGATCAGGTCGCTTTCACGAATGCCGGCCGCTCGCGCCAGGGTCAGCGTGATTTCGGTAACGCGTTGAGTATGGCCCTCTGTGCCCGAGTCGCGCAGATCGAGGGCGCGCGACCAGCCTTCGATGGTGCCGTCGTAGGCCAGCGCCAGATTAATATTCGACCGCTGAAGGTTATCGAACAGCTCGGCGTTATCGATCGCAATTGCCGCCTGCCCGGCCAGTGTTTCGAGGAAGTTCAACCACTCCGGGTTCGGATAAAATGGCGTGCGGTGGAACAGCTCTAGAACGCCTTTCACCTGCCCCTTGGCCACCAGCGGGACTGCAAAGTATGCGGCAAAATCTTCTCCATGCACGCGCAGGTGGATATCGGGTGCCTCTTTTTCCTGATGGATGTCCGAAATGCTGATCACGCGGCGCTCGATCACCGATCGGTGGGCATACCCGGCGGTGAACGACCGTGAGGCCGGCGGCAGGTTGTAGCGAAACCCGTGGCTGGCCACGTGCTCTAAAGACTGCGACTCAGAATTGAACAGCAGCACATCGGCTGCGTGGACGGAGAGCTGGGTGACGACCTGGTCGACCAGCACGCGGAGTGTCAGGTGAATATCCAGGCTTGACGTGATGGCTTTATCGATCTCGCGCAGAGCGCTCAGGTGCTGTAGGCGAAGCTCGGTCTCCTCATGCAGGCTCGAACGGTGGATGGCGCTGGCAGCGATCTCGGAGATGGCGGTGAGCAGGCGGACCTCAATGGAGTTGAACTCCATCTCGCGCCCTGCCAGCAGGATACCGATGACATGCCCCTGGGCCAGGAGAGGAATACCGGCCAGCATGTACGGCTGGTCCAATGGACCCAGGCACGAAAGGTCATCTCCGGGGGAGGCATGTTCCATTACCATCTGGCGAGAAGATACAATCCGTCCGACGAACCCCTCTTCTGCAGGGACGCGCTTACCGCTGGTATTAATGAATGGACCGCGCGCCAGGGTGACCACCATCTCATCTTTCGCCGGATCGTAGAGACAGATCGAGGCGCCCTGGGCTTTGACCAATCCCACTACCTGGTCGAGGATCACGGGCAGCATCTCCGAACGGGTCTGGGCCGTGCGCAAGGCATTCGCCACCATGACAATCCCCTCGAGCTCGCGCTGGTGTTCCTTGCGCTCGGTGATATCCTGCTCGATATCGATATAGTTGGTGATCTCGCCGTTACCGTTGCGCACCGGAGTAATGGTCATCTCGGCCATATAGGTGCTTCCATCGCGGTGGCGGTTCATGATCTCTCCATGCCAGACCGACCCGGACCGGATCGTCTCCCACATGGCGGCATAGGATGATGAGTCGTGGGCGCGCGGGTTAGCCAGGTGAGATTGGTGCCCGACTGCCTGCTGGAAGGTGTAGCCGGTCATGTGCGTAAACGCCGCGTTCACCCAGACGATCGTCCCAGCTTGGTCAGTGATGACGACGGTGTTGGCAGCCGCCTCGAGGGCTGTGCTCAGCAGGGTGAGACGCTCTTCGGCTTCGTGTTTGGTGCGGGCGAGCTGATTCTCGTGCAGGGCATTCCTTACTGCGGGGCCGAGGCGCGCCAGGCGGTCTTTAATCAGATAATCGGCAGCGCCTTGCTTCATGCATTCGACGGCGACCTCTTCGCTGTTGGTGCCCGTGTTAACGATGAATGGGATATTCAGTCCGCTCTCTTGCAGGTGGTGTAGGGCTTGAAGAGCGTTGTATTGGGGCAGGGAATAATCGGCCAGGATGAGGTCGATCTCCTTGTTCAAGGCAGCCTCAAACTCGCCTTCTGTCTCGACCCGCTTCCAGGTAACCTCAAAGCCGGACCGGCGCAGCTCGTGAATGATCAGCTCTGCATCAGCCGGAAGATCTTCCAAAACAAGGATACTGAGAGGAACGGGCATTTTTTCTCCAGGGATGCAATCAGGTGTTGAGTGTGTGGTTCAATGTCATCCAATAGGTACCCAGAAGCTGGGCAACACGTGTAAATTCGGCGAAATCCACCGGTTTCACGATGTAGCTATTCGCTCCTAACTGGTAGCAACGGGTGACATCGTTGGGATCGCTGGAGGAAGTCAATATGACTACCGGGATTGCCTGTGTATTTGGGTCTGCCTTCAGGCGTTCCAGTACCGTCCAACCATCCATGCGAGGGAGCTTCAGATCGAGCAAGATCACGTGGGGTTGGTTGGTGCGTGTGCGTTGTGCGTGGATGCCTGTACAAAAGACAAAATCGAGGGCTTCAACGCCATCGCGTGCGACATGAATATGGTGAATGAAACTGCAGCGCTTGAGAGCGCGGATGGTCAATTCGACATCATTCGGGTTATCTTCAACCAATAACACTTCGACCGGTTCCTCAATCATGGGTAGCAGAATCCTCCAGAGTAAAGCAGAATGTGGCCCCCTGGTTGATTTCACCCAACGCCCAGATCCGCCCTCCATGGCGGTGGATAATACGCTGGACGATGGCAAGCCCTACGCCTGTACCTTCGAAATCTTCCACCCGGTGCAGCCGCTGGAAAACGCCGAACAACTTGTGGGCATACTGCATGTCGAAACCCACGCCATTATCCTTAACGTAATAGATTCTTTCGTTGTTATCTTGCAGGCAGCCGACTTCGATGATGGCTTGCTCCCTCTTGGTAGTGAACTTAATCGCATTGGAAAGTAGATTCACGTAAACTTGCTTGAGCAGCGCCGGGTCTGCCTGGCAGGGCGGCAGATCCAGGATATTTATACTGACAGGGGGCTTTTGCCCATCGCTGTTGAGCAGCTCGAGCGATTGCTGCACTAATAGTTTCGGATCAATAGCCTGCTTCTTGAGCGGCTGGCGGCTTAATCGCGAAAACGCCAGCAGGCTGTCGATCAGGTTGCTCATGGTGTGGGTATTTTCTTGAATGCGCTCGAGACAGTGCTGCCCATCCTCGTTCAATACCGCGGAGTGATCCTCGGAGAGGATGCGTGAGAAACCGTCGATGGCGCGCAGGGGTGCTCGCAGGTCATGAGAGACCGAATAGCTGAAGGCTTCCAACTCGCGGTTAGCGGCTTCGAGTTGGGCAGTGCGCTCCAGCACGCGCTGCTCGAGCTCTTCGTTGATGAGGCGGATTTTTTCTTGCGCCTTGCGCTGATCGGTCACGTCGTGCAGGATACAGTGCATCTGTTTGGCCTGACCGGTTTCATCATAGCTTGCCCTTCCATAAAGGGCGGTAATAACCCGGTTGCCACTTTGAGTCTCTAGCTCGAATTCTTCGCCAAGCATTTCTCCATTGGTTTTAAATTCCTCGAACAAGGGTTCGAATTTTTCTTGATCGCCTTTAGCAAGGAATTCCCCGAAGTAACGACCCAGGACTTCCCTCTTTGTATAACCGAGCAGCTTAAGCCAGGCACGGTTAACATCGATGAAACGGCCTTCGGCGTCTAAGGATTGATAACCGATGGGGGCTTGTTCGTAAAACTGCCTGAAGTGCCTCTCGCTCTCGCGCAGGCTTTGTTCGGCGCTCCGCCGGTCGGTGATATCGCGAATGATCGATTGGTAAAAGACCTGCTCTCCGGCGTGGATGATGCGCGAGCTGCACTCCACCGGGAAAGTGGTCAGGTCTTTTCGCCGGTGGACGGTTTCGAAGATGACGCCGTCTTCCGAGCGCAGTTCTTCAGCCTGCCAGTCAAGCTCAGTCTGGGTTGCCTCGAACTGCAGATCTTTCATCCCCAGTTTGCGGATTTCTTCCGCGGAATACCCATAGTTGGCAAGCGCCCGGTCATTTGCCTCCACGATTCGCCAATCTTCATCCATTAGCAAAATCATATCGTTTGCGTATTTGGTCAGATAGGTTAATTGTTCGTTGAGCACCTGGCGCACAGCTTCGGCCCGGTACTGCTCTTTGTAAAACAGGGCTTCCCGGTGCCGCCACATGAAAACCACCGCCAGACTGCAAGCGAAAATCAATAAACCGATGATGATGAAGTTGTTACGCTGGCGTTCAACCAGTGGCGCGTAGACCTGCTGGCGGTCGACCTTTGTTACCAGCAGCCAATCGGTATTGGCGATCTGGCGCACAGCGCCCAGAACCTGCACTCCTCGATAATCGACACCCTGCACATATTCGCCGGCACTCGTGGGCGCGCTGAGGCTGTCTTTGCTGATCGGAGCCTGCAGGCTGAACGGCGCATCAGAACTACCTCGCAATTGGCTCAAGAAGACCACCATATCCGCTTGCTTCCGGGCAAGGTAGGTTTCGTACGAACCTTCTGAAGTGGTCCATGATTGGACCAGCGGGTAAAGAAACTGGTTGGGGTCGATCCGAAGCAAGATAACCCCGGCGACTCTTGATGTGCTTCCGGAAGCCACCATCAGAGGGACCAATATATCCAGGTGAACCTCCCCGGTTTGGTCTTCCCGGTACAGATCGGAGAAGACGATCTGCTGCGAGCGTACTGCCTGCTGGATCCAGCTCTCCAGGTCAGGGTAACTGGTTTCGGGGCTGAGAGGAGATGAGAGTAAGGGAACCCCCTGGTTGTCAAGAAGTACGACCTGTTTGTATTGCCTGGCGGATTGAACCGCCTGCACAAAAGCGAGGACGTTCTGGTAATTTTGATACCCGCTGGAATTAAAAGGGAGGATATGCGTAACTTCTTCAGCAAGGAAGGGGTTCTGTAATAGCAGGCGAGCATCTCCGCTGCGCTCGTCCAGCCAGGCTGAAATCTGCTGGGCAGTAAGGTCGGCGATGGTGTTTAGCCGTTCGCGAGTTGCCTGGACCAAATTTTGTTCTTCGTATTTATTCGAAATTGAGTTGGCAAACAGAACCGCAGCCAAAAGTAAAAGGAAACTTAAGGCCATGGACCAGGAGATCTTCGCATGGGGTAATTTGTTTTTATTAAGCCGTTTTTCCGCCATTAAGCATATCCTGGTAACGCGACGGTCAATTAAATAAAAGCAGTGGATCTCACCTGATTTCGTCGTCAGACACAGGGACCCCCCCCTGCAATATATTGGGTGTGTTGGAGATGTTGCACGATTCCTGCCAGGCAAATTTACAAAATCCGGGTGGAAAGCAGAAATGCCGGTATTTCAGCCATTTATTGGTGACATATCGAATCTGATAACCAATTGAATTCGGGTATCGATTTTGATATACTAGGATTGCCCCAAGACAGGTACCTTACAGTATTTAGAAATTGAATATTAATAACCAGGAGGAAATCAATGAAGACCCGTGCCCTACGACCTTTTGTGTGGCTTGGCTTATTTATATTAATTGTGAGCCTGGCCTGTACGCTTGGCGCGCAGCCAACCCAGGCCCCTGCCTCGCCTACACAAGCACCGATCGCTACTACAGAAACCCAGCCCCCAGCGGCCAAACCCACCACGCCAGCCGAACCCACTGCCCCTCCAGCCGCTTCATCGGGGGCCATCAGCAGCCGCGAGGACGTACAGAAAGCTGTCATCCGGATTGTTTCACAAGGCTCTTTCGTCGACCCCGAATTCGGCAGCTATGAGGGCATTGGCAGCGGGTCTGGGTTCATTATCGATCCATCCGGGATTGCCGTTACCAACAACCACGTAGTCACCGGAGCCGCGTTGATCAAAGTTTATTTTAGCGATAACCCCAATAAAGCCTACAACGCCAAGATCCTGGGCGTGTCTGAGTGTTCCGACCTGGCGGTGATTGATATCGACGGGGAGGGATTCCCTTATCTTCAATGGCGCGGGGGAGATGTGAAAGCCGGGACGCAGGTTTGGTCCGCAGGATATCCGTTGGGCGATCCTGAGTTCTCCATTCACCGCGGGGTTGTCTCAAAAGAGCATTCCAGCGGTGAAACGAGCTGGGCTTCCGTTGATAGCGTGCTCGAGCACGATGCAACCATCAACCCGGGCAACTCCGGCGGGCCGCTGGTCGACGATAACGGTCAGGTTGTGGGGATCAACTATGCCAGCTCGGTGCAAGCCACCAATCAATTTTATGCCATCGCTCAGGCCGAAGCCGATCCCATTTTGAAGGAGCTCGAAACCGGTACAAATGTCAACTCCATCGGCATTAACGGTACCGCCGTGGTTTCTGATGATGGCACCATCTCGGGCATCTGGATCTCGAATGTCGCTTCAGGCTCGCCCGCCGATTGGGCTGGCATTAAAGGCGGAGACATTGTGCTCGAGATGGAAGGCGTGCAGATGGGCCGTGATGGTACGATGGCCGATTACTGCGACATCCTGCGCACGCACAAATCCACCGATACGCTGAGCGTCAAGGTGCTGCGTTTTAGCGCGGGGGAGCTGCTCGAAGGCCAGCTTAACGGGCGCGAGATGAGCGTGACAGGCACCTTCGACACGACAGGTTCAACGGGCGACACGAGCGGCAATACCAGCGGAACGGCGCAGAGCGTCAGCGATGATTTCTCTTCGGATGTTGGCAACTGGGAGATCTTCGACGGCGCGCAGATCACCGGCGGGATTTTCTACCTGGGCCAATTCACCGACTGCGCCGATGTGGGATCAGATAATGCCTTTGGCTGCTTCACCCAATGCCTCACCTGCGGCTATACCAGCACGTATGATATGCAGGTGGATGCGGCCTACGTCGATGGGGTCACCGACCGCACCTTTGGCATGGTTCTACGCTTTATCGATAATAATGATAACGGGCTGGTCGACAGCGACGACTATTATCTGGACTTCGAGCTGAGCATCTACGACAAGTACTTCATTATTTGGGAGCACAATACGGATGGCAAGTGGTATGTCATCGACCAGAAGAACGCCACTGCGATCAAGGCAGGACGGAAAGTGAATACCCTGCGTGCCATCGCCAGCAACGGCGGCACCGACGTCGATATTTATATCAACGACGAGTGGGTGGATGGCATCCAGAGCATCCCATATCCGGAGGGAAGCGTCGGGCTCGTGGTGGGAGGTCGTGCCATGCAAGCCGCCTTCGATAATT
This sequence comes from Chloroflexota bacterium, assembly GCA_023381565.1. Taxonomy (GTDB): domain Bacteria; phylum Chloroflexota; class Anaerolineae; order Anaerolineales; family Anaerolineaceae; genus JAMCRR01. The sequence goes on from JAMCRR010000018.1 coordinate 44,703, forward strand.
TCTATTTCACGGTACAGTAAAAAGATCCAGCAGGGGCGCAATGCCGAAGTGCAGGGTATCCATCGTCTGAAGGACAAATTGCGCCCCTTCAGGTCACATTTCCTGGTTCCACGTTCCCCGTGGAACCATTTTTCTTTCTCTCCATGTCCACCGGGGATGAGTGTAGGGGCGCAATTCCTCAGCGAAAGGTGTTCAGCGCTTATGGCAAAATTGCACCCTTACGGCATCCGGGCAACGACATGATTCTGCGAATTTCATATGGGGGGATTTTCACTAACCGGTTATTCAATGGTTTCTAATGCGGTATAATCCGCATAGAAGTCCTAATGGGAGAGTTGCATGGCTGAAAGAAAAATCCGCGTGCTGGTGACCAAACCGGGTCTGGATGGTCATGATCGAGGCGCCAAAGTTGTCGCCCGTGCGCTGAGGGATGCGGGAATGGAAGTGATCTATACCGGCCTGCGGCAAACGCCGGAGATGATCGCAGAAGCGGCGCTGCAAGAAGACGTCGATGCGGTGGGGCTATCGATCTTATCCGGCGCCCACATGGCGCTTGTGCCGCGGGTGATCAACCTGATGCGTGCGAACGGCCAGGAGAATGTGCTGGTCTTTGTGGGCGGCATTATCCCCGAGCCGGACGTGCGCCACCTGCTTGAGATCGGCGTGGCCGCAGTATACGGTCCAGGCTCGTCGACAGCCTCGATTGTAGAAGATATCCGCAAATATGTACTGGGAGAAAAACCGATCGCCCAAAATTGATCGTGGTAATCGACCGGGTAGAGCGAAAACGCGAAGTATACCTTTATGCAGATTACGACTGTAGATACGAATTGCCTGGCTGATGCGGTTCTGGAGGGAGACCGCCTGGCACTCGCGCGTCTGCTGACCGAAGTGGAGAACGATACCGCCGCCGGGCGTGAGGCTCTGGATATGCTCTTCCCGCGCACCGGTCAGGCGCACATCATTGGTATTACCGGGGCGCCAGGCGCAGGTAAGTCCTCTCTGGTGAACCAGATCGCCCGGCATTACCGGTCTTTACCCGAGCCGGGCAAACCGAGAGTGGCGATCATCGGGGTCGATCCTTCCAGCCCGTTTACCGGAGGGGCGGTATTGGGCGACCGGGTGCGCATGCGCGATCTGGTCGGCGACCCGGGCATTTTTATCCGGTCGATGGCGGCGCGCGGCGCCCTGGGTGGCCTGGCCCAAACGACTGCCGCGGTGGTTCAGGTATTCGACGCGGCGGGATTCAGCGTAATCCTTGTGGAGACCGTCGGAGCCGGACAGGCTGAGGTGGATATCGCCAGGCTGGCGCATACCACGCTGGTGGTCGAAGCACCCGGGATGGGGGACGACATCCAGGCGATCAAAGCCGGGATTCTGGAGATTGCCGATATTCTCGTTGTCAACAAAGCCGACCGTCCCGGCGCAGACAATGCCGAGCGGATTTTGCGCAACATGCTCGAGCTGGGTCACCCTACTGACACCCTCTACCATCACCCCCACTGCCCGGAGCCCGAAAATCCTTTTAATGAAGTGGATGCCGGACCTGGAGAAACAAGGCGCCCAGATCAAGAAGTGTGGCTCCCGCCGGTCATCCGCACCGTCGCCACGCGCGGAACCGGGACGCCGGAGCTGGTTGACGCCATCCAGCGCCATGCCGAGTACCTGCGGCGGACTGGAGAATGGAAATCCCGTGATCAAAACCGGATCCAGACGGAGCTCTTCGAACGGCTGAAAAAAGCATTGGTATCTCACTGGCGCAGCCGTGTAGATGACCAGGCGTATGGAGAAGCTCTTACCGATCTTACCGAGCGGCGCATTTCACCTTACCAGGCGATCCAGCGCTTGTTGGAGGCGAAATGATCAATGGGGAACACCTGCGTTTGCGTGCTCTTGAACGGAGCGATATCCCCTTATTCGTCAGGTGGTTCAACGATCCGGAGGTGACTGACGGATTGCTGACGTATCTGCCACTTTCGACCAGTGATGAAGAGCGCTGGTTCGACGAGATGCTGAAGACCCCTCCCGACCAGCATCCCCTTTCGATTGAGGTCCTTGAGGGCGAAAAGTGGGTGCTAATCGGCAACTGCGGGTATCAGAATATCGATTATCGCTGCCGTTTAGGCGAGATCGGCATCGTGATCGGCGAAAAAGCCTATTGGAATAAGGGATACGGCACAGAGGCCATGCGGCTTATGGTGCGGCACGGGTTTGAGACCCTGAATCTGAACCGGGTCTTCTTGCATGTCTACGCTACGAACCAGAGAGCGATCCAGTCTTACGAGAAAGTTGGTTTTGTCCATGAAGGCCGCTTGCGCCAGGATATGTATAAGAACGGCGCCTATATCGATGTATTGGTAATGAGCATATTACGATCCGAGTGGGAAAGCGCTCGGGCAAAAGGATGAGGAGAGTCACATGCCGATTGTCCACCAGCGTCATGAACTCATGTACGGTGATATTAAACTATATGCGGGTACGTCCAGCCCTGAACTGGCCGGTCAAATAGCCCAATATCTGGATCTGCGCCTCTGCGGTCGGGATATCATCCAATTTCCAAATGAAAACTTGTTCGTCAAACTACACTCCAGCGTACGCGGCCAGGATTGCTACGTCATCCAGACCACCTCGGCTCCCGTGCACCGCAATTTGATGGAGATGCTGATCTTGCTGCAAACCCTGCGGTTGGATTCTGCCGCCCGCATCACCGCCGTCATCCCATACCTGTGCTATGCCCGCTCGGATAAGAAAGACCAGCCGCGGGTGCCCATTACCGCCCGCCTGGTCGCCGATATGATCGAGGTGGCCGGAGCAGACCGGTACATCACGCTCGACCTGCACGCCGGGCAGATCCAGGGTTTCTTCTCCATCCCGGGTGACGTCGTGAGCACTTTTTATATTCTGATCGAACATCTGAAAACCCTGCGAGACCAGTTTTATCACCCGGTTGTGGTAACCGCCGATCTGGGTTTCGCCAAAAAAGCGCGCAATTTCGCCGTCAGCATCGATACGCCGCTGGCCTTTATCGAGAAGCGGCGTATCTCAAATGAAAACAAAACCGAAGCCATGACGATCATTGGCGATGTAAATAATCGCGACGTCATCATCGTCGACGACGAGGTCGATTCGGGCAGCTCGATGGTTACCGCAGTTAACCTGGTCAAAGAGAACGGGGCGCGAGACGTCTACATGATCTTCGTGCACCCGGTGCTTTCCGGCGCGGCAACGGAACGCCTGACTGCCCTACCGGTCAAGCAGTTCATCACCACCGATACGATCCCCATCCCGCCGGAGAAACGAGCCCGATTTGGCGATCGCTTGAGAATCCTCTCGGTGGCCCCCCTCCTGGGCGAGATTATCTGCCGGGCAAACGAGGGCCGCAGCGTGGGCGAGATGTTCAACGAATAATGCCCGAGCTTCCGGAGGTCGAAACCATCGCGCGTGCCCTGCGCAACGGCGGGCGTGAGGGTCCTTCCCTTCTGGGGAAGACGATCACATCACCGGTAGTGCTGTGGCAAGGGGTGCTGGCTACACCCATGACGCCCGGCGAGCTGCAGCAGCGTCTTGCAGGGCTAATCATCCGCGATGTTGGCCGGCGGGCAAAATTCTTGATCATCACCCTTGACCGGGGCAGCCTGCTATTTCATCTGCGCATGAGTGGCGACCTGCGCGTCGAGCCGGCGAGCGCACCGCCTGCCCCGCATGACCGCTTCTTGATTAATTTCACCGATGGAGATCGGTTGGTATTCGACGATGCCCGAAAATTCGGCCGCGTCTGGTTGACCGAAAACCCTCAAGAAATCCTGGTCCATCTGGGACCCGAACCGCTCGATCCGGCTTTTACCCCTGAGACACTGCAGCACCAGCTCAAAGCCCATCACCGCCAGCTCAAACCCCTGCTGCTAGACCAGGCATTCCTGGCTGGTATGGGCAACATCTACGCAGATGAAGCCCTGCACCAGGCGCGGCTGCACCCCCTGCGCCTCTCACACAGCCTCTCTCCCCAAGAAGTCGAGGCGCTTTGGTCTGCGATACGGCAGGTCTTGCAAGAGGCGATCGCCCGCCAGGGATCCAGCATTGATTGGGTCTACCGTGGAGGGGATTTTCAGGAACACTTCAAGGTGTACCAGCGCACGGGCGAACCCTGCCCCGATTGCGGGACTCCCATCGTCCGCATCGTTGTTGGGCAGCGTGGCACTCATTTTTGCCCTACGTGTCAGAAGCCCATATGAACGAGCACCGGCACTTGCCGGACCCCAACCACCTGAGCGTCTTGGTGGCGACCATCCTGCTGGCTTATGCGCTCACTCGCTTCGTGAATATCCCCGAGCGCGAGCTGTCTATCTCGCTTCCGGGGATCTATCTGGTTTTCAAACTGAACTTCCCGACCATCATCTCTGTGGTTGCGGCTGGCCTGGCAGCGACCGGAATGGATTGGCTTCTGCGCGACCACCCCGGTTTGGGTAAACAAACGACTTACCAGCATTTGCTTCTCCCGTCCTTAACCGCCCTGGTGATTGGCGCCCCTTTGAACACCCTGGGCGTGAGCCTGCAATGGTGGATCGTGTTCGCCATGGGAGCGGTGCTGCTCGTGCTGGTCTTTATCGCCGAATATATCGTTGTAGATGTTGCGGATGTTCGCCAGCCTCCGGCAGCAGCCGGGTTGACTGCGCTTTCTTTTGCGCTGTTCTTGATCCTGGCGATTGCGCTGCGCGCCGCAGGATCGCGCCTGTATTTACTGCTCCCGGCGCTCGTCCCCGCGGCCGGGTTGGTCAGTCTGCGAACGCTCTACTTGCGGTTGGGTGGGAGGTGGTCTTTTGCCTGGGCAATTGGCATTGCTCTGGTGATTGGCCAGATTGCCACGGCCTTGCATTACTGGCCGGTACCGCCGGTTCCCTTTGGTCTGATATTATTAGGCCCCGCCTACGCACTGACCAGCGCGGTGGGGGAATTCGAAGCCGGTCGCTGGAAGCGCTCGAAGGTGGTCGAACCTGCGATTATGTTGATCATTATTTGGGGAATTGCCGGATTGCTGATATAATCGTCAGTGTCATTTGCCGGCTTGAGAATCCCTTGGGAATGCATGCAGCAGATGCGGATAGACGTGGCCGCACGTACGCCCGAAGAGGCTTGCGGTCTCCTGGCGGGCGTTGGCCTACAGGGCATGCTGGTTTATCCGATTACGAACGTTTTGCACAGCGCAGTACGCTTCCGCATGGAACCCGTGGAACAGATCCGGGCGTTCTACCAGATGGAAACCGAAAAACAAGAATTGTTGGCTATTTACCATTCACACCCTGATGGACCTGCCTATCCCTCAGAGACCGACCTGAAAGAGTTCGCCTATCCAGGAGTGGCGATGATTATCTGGTCTCCGGGAATATCTGTGCAAGATGGTTGGCAGGCGCGGGGCTTCCGAATAGAGGGTGGGACCTCCAGTGAAATCGCTCTGGAGATTATGCCGCCTGGGTAACGAATTGGGTATTTATGGGTTGTATTTGATGATAAACACAGCGAGGCTATCCCTATGCAAACAATGACTTACATCGGCGTGTTCTTTGCAGCTTACTTGATCGGTTCAATCCCGTTTGGTTATCTCATCGTCAAATTTACGAACGGTAAAGATATTCGCCAGGTCGAAAGCGGGCGAATTGGGGGAACGAATGCCATGCGCGCCGCCGGCATCCTGGCAGGCTTGCTGACGGTGCTCCTGGATTTCTCAAAAGGTGTGCTGGCGGTATGGTTAGCTCGTTTGGTGATCCCGGGCAATCCCTGGATCCTCATCGGAGCTTCCCTGGCGGCTATTCTGGGTCACAATTATTCCGTTTATCTGCTTGAATTTGACCGCAAGAGAGGCCTGCGGCTGCGTGGCGGCGCCGGTGGGGCTACCTGTGTAGGAGGCTCTTTCGGTTTGTGGCCCCCAAGCCTGCTCATCATCCTGCCCATCGCCGCGTTAGTCTGGTTCGGCATCGGCTACGCCTCGGTGACCACGTTGAGCGTGGCTTTGCTCACCATTCTCATCTTTGCCTACCGGGCGTGGCTGGGTTTGAACCCATGGATTTACGTTTTATATGGTTTGATCGCGGAAATCATTCTGATTTGGGCCCTGCGGCCCAATATCAAGCGTTTGCTCAAAGGCACCGAGCGCCTGCACGGCTGGCGAGCCATCCGTCTGCATAAAGCAGCGAGCAAGGTCACTCCTTCGGATCATTAGCCGCCAGAGAGATTTTGTGGTTTTCTCCCTGCTCTTCTTCCTGGATCTGGCGGTAGAGAGCGCGTAAATTCCGCCTGTGCAGCTCTTCTGCCAAGCCGCCCAAGACGACCCGGCTCTTGCCGCACGAATCAACCGAGATCTCAGCCAGTGCATCGGTAGGGTTGCGCCGGCGTGCTGCCAGGCGTACCGATTTACGGATACAGGCCAGGTACGCCAGGTTCTCCTTGACCGCATCGTCGATTTCACCCCGCAGAATGATATCCCCATGCCCCTGGACGATGTTCTCCAGGCCCATTTTGCCGATTTTCTTGATGGAGCCGACCAGATCATCGATGTTGCCGTCGACCATGTAGGGCAGTGGCAGGAAGGCATCGCCAGCAAACAAGACGCGGTCTTCCTCGACGAGCACCGAGATGCCGTCCAGGCTGTGGCCGGGGGTCGGCATGAGGGTGAGCGTCTTTTTTCCTACCCGCAGCGAGGTAGTTCCCTGAGTAAACGTCAGTTGGGGCGCAACGATCTTGATTTGCTTGAAAGTCGAGTTCAAGCGACGCGCGGCTTCTAATGCCGCCGGCCCGCGTTCGATAAGCTCCTGGCGGCAGAGGGCGTGCCCGATGATCGTCGCCCCTGGGAAAAAACAGTTACCCCAGGAATGATCGGCGTGATGATGGGTATTAATGATATAGCGTACCGGGACGTTAATCTCATCTTCGATGAAGTCGCGCATTGCGAGGGTCTCTTCCGGAAGCGCCAGTGTATCAATCACCACGGCCCACTGAGGGCCGGTCACCACGCCGGCTGTTACCTGTGCATAAATTTCACTTTGAAACCAATAGACATTTTCCGAGACTCGTTCGCGCTGCATACACCCTTCCACATCTGTGAAACCATAACCCAATCTTGAGGCTAAGAGCGTCTCTGTTTTCTGACAGAATCCAACAGCTCTCTTCCGCCTCGTTGGTTGTCCTGCTGACAACGACTAAAGAATAGCATAAAAAGGGGGAAAAGTCAAAAAATTCGTTCTTTGCCCAACTTGAGCTAACGAATACCGCGCCGCACAGTCAGGAACCACCCGGCCAATAATATAGCGATCAGACCCAGAAAACCCCCAATGCCCAGGCTTAGCCAGAAGACGGTCTTTGAGAGCGGGGCGCTGGGAACAGCCGTGGGGGTAGTGCTGCCTGGCCTGGTTTGAGTGGCCTGGGCGGCGCTGTTTTGCCCGGTGGGGAGAACGGTGGTTGTGCGGTTTATTGTCGGGGAGGGTGTTGCGGATAGCGAAGGAGTGCCCTCCGCACCCGGCGCGGGATAACCTGAGGCACTGGTTGCTCGAGCCGTCTGCTTGGGAGTGGGTGTGCGGGTAAGGGTGACCGCAGACGGAGACGGCGTATAAGTCTCTCCTGGCGCGGGATATCCGGAACCGGGCGTGCGTGTGAGCACCGGGGTAAGCGTCCCGTAAGGTGTCCGGGTAAGCGTCCCGTAGGGTGTTCGGGTAACCGTGGCAGTCCTGGCCCGGGCAGTATAGGTTAAGCGGTAGTTCGGGGTCGCCGTGCGATAGTACGGGGTGACGTAATAGGGCGTATATGGGGTGCGGGTGCGAGTTGGCGTTCGCGTGGGCGTCCGTGTCGCTGTGGGTGTGGGGGTGATCAGAGTTCCTGCGCAATTTTGCTTGCAAAGAATGGGGATGTATACCTTCGGAGGGGCAAGTACGGTTTGGGTTGAGCCAAAAACGACGGTCGATGAATCCAGACTGACAGCTTCGAGATGGTAGTAATATGTGGCGCCCTTGGTCAGCCCAATTTTGTCGAGAATGCTGTAATCTGCGCCGCTATCAGCAGTCCCTTTCGAGGGGGTCAATTCGGTGGAGATACGGGTAAACGGCCCGGCCGCCTGGGTGCTGCGAGAGAGGTAGAAACCGGCGACGTTGACTTCGGAAGTCGTTTGCCAGGTGATCAGGATTTCCCCGTTGCCGGGCGTGGCGGCGAGGCGCGATAAGGCCACGACCATTGCGCTACGCGGAATACCCACCACAAAGGGCGTAAACGGCAGGCCCGGGCTGGCGGCCGAGGTCAGTGTAAGCTGAATCTCATTGTTTTCAGGGCGGCAGGTGGTGGTGACCCCGGTTGGAGCGGCGGAAGTCAGCGTCCATAAACCTGTGGCCTGGGCCGGGTCGTACCACCACAGCGGCGGGTTCGCCCCCGGATCAGTTTGGGCACAGAAGCTGGTCGATTCTACGGTGTCGATGCAGCCTGAGTTGACGTAATCATATTTGAAGAATAAATCCAGACTGGCGTTATCCGGAATAGGCGTGTTGGGGTCTAAGAAAAGATCCCAATAGCTGCTGCAGGGGCTGAGCGCTCTGCCGGCAGAACTCGAGAAGGGAACGCTTTCATCCCCGCTGTAGCCGTGATTGACCACATAAAGATTGAGGTTGCTGCCTGCCAGACTGAACTGGTAACCGAGATGATTTTCAGAGTCATATCCCTTGGCATCGGTGACCGTTACCCGGTGAGCATCCGCGCCGGGGAGACCCGGATTGTGCTGAATTAGCGCGCCCAGCCGTTTAGAATCGGTGGATGTGCAGTGTGCGGCAGCCGCCGAAGGGCTGATACCGGCGCCCCAGAAATTATGCTCCACCTGGCCGTGCATGTTGCAGTCGACCTGGGCGCCGGCCCGGTTAGTGCGCAGGTTGTTGGCAATTGCTTGAATGCTGCCAGAAGCGGCGCCTGCCGCCCGGTAAACTGCATAGCCGGCGTTGTGATCGATATTATTGAAGTAGAGAAACACATTTCCGCTCTGATCGGCAACGTCGACCGCGTTATTACCGCCGGTCAGATCGCTGGATTGGATCGTCACGTCACCGGACGAGTTGATGGCGACGAGATTGCGGCCCGGAGCGGGGCAGGCGCCGTCATTGATCACCAGGTTGCTCAGGGTCACCCCAGACTGCAGGGAGAGCATTGGGTTGATGCAGCTGGAGCCGTTGTAGGTGATGGTAGCGCCGTTCAGTCCCTGAACGCCCACCGGTTGGTCGATGACCACCGTGTTGTTTTTGATTGCATAGGCGCCGAGGATGTTGATGGTCGGGTTGGACGGGGGAGGGTCGAGCGCGCCGAGGGCGTCGATGGCGTCTTTCAATCCGGTGCCCAGCCCGCCCGCCAGGTCGTCGCCGGAGTTCACGTAGCAGGGGGTGTAGCTGCCGCAGGCGGATGCGTCGTTGGCGACATAGGCCGGGTTAGCCGCGGCTGCCACTTTGATGGATTTCAAGCTCTCTGCAGGAGCGGTCCAGGTGGCTCCATCATCGGATGACTCGGAGACCTGCACCAGCATGTGCCCGGAGGGATCGGCGGGGGCATTGGCGCCCAGGCGGAAAGCGAAGGCGAGGGCGTCGCCGTGCGACCCTGCCGGAATGGTCTGAGTAACAACCCCTCCCAGGGTCACAAAAGAGTCAGGCGGAGTGCACACTGCAGGATCGGTGATCAGTGCGTAGTCGGTTCCGGTGATGATGCCCTGAGAGGCGATGCTGAAATCTGAAGCGTTCCAGCCGGTGGGGGTGAAGATACAAACTCGCGCCCCGGTTGTCGTCGGATCGAGACCGAAGTCAAAATTGAGGTTGAGCCGCTGCCCTGCAGCGCAGCCTTCGGGAGGGCAGGCAGCCGGGCCGGTCAGTGTCAGAGTGTCGGGGGAGGGAATCTGGGGATTAGCCTGGGCCAGACTGCTCAGGGATAGGAGGGCAACGCTAAGGATCGCTGTGATGTAAAGCCGGGTCTTCATCATTTTCTCGATGGGTGCTTGATAAGACGAGAAACTGTAATGTTACAAAAGCGCTGAAATCGCTGGCAGAATGAGAACTTACCTTGATTCTATTCTGTCTATACTACTAATATTGTACCAGATGCGATAAAAATACTACTCATTCTATGTTAAAATTAATGTATCTAGGGGGAGCGGTGTATTCCGACCTCTCACCCACGATTAACAACATTTTTGATTGGAATGGGGGCTCATCCATAATAACATGTTGAGGTCATTCTTTGTGGGACTATCCAAAGTTGGTTGGGTACAGCGCATCTTAACGCGTTCGAAAATGGGCAGGAGGACTGCCAGCCGGTTTGTCGCCGGAGAAACACCCGAATCGGCGATCCGGGTGATCGGTGAGCTCAACAGTCAGGGCATCCTGGCGACCCTCGACCATCTGGGTGAAGATACTGCCACTCGCGCGGATGCTGAAAAGGCTGCCGGCGATATCCTCCTCATCCTGGACCTGATCGATAAGGCCGGGGTCAAATCCAACGTCTCGATTAAATTAAGCCAGATCGGTCTTCTCCAGGACGAAGCTTTTTGTATTGACCAGCTAAAACGCATCCTGGATAAAGCCCGCCTCTACAACAATTTCATCCGTCTGGATATGGAAGACAGCTCCCTGACCGATCGGACCCTGAATGTTTACTGGGAGATGCGTAAACACGGGTACGATAACCTCGGCGTGGTGATCCAGGCGTATCTTTTCCGTAGCGAGGCCGATTTGTGCGAGTTGGTTGAAGATCAGGCGCGTGTGCGGCTTTGCAAAGGAGCGTATAAGGAACCCCCGCAAATCGCTTTTCCGAAGAAACAGGATGTGGATGCCAATTACGATCATCTGACCGAAATCCTGCTGGAAAGGGTAGCCCAGGAGGTTCGCGAAAAGGGCGAGCGCGGGGATATCGATGGTGGTAAATTCCCGCCCATGCCGGCAATTGCCACTCACGACCCGCTGCGCCAGCAGCACGCGCTCGAGGTTGCCGAAAGGCTGGGTTTGCCGAAGTCGGAAGTGGAGTTCCAGATGCTCTACGGCATCCGGCGCGACTTGCAGGAGAATCTGGTGGCCAAGGGATATCCGGTGCGGGTGTATATTCCCTACGGCACACAGTGGTATCCCTACCTGATGCGCCGGCTGGGCGAGCGCCCGGCAAATGTCTGGTTTATCCTATCCAACTTTTTCCGCAGATAAAAAGGGGGGACCCTGGTGATCGCCCCCACAGACGAGACCTCTTCCGGCGAGGACAGGCTATACCTGGGGGGAATACCTGAGCGGCGCAGCGCCTGGTGGGTAATTTCCCTTTGAAGCGGCCTGCTTCGCCCAAAAAAGATTGGGCAAAGGTTGCATTTTTCCTGAAAAATGAGTATAGTTCCGGTCAAACCCCCGTCGTTGACGGAGGGTATCAATTCATCTGAGGCTATCCGGTTATTATGGGCGAACAACCTGCGCCGGTGCATCCATTTATTCTCTTCATCCGCCTGACACGCCCGATTTTCCTGCTGGGCGGGATATTGTTGTATATGCTCGGGGTGGGGATGGTCCACTATCTGGGCCTGGCGATCGACTGGACCACCTTTTGGTTGGGGCTGGGTTGCGTGGTCATGATCCAGATGAGCGCCCAGTATCTCAACGAATATTTCGACCTCCCGGCAGATGCGAATAACCCCAACCGCACCCTGTTCACCGGAGGCAGCGGGCTCGGCGAAGGGAAGGGTCTGGGACGGGCAACCCCGCTGTTAGCTGCTTTGGCCACCTTGACGGTGGCGACTGTGCTGATTTATGCGCTCTTCCAGCTGCACCACGTCAATCAGGTCGTGGGGGTTGTCTTCGTTCTGGCAATCCTTGGATCCGTTTTTTACTCGGTGCCGCCCTTGCGGCTGGTCGGCACGGGCTATGGCGAACTGACCGCCTCGATCCTGGTGGCAAACCTTGTGCCGGCTTTTGCCTACCTGCTGCAAACCGGTGCTTTTCACCGCCTGCTGGCGATGACCACTTTCCCGCTCACTTCGCTGCACCTGGCCATGCTGATTGCTTTTTCGCTGCCCGATTACTCGAACGATCTCAAATACAACAAACGCACTCTGCTGATCCGGCTGGGGTGGCAGCGCGCCATGAACATCCACAACCTGCTGATCGGTTTGGCATACCTGTTGCTTATGCTGGCGATCGTCGAGGGACTGCCTCTCCGGCTGGCCTGGCCGGGCTTCTTATCCATGCCGATAGGGATCTTCCAAATCTGGCAGATGACGCGTATCGCCTCGGGGGGGCCGACGCGCTGGCAGCTTCTGACCTTTACTTCGCTGGCATTATTTGGCGTGACCGCTTATCTGCTCGCTTTCTCCTATTGGACGGGGTAAACCTTGCCTGAATTCTTAAACTTGATGCCTCCAGGGCAGGCGCGCCGGACCTGGTTCGACCGGCTCCCACCGCTGGTCCCTGAGAAGATCCAGATCGAAACTACCCAGGCGCTGGGCAGGGTAACGGCGCTGCCCGTGGCGGCAGCCACCCCTCTGCCTGCATTTCCCCGCAGCACGGTGGATGGATATGCGGTGCGTGCCAGAGATACATTCGGCGCCAGCGACAGCCTTCCGGCTTACCTGACCCTGGCGGGCGAGATTCGCATGGGTGCGCCCGTGAATTTCAACCTCCAATCGGCTCAAGCAGTGCTTATCCACACCGGCGGCATGCTGCCGGAGGGCTCTGACGCGGTGGTCATGCTCGAACAGACCCAGATCGCCCGCCCCAATGAACTAGAGGTGTTGAAATCGGTTGCCCCAGGCGAAAATATCTTGCGCCCGGGTGAGGACGTGGCACAGGGCGAATTGGTCATTCCAACGGGCAGGCGGCTGCGCCCGGCGGAGATCGGGGGGTTGATGGCGCTGGGTATCCGGCAGGTGTGGGTATCGCAGCCACCGCGGGTGGGGATCCTCTCCAGCGGTGATGAGCTGGTGGACCCGCAGGTCGAACCGGCTCCCGGGCAGGTGCGGGACGTGAACAGCTATTCGCTCGCGGCGCTGGTGCAGCAAACGGGAGGGACTGCCTCTCGCTACGGGATTGTGCCCGACGACGCCGAAGCCTTGAGGCTGGCGTTGCGCCGGGCGCTGGATGAAAATGATTGTGTGGTCATTACGGCGGGATCTTCGGCCAGCGCCCGGGATCTGACGGCGCGTGTTATTCAAGAATCTGGCTCGCCGGGGGTTCTGGTGCATGGGGTCAACGTCCGGCCGGGAAAACCCACCATCCTGGCGGTCTGCGACGGGAAAGCAGTCGTGGGCCTGCCGGGGAACCCTGTCAGCGCGCTGGTCATCGCCGGTTTGTTCGTCGTTCCATTGCTTAGGAGGCTGCTGGGCATGCCTGATGAGAGCCCCTCCGGGCAGATCTCGGCGAGCCTGACGGTAAATATAGCCTCTCAGGCCGGTCGGGAAGATTGGGTGCCGGTTGTCTTGAGACCCGCCTCGCAGGGGTATCTGGCAGATCCAATTTTTTATAAAAGCAACCTGATCTTCAGTCTGGTGAAAGCCGATGGACTGGCGCACATCCCTGCCGAGGCAACAGGCTTGAGCACCGGGGAACAGGTGATTGTGGAGCTGATATAGGGCGTTATGATGTCTGTCTATCTTCACGATATTCCCCTCGATGAAGCCCAAGAACGGCTGCGCTCTGCCCTGCAGGCTGCCGGGTTGTGGGGCGTGTTGGGGGTTGAAGAAATCCCCCTGGACCAGCATGCCCTGGGCCGGGTGCTGGCCGAAGCCGCCTGGGCGAGCATTTCTAGCCCGCATTACCATGCCTCCGCGATGGATGGCTTTGCCGTGCGCTCGCGTGAGACTGCCGGGGCGATGCCCACCGCGCCAATGATCCTGGCATGCGGGCCTCAAGCCGCTTACGTGGATACAGGGGATGCTCTCCCGGAATGGGCGGATGGGGTCATCCCGATCGAGAACGTGGAGCCGCTGGACGAGAAGGGCGAGATCGCCGTCGAATTGCGGCGGCCTCATGCCATCCGCATCCGCGCCGCCGTGACTCCCTGGAGCCACGTGCGCCCGATGGGGGAGGATATCGTTGCCACTCAGCTGGTGCTCCCGGCAGGCCAGGAGCTGCGCCCGGTAGACCTGGGCGCTCTGGCAGCCAGTGGGCATACCACTGTGAAGGTGGCGCGGCGCCCGCGCGTCGCCATTCTTCCGACCGGCAGCGAGCTGGTGGAGATGGGTCGCGATCTGAAGCCCGGAGATATTATCGAGTACAACTCGATCGTGTTGGCCGCCCAGGTAGACGGGTGGGGTGGGGAAGCTGTGCGTTTTCCGATTACACCGGATGATCTGGACCGGATCACCGGACAGGTGCGGAAGGCTGCGCTTCAGTATGACCTGATCCTGCTCAATGCGGGCTCATCCGCTGGTTCGGAGGATTTTTCGGCGCGCGTGGTTGCCGGCCTGGGGGATTTGCTCGTCCATGGGGTGGCCGTCCGCCCGGGGCATCCGGTGATCCTGGGCATGCTGCACGTGAATGCCGGCGAGCAGCCTGGTAAGGAAAAGCTCACCCCGGTGATTGGGGTTCCGGGGTTTCCGGTATCGGCGGCGATGACCGGTGAGATCTTCGTCGAACCGCTGCTGGCGCGCTGGTTGGGCCGCGAGCCGCGCCAGCCCGAGAAGGTAACGGCTTTTCTGACGCGCAAAGTCACCTCACCACCCGGAGATGACGATTATCTGCGGGTAGCAGTAGGCCGGGTGGGCGAGCGGCTGCTGGCGGCTCCTCTGGCGCGCGGCGCGGGCGTGATCACCTCCCTGGTGCGCGCCGACGGCATTGCCGTCATCCCGCACGGCTCGCAGGGGGTAGAAGCCGGGTCTCCCGTCACGGTGAGGCTGTACCGATCTCCATCCTCCCTGGAGCAGACCATCTTCGCCATCGGCTCTCACGACCTGACACTCGACCTGGTAGCGCAGTTCCTGGCTGAAAAAGGGCGGCGGTTAGTTTCGGCGAATGTGGGCAGCCAGGGAGGCCTGGTGGCTCTCCGTCGCAGCGAAGCGCACCTGGCCGGGTCGCACCTGCTCGACCCAGAGACGGGAGAATACAACCTCCCGGCGATCCGGCATTACCTGCCGGGTGTGGCGGTGACGGTGATGGCCTGGGTTGAGCGCCAGCAGGGTTTGATTGTCCCCAAAGGGAACCCGAAGCAGATCCGCTCGCTGGAAGACCTGGTCCGCTCCGAAGTTGTTTTCGTAAACCGCCAGCGAGGAGCCGGAACGCGCGTCCTGTTAGATTACCATCTGGGACAGTTAGGCATAGCGCCAGATGCAATTCGGGGCTACAATCAAGAGGAATATACACATCTCGCCATTGCGGCGGCGGTCAGCTCTGGGCGAGCGGACTGTGGGTTGGGTGTGGCTGCTGCGGCGCAGGCTTTGGGTCTGGATTTTGTGCCTCTTTACGACGAACGTTACGATTTGATCATTCCTACCCAGTATTTAGTTTCTCCACTCTTGGCGCCTCTGCGTGAACTGGCGCGCAGTAAGGAATTGCGTGAGGCCATCGCGGCGCTGCCGGGATATGGGATAGACCAGATAGGGAATATTATCGCCGAACTGGGGTAAGCTGTGCCTTCAGTGTTGGTAATCGAAGAAGACCGGTCTCTCTCGGAAAAAATCTGCCAGCTGTTGAGGCTGTTAGATGTCGAATCAAAACCGGTGTACACTGCTCGCGGCGCGCTGCTTTTTCTCAGCGACCGCATCCCCGACTTGATCATCCTCGATCTCCACCAACTTAGCGGAGACGCCTTCCAAACCCTGGCGGCTCTGAGGCGTGGGAAACATCGCGAGCCGATCCAGGTCATCGCCGTGGCCGGCGCAGACCAACCTTCCCTCTCGCAAAGAGCCAGGGAGGAGGGTATCCGCCACATCCTACCCAGACCGCCCAGCCTGGAAGATATCGAAATTGTATTAAGTGAGACTGGGCTTGTTTAGAGGTTGCGCTGTAATGAGCCATAATACATCTCGAACCTGATCACGATACGCACGGTTGGTGCTTATTAAGAAATTATGTATAATGGAGGAAATTATGCTTTTGACAGCAGGAATACCCGCTCCAGATTTTAAGCTCCCCGATGAGAAGGGAGTTGAACACGAACTCAAAGACTACCGGGGCAAGCCGGTGGTTCTCTATTTTTATCCCAAAGATAATACCTCTGGATGCACCACCGAAGCCTGCAACTTCCGGGATGATTATGCTGCCTATCAAAAGGCTGGCGTGACGATCCTGGGTGTGAGCCCCGATTCAGTGGTCTCGCATGCCAAATTTTCGCAGCAATACAGCCTGCCCTTCACCCTGCTGGCAGATGAGGGCCACAAAGTGTGCGATCTGTATGGAGTGTGGGCTTTGAAGAAAAATATGGGCCGGGAGTATTATGGAGTCTTGCGTACGACCTACCTGATCGATGCAGATGGAAAGATAGCCAAAGTATTCGCCAACGTTAAACCCGCCGAGCACAGTGCAGAGGTTATCGCTGCACTACCGGCATAATCGGATGCATCATAAAGCGAATCGCAACTTGAAACTCAACGCATGATCGGCAAAATAAAAGAACTTCTCATCGGCCCTCCTCTACGAACCCAGGAGATGGCCGGTACGCGGTTGAATAATATCCGGGCACTGGCTGCCTTCTCGCCGGATGCGCTCTCGTCTATTGCCTATGCCAACCAGGAGATCTACCTGGGGTTGGTCGTGGCTGGCAGCGTGGGCCTGGCCATGGCGCTGCCGATTGGCTTGGCGATCACCGGTCTCCTGATCATTGTAGCGGTCTCTTACTACCAGACCATCCAGGCCTATCCTTCGGGCGGCGGCTCTTACATCGTCGCCCGTGCAAATTTGGGGACCCTGCCGGGATTGATGGCCGCGGGGGCATTGATGATCGACTACCTGCTGACGGCGGCGGTCAGCCTGACGGCTGGGGTTGAGGCCATCGCCTCGGCTTTCCCCGTTCTGTGGTCATACCGTGTAGCGGCCTCCCTGGCTTTACTTGTGGTAATTACGTTGATCAACCTGCGCGGGATGCAGGAGACGGGAACAGCCCTCTCGATCCCAGTCTATTTCTTCCTGATCTCATTTTTGGCAATGTTGCTGTATGGGGCAGTGAAAGCGGTGCTGCAAGGGCCCGGCATTCCGCCCTTTGCTCCCCCTGCAGCCATCCAACCCCTCTCAACCCTTCTGGTGCTGCGCACCTTCGCGGCAGGCTGCACTGCCTTAACAGGCATCGAGGCAATCAGCAATGGAGTCCCTGCTTTCCGGCCACCCGAATCACGCAATGCCGGGAAAACCTTGATCGTGATGGCTTTCCTCATGGGAGCGCTTTTGGCCGGAAGCATCGGGTTAACCCAGTACTTCGGAGTGGTGAGCAACCCCCAAGAAACAATCTTAGCGGCGTTAGCCCGCACGTTGCTGGGAACCGGACCGGCGTTTTATATCGTTCAGATCGCTACCCTCTTGATCCTGGCGGTGGCGGCGAATACCAGTTTCGCCGATTTCCCTCGCGTGGCAGCTATCCTGGCGAAAGACGGCTTTATGCCCCGCCAGCTCACCGGCCTGGGCGATCGCCTGGTTTTTGCCAACGGCATCAGCCTGCTGGCCCTGGGGACGGCTCTCTTGATCGTCGTATTCAATGGGGATACGCATGCGTTGATCCCTCTCTTTGCCATCGGCGCATTCCTGGCGTTTACCTTTTCGCAGACAGGGATGGTGGTGCATTGGCTGCGGTTGCGGAGTGCAGGTTGGCATTTGAAAGCCTTGATTAACGGAGTGGGGGCAGTAACCACTGGAACCGCGGTCATCATCATTGCCATTAGCAAATTTGTCAACGGCGCATGGATCAGTATTTTCTTAATCCCCATAATTGTTATGTTTTTTTACAGCATCCACTCCCATTACCGTGAAGTAACCCGCGAGCTTACCCTGCACGGTTTACCTCCCTCCCTGCGCCCAAAACCGCCTCCACGCATTGTGGTCCCGATATCTGGGGTCAGTCGGGCGGTGATTGAGGCTGTGATGTATGCCTTATCTTTCTCCCATGATGTGACTGCAGTCTATATTGAGCTGGAACCCGGTAAAAGTGTGGAGGTGAAAAAAGATTGGGAATGCTGGCTTCCAGACGTCCCCCTGGTGATTCTCGATTCACCTTACCGCTCGATCGTGCGGCCTCTGATGGATTACCTGGATAAGATCGACGAAGAAATCAACGATGGCCAATCTGCAGCCGTGGTGCTGCCTGAGTTCGTGCCGGCTCGCTGGTGGCAAAGCCTGCTCCACAACCAGACGGCGTTCCTGATCCGCACCGCGCTGCTCTACCGGCGTCGCCGCTTTGGACATGAGCGCGTGATCATCGACGTACCTTTCCACCTGTCCCGGTAAGCCTTTCCGATCTACGAAGCATCCGCTGCAAGAGAGGCAGCGGATGCTTCGCTCGTTCTCCTTAGCTGCTGATGGATCAGGCGTGGAGGCGAGAGGTTCATAACTGCCGCGCAGGGTTGGGGGGACGGCGCGGTGGGCTAAGTATCGATTTGTTCCCCGAAGCGGGGATGGTGGTTCAGACTGCGTGTCGTACGAAGGTCTTTCAAGCGGCCATTGGATTTTTCTGGGGGTCTAGTTCGCTCAACGATGGGAACTTGACTCCCTCGGCAGCGGCTTGCTCCGCCAGAGTTGAGAGGCGAATCCCGCTCAAATAAGCCACCAATTTCGATTGGATGCTCTCCCAGATCTCGTATGATGTGCGCGAGCTTTCATCTTTGCTTGCTTCGGGCTGTTCGAGGTATGTGCTCAAGCGCACGGGACCATCCAGCGCTTCCAGCACCTGGAGCAGGGAGATTTTCTCGGGGGATTGATTTAACTTCAGACCACCGCCCGGACCGGGCGAAGACCGCACCATCCCTGCCTGGATCAGGCTTCGCCCGATCTGGTGCAGAAACGCCAGGGGGATGTCTAACCTCTCGGCAAGCCGGGACGTGGCTTGTGACCCAGAGCCTTGATCTGCAGCCAGGGCAATCAACAGTTTCAGTCCATAATCTACACGACGACTCACTCGGAACATACAGCACCTCTAATTGAACGTTAGGCTATCGAACAATGTGGATATAGTAGATCGAATTAAGCTTACCCGAGTATACCCCAGATTTGAAGTGACAAACATCCTGAAAAAAGGTGAGTTAATTAATTTATTGATAAAGTATATCCATTAAGGACAATACCCTTTGCTCCCGATTTCAAACTGGTTATAATGGTTTAGTACCTCTCCTCGGGCGCGTCTCAGGTGGTGAGGGGGAGGTCAGAATACATAAAATCGAATTGGGGTAAAATATTATCAGCCATCCCAACCGGGACTTTACTACCTGGTTGCGCCTAGTATTTCCACTCGAGGAGACCGTGTATGAATAAAAAGGTGCGGATGGTGGTCGTTGACGATCACGTTTTTTTCCGGAGGGGGTTAATCCACTTGTTGCTGGAAGTACCTGATTTTGAGGTGGTCGGCGAGGCCGGCGAAGATCGAGAAGCTCTGGCTGTGATCGAAAACACCAGCCCGGATGTCATCCTATTAGCCGTAGATATGCCGGGGTTGGGAAGCCTCCAGATGGTACAGGCTTTGCGGAACCGCAAGGATCAAACCCCCATCCTCATGCTGACCAGCTCAGATCATGAGAACGACTTGCACCGAGCATTAGAGGCGGGCGCAAACGGTTACCTGCTTAAAGATTCTGAACCAGGTGAACTGCGCAGGGCGATCCTGTTAGGGATGGAAGGGAAGCTCGGGCATTCACCCGATGTAGATGGAGGCGGAGTGCATGCTTTATCCGACAGCCAGCCTCGCCCAGGGAACAACCCCCTGAGCGACCGCGAGCTCGAAGTATTGGGCTGCATGGCAGGAGGATTAACCACAATCCAGATCGGATCTCACCTTTTTATTTCGGAGAACACGGTGAAAACC
This sequence comes from Chloroflexota bacterium, assembly GCA_023381565.1. Lineage (GTDB taxonomy): Bacteria > Chloroflexota > Anaerolineae > Anaerolineales > Anaerolineaceae > JAMCRR01. Next base: position 64,671 of record JAMCRR010000018.1, read on the forward strand.
CACATCCGGCACATTCTTGACAAACTGAATGCCTCCAATCGTACCGAGGCAGTGAGCAAAGCCATCCAGATGGGTTTAATTCAGCGCGTGGATTGAAATTCTCGAGCAGGTGACTATATCGATCCCGGTCGATTAAATATACGCTATAATGATTGCGGGGATTGAGATTAACAAACAGAAGTGGGGTAAACGATGAAGTGAGGGGTGCTTGCAGCTCTACCGCCCCCGCAGGTTAAACCTTTACTTGGCTTCGACAGGGAGGAAACGCATCAGAACATGGTTCATCGCTCTATCATGTGGCTGGGCGCGGGGATTTCGTTGGGGCTGTTCTTGATTCTTGGGGTTACCCTGTTTTTTGTCCGCCCATATTCCTATCATGGTACGCTATATAATCCGGCCTCAGCAGCCGCAGACTTCGCGCTGACCGACCAGAATGGAGAGCCTTTCCGTTTGAGCGCACAGCAGGGCAATGTGGTGCTGCTATATTTCGGATATACCCACTGCCCGGACGAATGCCCCGCTACGATGGGGGTGTTTAAAGAAGCACGTAGTGCCCTGGGCAGCCTGGCATCCAGGGTCCAGATGGTCTTTATCACCGTCGATCCCCAACAGGATTCTCCCAGCCAGCTCAAGACCTTCCTGGCGAAATACGATTCCCGGATCATCGGCCTGACGGGGAGCGCCGCACAGCTGGCGCCGGTGTGGAAAGCCTATGGCATCTACATTCAGAGCGAACCCCAAACTCTCCAGCCTACCGCGGTCACGCACAGCGACCAGATCTTCCTGATCGATCCCCAGGGCCGGCTGCTCGTGATCTATGACTTTGGGGTAAGCCCCTCCGATTTAGTTTCTGACATCGAACACATTCTCTATGGATAATAAACTCATCACATTTCCACGGATTATCGGCGCGGTGCTCGTTCTGATTGCTGCAGGGGTCTGCGTGCGATTGGGAATCTGGCAGCTGGATCGTTTAGGTCAGCGCAGGGCATTAAATGCCCATTTGCGGGCTAATCTTTCGGCTCAGCCCTTGAACCTGAATGCTCTGCCTGTACCGGACGATTTGTCCGGACAGCAGTACCGGCAGGTTGTCATCACGGGCGTGTTCGACTACTCGCAGCAGATGACCATTCTCAATCAGGATTGGAAAGGCGAGGTCGGTAACCACCTGCTGATCCCCCTGATTCTGCAGGGGTCTCAACAGGCCGTGTTGGTCGATCGGGGTTGGATCCCTGAGGCGGATGCGACTCCCGGGAAGTGGGAAAAATACAATATCCAGGGCACCGTCACGCTCACGGGGCAAATTCGGCAATCTCAGGATGAAGCGGCGATCTTTGGGTTGGGCGCGGACCAGCCGCTGGCGCCAGGCGCGCCTCGCCGGATTGGGTGGACGCGGGTGAATATCGGCCAGATCGCCCAACAGACCACCTTATCGCTGCTGCCGGTGTATATCGTCCAGGCGCCGGATGCAGGATCGACTGCGCTGCCGTACCGCAGCCTGGCCCAGCCGGATTTATCCGAAGGTCCCCACCTGGGTTATGCCATCCAATGGTTTGTTTTCGCCATTTTGTTCATCGCCGGTTACCCCTACGTGCTGTGGAAACGCATGCAAGAGAAGAAGAGACCGGTGTTTGTGGCTGAGGACTAAGGTGTGAAAACGGGTCTGCGTTACTGGCTGCTGGCAGCTTTGATTGCCACTTTTATGCTGATCGTGGTCGGGAACCTGGTCAGGTTGAGCGGCGCGGGGTTGGGCTGCCCCGATTGGCCCACCTGCTACGGGCAGTGGATCGCTCCAGCGGGTATGGCAGCGCAGATCCAGTTCGCGCACCGGGGGTTAACGCTCGTCGCCGTCTTATTGGTTGGCGTGGCCTCAATACTGGCATTCACCCAGAAATCGCCTCTTTGGGTGCGCCTGCCCCTGGCTGGAATGGTGGCATTATTTTCCATCGAGATCTTGTTAGGAGCGAGCGCCATCTTTCACAAAGACCCTTCCTACGCCAATCCTGTCCATCTGGGGTTAGCCCTGGCGAGTCTGGCGCTGGTTGCCACAGCCACCGTTTCCGCTTTTATAACGGCCGCCGACCCGTTGCGTCCCGACCGCCTGACTTTTAAGACAGCCTTTGGGAAATGGACTCTGGTGGGGCTGGCTTCCATATTTACTGTCATGCTTAGCGGGATGTTTCTGGCCTCCAACGCGGCTGGCCCGGTCTGTACCGGATGGCCGCTCTGCGGTGGCTCTCTCCTTCCGCAGAGTCCATTGGCGTGGATCGCCATGGGGCACCGCATCCTGACCGGGTTTGCCAGCCTGGTGGTCATCGGACTGCTGATCTTGGCGTGGAAAACCCAACGCTCGCAGCGCACGATCCTCCCTGCGGCAACGGCTACCGCAGCGCTGTTTTTAGCTGAGATTCTGGTCGGCGCGTTAAATCCTTCGCCGGGATATTCACTGGATCTGGCCGGTTTGCATGCCATCACCAGCGCAGCTCTGTGGGGCGCTTTGGTGTTGCTGGTGGTGGCCACCGGGCTGAGCGGACGAACCGAGGTCGAAGAGCTGGCCGAGACCGGGGAGAGGCTGGATTGGAAGCTTCACCTGCGCGACCTGGTGGCTCTGACCAAGCCGGTGATCGTTGCCCTCCTGCTCGTCACCACGGTTGCCGGCATGGTGGTAGGCGGCAGGCAACTGCCCTCACTCACGCTGACCTTCTGGACGTTGGTAGGAGGCGCGCTGGCAGCGGGGGGTTCGGGGGCGCTCAACCAGTACATCGACCGCGATCTTGACCGCAACATGCAACGCACAGCCCGCCGGCCCCTGGCTTCAGGGAGGCTGACTCCCGCCGAGGGGTTGGCGGCCGGCCTGGCCATGTGCCTGTTTGCTTTTTTCGTCCTCGCCTGGTTCGTGAACCTGCTGGCGGCGCTTCTATCGCTGGGTGGGATGATTTATTACGTCTTGCTGTACAGTATTTTCTTGAAGAAAGCCACTGTCCAGAATATTGTCATCGGTGGCGGCGCTGGGGCAATTCCTCCTTTGGTCGGGTGGGCAGCGGCAACGGGCAGCCTATCCATGCCGGCCTTATTCTTATTCGGGATTGTATTCTTGTGGACGCCGCCTCACTTTTGGGCGCTGGCGCTGGTGCAGAGGAAAGATTACGCGCGCGCCGGGGTGCCGATGCTGCCGGTGGTAAAAGGCGAACTGGCTACCCGCGGGCAGATTTTCATCTACACCCTGGAACTGGTGGGGATGACACTCCTGATGCCCATCCTCCAACTTGCCGGCAGCCTTTACCTGGTCTCGGCGCTGGTGCTGGGCGGGGCATTGATCTATGCGGCGTGGCGCGTGCTGCGCATGGGTGGCAATCAGAATGCCTGGATGATGTACCGGTATTCCAGCATGTACCTGGCGCTACTGTTCACGGCGCTGGTATTGGACGTGTTTATGTAAAGTTACTGCAAGCGCAGCAGCACTTTCCCCTTCTCCCACAGCTCTTCGAGGTTGTAATACTTTCTCTGGTCAGGGGAGAATAAGTGCAGGACGGTATCGCCGAAATCGACGACCAGCCAACCGTTGCGCGCCTGCCCTTCCACTTTGCCGCTAATATGGTAGGTTTGCTTCACCTGTTCGAGACAGGCATCTGCCAGGCTGTCCAGCATCCTATCGCTGGTTCCCGTACCGATGACGAAGTAGTCAGTGAAATAAGCGACCCCTTGAATATCCAGGAGCAGGATGTTTTCCCCCTTCTTATCTTCCAGGGTGTTGACGATCGTGCGGGCAATTTCGGCCGAATTTACAGTGCTCAGAATGAATCTCTCCCGTTTTTGTTGGTGTGTGGGATCATTCTAGCACAAAGATGGGTGCGAAATCAACCTGTGGTATGAGAATTGTGCGTTCCAAATTCGTAGATTTTTGACCGCTAGAAACACCGACTCTATTTACTTAACGGCAGGGAGAGCAGAGAGGTGTACACTGCGCCGCCCGGCTCCAGGTCGCTGCGGAACAGATGCACCCGATCGATGAGGGCTATGCCTAACTCTCCCACAGTGTACCCGCTGAGGATGTCGCCGATCTGGCGAACCTCCAGTGGGGAGGCGTTGTGTGAGACGCGCCCGAGAGTCAGGTGAGCTGAGAACGGCCGCTCCTCGGCTGCGTATCCCAACCGGATCGTTTCGGCTTCGATGCTATGTTGCAGCGAAGATAGATCCGGTGGGGCCTGGATGCCGATCCAGATCACCCGCGGACGGCGAACGCTGGGGAATGCCCCTAAGGTACCGATCTTAATCTGGAAACAGTGATGGCGCGAGACCGCCGATTGGAGAATCTTGGTCAGAATCTCCAGATTGTTCGTTGAGACCTCGCCCAAGAATTTCAATGTGAGGTGGATGTTTTCGGACGGGACCCAACGAACTGCCGAGTCAGGCCTTTTGCTACGCAATTCTGTTGAGATTTCATCCAGCTTGCGTTGGATATCGCTAGGGATATCAATGGCAATAAATGATCGGATCACAGCCATAGACCCTTCACTTTCCTGTATCAAGTTGAATGAAATTTACGGTTAAAATGAAAATAGCATAAGATTTGTGAAATAGCAAGCGATTTAAGGGTTGAATCGAGATTTTTCGGAAACTTATCTACACATCTCAGCATATTTGTGGTATAAAAGAATCGCCCTGCTGTGTTCGTGATGCGGCATAAAGGTTTTGAGCCAACACCCACCAGAAGGGTCTCTATCTCACGAGAGTAACGCGATAGGCTTCGGCCAAGGCGGAGCTTTCGGGTCGAGTCCCAACCTGCGAAAGCAGGTTCAAAACTAAGCGGCACACGGCATGGCGGGGTACTTTTTAATCGAATGTGTGTCACGCGAGTCGAACGGTATTTCTGTACATTACAACTGCATAGATGGAGATCCAGCGGCTGAGTCTCAGGCGACTGAGATAACGAGGAAGAGGTTCCTCTCTGGGAAGAGAGTGTTAACCCTGCTTTGCGGGGGAAAATCGATCGATCAGCGGATGCCTCTTGAGCCCGATCACAGGCTCAGTTCTCCCTTCCGATAAAGCGCCCATCGAAAAGCATCCGGCGACGGATGTGACAAGCAGGCGCAGTGATCCGGCAGGTTGTTAAAGCTTGCCGTGCGTATTCTGGCAAGTTGAGGAAGGGCTGCTGATATCAATCTAGAGCTTACAGGCATGCCCAGGTATGCCTGATTTTATTTAAACCTACCACCCAGTGCGCTTTGCATGCCTCTCTTTGATTTTATAAGCCCTTGCTAAGGAGAATGATCATGGATAAACAAACCCTGCTAGAGAAAGTCAAGGAAGATCAGGTCAAATTCATCTCTTACCAATTTACGGATGTGACCGGCACCGTGAAAAGCGTCGATGCCCCCATTGAGCGGCTGGGCGAGACTCTGGATAACGGTATCTGGTTCGACGGCTCTTCCGTGGAGGGGTTTGCTCGCATCCAGGAGAGCGATATGCACCTGCGCATCAATCCCGAAACCTACGCGGTGCTGCCTTGGACCCCGGTCGAGATGCGCCGGGCGCGGGTATTTTGCGATATCTTCCAGCCTGACGGAGAGCCTTTTCCGGGAGACCCGCGCGGGCTGCTCAAGAAAACCCTGCTCCGCCTCAAGCAGGAGCGCGGCTGGACGTTCAACGTTGGCCCGGAACCCGAATTCTTCCTGTTCAAACAAAACGGATCCGAAACCATCCATCCAGTGCCGCATGACGTGGGCGGGTATTTTGATTTCTCCTCAAATGACGAAGCCGTACGCGTACGCACCGAGCTGATCGCGGCTCTCGAAAGCATGGGACTCAAGGTCGAGGTTGGGCATCACGAGGTTGCATTGGGTCAGCACGAGATCGACTTCCGTTTTGCCGATGCGCTGCAAACGGCGGATAACGTCTTAACCTTGAAGTACACGGTGAAAGCCATTGCTGCCCAGCACGGCCTCATCGCTTCCTTTATGCCCAAGCCGCTTTTTGGGATCAACGGTTCAGGGATGCACTGCCACCAATCCGTTTTCGATGAGGAGGGGAACAATATCTTCTACGACCCTGAAGGCGAGTACCGCCTCTCGGATGTGGCCAAAGGATTTATCTCCGGGCAGTTAGCCCACGCCCGGGCCCTTTCTGCAATCGTGGCGCCGTCGGTCAATTCTTACAAGCGCCTGGTTCCGGGTTACGAAGCCCCGGTCTATATCGGATGGGCACAAATCAACCGCTCGGCGCTGATCCGCATCCCGCGCTATACCCCAGGCCAGGAAAAAGCCACCCGCACCGAGCTGCGCTTCCCGGATCCATCGGCAAACCCCTACCTGGCTTTTACGGCGATGCTGGCGGCGGCTTTGGACGGGATCGATCGGCGTATCCCCTGCCCCAAGCCTTTCAATAACGTCAATGTCTATCATCTGTCGCCTGAAGAAAGGGCTGAACATAACATCGTCGAGCTGCCGGGTTCGCTGCGTGAGGCGCTGCACGAGCTGGAGGGTGATCCAGTCATCAAAGACGCTCTCGGACCGGTGATTTATGAAGCATTTGCTCGGGCGAAGGAAAGCGAGTGGGATGAGTACCGCACGCACGTCTCCGATTGGGAAGTCGAGCGCTATCTGGAAACGGTGTAATTCAAAAAGTTGTTGGGGCGCAATTTGATTGCGCCCCTGATTCATCCCATGCGGATGCAATGAATTGCTACCCACGCGTCCTTGTGTGACAATTCAATTGCGTCTGGTGTGGGCGACCCAGATCATATCATCCGAGCTAAACGACCTTGTCCTACAGCCCATTGTAGGGCAAGTTTGCATCTTGCCCTGCGATGCTGGTGCTATTCGGCTTTTGGGGTGGGGGATGACCGTAAAGTGGTAAGCTGCTTCTCCAGTTCGGCGCGCCGGTCGGAGGCTGCCTGGGTGATATCATTTTTGAAATTGACAGCGCTGCTGCGCAGCTGCTGGCGCAGCTGTTCGCCTGAGGCGGGAGTCAGCAGCAATGCCAAAGTCGCGCCAACCAGCCCCCCCAAGAGGGCGCCCAGGATAAAATTGCTCATGGTACGCATCGTTTACCTCCCTCGTTCTATTTGCAGAATACGTGAGACATCGACCTGCTCGTATCACAATTATACCTTGCCGGAGCGTTTCCTAATCGATCGCCGCCCGATTCTCAAGGTTTATTCTCTCTTTCACCATCTGGCTACCCTGGGCCAGACCCAGGCGGATGAATAACCACGGCGCAAGGCCGGAAGCCCAAAAACCGATCGCCGTGTAGCGCAGGTAACGCAAGCCATAAGAAAGCAAGTTGCCTGTATCTGGAAAAATACGATCGAGCGCAAAATAGAGCAACCCCAGGCTGGTGATCCCGACCAGGTAGCGGACCGCCCGCTGTCCGGGACTGCCTCCGGCATCAAAGCCGCCCCGCCGCCAAATCCATGCCACGCCGGATGCCAGGCCAAACCACGCGCCGGCGGCGGTGAAGATCCCCTCCGGGTTCAGCGGCTGCAGGGGCGAGCCGGCTGCCTGAGCATTCTGGACCCAGGCGGCGGGGATCGAAAACGACTGCATGCTGATCACCGCCAGGAAATAGAGGATGAGCATGGCGACCGAGAAGACCAGACTCAGGAGAATCAAGGTACTCAACCTGTATTCTGACAGTCTCCTGAAAAGTGGTTGTTCCAGGCGGGTGAATACCGCCACGAGCGCTAACCCAACCAGCCACCCTGCGAGGACGTCGCTGGAGAAGTGCATCCCCAGGTAGATGCGCGAGAGGCCGATCAAAAGGATAAGGGTCCCCGCAAGCGCCCACATCCACCCCCGGCGCAGGTAAGCTGCGGATAACCCCCACACGCTGGCGGAAATCTGGGCGTGACCGGATGGCAGGCCGAAAGAAGTCTCAACACTCATTGCCCGGACCTGGGTGGCAACCCAGAAGGGCCGCGGCGCATGGAAGAGAAGCTTGAGCGCGCTATTGATCCCGTGGGTGAGTAGTAGCATCGCCCCGATACGCAGACCCCAGGCCGCGTCGATACACCAGTAGATGAGAGGCATGCAGGCGAAAAAGAACTCTTCTTGCCCCAAGAAAGACAAGGCTCTCATCGGCGCGTATAACCAGCTGCCCAGGCTTTGGAAAAATAGGGTAATGGCAATTTCCTGATTCCAGATAAACTGCATATAATCACTCCAGATTGGGGTTGACGCCGAGAGCCTTTTTATTGTACACTCAATTCATGGATAATCCGAAAGCAAACATGCGTTGGTGGGACTGGGTGACGGCATTTTCCTTGATGATCCTGCTGATCACCTCTTCCACGCGCCTGTACGCGACGCATTGGACCAATTATCTCGAGCGCATCCAATACCTGGCCTTTTTGGGCGGATTGATAGGCCTCGCACTGGGGCAAAGCCGCTTCTCCCCGCGCCTCGTCAAATGGCTTGCTTTTGGTTATACCCTTTTCGCCATCCCCTGGCAGCTTGGGGAAACCGCAGGCGTGGGCGTGCCGTGGGATCAGCGCCTGAACAGCCTGATCACCCGCATCTCTATAGCAACCAATGAGGTGTTTCACTACCAATCTGTCCAGGACCCAATCCTGTTTCTATTCTTGATGGCGTTGCTGTTCTGGTTGGTCAGCCTCATTTCTGGATATTTTCTGACTCGCTACGGGAAACCATGGCAGGCGATCTTGCCGGCGGGGATCATAATGATTGTGATCAGCCACTACGATCCAGGGCTGGCAATTTCGGGCAACTATTTGGCAATCTATGTATTTTTCAGCCTGCTGCTCTTGGGCCGGGTAACCTTCCTGCGCTACCGCGCGGAGTGGCGCGCCGCGGGGATGGTGCCGTCGCCGGGCGCCAGCCTGGATATCGGGCGCGCGGCGCTCGTGTCGGTGGTCGTGCTGGTAATGCTCGCCTGGACAGTGCCGGCACTGGCAGCTTCGTTGCCTCCAGCCAGCGAGATTTGGGTGGAAATATCCAAGCCCTGGGATAATCTCAGCCACCGCTTTTCCGATGCATTCTCTGGGCTGCGAACCTCGATTGGCACGGTCAGTGATTTCTATGGGACCTCGATGCCCCTGGGCTCTGGCTCACGGCTGGGGGACGGCATTGTCTTTACGGTAAAAGCCTCGGCTGCGCCGGCGCCGGGGGTGCGCTATTACTGGCAGGCGCGCACCTATGATGATTATCAGAATGGGAATTGGAGTACGACGGTCACCAGCTCCCAACCGGTCACGCCGGACAATTTTGATGTCAAATATCCCGCCTGGTCAGGGCGGGAAAAAGTCACCTTCACGTTCACCTCGAGCGTTACATTACTTAGTACCATCTATACCCCTCCAATTCCGCTCTGGGTGAGCCGCCCGGGGCAGGCAGTCGAAACTACTGCAGCCGACGGCACCAACGATCTGACCACGCTGACCGCCGTTCCGCCTCTACACGCCGGAGAAACCTATACTGTTGATGGCTGGGTCAGCGACCCGACTGTCTCCGAACTGCGCAGTTCGGGAACGAATTACCCCTCCTGGGTGCTCGACAGCTACCTGCAAATTCCGAACAATTTCCCCAGCGATATTGGTGCTTTGGCGCGTAAGATTACGCAGGGAATGAATAACCCCTACGATAAAACCGAGGCGATCACTCAATACTTACGCCAGACAATCACCTATTCGCAGATCATCCCAACCCCCCCGGCAGGGCAGGAACCTCTGCAATGGTTCTTGTTCGATCTCAAACAAGGCTACTGCAATTATTACGCTTCTGCAGAAGTGATGATGCTGCGCACGCTGGGCATCCCTGCACGATTGGCGGTTGGGTTTGCCCAGGGTGACCCGGGGAGCGTATCCAATACCTACATTGTGCGTTACAAAGACAGCCATGCCTGGCCTGAGGTGTATTTTGAAGGGTACGGGTGGGTAGAGTTCGAACCCACCGTCAGCCAGCCTGCCCGCCAGCTTCTATTGGGGAACGGCTCCTCAACGGATAATTCGCAACCGGAATCCGACATCTTGCATGGGTCGGGTGGCGCGGTTGGCGGTGGTGACTACAACCCTCAAATCACTCCAAGCACGTTCACCCTGGCGAGTCTGATCGGGCGGATTAAGATCTCTCCGGAAGTTGCAGCGCTCCTCAGCGTCCTGCTGGTCGTGCTGCTGGGCTTTCTGGCATGGCGTTATGCCCGGCGCCGCTATCACGTCCCGGAATTTCCGATCTGGCTCGAAACAAACCTCACCCGGCGAGGGGTTAACCCGCCGCGCTGGCTGAAACGCTGGTCGCAGCATGCCGCTTATCCCCCGCTGGTGCGCGCCTATGGCGTGTTCAACCGAGTTCTGCGATTGATGGGGAATCCACCGAAGCCATCCGATACGCCGACCGAACGCGCCAGCAATCTGACCCGCCTGCTGCCCGCTGCAGCCGAACCGGCGGAAACCCTGCTGGGGGAATACCAGACTGCCCAATACAGCACATCTTCGGGCAACCCCAGCCGCGCCTATCAAGCCAGCCGGCAGGTGCGCAATATCGCGTATGGGGCTTATCTCGGGCGAATTTTCACGCAGGTGAAACGCAGGATTGCCATTCTGTTCGGAAGGTAACCGGCTTTCGTCACGCGCTCTCGATCTGCCAGACCTTGGTGGCGATCAAGAAGAGCTGCTCGAGGCCTTTTGCCAGCGGGCCGGTGCGGATGAACTCGGCCGGCGTGTGCGATCCGCTCCCGGTGGTCATGGCAATGCATATGGCCGGGAACCCCAGGCTGAGCGGCACGTTCGCGTCGGTCGAGCCGATGCCGGGTGTTGGGGTGATCTTCAATCCTCGCAGGGTTTGCATGGCCAGCTTCACTAGGGGGTGATCGATCGGTATTTCACCAGATGGGCGCCGTCCGATATTCTCGCATACCGTGCGCACACCCGGGCGGTTAGCATTCCTCACCAGCGTCTCGACCTGCAGGGTGAGACCGCTCAGGGTGGAGTGCGATTCGGAACGCAGGTCCAGGTCCAGGCTTGCTTTCGCAGCGATAGTGTTGACCGATGTGCCTCCCGTGATCACGCCCACATTAATGCTGGTGCGCGGATCGTGGGGGATGGGCAGCGTGATCAGCTGTGTAACCAGGCAAGCCAGTTCGTGGATGGCAGATGGGCGCCCATAGTCATTCCAGGAGTGCCCTCCTTCGGTCTGCACGGATATGCGATAACGCTGAACTCCCAGGCCGCGGTGGAAGACCTCTCCCAGGCCCATCCCTTCGAGGATCACGTAAGCCACGGGTGTGTTGCCAAAGCGGTCGACAACAGCCCGCATGCCGCGCAGGTTCCCCAATCCTTCCTCTCCGACGTCTGCCGCCAGCCATACATCGGCAGGGAGAACGATGTGGGCGTCTCTCAGCATCCATACCAGGCCAAAGAGGCTGGCAAGGCCGAGGGAATTATCGCCAATGCCGGGACCGTAAATATGGTCCTCCTGCCGGCGCAGGTGCAGGTTGGTTTCCTGGGGGAAAACCGTATCCAGGTGGGCGCTGACCACCAGGGGTGGGGCATTTCCTGCGCCGGGAAGCCTGGCAAGGGCATTCCCCGCTGCATCCAGGCTTGCATCCGCCAGGCCTTCCTTGGCGAATTGGTCTCGAATAAACTCTGCGCGCCTGGATTCAAATAGAGTGGGCGAAGCAATCTGCTGGATGGAGCAAGCCAGGTCCAGGACGCGTTGTGTGATCATTGCGTTCATGCTCATGCTCTTTGCACCATTTGTTTAAGTGCCTGCACCCGCACCTGGGCTAACCCAGGCAGGGTATCACAGGGATAAAAGACGCCGCTGCTTTCGACGACCAGCGAGGCCGAAATATTCCCCTGCAGGCAAGCCTGTAAGGGATCGTAGGTGTTGCGCCACCCGGCAAGAAAGCCGCCGCAGAACGCGTCGCCGGCGCCGGTAGGATCGTACACGTTTACCGGATAAGCAGGCACAATCCAGCGGGTGCGGTTCCCGGCATCGAACAGGTATTGGCCCTGAGCGCCGCGCTTGATCACAACCAGCTCGCAGCCGTATTTTGCCAGGCCGTCGGCCATCTCCCACAGATCGATCGACCGCCCCTCGAACAGGCGGGTGAGTTTTTTCTCCGAAGTCAAAAAAGCGCTTAACCCGCCGATGATGACCGGCATGTCGTCCCAGAAGACCGGGTCCATGTAGCCGGGCGAAGGATCGACGGTCAGTGTGGTGATGTGACCCTGGCGAAGATAGGGCGGGATGAGATGCCCGGCGAGGTAATCTAACGGACAGAGGTGGGCTGCTGCAGCATCCAGGTAATCGGAAGGGATATCACCGCCTCGCAGCGAGAGCGGGCCGAGGCGCGTGCGGCTGTCCAGGCGGTGTGGAGGAGGGTTATATCCCAGGAGGTCTTTCGGAAAGGGATGGCCTGATTGGGCGAATTGGGCCACCGGGTTTTCGATCTGGCATTCCCATGAGCTGGTGTAAGCTGCAAAATACCGCTGGTCGACTTGCTCGGGAAGAATGTGGATCCCCCGGCAGTCGAACCCGTACTGTACTAGCTTATCCAACCATGCCTGGGGAAAATCTGCGCCAACTTTGCCGATCAGCCCGATGCCTTTCTCCCAAACGGCCAGGCCGGCCGCCGCGTAAAGAAGACTACCTCCCGGTTCGTCCAGCACTGGTTCTCCCCTGGGAGTAAGAATGTAATTTCGTTTGATCTCACCAGCGATCAGGAAACGCGGGGGAGGAAAATCATCCATCTGCGGGCTATTTCTCGTCCCCCAGGTCTGACACCAGGCGTAAAAGCCCTAAAACCCCTAAACCTATTTTCACTCCTTCTCCGGTGGATAACTGCGGCTTTTCCCCAGACCTTTCGGAGCGTTGGATCAGGATATAGGCAGCCCCAATGCCGATCAGGAGACCGAAAACCCCGCCAAGGATCAGCGCTTTTGTCTTCCAATTCTGCTTGTCTTCCATATTCCCTCTCCTGAAGTCTCCGTTTATTCGAAATTGTCTGCTTTGCAATACTGCGGTAAAGGGCTGCCCCGGCTTCTCCGGTTATTGCTGCCTGGCGGGCCCTCGCTTGAACACGGCGCCGATCGACGCGGCAATGCTTTCAACCGAGATGACCGGGCTGGCAGATAAGTCTGCCGCCCGTTTGATGGCCCGCCCGAATGCCTCGATATACATTTGAGCGAGATGGGCGTACGGCGGGATGGCATTCAGCAAACGGCTGATCGCATAGATGCCGCCGGCCATGATGGCTAGAAAGATCATCCCAACTAGAAACGTTGGGATGATCAAGAGGATCAGGGAGATATTGGAATAGCGAGAAACCTGGAGGTTTGGAGCTAAACCCACCAGCACAGCCAGGGCGATGAAGATGAGCACCGCGGCCAAAATGGGCAGCAGGATCTGAAGCCAGGTCTGCCGCAGATGGAGGCGTCGGGTTTGTGGGTTAGGGCGGCGGGCTGAAAGATCGAAGTTTTCCTGCATGGTATTATTTTAACATAGGTCCCGAATTAATTGTTGGAGGGGAAAGCCCCGGTTACTTTTTCGGGATCGAGCTCCAGGCATGCGCATAGCTGTTGGGGGTAATTTTGTAAGTCAAGCGCCTGGCGGGCGACGCCGGTCTCGATGGCTGCGCGGGCTACGGCCGGCGATTCCCACAGGCAGACCCGCGGATCGAGCGCTATCGGGAGGAGATAATCACGGCCGAACTCGATGCCATCCAATCCGTATGCCTCGAGCACCTCCCACGGCACCGGCTCTTTCGCCAGAGCTGCCAGAGCGTGAGAAGCGGCGAGCTTCATCTCGTCGTTGATCGATCGAGCGCGCACGTCGAGGGCGCCACGGAAGATATAGGGGAAACCCAGCACGTTATTGATCTGGTTGGGCAGGTCCGAGCGTCCGGTAGCGATAATTGCATCCGGGCGGGCTGTGCAGGCTTTCTCGTAGGGGATCTCCGGGTCCGGGTTAGCCATGGCGAAGACAATAGGGTTGGCGCTCATGCGCTTGAGCATTTCCTCGGTCATCACATTGGCTACCGAGAGACCGATAAAAACATCCGCCCCTGGCAGTACCTGTTCCAATGTCGCCGGGTGGTCGCCTTGAGCATAGACGGCTTTTTGGGGGAACATTTGCTCGGTTCGTCCCTGGTAGACCAGACCGGCGATATCGCACATCCAGATATTCTGGCGGGGGACGCCCAGCTTGACCAGCTGGTTGGCGCAGGCGATGGCGGCTGCTCCAGCGCCAGAAAAGACAACTTTGATTGCCTCCGGCTTTCGCCCGGTCAGCTCCAGCGCATTCAGCAGAGCCGCACCAAGAATGATGGCAGTGCCGTGCTGATCGTCGTGGAAGACGGGGATATCGAGCATGGTTTTGAGGCGTTCTTCGACGTAAAAACACTCCGGCGATTTGATATCTTCTAGGTTTATCCCGCCAAAGGTGGGGGCGATCGCTGCCACTACATCGATCAGGCGCTCGGGGTCGTGGGTATCCACCTCGATATCGAAGACGTCAATCCCTGCAAATTTCTTGAATAAAACTCCCTTGCCTTCCATGACCGGTTTGGAAGCCAGGGCACCCAGGTCGCCCAGGCCCAGGATCGCCGTACCATTGGAGATCACAGCGACGAGGTTGCCGCGCGCCGTATATTCGTAAGCCAGGTCAGGGTTAGCGGCGATTTCCAGGACCGGGGTCGCAACCCCAGGGGTATAAGCCAGGCTGAGGTCGCGCTGGGTTTTCAGAGGTTTGGTGGGGATCACCGAGATTTTCCCGGGTTTCCCTCCGAGCTGATGGTAGTCAAGTGCATCTTGAGGGGTAATTTTGATCATGGCTGTAGTCCTTATCGGC
>JAMCRR010000018.1:79540-79829 GCA_023381565.1 Chloroflexota bacterium
GATATTTCACGGTCAGAATGACATTTAGGATGAAGAAGGTTGTGTGTACAAGATTCCCACATATTATTAAAACTTAATGTATAATTGTGGGGATAATTACAATATAAAGTTTGTGTTGTAAATGAACGCTTCTTATATTTATCTTTTTCATTTTCTTAAAAGGAAGCGTGCTACGGCTGGATGATCACTCTAAGAACGAATGTTCGTGTTGCTGATTCACTTGTCGGCGTTCGTAGAATATGCGCAAGAAGGTCTTACACCTCATCGGGAGATAGGATTTCTATCGCAT
>JAMCRR010000095.1:0-4358 GCA_023381565.1 Chloroflexota bacterium
TGGGTAGATAAACCACTCTATCAGGAGCTGCCCCACCGGCGATTAGCCGATCGCGCGTGGCGTGCGTGTTGGTGGTCACCCTGCGGGCTAAATGAGGCAGGCGCCGCTCGAAGAGCTCCACCCCCCCAGCGCTGCCAGCCTGCCGCGAAGCGGTTGGAGCGGGCTTCGTAATCGTCGCAGTCGAGATAGACCTTACGTCCGGCGAGAAAATGGGCTGCCAGCCCGGCCAGGCTGTTCATCGGATGGGGTTTGCCGACGTACACCACATCCACCGGGATCTGTAGTGCTGCCCGGCTGAGCTGCCAGGCAGCTTGAGCGGAGACAGCCAACAGCTTCCCCGGAGAATAGTAGCTTTTCTGGCTGCCGCGTTTTTGCACGTGCATGGGGGCCACGTAGCGCACCTGCACACCGTCGATCTCCAATTGACGCTGCGGCAAAGCGTCAAAATCCGGATGGAGAGCAGCGATCCATACCAAGTGGCCCAGACGCCTCAACTCCCGGGCGAGCGGCAGGTAGCGGCCGCTCCCGGAGGGGCTTTCCAGATCCTGGGTTAACAAAAAGAGGATGCGCGTCAAAGAATAAACCAGCTTATCAGTCCGCTCCCTGAAAATCAGGATGGGAATCAGGGGGAAACCTTCTTGAAATTATACCCTGCGCGCAGCACCCACTCAATACAGCCAACCATCTCGTCCCAGGAACTCACTACAGGAGGGGGTGTTTCACCGGCCGCAGATTGGGGACTTGCGAGCAGGGTTGAGATTGCCTCAGCCAGCGCGCCGGCGTCTCCGGCGGGGGTGATCTTCACCGCCTGGCCTCTCGTGGGAGAAATCCCTTCGGCGACAGCATCACTGACGACCACCGGTAACCCGAACCCCAGCGCCATCTTCACGGCCCCGCTTTGGGTGCCCTGGATGTAGGGCGCTACGAACAAGTCTGCTGCGCTGAAATACCGGCCGACTTCTTCGTTCGGGATGTAGCGGTTTTCGAGGTGGACCTGCCCGGCGAGGCCAAGCTTGTCAATCAACAGGCGGTAATCATCGGGGTCTTCCCAGAACTCTCCGGCGACGACCAGATACAGGTTTTCACCCCTTTCTTTCAGTCGGGCGGCTGCCTCCAGGAGCACTCTCAGCCCTTTATAGGGACGCACGATACCGAAAAAGAGCAGCACTGGCTGGTCGGCGGGCAGCCGTAGCAAACGGCAGGCTTCACCTTTAGGTATTTTCTGGCTCGCGAACATCTCGTAGTTTGGGTGGTGGCAGATCTGGTAGCGCACTCCGGGAGCGAGAGCCGCCAACCTCTCTCCCTCGCGACGATTCTGCACGATAAAGGCGCTTCCCTGGCGCAATGCGAGACGGGCCAGGGGGGCATCCCAACGGCGCGGCTCGTGCGGCAAGACGTTGTGCACAAGGTAGATCACCGGAACGCCGCGACGTCGCAGGCCGCTCGCCACCCAGGCAAAAGCCGGCGCCCAGAAGGTAGTCCACCATTGGGTTAAGACCGCTTCGGCTTGATACCGCGCGACTGCGCCTATCGCCTGCTGCCAGGTCCAAGGATAAAGTGGGTCCAGCAGGTAGCGGGCGGATATCTCCAGAGGTTCCAGGCTTGGGTCCCGGTCAGACTCCCCGGGGTACAGGAATGAAGGATATTGGCGTTTGAACGAGATGACCTGTACCGGGTATTTCTGCGCCAGGGCGCGCGACAGAAGGGTGGTGAAATGGGCAATTCCACCTCGATAGGGATAAACCGGACCGATGACGACCAGCTTCATGGCCCCCTCCTATGGATTGTTGATGGCAAAGATCCACACCAGGTCCTGGTGGTAGACCGGGCGGAAAGATGGATTGGCCAGGAGCTTTTCCGGCTGCAGGATGGGTGGCGTAGAAACGCCGACCTGGCCGCGGCGCTGTCCTATATAAATATAATCGATCCCAAGCTTTTTGAGGTCTGCCAGCACCACGAGGTTATCCACACCGTACGACTCGATTTCGGTCTGCAGGGTATTGACTCGGGCGCGGTATCCCGGGTCGGGACCCTGCTCAGTGCCGTAGTTCAGCGGCGGCAGGTTGGTCTGGCGGCCCGCCAGATACGGCAGCCACCAGCCGCCATCAGACCCGGCGATTGAGGAGCCGCCGTATGCAAAGAAGGCATTCACCAGAAAGCGGTCCGTGGGAGCGGTGTTCGCCCGAATCCAGGCGGCGGCGCGCAGATCCGGGCGAGTGGCCAGGGCGTATTGCGCCGGCTGGATATCTCCCAACCGCTGGCGGGCGCCCCATAAGCCTAACCCGGCCAGAGCGAAGATGGACAGCAGCTGAAGGGACCTGACGAATATCCCAAGAGAGGGGCGAGGTAGGGCTTTGGGCAGGGTTGCCAGCCAGCCGGCAGCCGCCCCGATCAAGACGCCGGCTGGGATGTAGGCTGTAATCAGCACGGCGAAACTGCTCAAAGCGCCCGAACCCGGGAGGCTCAGCCATTGGGGGTTCGCCGCCAGCAAGAGCAGCAGCCACCAGCCGGCGAAGAGGAGCGCGTGTTTGTCCCGGCGAATCAGCGCCCAGAGCAAACAGGCCCCCAGGAGCAGCCAGACTCCTACTGGCAGGTAGGTTTGCCAGGGACCGATGGCATTGTACTCCTGGGTAAACACCGAAAGGGCGCCAGCAGGTGTCGATAGCTGGGTTTGCAGGTTCTGTAAGATTTTCCCGCCGTAGACGTGCAGGAACCAGGGGAGGAAGAGCAGCCCGCCTCCCGCCCCGGTCAGCGCAGCCGTCCCCAACCAGCGGCGGAAATTACCTTTGCGCACCGAGAAAAGGAAATGGACGGGCAGGAATAAGATGGCGAAAATCAGCACCCGGTAATGCGTCAGCGCCAGGCCGCCCATCACCAGGGCAGCCGCCACAATGCGCCTCCATCTCAACTCACTACCATCCAGTGCCTCCCAGAGCAGCCAGATGGCGCCCGGCAGGATGACCTGCCCGGCCAGCTGGGTGTAGCGGCCCCAATCTGTGTAGAACATCGGCATGGGCGAGAGCAGCCCGGCGACCAGCACGGCTGCCACACCGGCCCAGCGGTTTTTGCCGATCTTCACCGCTAGGGGATACAGCGCCAGCACGGCCAGAATGTTTAAAATTTGCCCGGTCCAGAGCACCGAGTCGGAAACATCCAGGCCGCTCAGCCAGTGGAAGACTGCTGCATCGGCGTGGAACCCGAAATGGTAGGTGAGAGACTGTAGCGCGGCATACGGTTGCCACGAGCTAAACAGGCCTCCGTGATCTACGATGAGCTGGGCGATCAGGGTATGCTGGTACGAATCGCCCCACATCGGCAAAACCAGGTTGCGAACCGCGTAGAAGCGGACCGCCGCCACGATTGCCAGCACAGCGAGCAGGGCGAGGTCGGGGATTGATGATTTTAGCTTGTGGATTGATGATTTTTGATTGGCGATTGAGGATTGAAGATTAAAAAAGGTTTTTCGCCGAAAACCTAAAAGAATGAGCGCGGCGACAGCAGCAAGGATGGGCAGCCAGGCGTATAGCGGGCCCAGCGCCAGCCCCGCCAGGCCGGTCCACAGCAGCAGCAGCGGGTAGATGGCCAGGCCCGGCGCCGCGGACAACCCCAATTTTTCCCCGAGCGAGAGGGCTTTCCAGCCTGGCCAGAGCCAGGCTAGCAGCATCCAGCCCGGGAATAAGAAGAGCAGCATCCCCAAGAGCAGCCGCCAGAGGGCGCTTCCGGTCCAGGCAGCCAGCCCTAAAAGGCGCTCTCCGGTGTCGTAGACCAGATGAAAAGCTAACTGCGCGTCTTGAGCCTGCCCGTTCCGGTATAGGGCGCCGTCCAGGTAGGCATACCCAGGGGCGCTGCCGAGAGCGACTTTGCCTTCTCCTTCCAGGTTTACCTGCAGGTAATAAGAAGCTTGATTGGAGTCCGTCTGCACCGGAAAGGAGAACCGGTAATAGCCTGCATTTTGCACCGAAGTGAGCGGAAGCTCGCTCGAGACCAGGTCGCGGCTCTCAACAGGTCCGGATCTCAGGTGCAGCACCAGCTTTCCCGCAGAGGCGGCCCCAGAGACGGGCGCCAGATAGAGCTCCACGCCGTTCAGCCCCGATTGCGCCGCGGTGAACGTCTGACCGGCACTCTGACCTGAACCGAGGGTCGTGTTTGTGTCAGTGATCAGGTTCTGCCCGGCAGACACCCAGGCGTGAGGCGTGCAGGCTGCCAGAGCAAGCAGCGCCAACAGCCAGAGCGGCAGGAGGCGGCGTCTCACCGAAGTCTTCTCCCTGTCACTGGTCTGCGTGGGAACCATCTGGGTGAGGAGGTTCGGCGCCATTCCCACCCAGCTCCAGCTTGCGGATGCGGTAAAGAGCTTCTTC
>JAMCRR010000095.1:4402-22959 GCA_023381565.1 Chloroflexota bacterium
GATGACCGATTGGACGTGGCCTCCGCCGCTGCCGGCAAGATAGAAATAAAAGTAACGCCCGACCAAGACCAGACCCAGGGCGATCAATAATGAGCCCAGGATGGTAAAAACACGTAACGGCCGGTACATGGTGTACGAGCGCAAGACGGTGACCCCCGAGTTGACCAGATATTGGGAGATACCGCGCATAAGGCGTGAGGGACGTGCCTGCGGATTAGTGCGCACGGGTACGTAAGCGATGGCCATCTTATGCGCACCCGCCTGAATGAGGGTCTCCAGCGTGTAAGTGTAATCACTCAAGACGATGGTGCGCAGGGCAGCCTCGCGTGTCAGGGCGCGGAAGCCACTGGTGGCGTCGGGGATATCCATACCAGAAGCGCTCCCGATCAGGCGGCTGCCAAGGGATTGCAGGCGGCGCTTGAGGGGAGAGAAGTTCTCCAGGCTGCTCACGCCGCGATCCCCTATGGCGATCTCAGCCTGGCCTTTCAGGATGGGTTGGATGAGAGCCTCGATGTCGCCGCTGTGATACTGGTTATCGGCGTCGGTGTTGACGATCAGGTCGGCGCCGACCCTCAAGCAGGCATCCAACCCGGTCTTAAATGCAGCCGCCAGCCCGCGATGCTTCGGCATGCGCACGACGTGCTCCACTCCGGCGGCATGCGCGGCGGCAACCGTCTGGTCCTGGCTGCCGTCGTCGACGACCAGGAATTCGACGCAATCTACCCCACAGATCTCACGCGGAAGGGATTGGATGGTCTGGGGAAGGATTTCGGCTTCGTTATAGCACGGGATTTGGATGACCAGCTTCATGGGCTGTCGCGCCTCGGTTGGGTCTCACCTGCCGACAAGTATACCATGAAGGGAAAATGGATCACATTTCCTTGATGGCCCTTTCTGGGTCTTGCGAGTGGATCGCGGGCAGGTAGAGCTGATTGATATATTCGATGAGCATCCGGCGCATGCTGAATTGGGGAGCCAGCGTGCGGATCGATTCTTTCTCGTGAGCAATCCAATCGACGGGGAGGTTTTCGGCCGTGCGGTTGAGGTAGTAGAGGGGGATGATGTCGTTTTCCAGGGTATCGTACAGGCTTTCGGCGTCTGCCTGATCCTGGGCGTTGGGGTCGGCGAATTCGGTGTCGTCTCCAATTGCCCACCCGTTGTGACCGTTGTACCCCTCCCGCCACCAGCCGTCCAACACGGAGAAATTCAACACCCCATTCAAGGCGGCCTTCTGCCCCGAAGTCCCAGAGGCTTCGTTCGGGCGGCGCGGCGTATTCAGCCAGACATCCACGCCCTGGACCAGGTAGCGGGCAATGTTCATGTCGTAATCTTCGAGGAACACCAGCCTGCCGCCGTTGCGGTTATCTTTTACCTGGCGGTAGACTTCCTGAATGAGCAGTTTGCCAGGCTCGTCTGCGGGGTGAGATTTACCGGCGAAGATAATTTGCACCGGCTTATTGGGCTGGTTGAGGATCGACAGCAGGCGGTCGATGTCGTGCAAGATCAGGTTGGCGCGCTTATAGGTGGCAAAACGGCGTGCAAAGCCGATGGTCAGCATATAGGGGTCCAGCAAAACCCCGGCTGCGACAACCTGGACGGGATGCACCTTGCCGTTGAGCCACTGGTAGCGCACACGCTCGCGGATATACGCCATCAGTTTGCGCTTGAGATGCCTGCGCGCTGCCCACAGCTCAGCATCCGGGATTTTCTCTACCTGATCCCACAAATCGAGGTCGTCAACTCGATCGATGAAGTCGGTGCCCAGGTACTGCGCATAAAGAGCGCCCATGCGGTGGGCCAGCCAGGTGCCGGTGTGGATGCCGTTGGTGACGTGGATAATGGGCACATCTTCTGGGCGGCGATCAGGCCATAAATATTGCCACATTTTACGAGAGACCTGGCCGTGGAGCTCTGAGACCGCATTTCGCTGGTTTGAGAGGCGCAGCGCCAGCACGGGCATCGAAAATGTCTCGCTGCCCCAGGAGTGGTTGGTGCGTGCCAGGTCGATGAACTGGTCGCGCGAAATGCCCAGGTCGTTCCAGTACTGGGTGAAATATTTGTCGATCAACCAGAGCGGGAACTCGTCGTTGCCGGCGGGCACCGGGGTATGGGTGGTGAAGACGTCGGTGCCCTGGATTTTCTCGACCGCCTGGGGATACGGCACCCCATCCTGGATCAGCTCGCGGATGCGCTCGATCGTTAAGAAGGCGGAATGGCCTTCGTTCATGTGCCAGACGTTGGGGTCGTAGCCCAAAGCACGCAGGGCGTGGACGCCGGCAATCCCCAGCAAGATTTCCTGAGAGATGCGCAGCTCGAGGTCGCTGGTGTAAAGCCGGGCAGTCAGCTGGCGGTCTGCAGGGGCGTTTTCTTCGACATTTGTATCGAGGAGGTACAGCGGCACGCGCCCAACCTGGACTTTCCAGATGCGGTTCCAGACTTTACGCCCGGCCAGATCGACGGAAACCATCAGCGGGCGGTGATCCTCCTGGAAAAGAGGGATAATCGGCAATTCGTCGAACTTCAGGTATAGATTGGTCGCTTCTTGCCAGCCGTCTTCGGTGATGTGCTGAGAGAAATAACCCTGGGTGTAAAAAAATCCAATTGCCACCAGAGGAAGGTTCAGGTCGCTGGCTTCTTTGAGATGGTCGCCTGAGAGAATGCCCAACCCACCGGCATAAACCGGAAGGGATTCGTGCAAGCCAAATTCGAAAGAGAAATAGGCGATCTGTCGGTTTACCAGGTCTGGATAAGTGCGCTTGAACCAGGTATTTTCCGCCGCCATATAGCTATCGAAATTACGAAATACACGGTCGTAATTATCAAGATAGAAACGATCAAAAGTGACCGCATTTAAACGCGCCCGTTCAACCTGTCTGAGAAAGATGACCGGGTTGTGATATGTCCGTTCCCACAACGCCTTATCAATCTGTGAGAATAACATTTGAGCTTCGGGGTTCCAGACCCACCAAAGGTTATAAGTGAGGTCACGCAGCCTGTTGATTCGTCTCGGGAGGCTGAAGCTGTTCGGTATTTCGGGAACGATATTATCCATAAGTCAATGTTTTATTAAATATCAAAATATACATTATTGCGCTAAATCTCAGCGCAATGAATAATATTACCATAACTTACCCCCCCGTTTGATTAACGAAACTGCAAGGAATAAGTTACGATAATTATATACAAAAAAGATGGGTAAAGATACCGGTATCCTTAGGAGGGGGAAGAGCCACCGGTTTTAATGACGCCCAAGGCTGCGTATCATTGCTTTTCTACATTATTTCAGGTAAACTAATTGACAACAGGACGACGGTTATCGTCCTGTTGATTCCCGTTGTGGTGTGGGTAGTTCAGGGGAGGTGGTGATGCAGTGGGCTTTTACCCCATATGTCCTGCCGTCATTTTTGTCGGCAGTCATATCGGGGATGATCGCGGTGTATCTGTGGGACCGGCGCTCTACACCCGGCGCCGCCTCCTTTGCTGCGGTCAATCTGGCCGTCATGCTCTGGTCGTTATTTGGCGGCCTGGAGATGGGTAGCCTTGACCTGAAAACAAAGCTGCTCTGGATCGACCTGGAATATATTGGCATCGTATCTATCCCCGTCGCCTGGTTATTTTTCACTCTTGAATATACCGGCCGCACCCATTGGCTGCGCTGGCAGAACCAGGTATTGTTTTCCCTGATCCCCCTCATTACGCTGGTCTTATTATGGACAAACGGCGCGCATGGTTTGATGCGCACCAACGTTTATTTGGATACCCTATCACCAGTCCCCACGGTAGCTAAGACTTACGGCGGGTGGTTCTGGGTATTTACTTTCTATTCGTATACCCTTCTGCTGGTGGGTTCGTATTACCTGATTCATTTCTTGCGACAAACCAGCCCCTGGTATTCGCGCCAGGTTATCCCCGTGCTCGCCAGTATCATGCTCCCCTGGATTGCCAATCTCGTCTATATTTTCCAGATCGGAGCGCTTCCTTATTGGGATCTGACCCCGGTTACCTTTGCGATTTCGGGGTTGATTCTGGGCTGGACCGTATTTCACTTTTCTTTACTGGATGTTGTACCGGTGGCTCGCTCGGCTGTGATCGATCATTTCGAAGAGGGGGTGCTGATCCTCGACAATCAGAACCGCCTGATCGACGTCAACCCTGCCGGAGCGCACATCCTGAATCTCCCGCCAACCTCAGCAGTTGGGCAGCGGATCGAGCTGCTGTTGGCCCGTTATCCTAAGCTGGTTGATCGCGAAATCGACCTGACGGCTGCTCTAACGGAAGTAAGGATTGGAGAGGGCGAGCAGCACCGCCATTTCGAGCTGCAGATTTCACCCTTTTCTTACAACAAGGGGCGTCCCGATGGGCGTTTGATCGTCTTCCACGATATTACCGATCGCAAGCGGGCTGAGCAGGAGTTAGAAAAATCACATTCTCTCCTCCTGGCCACCCTGGAAGCGTCGGCTGATGGTATTTTGGTGACCAACCTGCGCGGGAAAACGCTCCGTTACAACCATAAAATGGTGGAAATGTGGGCTCTTCCCGAGAGCCTGCTGAGCCTGACCGACGACCAGGACCGCCTGGCGTTCATCCAGGACCAGCTTGCCAACCCGGCGGCCTTCTACCAGGTTTCAGCCAAACTCTCCGTGCAGCCTGAAGCTGAGAGCTACGACGTATTAGAGCTGAAGGATGGACGCGTTTACGAGCGCTATTCGCGCCCGTTGTATATCGGTGAAAAACGCGCTGGTAGGGTCTGGAGCTTTCACGACATCACCGAACAGCGCAAGGCAGAAGAGAAGCTGCGCTTCCTGAGCACGCACGATATCCTTACGGGACTATACAACCGGGTTTACTTCGAAGAAGAGATAAACCGCCTGGAAGGCAGCCGGCAGTATCCGATCAGTTTGATCATGGCAGATATGGATTGGCTGAAGGAGACCAACGACCTCTATGGGCACCAGGCGGGCGATGCCTTACTGCGGCGGGCTGCTGAAATCTTGCGCCAGGCGTGCCGCACTGAGGATATGGTGGCGCGTTTGGGGGGCGATGAGTTCGGCATCATTCTGCCGCAATCCGACCACACGGTGGCCGAGAAAGCCATCGGGCGCATTCAGAAACAATTGATCCCGGTTCAGGTAGGAGAAATTGAGCTGCCGCTTTCGCTTTCGATGGGGGCGGCCACCGCTCAGATGGGTGATTCGCTGCGCAAGGTGCTGCGCCAGGCAGATATCGCCATGTACCGTAAGAAGCGCTCTCGCCGCTTGAAGCGAGCGCAGGTGAACCCCGAGGAAGCGCCCGACGAGGCGGACGAATGATCAGGCGCTGATTTCTTGTACGATCTCCACCCCATTTAAAGACATGTGATAAAGAAAAATCGCGTGCAGGAGCTCTGCCGGATGCGGCAGTGCGCCAAGCTGCTCCGCGCTCTCTACCGTCATGTCGTAAGTATCTACGCAATTGGCGGGTACGAGCACCCTGCGTTGGATCTGGCGCGCATTGGCGTCTATGCGGAGAAACATGGCGAGCTGGTAGGTGCACAGGTCGGTGCAATCACCAACCACGATAAAATTGTCCAGGTGCGGATGATCGAAGAGCCAGGAGGTCAGGGGAGTATTCAGCGCGGCGTTGATCGAATTCTTGGGCATTACTAGCATTTGGTCGAAGAATGGCAGCGATTTAAATTCATCCACCGTCTCAGCCTCCGAGCTGCCGCGCACGCAGTGAGCCGGCCATTGGGCAAATTCTACCGCTGCCGGATCGTGGGTATCTTGCGCCAGAACGACTTGGCGTACGCCTGCATCCCAGGCGCGTTCAAACAGGCTCATGATCGGTTGAACAATCTGCGCCACACGCGGGCTGGAGAGGGGACCTTCGTTACAGAAGCCGTTGACCACATCCACAGATAGGATGGCGGTGTTGTCCGGCTGAGGGATTGCCTGACCGAGTTTGACCCGTGGGAGATCTCTCATCCATTGAGTTAAATATACAAGAAATGGTTCTGCGTTTGAAAACTGGTTCATTTCATCCATAAGACCGGCTCCATGCGGAAAAAATCCATGGGTTTTGGATTGCGGGCGGCAGTGTGGCGTGATTATAGCCCCATTACAAGGGGTGTCAAGCAATGATGATTGATTAATAACCCGACAGAAAAGATAAAATATTGTAAAAAATTAACTTGACAATTAAGATCGTAATACCTATAATAATTTTGTCGTTAGGTTCTGATTACCTTACCGCCAAAGGTCAGTACCGATCCCTTTGGTTTTCATATTAACAAATATATAAGTCTGTCAGGGGGATTTTTATTTAAGAAATTAACCCCGTGGAATTAACAAATACATTCACTTCTCTTCCTAGGATAAAGAAGTGATAACAAATCGGCAGGTCAATCTTTAGTGAAGAATGTAATTTAGCGTACTGACTCAGGATAGAAACAGAATCAGACCACCATTCGAAAATTACAGGAGGAATGTTTATGCTAATCGAGACGTTACCTGAGGTTCCGTCTTCGAAAATACAGGTCGAGAGTATCAATTTTCGGGAAATCAAACCCGCGCTAACCCTTCTCATCCCAACCAAGAACGAATCGGGAAATATAGAGCTTCTTCTCAGCCGGATTTCTCAGGCAGTTGGCGCCATCCAAACGGAGGTGGTATTTGTGGATGACAGCAGCGACAACACCCCTGAGATCATCCGAGAGACCGCCGACCGTTACTGCTCAATTGACATACGCCTGCTTCACCGGCAACCCGAAGAACGCCTGGGTGGCCTGGGAGGAGCGGTTCTGGCAGGCATGCGTGTGGCCCGTGCTCCTTTCGTCTGCGTGATGGATGGCGATTTGCAACACCCGCCCGAGCTAATTCCCGAGATGTTCGCTCTGGCGGATGGCCAGCCGGTGGACCTCGTGATTGCCAGCCGTCGTAAATCAGAAAGCAACACCAGCGGTTTGAACACCTTGCGCACTGTGATCTCGCGCGGCCTGGATTTGATTGCCCGGATGATCTTCCTGCGTGAGCTGCACGGGGTCAGCGATCCCCTGACGGGCTTTTTCCTGGTGAGATTGGATGCCATTGACCTCGAGCGCTTCCACCCGCAAGGGTTCAAGATCCTGCTCGAGACAATCATCCGCAACCCGCGTTTACGTAAAGTCGAGTTAGCCTTCCATTTTGGCAGCCGTAACGCGGGTAAATCGAAAGCTTCATCGCGGGAAGCTTATGAGTACGTCAGCCTTTTATTGAGCTTGCGTTTCGGGACGCGCGGGCTTCATTTTATCGAATTCGCTATCGTTGGCGCCTCCGGGATCCTGGTCAATACCTTTGCCCTGGCGTTCGCCACCGAGGTGCTGAAGATTTATTACCTGATCTCCGTGGCCCTGGCGACGGTGATTTCCAGCACATGGAATTTTTTCCTGACGGAAGGGTGGGTATTCTCTTTTGGCAAGGTGCGATCAGGACGGTGGAAGCGGTTTGTCCTGTTCTTTGTCATGAACAACTTGGCGCTGCTCGTCCGCGGCCCGATCATTTACGTGCTCACGTCTCTTGCGGGCATGTACTACCTGATATCGAATTTGATCTCTCTGGGAATCATGACTGTTTTGCGTTATCTGCTGGCTGATACATGGATCTGGAGCCGAAAGCAATCGGTCCAGCCACTCAATCGTGAATAGTAGTTGAATATTGTTGTCTGATCCTGGTAGTCTAGTTGCTGGTATGGAGGGTTATATGTCGGTCCAATATTCGTACGTCATCCACGATATCATCACCGTTCAGTCTGAGGTCGGCTTGCCTGAGCTCGAGCCGTTTCTGGTTGCGGAGCCTATCCTCGAACCAGACATTCAGGTATCCATCGGTATGCCTGCTCGTAAACCTCATTCTCAAACCGATCCGCACACGCGCCACCTGTATTACCAGGAGGCATTCAAAATCTTGGGCTTTGAGGCGGAGATTGAAATTGGCGAAAAGGTGAAAGTAACGGCTTCACCGCTGCTTCGTTATTCACCGCACGTCCTGTATACCAACCTCGTCGAGCCTATCTTACGCTGGTCCTTCGTCGAGCGAGGCTATGCCCTGGTTCACGGAGCAACCATTGCATTTGGAAATGCTGCCTACATGATCACGGCTCGCACCGATACAGGCAAGACAACCACACTCCTGAAAATCTTGAATCACCAGCGAAGGGATACCGATACAGCGGCCTTTATCTCAGATGACCTGACGCTGATCTCGCCCGATGGAATTGCGATGACCTATCCAAAACCGCTAACCATCAGCCACCACACCGTGCAGGCGGTCAATTCAGCGGTATTGACGCGTAAAGAACGACTGGCGCTCTTGCTCCAGAGCCGCGTCCACTCGCGCTCAGGGCGCAGGTTTGCGTTCTCCCTGGCCAAATTGAACTCCCTGCCGACGGCAACGATCAACATGTTTGTCCAGATGGTTGTGCCGCCGCCCAAGTATCAGGTCACCCGCCTGGTTCCAAAAGTCAAGCTTGTCCGTAAAGCTAAGCTCACGGGTCTGTTTATTATCGAAGTGGGGGCAACAATGGACCGTTTGCTGGAGCCGAAAGAAGCCATGGAGATCTTGCTGGCTAATTGCGAAGATGCATTCGGTTTTCCGCCATACCATTCGATCAAAGAATTTCTATACAACTCGAATGGGAATGATTTGCGTCCGGTGGAACAGGATATCGTTCGACAGGCGTTCCAGGGAATTCCAACGATGCTGATCCGGAACAACACGTTGGAATGGTGGCGCCGTATCCCCGTGTTTGTAGGTGATGAAGTTGCGGCATATTTCACCGAACGTCCGCAACCCATTCCAGGTTCGTTCAGAGACCCTGCCCACGTTCATGTCTAGAATGGAAGAATGACGCAATTCGAACAAGATCTCCAAGGGCGTGTTTCCACTGCTCGGGTGAAGACACGCCCTCTCGCCTGGAATGCAACCTTAGCGAGCTGGTTGATCCTGGCAGGGGCCCTGGCCGGAGGGATTTTCCTGCGCGTCTGGCAGATCAACGCCCTTGGATACAACACCGACGAAGCTGTATATGCCGGACAGGCTGCCGGGATTGCTCAGGTTCCTGTTCTGAAAGATCTCTTCCCGGTCTTTCGCGCTCACCCGCTGCTCTTCCAATTCCTGCTATCCCTGCTGTTCAAGAACGGCTTCAACGATCTTTACGGAAGGCTTCTGGCAGCAGGGATCGGAATGGGTACCATCTTGTTGGTCTACCTGGTGGGGAAGACTCTATATGGAAATCTCCCCGGTTCGCTGGCGGCTTTATTCATCGCCTTTATGCCCTACCACGTGGTCGTCAGCCGGCAGGTGCTACTGGATGGACCAATGGCTTTCTTTGCCACCCTGACCTTGTTCATGCTGGCAAAATATGCCGTCACCGAGAGAAGGATCTGGCTCTATGCTACCGGCGCGGCTATGGGACTGACCGTTCTATCCAAAGAGACCGGAATCGTTATGCTAGGGGCGATCTATGTCTTCCTGGCGCTTGCTCGCGGGATGCGCATCCACATCCTCGACGTGCTGATTGCCACCCTGATCATGATTGCCGTGATCGCTCCCTTTCCCATCTCGATGATCCTGGCGGGTGGAGGGAACACCGGGAAGCAGTACCTGATCTGGCAGCTGTTCCGCCGGGCAAACCACGAGTGGACCTTCTACCCGACCACGGTGACCCCTGCCATTGGGATGCTGGTCGTTCTCGCAGCGGTGCTGGGGATCATTTTCCTGTGGAAAGAGCGTTCTCGGGCTGAAGGGTTGCTCATTTCCTGGATCCTCGTGCCCGTCGCGTTCTTCCAGCTCTGGCCGACCAAGGGCTTCCAATACTTGCTGCCGGTAGCTCCGGCGTTCGCCCTCCTGGCGAGCCGTTTCACCGTTCGCTGGCAGCCACGCCCTCTGCTCGAATGGATGCGCCGCAAACTGAGCGTTAACTGGCTGTCTCCGGTGATGGGAGGAGTTGTGGCATTTTCCCTGTTCTTTACCTCCTGGAGCACGATCCAACCAGCGCAGTCGAATTCGTTCCTGGCGGGGACCGGTGGTGTACCCGGCGGGCGAGAAGCCGGTCTGTGGGTCGCCAAGAACGTTCCCTCCGGAGCGGAGATGGTGGCGATCGGACCTTCGATGGCAAACATCATTGAGTTCTACGGTCACCGCAAGGTCTTTGGATTGTCGGTCAGCCCAAATCCTCTCTATCGCAACCCGTCTTACCAACCGGTCCCCAATCTGGACCTATCGATCCGGAATGCCGATATTCAATACATCATCTGGGATTCTTTCTCTGCAGCCCGATCGGCTTTTTTCTCGAATAATCTCATGAAATATGTACAAAAATATAACGGCAGGGTCGTGCACGTCGAATCGATCCTCACGACTGATGCGAACGGAAAACAGGTTGCGCAGCCCGTCATAATTATTTACGAGGTGCGCCCATGAGTCGCATTTTGCGCACGATAATCCGGCTGGGGCTGGGGTCGATCTTGCTCCTGCAGCTCCTGGCGGTTTCTACAGCTCAGGCGGATTCTTCAACCGGGGGACCAGCGCCAAAGACTCCCATCCAGCATTTCGTCGTTATCCTGCAGGAAAACCACACTTTTGACAATTATTTTGGCACTTACCCGGGCGCCGATGGCCTCCCGCCAAATGTCAAAATGCCGGTGAATCCAACCGATCCAACCAACCAGGCTTTCGTCACTCCCTTTCACATCGGGAATTCCCCAATTACCGACCTGAGTCACAGCACAACTACGTTCACCAAGCAGTATAACAACGGAAAAATGGATGGGTTTGTTTACGCATTGAATCAGCTCAAGCAAGACGGCGCGTTGAGTATGGGGTATTACGATGGCCAGGATCTCCCTTATTATTGGAACCTGGCGGATAACTACACGCTCTTCGACCACTTTTTCAGCTCGGCGCGCGACGGAAGCTATGCCAACCACATGTATTGGGTCGCTGCCGCGCCGCCTCCCACAGATAATGTGCGCAACTCAACCACCAATGGGATAGATATCCCGACGATTTTTGATTTGCTGCAGGCGAAGGGCATTTCATGGAAGTTCTACGTGCAAAACTACGACCCCTCGATCAATTATCGCAACCTTGCCGGGGCCGGGAACCGCACTTCTCAGGTGGTATGGGTACCGCTGTTGAATTTTGCGCGTTTTATCGACGACCCCGCCCTTGCCTCACACATCGTCGATCTCAGCCAGTATTACGTTGACCTGCGGAATGGAACTCTCCCTGCGGTGGCATACATTGCTCCCTCAGGTGCCAGCGAACATCCCCCGGGGAGCATCCAATCTGGGGAGCGCTTTGTCAAAACGTTGATCCAGGAGCTCATGCGCAGCAGCTCTTGGAGCAGCTCGGCGTTCCTACTGGCTTACGACGATTGGGGAGGGTGGTATGACCACGTCACCCCGCCCCAGGTGGATGCATACGGGTACGGGTTGCGCGTCCCGGCCATCCTGGTGAGCCCCTATGCACGCAAAGGGTACATCGACCATACCCAATACGACTTCACTTCGATCTTGAAGTTCATCGAAGATAACTGGGGGCTGACTTCGTTGACCCAGCGCGATGCCCATGCGAACAGCCTCATCACAGCCTTCGATTTCTCGCAGGCGCCGCGTGCCCCGGTCTTCGTTTCGGATGTGCGCTCCAACAGCCCAACCCGGGCATCCCCGCCGGTGAGGATCATCTATGGGGGGTATGCCCTGGCGCTTGCTCTAGCTGGAGTGGTGATCGGAGGCGCCTTCATCAGCCTGATCTTTACAGGGAAGAGGAAAAAACGACGGCCAGCTCCGCCAGTCATCAAGGAGGTAGCATCGCGTTGAAACATAGAGCGGTAATGTTCTTCATTGCAGCCTACCTGGCGGCACTATTTAGCCTGGGTATCGCTTCAGGGGTTCAGGCAGCCAAACCAGTGACTTATCATCGTGTGGTCGTCCAGCCGCAGTCTACGGCGCTCAAGCTTACTGCGGTACCTCCCATCGAGCTGGCGGGACAGATTACCTTTACCGCTACTCTGACGACCGGTACGAACCAGCCTCTGGCTGGAAAAATGGTAGCTTTCTTGATCGGTGGGTTGTATCAAGGCCAGGCGAAAACAAACGGGCAGGGGGTGGCCACGCTGACGGTTAGCCAGGATCTCAGTGCAGGAAGTTACTCGGTGAATGCAGTCTTCTCCGGCACCAGAGATTATGCAACCTCGCAGGCTTCGACGGGTTTGGTGATTAATCCGGCGTTTGTGGAGGTGCAAACCGTTCCGGCTACCCCAGGGGTTCAATTCCAGCTAGGCGACCAGTCGTTTACTTCTGGTGCAGATGGCATTGCCTGGGTTAGCGTCAGCCAGCCGGGGACTTACCAGCTCCAGGTGATGCCCGGTGGGGGATTGAATCCGAACATGAGGGTGAGTTTCTTGCGCTGGATCGATGACGTGGTGGAGCCCTACCGTCAGATCAAGGTGCCGACAACCGGCCCTATCCAGGTAGGGTTGCTGCTCACTTATCGCTTCGGCGAAACATTTGTCGACCTTCAGGGGAACCCGGTCAGTCCTTCTCGCGTGACCTCGCTGAAATTAAAGAACTCGCAGGGGACGAACTACACCTTCGCGGATGGCCAGCCCCAATGGCTTCCTGCGGTCCAGGTGGCGCGCTGGGCGAACGGTCTGGAACCTGTCAACATCCAATACTCCGTGATGAGTGTGGTCGTCGATGGATCCAATGTGGTAACTGGAATGCAGCAGCGATATTACCCGCAGCCGGGTCAGACCTTGAAAATTTCACTGCTGCTCTTCTCAGCCCAGATCAAGGCTCATGATGCATTGTTGAACACCCCGGTGGGCGACGGAATTATTCTGGAGTACCCCAACGGAACCGCGATGAACTACAACTTTGGGGAGAATGAGGCGGTGACCATCAATTCTCTGGCGCGAGGCATTTACTACGTCCAGGTCACCGGCATCGAAGGTATCATCCCCCGCACACCGATTGCTTTATCGCAGAACCAGATCTTAGACATCACAATCCTGACCCGCCTGGATATCTTTCTGGGGGTCTTTATCGCTGCTATGGTGGCATTGAGTCTGTTGTTCTTGGGCAGGCCGCTGGCATTTGCGCGCAGGAAGAAATTTGCCGGCGCTTCTGCGGCAATAATCGAACAAGCTCCGGAGTGGGGTAATGGGCAGGAACGGGATTAAGCCCTTCAAGGGGCTGCTGAAAGCAGGTCGCAATCTTCTGGCTGCGGCGTTTATCCTGGCTTCAGCTGCCTGCAGCAGCCTGGGGGTTCAACCTGCTTCCACACCGACACCCACCACCCAATCGCCCTTACCGGTCCTGGCGTATTACTATATCTGGTACAACACTTCTTCTTGGAACCGCGCAAAAACCGATTATCCCATCTTGGGGAAATATTCGAGCAACGACTCGAACGTCATGCTACAGCATATTCTGTGGGCAAAATCGGCCGGTATCCAGGGTTTTATCGTCAGTTGGAAAAGCACAGACACCCTTAACGGTCGCCTGGCGCAACTCATCCACCTGGCCGACGAGCAAAATTTCAAGCTGGCGATCATCTATCAAGGATTGGATTTCAACCGCAATCCCCTGCCGGTGAGCCGGGTGGCTGCCGACCTGGATACCTTTATTGCCCGCTTCGCGAGCGATCCGGCGTTTAACCTCTTCGGCAAGCCTCTCGTGATCTGGTCGGGGACCTGGATGTTCACGCCGCAGGAGATCGCCAGCGTTACCGAGACGCGCCGCAGCAAATTGCTCATCCTGGCTTCTGAGAAAAACGTGGATGGTTACCTGCGCGTGGCTAACCTGGTCGATGGAGATGCCTACTATTGGTCATCAGTCGATCCCTCGACCTACCCCGGCTATCAGCAAAAGCTGGATGAGATGGGTCAGGCGATCCATGAACACCAGGGGCTGTGGATTGCGCCGGCGGCGGCGGGGTTTGATGCCAGGTTGGTGGGAGGTACCCGAACGATCAGCCGTAACAATGGGGATACCCTGCGGCTCGAATACAATGCCGCCGTGCAATCCTCACCCGATGCTGTCGGCATCATCAGCTGGAATGAGTTCAGCGAGAATTCGGCGATTGAACCCAGCGTGGATTACGGCGATACGGCTTTGCAGACACTGGCCGAAATCAATCACCTGCCCCCTCCCCAGGTCCACAATTTTGATTCGAGCGCCCCGGGCAACGCAGCACAAGCATCTCTGGCAGGGAATCCGGTGATCGCGTTGGTGGGTTTTGCTGCTTTGCTATTAATCAGCGCGGCGTCGTTACTCTGGCGGTCCCTGAAGAGAGGCTCAGCGGGGTCCAGGCGTGAAAAATAAAGTCCCCAGAGAATAAAACAGGTCTTCCGGAGTAATATCTCCATTTATGCGACGAAAAATAGGAGTTTCGGTCGGATTAATAAATACTTTATTGTTTGTAATATGGGTGACTTACTGGTAAAGAATGAAATTTGTAACCGTGAAGAAAAAAATCTATTATGTAGTGCTGTCTTTGGTGCTGGTATGCAGCCTGGTTTCGGAATCGGGCAACCCTATTGCAGTCCAGGGGGCTGCAGAATCAGACCAGCTTTTTCTCCCCATCCTAATTAACGGGATCTCCGGAGGCGAATCTACCCAGGTTTTGCAGGCAACTGCCACTCCTTCGTTGACACCTGCCTCCACTTCTACTTCGACGGGTACTGCCTTCCCTACTTTCACCCCCACTTCGACGAGTACCGCCACCCCCACTTTCACCCCCACGCTCACTCCTAAACCGACTTCAACGCCTACACTCACCCCCCACACCGCCTTCACACCCACACCAACCTACACTCCAGTGCCTACCCAAATGCCAACGCCGGTTCCTACGAGTGGGGGTGCGAACGGCGTCCTGATAGCGGCTGGCGATATTGCCAACTGTTCCACGACCGGGGATGCAAAGACGGCCGCTCTGATTGCCTCCCTCTCCGGGATGGTTGCGCCGCTCGGTGATAATGCCTATCCGGATGGAAGTGCTGCAGATTACACCGATTGTTACGCGCCCACCTGGGGCGCTTATCTCAGCCGCACCCAGCCGGCAGCCGGAAACCACGACTATTTAACCCCGGGGGCAGCCGGATATTTTGGCTATTTTGGCGCCTCAGCCGGGAACCCTACAAAGGGATATTACAGCTACAGCCTGGGGTCGTGGCACATCGTGGTCTTGAATAGCAACTGCAGTGAAGTAGGTGGCTGCGCCCACGGGGATCCGCAAGAGACCTGGTTGAGGGCTGATCTGGCAGCTCACCCAAACCTGTGCACCCTGGCCTACTGGCACCATCCCTATTTTAGCTCCGGGCAAAACGGCGATTCTGTGTGGATGAAATCGCTGGTCACCGATCTGTATAACGCAGGGGTAGAGATCATGCTCAGCGGGCACGACCACGATTACGAACGCTTTGCTCCACAAAATCCTTCAGGCGGGTTGAATAATTCCCGTGGGATTGTGCAGTTTGTGGTGGGGACCGGGGGCAGCAACCATACCCCTCTGACCTACCCATTACAGCCGAACAGCCTGGTAGCCAACGATACGACCTTTGGTGTGCTCAAGCTGATCCTGAAATCCACCAGTTACAGCTTTCAATTTATCCCTATCGCCGGATATACCTTTACCGATTCGGGTAGCGCAAATTGTCAATAATTTGCAACCAGGGTTCTACCTATCTAAATCAGCGCTTAATCACGGGGCTGCCCAAAGGACCTGAGTGTTCTTAGTTCGGAAAGGAGGGTAATTTAAGGGTCAAAAATTCTATTTGAATATTAAAGGAATTGGACCGTGTAATCGTAATCCCTATGGGGGAAAATTTGAAGTCTCTCTTTTCAGTTAAAAGGTTTACGTATGAATACCAATGATTCGATACAGTTATGTGGTTTTGTTCGACGATTTGCCCGGTCAATTGCGAAATTTCCTAACCGGTTTTTTATGGTTGGGGCAATCTTTCTATTGATTGTTGGCTGGTTTCCTCTTAGCCAATCTCTGGTTTCCGGGGCGGCGCTTGCCTCGGCAGCCGCGCCCAGCGGATATTCTTCGGTATTAACCCGTTATCCGTATTTGACGAGTGTGACCGGGGCGTATGCGACGGTGAACTTTGCTACAGACCAATCGCAGAATACGGCAGTCGTCATGTATGGAGAGGTTGGCGTTGACCCAACCTGTACTGCACATAGCGTGGCGGCCACCAGCACGCCTTACACCGTGTATCCCTCACCCTATTATTCGGGCGCTACCAACGGCATTAACGAATACCAATGGAAAGCCACTCTTACGGTTGTGCCGGGGAAGCAGTACTGCTACCGGGTGTACCTGGGGACCGCGCCGCAGTTGGATTTATTGGGCAGCAACCCTGCCCCGCACTTTACCGTGCCGGCGGCCAGCTCTACCGCGCCCTTTACCTTTGCCGTCCTGGGTGATATGGGCTACGTGGACATGAATGGGCTGAACCCCGATCAGGCCGCGATTTTATCGCAGCTAAAAGCCTCGAAGGGGGTCAGTTTCGCATTACAGGTCGGGGATACCGCCTTTACAACGCAAGGAGTAGCTTCATCTTCGCCGACGAGTACTGCCACTCCGACCCCTGGTCCCACGCCGGCTACCACGCCGGTCAACCCGCCGTTGCAAACCCAATATGGCGATCTAGGCCAGGTTGGATACAGTACGAGCGCATTTTTTGGCCCGCTATTCTGGGCGGGGGTAGGGGCTACTCTACCGTTCTACCCGGCAACCGGAACGCGTGGTTTTTCAAGTCCCTTCCTGGTCAATTTCCCACAGGTTGGAGCCGTGACCCTTTCGGCCGGGCGCTTCACCGTGGATAGCTACCCCTCGGTCAACGGTTCACTGGTTGCCAGCTATCCCAGCGCCTGGTATGCCTTCGATTTCAATAATGTCCGCTTTTACATCCTGGAGGCCACCTGGAACCTCTCCAATGTTGGGACCGGGACAATCTACACAGACGATTACGCTGCCCATTGGACCCCGACCTCGCCCGAATACCAGTGGCTGGCGGCCGACCTGGCCACGCATCCCAACGAGATGAAGTTCGCCGTCTTTCACCTCCCATTGTATTCCGACAGCGTTGGCGGGCCATCCGATACCAACCTCCAGGGCGTTAGCAGCCTGGAAGGCCTGCTCAGCCAGAATGGCGTAGTGATGGCTTTCAACGGCGATGCCCATATCTACGAGCGGAATAATAAGCCCAATGCCAACAGTCTGGTTTCCTATGTCATCGGCGCCGGCGGAGCACCCCTCGATCCTATCGGCACCGGGTCGACACCCTGCAGCACCGTGGATGCTTATGGAATAGGATGGGCGAGTACGAAATCGCTCGGAGATGCCTGCGGGACTGCTCCGGTACCGACGAGCATGCAACAGGTGTATTCCTTCCTGTTGGTGAGTGTGAATGGAGATCAGGTCACGGTGACCCCGACGAATGAGCTGGGACAGACCTTTGACGTGCAAAGCTACAACTTCGCCCCGGTCCCTCCTGCGCCGACGCCTACGGTTGTGCCCAGTCCAACTCCGACCTCTGTGCCCATACCGGTGACAGGTGGGCGTGATATTTTCCTGCCGGAGGTCATGCGCTAGCTGAGTAAAGAAGCGCTGTTCGTTGCGCTTCAAACTCGGGTGAATTCATGTAGGGGCGCTAATTAATTGCGCCCCTACCGGTGCGTGCTATTCTCGCGTTAAAAATCCATTTAAGACAACCCGCCACCTTTAATCAAGGCGTGGGCGTTGCCAGAACCCCGTTGGTATGCAGCGCGTCCAGGTACTGCCCGTAACCGGAGGGGCTGGCCCATTCCTGCGCCGACTCAACTGCAGTGCCTTCCCCCCACTCATTAAATGTGGTGATCAATTGGAAAGGAGCGCCTGATGCGACCATTGATTGGATGTCGCTGGTCCACCGGTCCAGGCTGCGCGGCAGGCGAATAGGGTTACCGGCCAGCCAGAACCCCGGGCTGATGGTAAAGCTCTCTCCCTTCTGGGCGTTGATAGGGTTGGCGGGGGCGTACTGGTGCCAGCCGTCGGGTTGGCTGGCACACCTGGTGTAGCCGGGGAACACTTTCAGCACAACGTATGCACCGACGGTGTTCCCCTGCTTCCAGCGATCGACCATTCCGCAACCGTCATTCGGAGCAGCATAGACGAAGATAACAAACCGGCCGTCGATATGCAGATAGTTCGGGCTAACGGCGTAATGGTCGCGGATATAGGTCAGGTCGTTCTGGATCTGAGCCGGGGAAGGATCGCTCAAGCTTTCATTTTCGTAGTACAGCGCCCATTGGAAGTCGCTTTCGGCGGCTGCCTGGAGCAGGAGGGGAATGCGTTCGTCGGTCTTCGAGCCCTGCCCCCACCAGGAGGCAATCCCCACCTGGATGTTGCCGTATTGCATGGCAGAGATCTGCTGGCGAATGATCGCCGGATCGGATGAATCGTAATATCCGGTGGAGGGGTGGTAGTTGGTATAGGGGTCAATGTGTTTCTGGTTCCAGGCTTCAGGGAACCAGGGGTAAAAGAATG
>JAMCRR010000132.1 GCA_023381565.1 Chloroflexota bacterium
TGAACTTGCCCATCACGGAGATCGGCAAAGCGGTTCACTTTTGAACTTTGGTTCACGATCAGGAAAACTTCAAAGTTCACTTTTCAACTTTGGATCAGTTCACTTTTGAAGTTTTCCTAACATAACCAGATTGCCTTAATTTCCGGGCAATTTTCTAATTCAATACCCTCACGCCGGTTTTGTACGCTCTGCGCTTTCTTTCACCGGCTCTCTTTTATCTTGCGGGTTTTCCTCCAGGTCATAGATCACCCGCTCACCCCGCATCAGCGAGACCACGGCTGCAACCACTGAAAAAACCGCCGAGATTACGAAGGCGAAGGTCAGCCCGGATTTAAAGGGGCTTGAGATCAGGGTTGGAAAAAAATTTTTGCCCAGGATCTGCAGTTGGATGGCATGCGGCAAAGCATTAAGAATCTGCGCCGGTAGCAGTGCCGCCAGGGGGTTATACCCCAAAAATGCGGCAAATAGAGCTGCAGTCGGCGGCAGGTTCTCGAATTGCCGGGCGATCGCAGGCGAAATCCCGGCACGCGACAGGCCTTGAAATAAGGCGTTGGGCAGATGCGAGGCCAGGCCCAACGTAACCAGCGTGAAGATTAAGGTGATGCTCAGGGTAGTGGCCGTATTTTGGAAGGTAGCTCGCATGCCTGAGGAAACGCCGCGATGCTCGGGGGGCACAGAGTTCATGATCGCTGTTGTATTCGGGGCGGCAAACATGCCCATCCCAATACCGATCACCAGAAGCAAGAATGCCATCACCGGGTAGGAGAAATTAACCGGTATCAAGATCATGCCTGTAAAAGCTGCTGCCGTGACCAGCATGCCGGTTGTCGAAAAGAAGCGCGCCCCATAGCGATCTGAAAGATGCCCGCATAAAGGCCCCATCAAGAGAAAACCGCCGGTTAGAGGCAGCATGTAAATTCCAGCCCACAAAGGGGTTTGAGTAAACGAGTAGCCGTGCAGCGGCAGCCAGATGCCCTGCAGCCAGAGGATCAAGATAAAATTGAGCCCACCTCGGGCAAGCGAGGACAAAAACGCGGCAATATTGCCGGCAGCAAACATGCGGATCTTGAACAGATTTAACCGGAACATGGGTTGTTCTACGCGTTGTTCAACAATCACGAAAGCAATCAAGCCCACAACTCCGCCGATGATGCAAGCCAGCACAAAGGGGTTTGCCCAGGCCATCGTCGAGTTGCCATAAGGCTGAAGCCCATATGTCATGCCGATCAGCAATACAGTCAGCCCAATCGCAAAAAGGAGATTGCCGGGGATATCCAATTTCCGGTTTTTGTGCATGGTCGCCGTTTCATGCAGGGGCAGGTAAGCCCAGATTGCCCCGCCTACGGAAAGAGGCACACTGACCAGAAAAACGAACCGCCAGTTGATCGCAGCTAATATCCCTCCTGCCACCAAACCGACGAACTGGCCGGCTAAGGCGGAGATCTGGTTGATCCCCATGGCGGTGCCGCGCTGGTTGGGTGGGAAAGCGTCCGTCAGAATGGCTGTGGAGTTGGCGAACAAAAACGCTTCCCCAACCGCCTGAATCAGCCTGAAAATGATGATCTCTAAAGCTGCTGTGTTGCCGGAGCCGGTCACCAGGAAAAGGAGGCTGGATCCGACGGCGAATATGGCAAAACCAAGGTTATAAAGTCGCACGCGGCCGAAAATATCCGATATGCTCCCAAATGTTACCAGGAGAGTGGCCGTGACCACCAGATACCCCATCAGGGTCCACAGGAGATAATTGATTTCACCCGGATCCAGCGGGTTGATGCCGATACCGCGGAAGATAGCCGGCAGTGAGATTAAAACGATACTCCCGTTGAGCGCAGCCATGAACACCCCCAGGGTGGTGTTGGATAGAGCCAGCCATTTATAGGCGATGTGCGCTAACCGGGGTTTCTTCTCAATTTTCGGGATATCCTGATTTTCGGGATGATGATGGTTGGAACTGTTCATCAACAAACTACTCCGCTAATAGTAAGTACCGCCTTTAAATAAAATCGCCTTTTCCCAGGCGTTTGGTTATTTGTACTCCCCGTTCACCTTCATACTTATCCCCTC
Source organism: Chloroflexota bacterium (assembly GCA_023381565.1). GTDB lineage: Bacteria > Chloroflexota > Anaerolineae > Anaerolineales > Anaerolineaceae > JAMCRR01. Next base: position 2,065 of record JAMCRR010000132.1, read on the forward strand.
TTCCCTTTAGATTGAATGCAAATGCGCTCAGCTTAGTTGCGCCAGAGGCGCGTATCTGCACTCACCTAATGCCAGATGAAGAGGGTTTCGAAGCTGGTTGCTTCAATGATTACTAGATTATTAAGATAAATTATATCAAAATTATAAATTTCAAAATTTGGGATCGACATCAATTTGGCTTTCAGATCGCATCGAGCGCGTTCAATTCCCCGCCCGGCTAGGTGTTCAGTCTGTGGATATATGTCTTATCCCCTGGTTTTATGCCCTCATTCCTACCGGTGCCACCAAGGTAACCTCAAGGATTTCTCAGCACTGAAGGGAGAAACAGATAATGAACGTCCTCGCCGCCCGCCCAATACCCCATTTGGGCTGCACAGGTCGTGCCCGACGAGACCCCCGTGGCTGCCTGCCCCAGGGTGTAATCAGCATGGTAGGTTTGAGATTGAATGGCTCCACCCGAGCCGGTAAACGGCACGAACAAATCCAGGCGATACCCGGTCGAGCCCATTGCCTGAGCGCTGCCTGCCGCCAGGATGATCCCCGCCAGGGTGATGAGAAAGATGATTTTCTGTCGGCGACCCATAGATGCACCTTATTCCGACCGGTAGGTGCCGAGCTGCAGGCGGATGCCGCCGATCTGGACATAACTGGTTGCATCCACAAAGCTTAAGTGCAAATGCAGTCCAAGGATACCTTGATCATTTGTTAACAGATTATTGATCGAGATAGGTATTGTATAGCTGGTCCAAGAAGTACTCTTGTGATCATTGAAATCCTGGCCCATTATTAAAACCGAATCGATCATCGGCCCTAACTGAAGCTGGGTTTCCGAGATCCATCCTTTTGCTCCATCTAAACACTTGTAATAAATAGTGAGGCTTTTGACTTCTACCGGATGACCGTAAAGCATTGATGGTAAAGTAATGGGATAATTGATCACTTTTGGTATAAGATATGAGGAACCAGAAGCAATTTGGGCAGACCCGTCCCCCATCATCTTCCAGGTGGTGCTATCGATAGATTCTTGTTTAACGAAGGCGCTCCCTGGAATAAATACGTACGTATCAGCCTGGGAGGCGATCGAACCATCATTCCCCACTCTGAATTGATCCGGAGTTTCGGCCCCGTTGTATGCCTGGATCAGAGGGCCTGATCCCTGATTCTTCACGGATAGAGTCGCAGATGTGCCATTGTTCTCCACAGAGAAAGCTGCTCCAGTCCCCAGGTTGGTGATTTCTGCCGTCGATGCGCTGCCGCTGTTCTCTACTTGCAAAGCAGTGCCCGAACTCAAATTTTTCACGGATACCGTCGAAGAAGTACCGCTGTTTTGCGCCTGCAGGGCGGGTCCGGAACCCAGGTTTTGCATTTGTGCTGTCGAAGCCAGACTATTGTTTTGCGCCCAAAAAGCGATCCCATTCGAATGTGTATTCTCGGCCCAAATGGCCGCGCTCATCGGGTCTGCGGCTGAGCTGCGCGCTTCCAATGCATGGCCGGTGCTCATATTGGAGATCACAGCGCCAGGTTGCAGACTTATGGCGTAGGGGACAGGGTAAACCGGCTGGCGAGGGGTCATTTCTTGATCAGACCCGACTTTGATCCCAAAATAAAGCTGCCTTCCATCGAGAACGCTCTGGAGGCAGGAACCCAAGGAAGCATTAAACCTGCCTTTAGATACCTGCACGGTTTTGGAATCCTGGCATAGGGGATTTGTACTTAAGGCTGAATCATATAAGGACATTGTCACAGCATATTCCCCCTCCAGCGGTCGCCCGTTAGCATCTGTAAGAAATCCCTGCACCGGTATCGACCCCGCAACGTTTGAAACAGCAGCTTCCTCCGGTTCCATTGCAATCTTCCCATCAAACGGTAGGGTTTGCGCCAGAGTAATGCCTCCCCCCAGGGTTAGCAAAGTAGTTACCACAAACAAACCTGCCAGCACGGGTTTTGCTCTCATATTACCCCTCGAGATATAAGTTATTTCGAACGCTGCATGATTGCAGCCGGATGGATTTCGGTATTAGGATAGCATAACAAAACTTGAGAGGCAAGCCAAATTTGCGTTAATATTCAGGAGACCTTAGTTAATGGCATCTCCTTCGGACTGCTGTTATTGTTTCCCCCTTTTTTTTCGTAGGCTCAGAAGCCGTTCAACTCATTTTCCAGGCGTTTATTTATACGCAGGTGTTCTCACGCCTCTCGGAGCTCCGCAATATGTGCAATTCTCCTGGCGAATGCTGATTGTTTGGCCGCAATAGGAGCACGCCACCGGCTTCAACGCCGCCCCGCACTTTGGGCACCAAGAAAAATCAACGCTCACCGGGCGATTACAGCTCCAGCAGGCGATACCCCCGGCGGGGGCGCTGGTCGGCTCCGCTTCCCGAACAGCGTATTGAACGCCGGGAAGAACCAATGCAGAAAATAGTGGATTGTAATGACCGCCGCACATCTATAGTCTTTCTTTTAGAGTTGCTTGCCGCAGTAGGGGCAAGTCGTCCAATCCGCCTGTGCGGGCCTTCCGCACGAGGGGCAATTCTTCGCCGCGGCTACCGGCGGGGGTGGGGTCACCTGAGGCGGGCGGCGCACCAAAGCCACCACCCCATAGACAATCAGAGCGATCACTGCCAGTGGCAGCAATAAGAAAAACAGCATCATCAAACCGCCGAAAAATCCAAAACCTCCCATCATAGGCCAATAACCTCCCATCATTCCATAACCACCATAGCCGGAGAAAAAAAGCAGGGGCACGCCCACCAGAACCAGGACGAAGACCAGCGCCCCCACCAGCAGGTACTTCCACAAATCTCGCATCTTACTTCACCTCCGTTTCTTGAATGAAGGACCCATGCCAGGTGTGCAGCCAGACGTTGCCGGTGATGCCGTTGACGCTGAGCATCCCCGCAGTTTTGCCATCCACCGTGTAGTCAAAGGTGTAGTGCCCGTAGAAGGCGATCCCATCTGTTTCTAATTTGGCACCAGCCATGTTTACATCCAGGTACTTCTGCCCGTCTTGAATAGCCTGGTCGATGCTTAGGGTATTGTCTCCCCCGGTGATACCGCCCATCATCCTACCCATTGCGCCCATCGGGCTGTATTTGGAATTCCACATCATATTGGGGCCATACTCAGGGAAAACCGCGCCGGTATAAGGATCGACGAGAAGCTCCATCGCGCCTCTTCCGGTGCTGGTCTCCTTAACCACTACGTAGAAATTTTCACTGAATTCCATTACCTCGCTGACCTGTAGGCCCGTTCCGAAATCGGAGACGTAAGCTTGAGCTTGCTGGATGGCTTGATCCACCGATATTCGCGCGCCAGGAGGGTTCCTGAAGCTGTAGCCGGGATTCATCATCCCGCCTGGCCCCATCCAACCACCCGGAAAATTCGGCCCTACCTTGGAACCGGAGATATAAGGTCCTCCGAGCCGATTAACGAATGCATAAGGATTGATGTGGAGTAGAGCACCGGCCCCCAATACTACCCCAAGTCCCAAAAGCGCTGCCGTTGAAACTGTAATGATCCATCCTAATGGATTACGCATAAAGACCTCACTCTCAACCCGACCAATATAGTCCTCAATATCTGGTTCTTATGATAACTCTTACCTGTGAAGATTTTATGAAGATATTGCGCAATCGATCGAAAATTTACTTACCCGAATCGCTCATTTGTCTGAAATTACCGGCCTGGTATGATCAAGTCCCGATCTACCTTATCTGGCAGAAACCACGAAAATATCTAGGTCGATGACGGAATTGAGCCCCTGAACCATAACGCGCTCGGGTTGGCAATAAGTTTGACCAAAAAGGTTGAGGTGCAGGTACGCGTATTATTGATTGGCGATGGGGACAATTGTGCGATCAGCAGCCAGAAGACACCCGAAGGAAACTTAAACGTGAAGAAAATGATCAGCTCTCAGGCACAACGCGGTGAAGTGTTTACTTGAGGCACCTGTACAGATGCTCGCGGGCTCGGGCCAAATATACTCGTCGATGGAGTTCAACGCGGCAACATGTAAATGCTCAGCGCCTGGATATTGAAAGCGGAAAAAGTGCTGGTGTATTAATATACCGGCTCGTTTCTTTCGCCCTTTTTTTCGCTCCAGTATCCCCAGATGCTTAATCCCACTGCCAGAGAAAGGATCGCCACAATCACCAGGATAGTGTGCTGCGTCGCTACGACCTGCACGTGGATGGGGGCCGAGGTGGCGTCTCCGGTAAATGCCGGACCGAGCGCCGCCATGATCGAGCCTGCCCACAGCGCCCCCATAATCGAGATCCCGCTGGTTTGTGCCACTGTGCGCGTCACCGAAAGCAGGCTGGAAGCCACGCCTAGCCGGTGAAGCGGGGCTGCGCCCATAATCTCGCTGTTGTTCGGGGATTGAAACAACCCCAGCCCAATACCCACCGGGATAAAGCGGAGCATGTAACCCAGCATAGTAACATTTTCATCCAACGTGCTGACGGCCAGATAACCCAGGGTCAGGGCAATTAACCCGGCCAGAGTCAGCCGCCGGGGACCGAAACGGTCGGAAAGCACTCCTGAGATCGGCGCCACAATCCCCATCGAGAGGGGTACAGTAGAAAGCAAAATGCCTGCCCTTTGAGGGTCGTATTGCAGAACATTCTCAAGAAAAAACGGCATCAGCAAGACCGCACCCGCGCCGGAGATGAAAGTCAGAAAACCCGTGACCAGATTGAGGGTGAAACGCCGATTCCTGAAGAGGCTGAAATCAATCATCGGCTCAGGAGTGCGTTTTTCAATGGTTACAAAGAGCACGAGCGAGGCAGCGAAGATCCCCAATAACCCGATCACCACCGGCGAGCCAAACCCTTCATTCTGGCCCACCGTGAGGGCAACTAAGAATGACAGCAGACTGGCGAACATGCTGGCGGCTCCCAGAATATCGAACCGCTCTCTCCCGGTTGGACGCGTCTGGGGGACAAACCGGATCACCAACAAGGTTCCCAACGCCCCTACCGGTAAATTCACGAAAAAAATCCAATTCCAAGGCAAGGAACCCAGGATCAGGCCACCCATGGTTGGCCCTGAGATCAACCCGATGGAGATCATCAGGCCGCTGACGCCCAGTGCCATGCCGCGTTCTTCTGCTGGGAACGCCTCCGTCACGATCGCCGTCCCCAGCGCCGTGATCATCGACGCGCCCACCGCCTGCAGAACGCGAAACCCGATCAGCTGAACAATCGTGGTTGCCAGCCCGCATAGCCCAGAACCCAGGGTAAAGATAATAAAACCGGCCAGGTATAAACGCTTCTTCCCGATCATATCTGCCAGGCGGCCGACCGCCAGCATCAGAGTCGTGATCGTGAGCAAATACCCCAACACAACCCACTGGACCACCGCGAATTGGGTATGCAGCTGCTCCTCCAGAATGGGGAGGGCAATATTGACGATGCTGCCATCGATGGTACCCAGAAACATGCCCATCGCAGCAGCGGCCATGACGTACCATTTCCCGGTGTAATGCATGGACATCCAACCCGATATTGTGAACTGTTCTAGTTGATCCGGAAGAAGCAAGGCCTCACTCAAATGTGAGGCCTCTCAGTGAGGGGTGGCTGACGGGGGTTGAACCCGCAACCCCTTGATCCACAGTCAAGTGCTCTGCCATTGAGCTACAGCCACCGTATCGCCGCAGATTGTATCACACCGCTCTTTCTAAGGCAAGCATCCCTCGGAAAACCTGGGCGAGGTCGCTATACCCAAGCTGGATTTGGGTGTGCTCTTTGAGATCTTTCACGGTGACCAACCCGCGGGCTTCTTCATCCGGGCCAGAAATGAGGACCCAGCGCATTCCCATCCGGTCGGCGTACTTGAGCTGTTTTTCCAGCCTGACTGCCTCTGGATAGCAGGCTGTATTCACACCAGCCCGACGTAGGTCCGACGCCAGGAGGTAGGCAGCAGCCAGGCGCGTCTCATCAAACACGGTCACCAGAACCCTCGCTCCGGACCCAATCCCCTCCTGCAGCAAGCCCAGCTCAGCCAGGACAATCGAGATCATCACGTCTCCCATGGCAAACCCAACCGCAGATACAGGCGCTCCGCCTACATCGCTGACCAGGTTATCGTAGCGCCCACCGCCCAGTATAGCCCGACCGCCGGCAGCCCGCTCATAAGCCTCGAAAACTGTAGCGGTGTAATAATCCAGGCCACGAATCACCGCCGGGTCAAAATGAACGTAAGAAGAGGCTCCCAAGGCGTCTAGCGCAGCGAAGAAGCGCTGCATTTCAGCGGATTGCTGCCACAGGTTACTGTCTGCCAGCAGGTTCAAGATCCCCCGTACCTGCGAATTCTCCAGCCCACGCTCTCTCGCATATGCCTCCCAGGCTTGGGGATCCATCTTATCCCGCCGGTCGATCAGGTGAAAAACATCCTGCCGTTTCGCTACCTGTATTCCTAAGCTCTGGATTTGGGTTTCCATCAGCTTGCGGTTATTCACCCGGATAGCCACCCGGTCGGGAGTCAAACCGGTTGCCTCAAAAAAACCGGCCGCGATGGCTACCAACTCTGCATCTGCTTCTGGGCTGTTCGGTCCAATCAGGTCGATATTCCATTGGAAGAATTCGCGTGTGCGGCCTTTCTGCGGGCGCTCGTAACGCCAGAATGGTCCAAAGGACCACCAGCGGAGCGGGAAAACCAGCCTGCCCTGGCGCTGTGATACCATCCGTGCCAGGCTGGGCGTTAGCTCGGGACGCAGTGTGATCAGATCACCCCCCCGGTCTGGGAAGACAAAGGCTTGTTCTTTTACCAACTCCTCGCCAGACTTAGCCGCATATAAATCGATCTTCTCCAGGAAGGGTCCATCGTACTCCTGATACCCGTAGGCGAGCGACACCTGGCGAATCTTCTCGTACAGCCAATTGCGCCTGGCCATATCCTCTGGATAAAAGTCACGTGTGCCTTTAATGCTTGGGATCAAGGTTTTCATGTCGTGTCCGATCGAGAATGTTTTCAGGATTTTAACATAGAAATCAATAAATATGACAATTCACCAACTCATTCGTGATGTATTTCACTTACTGGAAGGGAAAAGGCATGTTAAAAGATATATTGTTTCTTAATCGAATTGAATTCTCTAGGAGGGCATATGATCCCCAATAACGAAATCCGGCTTGACGCGCTACTTCCCCCTGAAATGGCGAACAGGGCCGAGCAGGTTGGCGTCAGAAAAGCCCATTTGGATTGGATTACCATTCTTATTTTGGCGATCCTGGCAGGTTCATTCATCGGGCTTGGCGCAATTTTCGCCACTACGGTCACTGCGGGGATCGGCAGCACACTGCCCTATGGCATCTCCCGTTTCCTGGCCGGATTAGCATTCACCCTGGGCCTCATCCTGGTCATCGTTGGGGGTGCAGAGCTGTTCACCGGAAATAATTTGATGATCATGGCCTGGATCGACCGCCAGATCAGTACTCGCCTGATCTTGCGCAACTGGCTGATCGTCTACATCGGAAACTTCATAGGATCCTTTGCCACCGCTGTGCTCTCGTTTCTGAGTGGGCAATACGGTTATGGAAACGGCGCAGTCGGCGTCACCGCCCTGGCCACCGCAAGCGCTAAGGTCCAGCTCGGTTTTATCCAGGCGATTGCCCTGGGGGTTCTGGCAAATGCCCTCGTTTGCCTGGCAGTATGGATGACCTTCTCAGCGCGCACCACCACCGACCGCATCCTGGCCATCGCCCCACCCATTGCCGCGTTTGTTGCCGCAGGGTACGAGCACAGTATCGCCAACATGTACTTTATCCCCATCGGTTTGCTGATCAAAGACTATGCGCCGGCTTCTTTCTGGACGGCGATCGGCAAAACAGCCAGCGATTTTTCACAGATTACGTGGGGCAACTTCTTTCTTAAGAACCTTCTGCCTGTCACAATCGGCAACATCATCGGCGGGGCGATCCTGGTCGGGGCAGTTTACTGGTTCGTGTATTTGAGGAAAAAGCCCGTTTGATCTGAGTAGACAATCGTCAGTGTAGCGTTCATCAGCCGGCCCCCGGGTATCTCTCAGTAGATGTCATGGCGTCAACGCTGCACTGATCCTCAAAAACCGGTAATCCTTCCGGTGACATTCTTGATTGATATTTTCGTCGCGCGGGATTAAACTAATTATGGAATTCCTCACGAGGCGGGAATTAAATCGGAACATCAAGATCATAGAGCAAGAGAGGCTGGCATGATGAAAGTCAAATCCCTTAACGACCTGTCTCAGATATACCAGGCCGTATCCAATAAGCGCCGCCGCCAGATCAAATCCGTGCAAGCGCAGCTGTTAGTTGGCATGGGGTCTTGCGGAATCGCCGCAGGCGCACGCGAAACACTGGAATCCATCGAGGAATTTATCACCGCGCACCATTTGTCAGGGATTCAGGTTATCCAAACCGGCTGCATCGGTTTCTGCGGACAGGAACCAATTCTGCAGGTGATTGCTGCAGATGGCTCAAAGATCATCTACGGGAAAGTCACGCCAAAGGTCGCTCGACGAGTCATTAGCGAGCACATCATAGGTGGCATGGACCTGCCGGAATACGTGGTTCAATAATCGGCAGAAAGGTGCAATCCAGGCAAGGAGGATAAAACGATGCAGGAAAATCAACCGGTAGAAAAAACCACCGCGGTTGTCGAGGCTGCCTTACAGCATCACGGCACAAACCGTGACGAGCTGATTCCCATTCTTAATGAAATTAATCAGCAGATAGGCTATCTCCCTGCTGCCAGCCTGGAAAAAGTCAGCCAGGCGTTGCGTATTCCCAAAAGCCAGCTCTTTTCCTCAGCAACCTTCTACAGGATGCTTTCCATCACCCCCCGCGGGCGACACGTCATCCAGTTTTGTGAAAGCGCTCCCTGCCATGTCGAGGGAGGCCGTCAGGTCTGGCATACCATTCTAGATGAGTTGGGTATCCTCCCCGGTGAAACCAGCAAAGATGGACGTTGGACGTTGGAAACGACCAGCTGCCTGGGGATCTGTGGAGTAGGTCCGGTCCTTCTGGTCGACGAGGATATCTACGGCAACGTCCGGCCCGAACAAGTCGCCGAGATCCTGGCTCGATATGCATGAGAGGAGAATGAGATGAAAGCGGTTCGCTCAATGGTTTTAGTTTCCGGCGACCCTACCAGCCTGGAACGCGGCGCTCAAGAGGTCTACCACCGGTTGCAAGAGGAAGTACGGCAATCAGGTCTATCCGGGGATATATCTCTGGCTCTGGTGGGTGATCTCGGCCGTTCGGATATCGCCCCCAGCGTGATCGTCTATCCCGAAGCTGTAATCTACGGTCCTGTTGCACTATCGAACGTGCACTATTTGGTCGACGAACACCTGAATAAAGGGCGAATAGCCGTGGATTTGCAAACCCCGATCCACAACCTGGCGGGGCATTCGGCCTGGCTCTCTCGCCGAAAGGGCACCTTACCGGCAGAACAGCGCATCGTTCTCGAGCGGGTTGGCAAGATCAACCCCGAAGACATCCAGGATTACATCTTATATGACGGCTATCGGGCATTGGGGAAAGCCGTCATCGAAATGACCCCTGCCGAGGTCATCGCGTTGATCGATCGCTCGGGTCTTAAAGGCCGCGGTGGGGCAGGTTTCCCCACCGGGCTCAAGTGGCGCTTCGTCTCCAGAGCCGGCGGTTCAGTGAAATATGCGATTTGCAATGCGGACGAGAGCGAACCGGGCACTTTTAAGGACCGGTTGATCCTCGAAGGAGATCCGCACAGCATTATTGAAGCCATCACCATCGCCGGGTATGCTATTGGTGCATCAGAAGGTTACATATATGTGCGTGGAGAATACCGGCTGGCGCAGCAGCGTCTGGCGACGGCGATCACACAGGCGCACGAAATGGGATTCTTGGGCAAGAATATCTTCGGCACGCAGTTCAGCTTTGAAATCCGGGTGCATTCCGGCGCCGGCGCATATATCTGCGGCGAGGAGACTGCGCTGATCGAGTCGATCGAAGGCAAGCGCGGCGAGCCACGCTCGCGCCCGCCCTATCCCACCACGCATGGGCTGTGGGGCAAGCCAACCCTGGTCAACAACGTAGAAACACTGGCCAATATCCCAGCTATCCTCCGTAACGGACCTGACTGGTTCCAGCGATTCGGCACCAAGACCAGCCCCGGCACGAAAGTATTTACCATCCTTGGCAACGTGAATACCACCGGTGTGATCGAAGTTCCCATGGGGATCACCCTGAGAGAAGTAATCACTATCTATGGCAAGGGGATGAAAAATAATGCCACATTTAAGTTGGCTCAGACCGGCGGCTCCAGCGGATCGGTAATCCCCGCCAGTCTGCAAGATACCCCCATGGATTTCGATTCATACCTTCGCGCCGGAGTATCCTTAGGCTCGGGTGCCTTGCTCATCTGCGACGAGGATACCTGTGTGGTCGACCTGGCAAAAGCCCTAATCAATTTCTTTCGCCGTGAAAGCTGCGGTAAATGCAATCCCTGCCGCATCGGCACCCTGCGGGCTTATGAGATCTTAAGCCGGATCTCCGAGGGCGTGGGCAGCCTGAAAGATCTGGATACCTTGCAGATGATCTGCGAAAACCTGTACCAGCTATCCAACTGCGGCCTGGGTCAAACCTCCGGTACAGGAACCCGAGATATCTTAACCCACTTCAGGGCTGAGGTTGAAGCGCATATCCGTTTAAAAGTTTGCCCGGCAGGTGTATGTTCCATGTCTGGGCGTTGGACGGCATCTCAGGCGAATGGGTAAGAGGAAATTTTCAGAGAGAGGTTGATCATGGTCAAGGTTACGATTGACGGTAAGGACATCGAGGTCCCCGAGGGCACAAAGGTCTTGCAGGCAGCCCGGCTGGCCGGTGCGAGCATCCCCACCCTGTGCCATCACCCTCTTTTGACCCCTTATGGCGGCTGCCGTATGTGCCTGGTCGAGGTGGAAGGCATACGCACCCTGCAGCCTTCCTGCACGTTGCCGGTAAATCAAAATATGATCGTCCACACCGACACGGAGAAAGTCCGCTCGGCGCGCAAGTTCGTTCTCTCGTTGATTTTCAGCGAACGCAACCATTTCTGTATGTACTGCCAGAAGAGCGGTGGCGATTGCGAGCTACAGAATTGCGCCTACGTACAGGAAATGACCCATTGGCCGATCGCCCCGAACTGGAAGCCGTTCCCGGTAGATGCCTCGCACCCGCGCTTTGTCGTGGATCACAACCGGTGCATTCTCTGCCGCCGTTGCGTCCGTGCATGCGGAGAGCTGGTGGGCAACTTTACCCTGGCCTTCGAAGATCGCGGGGCAAACAGCCTCCTGATTGCAGACCTGGGGATACCTCTGGGCGAAAGCAGCTGCAACAGCTGCGGCACCTGCGTGCAGGTGTGCCCGACAGGCGCCTTTATCGATCGGGCAAGTGCCTACATGGGCCACGACGACCAGCTAGACTGCACTCCATCGATATGCAGCGGCTGCAGTGTGGGTTGTGGGATCAATGTGATTTCCCGCGAAAACCACCTCCTGCGCATCGAGGGAAACTGGGACGCCCCGGTCAATCAGGGTGTTTTGTGCGAAGTTGGACGTTTCCAACCTCTGGATGAAAACCGCGAACGGATCCTGACCCCGCTCGTACGCAAGAATGGCGAACTCAAAGCTGCCACCTGGGAAGATGCCTGCAGCCTCATAAAGGAAAAGCTGATCCCTTTGAAAAACGATGCCGGGGATGGCGTGGCTGCCCTGGCTTCCACCCGTTTACCCGCAGAAGCGCTTTACCTGTTCAAACAGCTCTTTGTTGGGCATCTGGGCAGCTCCCTGGCAACTGGCATCGAGGAAGGTATGCCAACAGCCTCGCCGGCTTCATTGGCTGTGCAGATAAGTGGTCCCTTCGAGACTCACCTGGATGGGCTGAAATCGGCTGACTGTACCTTTTTGATCGGCGCCGATTTAACTACCGGGCATCAGGTTGCCGGGTTTTTCATCAAGCGAAACCTGCCCAAAGGCGCCAGTTTGATCGTCGTCGATCCCGGACCCAATGGATTTGACCAGCATGCCAGTTTATCCCTGAAACCGGTAAAAGGGACTGACTGCGACCTGGTTACCGGAATTACAGCGGCAATCCTCAAATCGAAAGCGATGAAGGAGGTACAACCGGCGGGGTCCACAATCATCGGCGACCTTGAACTGGCCGCAAAGACCACCGGAATCAGCACCAGATTGCTCCAGGCTGCCGCCGACCTTCTGGCGGCCGCTCAAAACCCGGTGATTGTCTATGGGAAAGGGATCACGGCACAGAAATCCACCGATGTGTTGAAGGCACTGGTGAAGCTGCGTGATCTTCTCGATCTATCCAACGGAAACCACACCGGCTTGATTGGCGTCAAGGGCGAAGCAAACAGCCTGGCTGCCTCGCAGTACGGCCTCAACCTGCCCTTTGAGCTGAACAGCCAGCGCGCCGTTTTCCTGGCTTTAGGAGATGATTACGTTAACCAGCGCCTGATAAAACGGTTGGCGGGCGTCTCCTTCCTGGCTGTGCAGGCCAGTTATCGTTCTCCGGTGACCGATCTGGCCGATGTCGTCCTCCCTGTCGAAACCTGGAATGAGCAGGAGGGGCACTTCGTCAATCTGGAAGGCCGCCTGCAGAAAGCGAACCGGGCAATTGAACCTCCTGAAGGGGTCATTTCGAACCTGCAGGCTCTGCAGCTGATTTGTGACGCGCTTGGTTTCCAACCCGATCGGGATTGGAAAGAACCGCTCTTCCGTCAGCCCGCTGCAGTGGAGCTTTTCGAGAATTAACCTCTTCGTCAGGCTTTCAAGAAGAGATGATAGGAGTTAATTATGGCGAAACCAAAAATTTCCACCGATTGGATGGCGGGCTGCTCCGGGTGCCATATGTCGCTGCTCGATATCGATGAGCGTATCATCAAGATTGCCGAGTTGGTCGATATCCGGGCTACCCCCATCACCGATCTCAAGGAACCGGATGAAAGTGGCGTAACAGTAGGGATCCTGGAGGGTGCGGTAAACAATACGGCGAATGAAGAGGTCGCCCAACGTATGCGCCAGCGTTGCAAGGTGCTGGTAGCGCTGGGAGATTGCGCCGTCTTCGGGGGTGTTCCGGCAATGCGCAACTTTTTCAGCATGGATGAAGCTTTGCGGCGCGCCTACGTTGAAACAGAAAGCACCGATTCCGAAGGCAAGATTCCGACCGATCCCGAACTTGCCGTACCGACTCAGACGAGAGCCCTGAATGAGGTGGTGCCTGTAGACGTATTTGTGCCGGGCTGTCCGCCTGACCCAGATGTGATCTTCTACGTGTTGAGCGAGCTGGCAATGGGACGCAAGCCGGAATTGAAAGACGATCTGCTGCACTGGCATTAATGGGAGACGAACGATGGTCGCACAAAAAATAACGATAGAGCCGGTTACTCGCATCGAAGGGCACGCCAAAGTCACCATCCACCTGGACGAAGCCGGGAAGGTCGAACGCGCCGTGCTACACGTTAACGAGTTCCGCGGCTTTGAGAAATTCTGTGAAGGGCGCATGTATTTCGAGATGCCTTCCATCACACCGCGCATCTGCGGCATCTGCCCGGTCAGCCACCATCTGGCGGCAGCCAAAGCCGCCGACGAAGTCGCCGGCAGCCCTCCCCCGCGCCCGGCGAATTTGCTCCGCGAGCTGCTTCACATGGGCCAGGTGATCCAGAGTCACGGCATGCACTTTTTTGAGCTGGCCGGCCCAGATCTGCTGCTCGGCTTCGATGCAGACCCAGCCGTGCGCAACGTAGTGGGGATCATACAGGCCAATCCCTCGCTGGCCGTAAAGGCAGTCAATTTGCGCAAATACGGCCAGGATATTATCTTTCGCCTGGCGGGCCGGCGCATCCATCCCAACTTCGCTGTTCCTGGAGGCGTCAACCAGACACTAAAACCAGTTGATCGCGATGCCATTCTCTCTGGCGCGGATGAGGCGATAGCTGCCATCCAGACCGGGATCGAGATTATGAAAGATTGGGTTGCCAGAAATCTGGAAGATATTAATCGTTTTGCCGTTTTCCCATCGGGGTATCTTGGTCTGGTCACTCCCGAAGACGGCCTCGAGCTTTACGACGGGCAAATACGTTTGATCGATGCAGAGGGTCAGAATCTCGAGCGCTTCGACGCCCATGACTATCTCAATTTCATCAGCGAACACGTCGAAGATTGGTCCTACCTGAAATTCCCCTACTACAAGAAATTGGGCTGGCCTGCAGGGGTTTACCGTGTTGGGCCTCTGGGACGGTTGAATGTCGCCAGAAAGATCGACACTCCGCTGGCAAACGCCGAGCTATTCGTATTCAAAGCTCTCAATGAGGGTCATCCGGTCGAAAATACGCTGTTCTACCATTACGCCCGCCTGATCGAGGCCCTCTTCGCTGCAGAAAAGGTCAAAGCGCTCCTGGATGACCCGGATATCCTTTCAAACGAAATTCTGAATACCCGTAAAGAATTTAAAGGCGAAGGGATCGGTGTCATCGAGGCTCCCCGTGGCACGCTCTTTCACCATTATTGGTCCGATAGCAATGGCCAGCTCCAACGAGTGAACCTGATCGTTGCGACAGGCCATAATAACTGGGCAATGAGCAAAGCCGTCGACAGCGTGGCAAAAACGTACATTTCCGGAAAGGAAATAAACGAAGGCCTGCTGAACCGCGTCGAGGCGGCTGTGCGGGCTTATGATCCCTGCCTTTCCTGCTCTACCCATGCCGTAGGGCAGATGCCCTTGATTGTAGATGTTCTCGACCCACACGGCGCGCTGGTTCAAAGCCTACGCCGGGATGGATAACCGGTTGTGGCCTCGCTGCTGATCGTGGGTTATGGAAACCCTGACAGGCAGGATGACGGGGCAGCCTGGCATATCCTGAATGCGATTGCCTCGCGATCAGGGCAGGCGGTGGAGGTAGACCCGGCATCCCTGCCCGCCCCGAGCAGTGTTCCATTTGGCCTGCTTTTCGTGCTGCAGCTCACGCCTGAGCTGGCAGAAACCCTTACGGCATATGACCACGTCTGTTTTGTCGACGCGCATACGGGTGACATTGCCGAAGATCTGCATATCGCAGAGCTCCCCGTGGATTACCAGAGGACGCCGTTTACCCACCACATGACGCCCCAAACCTGCCTCTTCCTGGCGCAGACACTTTACGGGCACGCGCCTGCCGCGCAGTTGGTTTCGGTGCGCGGCTATGAGTTCGGTTTCTCATCCGGTTTATCTGAAAGGACCTCCCTGCTCACCAGCCAGGCGGTGGAAGCCATCCTGCGCCTGCAGGATGCACTGGCATGATAAATATTGACTGTAATAATGACAATTTACCGCACCCCAGGTGACGTAAAGCACTTATCTGTAGCTCAAGAAGGGTGATACAAAAGGGGATGAGTCTGCCGTAAGGTGAAGTTGGTAGAAAGGAAGCTTATGAATTACAAGGCCGACTTATTGGCTGCGTTACATTCCATCCCCTGGTTCCTCGAGCTTAACCAAGAGCAATTAGAACGCTTGGCTGGAATAAGCAATATTTGTCAAATCAAGGCTAATGTCGAGATTTTTCCAGAGGGTGGGATCGAAGATTATCTCTATATCGTCCTGGAAGGTCAGGTAGCCACAGAGATCTATGTCCCAACGCGAGGTCAGGTGCATTTATTTACTGCTGAGCCGTTGGATATAATCGGTTGGTCCTCGCTGACGCCGGTTGTTCGCCAGCGTACATCCAACGCTCGCACCCTGGAGCCTTCCCGGTTGATCGCATTCGAGGCCGAAGGCTTGCGCCGCCTGTGCGATGAAGATCACCACCTGGGTTATATCATTATGCGCCGCTTGTCGAACGTCGTCGCCAGCCGTCTTCTCACCACCCGCCTCCAGCTCCTGGATATGATCGTCCATCCTGTGCCGGCAAATTCAACTGCTGGGGCTTTGCTCGAGTAAATGCGAGAATAGGCTTTGCTCGTTTGACCGAAATGATCTGGCGGGCATATCCCGCTTTTTTTCTGGAGAATAAACTGCCAATATTTATCTCTTTTATACTATAAGTAGAACCATGCATGAGCTTGCCGTGACTCAGAGTATCCTCGACATCGCTGTGGATTATGCCAGCAGGGCTGGCGCATCCCAGGTTACTCATCTCTACCTGGTGATCGGTAAGTTATCCAGCTTTGTCGATGATTCGGTCCAATTTTATTGGGATATGATTAGCCAGGGAACGATCTGTGAAGGGGGGCAGCTTCATTTCGAGCGCCTCCCCGCCAGGCTTGCCTGCCTGGATTGCGGAACAGACTATACCCTCGACAGCGAGCTGGTCCCTTGCCCGAAATGCGGGAGCAGCCGGGTGAAAATACTTTCGGGCGAAGAGTTCCGCCTGGATAGTATAGAGGTGCTTAGCTAAAGGAGTAAATCTTGTGAATTCCGTACGCGTACCTGTAGTTGAAAAAATACTCAATGCGAACGATCAAATCGCCGGACAGAATCGCTTGCTTCTGGACCGTGCAGGAGTATTCGCGCTAAACCTGATGGCCTCTCCAGGAGCGGGCAAAACCAGCCTGATCCTGAAGACGATCGAAGGTCTTTCCCCATTATTCCGGCTGGGCGTCATCGAAGGCGATACGGCGCCCGTAACCATTGACGCTGATAAAGTCGCTGCCGCGGGCATGCCCGCCGTCCAGATCAATACGGGCGGCGAGTGCCACCTGGATGCCGTCATGGTTGGGAAGGCTTTAGAGAGCCTTTCTTTGCCGGACCTTGATCTCCTCATTATTGAGAACGTCGGTAATTTAATCTGCCCGGCAGCTTTCAAACTGGGCGCTCATGCCAACGTATTGATCGCCAGCATCCCCGAAGGTGACGACAAGCCTTATAAATACCCCAATATCTACCGGGGCATCGAGGCTTTGATCTTGAATAAGATCGACCTTAAGCCCTATATCCACTTCGATCAGGATTATTTCCTGCGTGGGGTCGAGATGCTCAATCCGGGCTTGAAGTTCTTCCCGCTTTCTTGCACGACCGGCGATGGATTGCCTGCCTGGCTTGCCTGGGTCTCCGAGAAGGTACATAACGTCAAATCATGAGCACTGAAGGCTTGGGGATGCGCATCGTGATCCGCGGGATTGTCCAGGGCGTCGGATTTCGACCGTTCATCTACAACCTGGCAACCCGGCTGCACCTTTCTGGATGGGTGCAAAACTCATCGCGCGGGGTCGAGATCGAAGTCAGCGGGCCTTCTGCCACACTGGCAGACTTCTTAGATGAAATCAAGCAGCATCCCCCTGTGCTGGCCCGCATCGACAGCCTCGAAGCGCAATCCATCGCGCCCAATGGGGCGGTTGAATTTTCGATTCGTGAAAGCCTGCCCCAACCGGGTGAGTTCATCCCCGTTTCACCCGATGTATCGATCTGCCCGGACTGCCAGCGAGAGCTTTTCGACCCGGCCGATCGCCGGTATCGCTATCCATTCATTAACTGCACGAATTGCGGCCCACGCTTCACCATCATTCAAGACATCCCCTACGACCGGCCCAATACCACCATGGCCGGCTTCCGGCTTTGCCCGGATTGCCGCCGAGAATACGAAGATCCTGGCGACCGCCGCTTTCACGCCCAACCCATTGCCTGCCCGCAGTGCGGCCCACATCTCTGGTTTGAGCAAGAGGGACAGGTTCTGGCCCACCGCGAAGACGCCTTACAGTTGGCACGCCAGAAGCTGCGCGGCGGTGGCATCCTGGCAATCAAAGGGCTGGGCGGTTTTCACCTGGCCTGCGATGCTAGCAATCCTCAGGCTGTGGATGAACTGCGACGCCGCAAACGTCGCAGCGATAAGCCATTTGCTCTGATGGTCTACGACCTGCAGACTTTAAGCCGCCACTGCCAGGTCTCCGCCGCCGAGGCCATACTGCTTCAATCGCGCCAGCGCCCCATCGTTCTCCTGGATCGCAAACCAGGCTCCACTATAGCCGCAGGCGCCGCCCCGCACCAGCCTACGCTGGGGGTGATGCTCCCCTACACCCCCCTTCATCTCCTATTGCTCGAACCGGGACCGGGTTTCCCTGAGGTGCTGGTGATGACCAGCGGCAACCTTTCGGAAGAGCCTATCGCATTCCAGGATGATGAGGCGCGTCAGCGCCTCTCGCCTCTGGCCGACGGCTTTCTCCTGCACGACCGGCCAATTCACACGCGCGTCGACGATTCGGTGGCGCGGATCGCCTCGGGAACTCCGTATTTTATCCGCCGCTCGCGCGGCTACGCCCCAGATCCGATCCGGTTGCCGGTAAATGTGCCGCCGCTGCTGGCTGCCGGCGCCGAGTTGAAAAACACCTTCTGCCTGGCACGCCAAAACTACGCCTTTGTCAGCCATCACATCGGCGACATGGAAAACCGCGAAACCTTGCGCTCTTTCGAAACCGGGATCGAGCATATGGAGCGCCTGTTTCACATACAGCCCGAGCTGATCGCCTGCGACCTGCACCCCGATTATCTGCCTACACGTTATGCGCTGGATCGAGCCGAGCGGCAGCATCTGCCCCTGATCCGGGTTCAGCACCACCATGCCCACCTGGCTGCCTGCCTGGCAGATAACGGACTACCTCCCGACCATGCTGTCATCGGTTTATGCTTCGACGGGACCGGCCTGGGCACGGATGGGGGCATCTGGGGCAGTGAGTTCCTCACGGGGGATTGCACCACCTTCCAACGCCGCTTCCACCTGGCGTACACCCCCCTACCCGGCGGTGAGGCCGCCATCCGCAGGCCGGCGCGCATGGCTATGGCTCATTTATGGCAGGCCGGTATTCCCTGGGAAGCTGACCTGCCCCCGGTTGCAGCCCTTCCCGCGCAAGAACGCCGGGTCCTGCAAGCCCAACTGGAACACAACCTCAATGCTCCGCCGACATCCAGCATGGGCCGCCTGTTCGATGCAATCTCCGCGCTGTTGGGCATCCGCCAGGAGGCCACTTACGAAGGTCAGGCTGCCATGGAGCTGGAGGCGCTGGCCGACCCGGACGAAACCCGGGAATACCCGTTTTCGATCCAGGGACAGATCATCGACCCTGCTCCGGTGTTGGCGGCGCTGCTTGCCGACAGGCGCCGCGGGATCTCCCTCAGCCGGCTCTCAGCGCGTTTCCATTACAGCCTTGTCTCGGTGGTTGCCCAGGCCTGCCAGACGATACGCAGCGAGACCGGATTGAACGAGGTTGCACTAAGCGGTGGGGTGTGGCAAAACCGTTTCCTGCTTGAGCATACTATCCCAACCCTCGAAAAGCAGGGCTTCGCTGTCTATATTCACCGGCAGGTCCCTCCGAACGACGGCTGCATTAGCCTGGGTCAGGCTGTGGTGGCTGCATCAAGTATACGTATTTGAAATATCCAAAAGGATTGAAAACTATGTGTCTGGCTGTTCCAGGAAAAATAATCTCAATTTACACCGTTGGCGGGATGCATATGGGTAAAGTGGATTTCGGCGGCGTGATCCGTGAGGCATGCCTGGAGACGCTTCCGGAGGCCACCGTGGGTGATTACACCATCGTCCATGCCGGGTTTGCCCTCAATCTGCTCAGCGAGGAAGAAGCCCAGGCCACCCTGTCAGCCCTGCGAGAGATCGCCGAGCTAAGCGAGCCTCCTCAACCCGATCAACAGGCATAAAATGGACGTTTCAAGCGGTTATCGCGAAGAAAAACTGGTACGCGGTGTGGTCGCCGAAATCTACCGCATCATCACTCAGCCCTGGGTGATGATGGAAATCTGCGGCGGACAGACGCATGCCATTCTTCAATACGGGCTCGAGCAGCTCCTCCCGCCCGAGGTCGAGCTGGTTCACGGCCCGGGTTGCCCGGTTTGC
The DNA here is from genome assembly GCA_023381565.1 of Chloroflexota bacterium. Taxonomy (GTDB): domain Bacteria; phylum Chloroflexota; class Anaerolineae; order Anaerolineales; family Anaerolineaceae; genus JAMCRR01. Next base: position 21,895 of record JAMCRR010000132.1, read on the forward strand.
GTCACCCCTCTTGAGTTGATCGATAAAGCGCTGGCTATCGCCTCGCAGCCGGGGGTGATCTTTACTTCCTACGGGGATATGTTGCGTGTGCCCGGGTCTGATGGGGATTTGTTTTCGATTCGCGCTGGGGGCGGCCAGGTGCGCGTGGTGTATTCCCCTTTGGATGCAGTGCGCATCGCCCAGGAAAACCCCCAAAAGCAGGTGGTCTTCTTCGCCATCGGCTTTGAGACCACTGCGCCCGCTAATGCCGCCAGTGTTCTTCAGGCGCAGGCTCTGGGGTTGAAAAACTACTCGGTATTGGTCTCGCAGGTGTGCGTGCCCCCGGCCATGCACGCCATCCTCGGCTCACCAGGCAGCCGCGTCCAGGGTTTCCTGGCCGCCGGGCACGTCTGCGCCGTCATGGGCTACTGGCAGTACCCCTCCATTGCTCAGAAATACCGGGTACCCATCGTGGTTACCGGTTTTGAACCCCTCGACCTGGCTAACGGAATTCTAATGACCGTGCGGCAGCTGGAAGCCGGCCAGATCCAGGTGGAAAATGCCTATCCCAGGGCGGTGACTTTTGAGGGAAACCGGTCGGCCCAGGCGATGATAGACCGCGTCTTCCAACCCTGCGACCGTAATTGGCGCGGCATCGGCATGATTCCGGTGAGCGGTCTTGGCTTGCGCCAGGCATTTGCCGACTATGATGCCGAACGGCGCTTCGACGTCGGCGCCATCCAGACGCGGGAGTCCGCTGTGTGCATTGCCGGAGAGATCCTCCAGGGGCTGAAGAAACCCCCGCAGTGCCCGGCTTTTGGGAAGCTGTGCACGCCGCAGAACCCGCTGGGAGCGACTATGGTCTCTTCGGAAGGCGCCTGTTCGGCTTATTACCGTTATGGGAAAAAGGGAGCCTGAAACGAGAAATCTATGAGCAG
>JAMCRR010000113.1 GCA_023381565.1 Chloroflexota bacterium
GGGATGCCATCCGAATCCCGTCGCCCGCTCTTCAAAGAGCAGGGGACAGTTTGAAGTGGGTAGTTTGCAGATCTTCGCAGGTCCCCACAGGGGGGATGCCATCCGAATCCCGTCGCCCGCTCTAAATGACCAGTGGACAGTTGATCGTGGGGAGCGGACAGATCTTCCATATTCGCGGGTCCCCGCAAGGGGATGCCATCCGAATCCCGTCGCCCGCTCTAAATGACCAATGGACAGTTGATCGTGGGGAGTTGTCAGGGGGAAAACCAAAATGAAAGTTCGCCAAACAATTGTGAATATTTTAATTTTCTGTTAATCAATTTTCGATAAAATTTACCCGGATTTGATACACCCTGTGCTTGCATCGGAAGGAAAGATGCGCAAAAAAAGACCCCAGGTGAATAACCCTACCAAACGTGGAGGAAACCAATGTCCCTCAGGAGAAGTCGTCTCTTACGCCGGATCCTATTCTCATTCGGATTGATCACGATCAGCTTATTTGCCGTCTCGCCGGTCCTGGCCCAATCGGCAACGCCCCCGCCGCCCTCATCCCTCACCCTGACCACACCTTTCCCTGGCCAGGTGATCGGGATTGGACAAACGATCACCTTGACGCTGAATCTGGAAGCGCCTACCGCGCAGCTTGTCAAGCTGCAAACCCAGCAAGTGCCTCAAGGCTGGAATGTAACCTTTCAGGGAAATGGGAACCAGGTAAGCCAGGCTTACCTTTCTGCAGATACACCGACCAGCGTTAGTCTAAGCGTCGTCCCACCCACGAATGTAGCCGCCGGCGATTATACTTTCACCGTAGTTGCTCAAGGCACCGGCCAGACAGCTCAACTGCCCATTTCGCTAACCGTAAAAACCAAGCTTCCTCCAAAATTGGTCCTCACCAGTGATCTGCCCACCATCACCGGTGGACCGACCACCGACTTTAGCTACTCGGTCACCCTGCAAAACACAGGTGACGAAAATGTAAACGTCACCATGGCTTCGAACGCACCCAGCGATTTCAATGTCACATTTACCCTATCCGGGCAGCAGGTAACTAGCTTCCCGGTGACAGCTAACAACTCCGCCAGCCTGACGGTGGATGCCAAGCCCGTGGGCACGGTCGCTGCAGGCAACTATCCGTTCAAGATCACCGCCTCGGGCGGCGGCTCCACTGCCACGCTTGACCTGACCGCAACGGTCACGGGCCAGCCCAGCCTGACGGTAACGACTTCGTCCGGAAACCTGGCAGCCTCGGCAAATTCTGGCGCCAGCACCCCGATTACGGTGGTCGTGCAGAATAACGGCAGCGCTACCGCTTCGGCCATCCAGATGAGCTCCTCGGCGCCCACCGGATGGAACGTCAGCTTCAACCCCACCTCGATCCCCGATATCCCCGCCGGGCAGCAGATCACCGTCACGATGAACGTGACGCCTCCCAGCCAGGCGGTAGCCGGCGACTACATGATCACTACCACCGCCACCCCCACGTCGGGTTCAGCAGCTTCGGCAGACTTCCGCATCACTGTGACGACCTCCACATTGTGGGGTGTGGTGGGAGTGGTTCTGGTTGCGGTAGCCATTGGCGTGGTTGCCCTGGCAGTCGTTCGTTTTGGCCGCCGTTAAGTAAAAAGGAGGCAGGTTTGTGAACCAATGGGTTGTCGAAGCTAAAGGATTAACCAAAAAATACGGCGACCTGACCGCCGTTGACAAGCTGAACCTCAAGATCAAGCCTGGAGAAGTGTTCGGTTTGCTCGGTCCCAATGGCGCAGGCAAGACCACTACGATCTTGATGATCCTGGGACTGACCGAACCGACCTCCGGCACAGTCCATGTGTTGGGTTTTGATCCTGCCCGCCAGCCGCTGAGCGTAAAATCTCGTGTTGGGTACCTGCCCGATCAGGTCGGATTTTACGAAGAGCTCTCGGCCATCGAAAACCTGACCTACATCGCCAGGTTGAACGGGCTATCTCGCCAATCGGCAGACCACCGCATCGAAGACGCCCTCGCCAGGGTCGGTTTGACCGACGTTGCCGATCACCGTGTGGCTACATACTCACGCGGCATGCGCCAGCGCTTGGGCGTAGCCGACATTTTGATAAAACAGCCGCAGCTCATCATTCTGGACGAACCCACTCAGGGCTTAGACCCCGAAGGCGCCCACGAGTTCTTAGACCTGATCCGCACCCTGAAATCGGAAGGCATTACCGTATTGCTCTCCTCACACCTGCTCTATCAGGTGCAGGCAGTTTGCGATCGGGTTGGCTTATTCTCGCACGGGCGCATGGTTCTGGAGGGCAGTGTGCCCGAGCTGGCGCGCAAGGTGCTCGGTCGTGCCTACCGCATCCACTTGCAGGTGGAAGGAGGCACGGATGAGCTTACCCACGCCCTGAAAGCCGTCCCCGGGGTCGTTTCCGTCCACCCACAAGATACGAATGCTTACGAAGTGGAGACCGAGCATGACCTGCGCCCCGAGGTAGCCCAGGCAGTCATTTCCGCCGGTGGGCGCCTTCTCAGGCTGGATGCCGAGGCTCAAAGCCTGGATGATATCTACGAGCATTATTTCAAGGAGGCCGGTAATGTCCACGCGAACTGACGCACAGGCAGCCCCCTACGGGCGCGAAGGCTCCCCATGGACCGGTTTGATGGCCGTGATCGCCAAAGAGATGGCCGACCATCTGACCAGCGCCCGCATGCGCATCCTGGAGATCCTGATTGTTCTAACCGCCGGCGGCACGGTGTTTGCTGCCCTGCAAGACCTGCGCGCCACAACTAGCAGCAGCTCCAGCACGACCTCCGCGAGTGCAAACGGTTTCGTGTTCTTACAGCTCTTTACCAACGCACATGACCCTTTGCCATCGTTTGTAGGTTTCCTGGGCTTCCTGGTCCCGCTCATCGCCATTGCCCTGGCTTTCGACTCGGTGAATGGCGAGTTCAACCGCCACACGCTCTCGCGCATCCTGGCGCAGCCGATCTACCGTGATGCCCTGCTGTTAGGCAAATTCCTGGCCGGGTTGTTCACCCTGGCCCTGGTTTTTGCCGCCATCTGGCTGCTGATCTTCGGCCTGGGAATCTTCGGCCTGGGGGTGCCCCCCTCAGGGGATGAAGTCGCCCGTAGCCTGTGGCTCTTGCTGATCACCATTTTTTACGGTGGTATCTGGCTGGCGATGGGCATGGTCTTCTCGACGGTCTTCAGGCAGCCTGCCACTGCCGCGCTGGCTTCGATCGCCGTGTGGCTCTTCTTCCTGGTCTTCTGGCAGATCATCGCCGGGCTGCTGGCGCAGACGTTCTCGCCGGTGACCTACGGCACAACGCAGGAGCTGGTGAACCAGGCGACCCTCCAGCTTAACCTGGATCGCGTCTCGCCGGATGAGCTTTACTCTGAAACGCTGCTGGTGCTGCTCAACCCCCAGGTGCGGTCGCTGGGCATCATCCTGCCCAGCCAGATGGAAGGGGCTTTGTTTGGCACCCCTCTGCCCCTTACCCAGAGCCTGCTGTTAATATGGCCGCATATGACCGGGCTGATCGCCGGTACGATATTGTTATTCGCCCTATGTTATGTTCTCTTCCAGAGACAAGAAATTCGCGCCTAGAAGGCGCGGCTGGTGATAGGGTGGGTTGAAAGCTCCATTTTGGATCCGGCAAGGGGAATCCTTCCTGAAGTGGATGGGCATGCTTTCAACCCACCATTGAGCATGGTGTGTTCAACCCCACTCGCCGCCTTTAGCGGCTCGGGGGTGCACAATGCACAAAGCGAACGCGCCCTACCCATCCCGTGGATTCGTTGACTCGCCTACTCGCTGATTCGCCGATTCTTCTACTCCACATGATATAATCCAATTGCCCCACCGGGCCCGTAGCTCAGCGGCAGAGCGCGCGGCTCATAACCGCTTGGTCGCAGGTTCGAACACCCCCAGGGTGTGCCGGGCCTAAACTCTATCTAACATGATATAATCGAATTGCCCCATCGGGCCCGTAGCTCAGCGGCAGAGCGCGCGGCTCATAACCGCTTGGTCGCAGGTTCGAATCCTGCCGGGCCCACTGAAATTGGTGATCGTTGATTTTAGATTTATCGGATACCCCCTATCGGATTGCTAATTATATAGATACCGAAAATGTTGGTGGAATTTACTGGTTAACGTAATATTCTCACCAATTCAAATCTATTCAAGGTATCTACATTTTCTAGAACATCCATCACCTCATCAGGGCTATCTTCATGAAGTATCGCGATCTCGTAAAAATCATTGCTGATTTATTAAAAGAATTTGATGAGGAGCGCCCCAGACATAAAGATTTTAAACCTGGTATTGGTCCATTTGGTGAACCACAAATAGTCAGTACTATCGCTAATCGACTTCAAAATAAAGGATATGTTGCGAGAACCAGGAGAACACCTGATTTAGAGATAGGAAACGAATGGGCGATAGAATTTAAAATTGTCCGCCCATTTGGTGATAATGGTAAGGAAGCAGAAAATTGGACAGTAAATATGCTTCATCCTTACCCAGGTAATGTCAGTCTTATTGGAGATGCATTAAAACTCATTCAATTGTCAGGATATACCCATAAAGGATTATTTGTGATTGGTTATGAGCATGATCCAGCAAAAATAAAGCTTGATCCGCTCATTCTATCCTTTGAACTCATTGCAAGACAGGTAATGAATATTAATTTGGGACAACGGGTAGAGGAAATTAGGGGAATTCTGGTTCATCCCGAACATCAAGTTGTTCGTTGTTTGGCTGGGAATTATTTTCTCAAGGCTTTTCGTGAGGAACGGAGCCGCATATACTCAATCTCTCTCCCGAATTCTCCGCCCAAATTGGCTATTTCCTCCGCAGTGCCTGGGCTATCTGGCTCACCTTGTCACGCCGTAGGGCTCTCCACAACCCAACCCGATGTGGCTC
>JAMCRR010000109.1:0-1642 GCA_023381565.1 Chloroflexota bacterium
CGCGCAGGCGCTGGTTCTTCTCGGCGATCTCGAGCAGCGAGGCCAGCATGCTGCGGCGCATTACGCTGCGTTCGGGTGTCAGCGGGTTTTGCAGGCGGACGTACTCTTGCGGTTGTGCGAGTAAGCGTGCCTCGCGTTCGGGAGAAGTCATGCGGTAAGTGATGGCTTCCTGCATCCCCAGCCCGGAGAGCAGATCGCGCACCAGCTCTTCTCCCTCCAGTGAGACATTGCGCCGCTGCGGAGGCAACTCGTCGGCCATGCGCGTGCCGGCGATGTGGTCGTAGCCGTAGATACGGGCGACTTCCTCGATCAGGTCGGCTTTACCGACGACGCCCTCCCCGATATCCAGGCGGTGGGGCGGGGTTTTCACGGTTACGGTTTGCCCGGTAACATGGCAGCTAAAATCGAGCCGTGATAATAGATTGGCGATTTCGTTGATGTCCAGACGAACGCCCAGCAGCCGCTCCACATCCTGGGCGGTAAGGGTGATTTCCGGGTCTTCCGCAGGCAGCGGATAGACGTCGATCAGGCCTTGAGCGACAACTCCGCCGCTCCACTGGCGCATTCTTTCCAGGCAGAGCACGACTCCCAACTCGGCCAGGGCTGGGTGCACGCCGCGGCTGAAGCGGTAAGCCGCCTCAGACTGCAGCCGCTGCGAAGCGACCGTCCGGCGGATGTTGATGAAATTCCAGGACGCCCCCTCCAGAAGGATGGCGCGGGTGTTATCGCTGACCTCGCTCTCCATGCCGCCCATCACCCCGGCGATCGAGAGCGCTCCGGCGGTATCGCACACCAGCTCGGTGAACGAATCCAGCTCGCGGTCGGTCCCGTCCAGCGTGGTCAGCCGCTCCCCGGGTTGAGCCGTACGGGTGATGATCGTGGGCGCGTTGCCACCCGCTCGCCGCACGAGGATATCGTAATCGAAAGCGTGCAGCGGCTGGCCGACCTCCAGCATGACGTAGTTGGTGGCATCCACCAGGTTGTTGATCGGGCGCATGCCTGCCAGACGCAGCCGGCGCTGCACCCAGTAGGGGCTGGGGCGGATACCGACGTTTTCGATCATCCCCAGGACGAAACGCGGGTTCAGCTCGGGGCTGCGAATGTCGATAGAGGCTTTCCCGGCAATGGGTTTCCCTGAAGCCTGTACCTGCCTGGAGGGAAGGCGCAGCGGTTGCCCGGTAGCGGCGGCGACCTCACGCGCCACGCCCAGGATGCAGGAGTTGCGGATCATATTGGGCAGGATGGAGATCTCGAAGACGGCGTCGCCCATATATTCCACCAGAGGCATCCCGGTGGGAGCGTCGGGGTCCAAGACGAAGATGCCCTCGTGCTCATCCGAGATGCCCAGCTCCTTCTCAGAGCAAACCATCGAGTAAGAGTCAACGCCGCGAATCTTAGCGCGTTTGAGCGTGGTAAGCACCTGCCCGGGCTGGTGCCCGTCGTAGATGCGCGCTCCCTCTTTGGCGTAGGCTACCTTGAGGGGTTGCGGCAGTAGCCCCTGCCCCTTGTAGGGGAAAAGGTTAGGCGCCCCGGTCAACACCACCTGCTCCTGGCGACCGTCGTTCAGGCGGCAGAGTACCAGACGGTCGGCGTTGGGATGGGGCATCACTTCGAGGATCTCGGCCACGACAATCGTCTCGAG
>JAMCRR010000109.1:1652-22713 GCA_023381565.1 Chloroflexota bacterium
CTGGCGCTCCTCCGGGGGGCATGGGCAAGCCCACCAGACGCACCGAATCGACTTCCAGCCCGAGCATGGTCAGCAGCCGGGCGAGCTCTTCGAGGGAGAGCGAGATATCGACAAAATCTTTGAGCCAGGAAAGGGGGACATTCATTTAGAATTGCTCCAAGAAACGCACGTCATTTTCCCAGAAATAGCGGATGTCTTCGATACGATAGCGCAGCATGGCAGTGCGCTCAGGACCCATGCCGAAGGCATACCCACTGTAGACCTCGGGGTCGTAACCGCCATTTTGCAAGACGACCGGATGCACCATGCCGCAGCCCAGGATTTCCAGCCAGCCGGAACCTTTGCACACCGGGCATCCTACCCCGCCGCAGACGAAGCACTCGATATCCAGCTCGGCGCTGGGCTCGGTAAAGGGGAAGTAAGAAGGGCGCAGGCGGATGCGCACGTCTTTGCCAAACATGCGCCGGGCAAAATCGGTCAGGGTGCCTTTCAAGTCTCCGAAGGTGATGTGGCGGCCAACCGCAAGGCCTTCGACCTGGTTGAACTGCATTTCAGAGCGGGCGCTGACCGGCTCATAGCGATAGCACATCCCCGGCAGGATCACGCGGATCGGCTCGGGAGAGCGCTCGCGCATCACCCGCACCTGGCCCGGGGATGTGTGCGTGCGCAGGATCACCCCGGGTTTGGTCGTATAAAAGGTGTCCCACATATCCCGCGCCGGGTGATAGGCGGGCATGTTGAGCAGCTCGAAGTTGTACTCATCCGTCTCCACATCTGGGGAGTTGTAGACCTGGAAGCCCATCTCTGCGAAGATGCGCGTGATCTCGCGCAGGATCTGGGTGCTGGGGTGCAGCCTTCCAGGGGCAGGTCGCCGGCCCGGAAGGGTAATGTCCAGGCGATCGGCCTCCAATGAGTGCCGCAGGGCGGCTTCTTTCAAAGTCTGGTTGAGCTCCACCAAGGCCGCCTCAAGAGACTGCTTGATCTGGTTGGCGCGCTGCCCGATAGCCGGGCGCATCTCTTTGGGGAACTGGGGTAGTTGGCTGAAAATCTGCATCAATGGCGAGCTCCGCCCGAGATGAACGACGCGCCACTGGCTCAGCTCAGCTTCACCCTGCACCGTCTGCGCTTCTGCCAGGGCTTTCGTGCGGATCTCTTCTAACCGCTGAAGCGGGTCCGGATGATTCTCCATTACTGCTCCTCCAATTTTTAAAACAATTATCCCGCCCGATCAAGGGGCGGGAAAAAACCCGTGGTACCACCCTTGTTGGCCGCGCAAATCCTGCAGCCCACTTCTATGCCAACAGCTCGCCGGCGATTGGCTCCCACGATAACGCCGGAGTTGCGGCTCGGACTACTAGGCTGGCAATAAGATTGCGCGGCATTCACCCGAGCAGCTCGAGAGGGAACTTCAGCTCGCTTCTCCCAGGCGGGGGTTCCAGTCATAGCCCTGCGCCTCCCTGTTGGTTTCTACGAGCCTACTTTCCTCTGTCGGTGCTGTTCTATAAGCCTATTATCAATAAAATGGAAGCGGTTGTCAAGAGAAGATGAATTATTCGTGTCATCCCTCTCAACGGACCGTTACACCTCTTACGGCGCAAGTGGACAAATGGTCGTATCGGTCGAAATAAGCAGAGATCTGGCCATTTCTTGACCGCTTTGATCGAGAGCAGCTGCTTGAAAATAGCATTCTCCCGCAGGGAGATTGGTCAGGATCGACTGTGTTTCAAAACCATTTTTCGCTTTTTCTTCGATTACGTGTAAAGATTGCGGTGAAGTTCCACCATAGACCAGCCAGGCGACTACCTCAGTGGCTCCATTCCAGGAGTATCCCAAAGTGAGACTGCCGGTACCCACCTTGAAAGCCAGGGCGGGTTTGGTGAGCGGGAATCCCTGCCAGGGGGCACGGAAGGCGCGGTAACTGACATAAGGGGAGTCGAACGTCAGCTCAAAAAGGGTTTGATTGTCGGGCGACAGTTCCATCATCGAGCTGCGCACGTACCCCGAAGCGCTCACCGCGTCTCCCCAGCCCATGAACGTATTGCCATCCGTCAGGCGCTGCACGTCTCCCATGTAGTCGGTGAAGACGGGCGGTACATGGGTATATTCCCACACCTTCGTCACGGTTTTGTTGGCTTCGTCCACGCTGTACTCCACGCCTCTTGAAGGTGCAGGGTTTTGATCAGTGCCATGATTATCGAACAGAGTAATATCCCCATTCGGCAGCTGGTTGATATTGTGTTGGAAGGCAAAGCCTTGATCGTTGAGGAACGTGAACTGGTTCGCTTTCCCACCTAAGCGCCAGATGATGTCACCCGTTTGCAGGTTAATTTTCGTGATTTCGCTCAGATTCCGGCTGGAAAGCAGCAGGTTACCGTCGTTGGCCAGGGCTAATCCATTCCCGTGGATCAGATCGACTCCCTGGGTAGTCAGATCGGCAGTCGAGTCGGAATATGAAAAGTGATCCCAGCTCCGCCAGACCCAGATGACATTCTTGGATGGGTCCAACTCCTGGATGACGAGGCCGTAGACGGACGCATTGGATTTCCCACCGGGTACAACCTTGCTCATATCGACTAATTCGATGTCGTTGACCATCAGGATGAGATTGCCATTCGGCAGGAGCAGCGAATCGTGCAGATCTGCGACGTATCCGGTACCGGCCTGGTAAGTGTTGGCAACCTGATAGCTGTTATTCATCCAGACGATATCAGAATTTTTTTGCTCGTAGTAAGACAGCATTCCGTTAGGCAGCAGCTTGAAATCGAACCCAGCCAGTTGGTTGGCCATCGACTGGTAGTATACGATCTGCCCCTGGTTATCCAGGATCAGCAGATAAGACCCGATCGTGGATGCTTGCCAATAATAAGGCGCCACGAAGATATACCCTTCTCCGGTATCCGGGGAAGTCTTGGATACAGTGTAATGCGGGATATCTTGCGGTAGAGTGAGGTAGTTGGGGAAGGCGCTCTGAGGATAGGTTAATGGGACGGCGGTGGAGGCTGGCGACCCCTGCTGCTGGTCGACAGCTACGGTAAACGTATACGCCAGCGGGCGGTAAGTGGTTTGGGCGCCGAGGCTCAAGCTGCCGATTTCGACCCGGACCTGTTCTCCCGGTGTGAAAGGCTGGTCGGGCGTAAAAATAATCGTCTTTTGATCGTCAGCAAGTTTAATCTGACCTGCGTGATTGCCACTCTTTGTTCCCCGTAAGGCGACTTTCAGACTGGCTGCAATTTGCTCGCTGATTACCGGCCCGTAGCGCAGGATAATCGTGGCATCTTTGGATACATAATCCGAATTCTGGAGTGGGTAGTAATATTGGGGAGCCAGAAGCCCGGCTGAACCCGTACTCGGAATGGATGTGGGACTCCCGCTGGATGAAGGGATCGCCGGCAATAAAGCCCCGGTTTGAGTGCCAGCGGCAGATGGAGTGGCCCCGGAAGGTGTTGGATACGGAGTGGCTGGTTGTGCCGACAAGCTGCACGATGAAAGTATTAAGGCAAACAAAGTAAGCGCAGATACCAGGTTTCTTTTATTCTTCATGATTTTTTCCCCCCAGCCTTTCAACCAGTAGTTTCGCCACCAATGATTCCTAATTGGGTAAAATCGATCTTCTTGATAATTCGTATATACTATGAAATTGGATGAATGTCAACTGTTGCCTGAAATTGTGTTGCCTGAAACTGAGAATATATTCCTCTTATTCTTTTCTTGTGATTTTAATCTTTGCATGTTATAATTCGATTATTCTGGTAACACGGTGTAAGAATAGACATATGTGGTTTGGTTAGCTTCCCCTGCTAATCGCAACACAATGCAGTGGAAGCACATAAATCCCGGAAAGACATCCTTCATTTGACAACATAACCAGCAAGTATAAGACCTGTGTATATAGCAGGATAGGGTGGCAGATTTCGACGTGTACCAATGCTGAACTATCGTAATTTTGTATCTTAATAGAGAATTTTAATCCCATGAAAATACTTGAGCTAGAAAATGCGCCTTTGGCCACGCTGCGTCAAATGGCCAAAGACCTGAATGTACCGAACGCAGCCCGTTTGAAGAAAGAAAACCTGATTCTACGCATCCGGCAGGTTGAAGCCGAGCGTGAGGGTCTCGAAGTGCGCGGTGGTATCCTGGAGATCATGAGCGAAGGAGTGGGTTTCCTGCGCACGAACTACCAGATAGGGCCGGAAGATGTGTATGTTTCTCAGGCACAGTTGCGCCGCTATGAAATGCGCAACGGCGACCTGATAATTGGGCACGTACGGCCCCCGCGCGAATCCGAGAAACACTACGGCCTTTTGAAAGTCGAATCGATCAACGGTATTCCACCGGAAGAGGTGCGTACTCGACCGGTATTTGAAAACCTGACGCCGATTTTCCCGGATAAACGTTTCGACCTGGAAACCGATCGCGGCCCGCTTTCCGCCCGCCTGATCAACCTGATCGCCCCGATTGGCCGAGGCCAGCGCGGGATGATCGTCTCACCACCGAAAGCCGGCAAGACGACCATCCTCAAGCACCTTGCCAACGCCATCTCACCCAACTACCCAGATGTGCATCTGATCATGGCGCTGATCGGCGAGCGGCCGGAAGAGGTTACCGACATGGACCGCTCGGTCGATGCCGAAGTGGTAGCTTCGACTTTCGATGAGCCGGTAACTGCACATGTGCGCACGGCCGAGATCGCCCTGGAAAGGGCCAAACGCCTGGTAGAGATTGGCCGGGATGTGGTCATTTTGATGGATTCGCTCACCCGCCTGGCACGCGCCTATAACCTGGTGGTCAACCCATCCGGACGCACGCTCTCCGGAGGCATGGATCCTTCTGCGCTGTACCCTCCCAAGCGTTTCTTCGGCGCAGCCCGCAACCTCGAAGAAGGCGGCTCGCTGACGATTATCGCGACGGCTTTGATTGATACCGGTTCCCGGTTAGATGACGTAGTCTACGAGGAATTCAAAGGCACCGGCAATATGGAACTCCATCTCTCCCGGCGCCTGCAAGAGCGCAGGATTTTCCCCGCCATCGACATGGAGCGCTCATCCACACGACGTGAAGAGCTGCTCCTGGGTCCCGACTTGCTCCAAAGAGTCTGGCTGATGCGCCGTATGTACCTGCAGATGATCGGCCAACCGCCTCAGGGGGCGGGTATGGATCCTGCGGTGGCGACCGAAGCCATTTTGCAGCGCATGTCGCGGACAAAGACCAACCTGGAGTTCCTGGAAAACCTCACCGAGGACTAGTGAACAAAATACCTCCCATGAATACGGGACCGGTTTCCAGCAATGGAAAACGGCTGGAACGCTGGCTCCCGTTCCTCTCCTGGGGGATTACCTGCGTGGTGGTAGTTTCGTTGATCACGCTGGTAGTATGGCAGCCGGAACCGGCGCTCTCATCGCCTGAGCCGGCGGGGTCGGATAACGCAGCTACATCGAGCAGTTCGTCTGCCGCTATTCTGCCGGCGTTCAACCCCAGCATCGAAACCCTGGCGTTGATCCGCAACCTCAACCCGCACACCACCATCCCCGACCGTCCCTCGGAAGAGGCGACGGTGTATACGGTGACGACAGGAGATTCGGTATTCAGCATCGCCAAAGATTTCAATCTGAAACCCGAGTCTGTCCTGTGGGCCAATTACGACGTGCTCAAAGATGACCCGGAAATGCTCTCGATTGGAGCCAAACTGAATATCCCCCCGGAAGACGGGGTCTATTACAAGTGGAAAGACGGTGATACCATCGCGGGTGTGGCGGCCACGTTCAGCGCCAATCCGGAAGATATTCTCGCCTATCCGGGCAATCATCTGGATATGACCAACCCCCAGATCAAAGCGGGGACGAACATCATGGTCCCGGGCGGCAAACGCGAGATCGTGCGCTGGGTCGTGCCAACCATCCCGCGCGGGCCGGCCGGCGTGCTGAAGAAGATCCTCGGGCCTGGCGCTTGCGATGTTTCGGGTGGCGCTTACGGCTCCGGGACTTTCGTCTGGCCTGCGGTAAACCACTTCCTTTCGGGGAACGATTACTGGTCCGGTCACCTGGGGATTGATATCGCTGCCGGGTTGGGCACTGCCATCTACGCCTCTGACAGCGGCGTGGTGGTCTACGCCGGAGCCATCGGCGGCGGTTACGGCAACATGATCATGATCGATCATGGCAACGGCTACCAGACGCTCTACGCCCACCTCAGCCAGATCTCCGTGCGCTGCGGGAACAGTGTCTCCCAGGGGATGGTCATTGGTTTGGCCGGCAGCACGGGCAATTCCACCGGGCCGCACCTGCACTTCGAAGTGCGCTACCTGGGCGGGTTTATCAACCCCTGGAACGTTCTGCCGTAAGAGCAACCGTATGGAAGATCTCGCTTCCAGGCTGGCAGGACTGCCGCTGGGCGGGCTGCGCTACTTCGAGCGGGTTGGTTCAACCAACGACCTGGCTATGGACTGGATTCGGGAGGGAGCGCCAGACTTTGCGCTGGTGGTTTCCGACGAACAGACCGCCGGGCGAGGGCGGTTTGCGCGCAAATGGATCACGCGCCCGGGCGCGGCCCTGGCATTCAGCCTGGTCGTCCTGCCCACACAGGCTGAGGCGGAGCAGATGCCTTCGTTTTCGGCGTGGGGAGCGCTGGCCCTGTGCCAGACTCTGGATTCTTATGCGGGGATGGATGGGAAGAAGCGCCCGCTGATCAAATGGCCCAACGACCTACTGCTGCAAGGGCGTAAAGCGGCCGGGCTGCTGGTCGAGGCCGCCTGGTTAGGCTCCCAGATCCAGGGGGCAGTGATCGGGATCGGCGTCAATGTGACCCCCGGCTCTGTTCCGCCCGATGAGGAGCTGCTGTATCCGGCGACCTGCATCGAAACCGCTTTTGGATCTCCCCTCGATCGCTGGGAGCTGCTGCGAAAAATCTTGGCCGCTATGCTAGAGCTGCGTCCCCGGCTGGGGACAGAGGCGTTTTATCGACTCTGGGAAGACCGCCTGGCGTTCCGTGGCGAGTGGGTGCGGATTGGCTCGGGTCTGAACCCCCCGGACGACCGTGAAGGCCAGTTGTTGGGCCTGGCGCCCGGAGGCGGCTTGCTGCTGCGCGGCAGAGACGGGGAAGAGTTTGTCGTCCTGGCGGGGGAAGTGCATTTAAGGCCCCAGTAGAGGGAATGGGGCGGCTAATGACCAAACCGCACCTACGCGGCTACCTGCACGGGATTACCATCATTATGATCTGAATCTTCTGCCGGCAGGTTCGTCGGCGGAATGCGCCCCAGAGAGGCTACCGTGTCGCCCTCCTGCAGACCGATCACGTGCACGCCGCGCGCCTGGCGTCCGCTAGAGCTGATGGCGCTTACCTTCGTCCGCAGCATAACCCCATTGGAGGTGGCGATGGTCACGTCGTCGTTCTCTTGCACCACCCTGACGGCGGCAATCTTCCCAGTTACGTCCAGGCTTTTCTGATTAATTGCGGCGACGCCGGCTGTGCCGCGGCCTTTAGCCGGGTATTCCTTCAGCGGTGTACGCTTGCCAAAGCCGTTTGCCGTCACCAACAAGAGCTCGCCGCCTTCTTCAACCACCTCCATCCCTGCCAGGCGGTCGTCTTTCTTGAAGCGGATGCCGTTGACTCCGGCTGCCGTCCGGCCCATGGGGCGGACCTTATCTTCAGAGTAGCGCAGGGCCTGGCCTTGCTGGGTGACAAGGATGACTTCGTCTTTCCCGTTGGTCAGGCGCACCCAGTTCAGGCTATCGCCGTGAGAGATCGATATGGCAACCAACCCGGAGGGGCGCACGCTGGCAAACTCGGAGAGCGCCACGCGCTTGATGCGCCCTGAGGCCGTCGCCATGGTGCAGTAAGCGGCCGAGTTGAAATCGGGCACGGCAACCGCGGCGGTGATCTTTTCTCCCGCTTCGACCGCCAGCACGTTGACGATCGGCGTGCCGCGGTCGGCGCGCCCCGCCTCGGGGATCTGGAAGGTTTTCTGCGAGTATACCTTTCCCCGGTCTGAGAAGAACAGCATGGTGTACAGGGTGCGGGCGGGGATGAGGGTCAGGATTTCGTCCTCTTCGCGCAGGGATTGGCCGTTGACGCCGCGCCCGCCTCGCGATTGGGTGCGGTAGGCAGTGGCGGGGACGCGCTTGATGTAACCGCGCTGGGTCAGGGTGATTAAAACCGCCTGATCGGGGACGAGGTCTTCTTCCTTGAAGTCCAGGCCCGCTTCGTCGGCGATGCGCGTGCGGCGTTCGTCGCCGTATTTTTCGGCCAGCTCGGCCAGGTCTTCTTTGATCAGGGTTAAGACTTTATGTGGGTTGGCGAGCAGGTCTTCGAGGAAGGCGATCGTTTCGAGTATTTCTTTATGCTCGGCCTCGATCTTCTGCCGTTCGAGGGCTGCCAGGCGGCGCAGCTGCAGATCCAGGATGGCCTGCGCCTGAATTTCGGTCAGATTGAAGCGGCTTACCAGGCGCCCTTTGGCGGTTTCGGCGTCAGGCGATTGGCGGATGGTCTCGATGACGGCATCCAGGTTGGCCAGGGCGATGAGCAGTCCATCCAGGATGTGCAGCCGGGCGCGGGCTTTTTCCAGCTCGAACTGCGAACGCCGGGTGATGACTTCCTGGCGGTGCTCGATGAAAATGTGCAGCAGGCGTTTTAGCGAGAGCAGGCGCGGCTCTCCATTGACCAGGGCCAGCAGGTGGACGCCGAAGGTGGATTGGAGGGCGGTGTATTTATACAGCTGGTTTAATACCTTTTTGGGTTGGGCGCCGCGCTTGAGCTCGATGACGATGCTCATGCCGCGCCGGTCGGATTCGTCGCGCAAGTCAGTAATGGCATCGATGCGGCCTTCACGCGCCAGCTCGGCGATGCGCTCGATCAGGCTAGATTTGTTCACCTGGAAAGGAATCTCGGTGATGATGATCGCGTTGCGCCCGCCTTTAATCTCTTCGAAGTGCGCCAGGCCGCGCAGGATAATGCGACCTCGCCCGGTGCTGTACGCCTGACGGATGCCCTCCCGGCTGACAATCACCCCGCCGGTAGGGAAATCAGGTCCCGGTACGAACTCCATCAGGTTTTCGGCAGTGATCTCATCGATCTCGTCGTAGCGGTCGATCAGGTAGCCGATGGCGGCAGCCACCTCGCCCAGGTTGTGGGAAGGAATATTGGTAGCCATGCCGACGGCAATCCCCGAAGAGCCATTCAGCAGGAGGTTAGGCAGCCGTGCCGGAAGTACAGTCGGCTCCTGGAGCGTGCCGTCGAAGTTGTCGACGAAATCGACGGTATTCTTATCGATATCGGCGAGTAGCTCCTCAGCCATACGGCCCAGGCGCGCTTCGGTATAGCGCATAGCGGCGGGTTCGTCTCCGTCGACTGAGCCGAAGTTGCCCTGTCCGTCGACAAGCAGGTAGCGCATGGAAAAATCCTGCGCCATGCGCGCCATGGCATCATATACGGCCATATCGCCGTGAGGATGGTATTTACCCAGCACTTCGCCGACGATACGGGCGGATTTCTTATAGGCTGTATTGGCGCGGATGCCCATATCTTGCATGGCATACAGGATACGCCGGTGGACGGGCTTCAAGCCGTCGCGGGCATCTGGCAGGGCGCGGGCGACAATCACGCTCATGGCGTAATCCAGGTACGCGGTGCGCATCTGATGGTCAATATCGACCTGGTGAATGGTACCGATATCCATAGTGAACATTCCTTAATCCAGCAAACTCATCGACTGTACATAACCGGTTAATTATACCGCAGCCATGCTTCGATTCAGTTTTATCGGATATAATGGGCGTGCTTTTCTCATTATGAAAATAAAAACTATCGTTCTTATTCTGCTGCTCTTCCCTGCACTGATCGGCTGTGCTGCCGGGCAAGCTGCTACTCCCTCGGCAGGAACCCCGGCTCTCGAAGCTGCGTACATCGAGAATAAAGGCTCTGACACGATCGTCAACCTGGCGCTCGCCTGGGCTGAACGCTATCAGGAACTCCACTCCGAGATCAGGATCTCGGTGACAGGCGGCGGTTCGGGGACGGGCATCGCCGCTCTGATCAACGGCACGGTGGATATCGCCAACGCCTCGCGACAAATTTCCCCGGAGGAGATCAAAGAAGCCGGGGCAAAAGGCATCAAACCGGTGGAATTCGTGATCGCCCGTGACGCCATCGGCGTGATCGTCAACCCCAAAAACCCGGTCAAGCAGCTTACCCTGCCGCAGATTTCCGCCATCTATAAGGGAGAGATTACCAACTGGAAAGAGGTGGGAGGGGAGGACCGCCCAATCGTGCGCCTGAGCCGGGAGACTAACTCCGGGACGCACGTCTACTTCCTGGAGACCGTCGTTCGCCTGGGAAGCTCTACCGATAAATCCATATTTTCCCCCGATACACTGCTCCTGCCTTCTTCGGAGGGGATTATCGCCGAGGTGCGCGACAACCCCAACGCCATCGGATACGACGGTCTGGGCTACATCACCCCGGAGGTGAAGACCCTGGGCGTCGCCAAAGATGATCGCTCACCGTTCGTGCTCCCCTCGGTGGCTACGGTGAACTCCAACCAATATCCGATTGCTCGCGACCTGTATATGTATACCGGGAAACCTCCCGAAGGCGCAGTAAAGACTTACCTGGATTGGATCCTTTCCCCGGAAGCCCAGAAAATCGTCCAGGAACTCGGGTTCGTTCCCATAAAATAAGAAGCTACCTGCCTACCCATGCCCTCCTCACGTTTGAATTGGTCCGAATTCATCATCAACCGCCTGATCCAGCTGGCGGGGTTTTCCAGCATCCTGTTCGTTTTGCTGATCCTGTACTTCCTGCTCAGCGAAGGCTTACCTGCCCTGGGCATGGTCCCGCTTTCGACGCTGCTGAGCACGCGCTGGTATCCAATTGAAGGTTATTTCGGCATCCTGCCGCTGCTGCTCGGGTCAATCGTGGTCACCTTGGGCGCCACCCTGGTGGCCGTGCCCCTGGGAGTGTGTACAGCGGTGTATATTTCCGAAGTAGCCCCACAATGGGCGAAGGAAGTGCTCAAACCCCTGGTGGAAATCCTGGCCGGGCTGCCCTCGGTGGTGCTGGGCTTCCTGGGCATCTTGATCCTCTCGCCCATGCTGCGTAATTTCCTGAGTTTGCCCACCGGGCTGACCGCCCTGGCCGGCTCGCTGCTCTTAGGGGCGATTGCCATCCCTACCATCGTTTCCATCGCCGAAGATTCGTTGAACACCGTGCCTCGCTCGTATCGCGAGGCCTCGCTGGCGCTGGGCGCAACACGCTGGCAGACGATCTGGGGAGTGACCGTGCCTGCGGCGCGTTCAGGGATCCTGACGGCGATCATGCTCGGCATCGGGCGGGCGCTGGGTGAGACGATTGCCGTGATGATGGTCACCGGCAACGCTCCGGTAATGCCCGCCGGCTTGAACGCGCTGTTCCTGCCGGTGCGCACCATGACCGCCACCATTGCTTCAGAAATGGGCGAGGTTGCCTCAGGCAGCGCTCACTACCACGTCTTATTTTTTATCGGCATTGTCCTGTTTATTTTCTCTTTGATCGTAAATGTCACTGCTTCTACCGTTGGATACCGCAGAACCCGGCGGCAAGAGCGGCTCCTCTCGTGACCCTGAATTTGACCTATGAACCTCGCCAAACCGCGTAAATTAGTTGTCGGCACCAAGGCCAACCTGCGCTCAGAACGCCTCGGTTTCGCCGCCCTGACACTGGTAACCCTGCTGACCGTTGCCCCGATTGTGCTGATCGTGGGTTACATTCTTGTGAAAGGTCTGCCGGCGATCTCGTGGGAGTTCCTGACCGGTTTCCCCAAGAATGGGATGCGCAGCGGGGGTATCTTGCCGGCGATTATCGGCACGCTGTATCTTACTTTGGGCACGGCCGTTTTTTCGATCCCCCTGGGAGTGGCGGCAGCTATCTACATTGCCGAATACGCCCCCGACAACCGCTGGACGCGCCTGATCCGCATCGCCATCATCAACCTGGCAGGGATTCCTTCCGTGGTCTATGGCCTGTTCGGTTTTGGCTTATTCGTCATCTTCCTGCGCTTCGGGACCAGCATTCTGGCGGCCTCGCTGACGCTGGCTATCATGACCCTGCCGGTGATCATCAGCACGGCAGAAGAAGCGCTGCGCGCCGTGCCGAGCTCTTTCAGGGTGGTTAGCGTTTCGTTGGGCGGCACGCGCTGGCAAACGGTCTGGAGGGTGGTGCTGCCGCAGGCTGTGCCCGGCATCCTCACCGGGGTGATCCTCGGGCTGGAGCGCGCCGCCGGGGAGACTGCACCCATCTTGTTCACCGGGGCAGCTTTCTTTCTACCGCGCCTGCCCAACTCGCCCTTCGATGCTACCATGGCACTCCCCTACCATATTTTCGTCATTTCAACTCAGGTACCCGGCATGCCCCTGCAGATCCAGTATGGGACGGTGCTGGTCTTGCTGGCTTTCGTGCTGGGGATGAACCTGATCGCTTCGGTCATTCGTTCAAGGGCGCGCGCCCGGCGGCAGTGGTAAGCATGGATACTTTCCAGATAGAGCATCTGAGCGTCACCTATTCGGATGGCACCGAGAGCCTGCGCGATATCAATCTGGCCGTCCAGGCAAATCAGGTGACGGTTTTATTCGGCCCTGCCGGGGGCGGCAAATCTACTCTGCTGCGTTCGCTCAACCGGCTCAACGACCTGGATTTGGGAGTGAAGGTCTCAGGGAGGGTGATTTTTCACGATCAGGATGTATTGGCTGCCACGACGGACGTGATCGCGCTGCGACGCAAGGTGGGCATCGTCTTCGCCCGGCCCACGCCCCTGCCGCTGACGATCTACCAGAATATCAGCTACGGGCTGGAGCTGACCGGGGAGAAGCGGAAACAGCAGCTAGACCAAGCGGTGGAAGCCGCCCTGCGCCAGGCGGACCTGTGGGAGGAGGTCAGCGACCGCCTCAACGACCCGGCCAACTCGCTTTCAGGAGGGCAGCAGCAGCGCCTGTGCATCGCCAGGGTGCTCGCCCTGCAGCCCGAGGTCATTTTGTTGGATGAACCCACCTCGGCGCTCGATCCCATCTCTACGGCCAAGATCGAGAGCTCGCTGAAACAGCTCAAACAGGATTACACGATCATCCTGGCGCCCCACAACACCCAACAGGCTGCCCGCGCTGCCGATTTTGCCGCCTTCTTCCTGCAGGGGGAATTGATCGAATATGGCCCGGGCAAAGAGATCTTCACACACCCCAAAGATAAGCGCACACTGGAATATATCGAGGGGCGATACGGGTAACGAATTAGCGAATCGACGAATCGGCGAACCGGCGTGAAGATGGGTTCGCTCTGGAGCGGCCCAACATGGGTAGGGAGGGATCGTTCTTGAACAGCTCGCCAGGGGTAGGGTGCGTTCGCCTTGCGGTTTATGCACCCCGAACCGCCGAAGGCGGCGAATGGGGTTGAACGCACCAATCAGCATGCAATGATTTGGCAGCTCCAGTGCAGGCAAAACCCTGGAGGAATGAATCCGCGATGGGGGAATAAACTCTGAGGTTCAGACAAAAGATCGGACATTGCCAAAGATCAAAACAGCAAAAGCGGAAGCGGCCTCCCAAGTAATAGCATCGACTTGGGTTTCGGATTAACGCAATTTCTGTTTAAGCAAGACAAACAAGCCGGAATAGATCAGCCATTTCGGGTGGGAATTCGTATCCACCGGCGTACGGTTGAGCAGGGTATCCGAAACCGAGGCGACTTCGATCTTTCCATAAATCACATCTCGAAGTGCTTCGCCGAGCCAAACGCCAGCGACATAGGTAAGCAGACACAGAGCGATCATCTGCTCCAAAAGAGCTTGTTTCTTGTTCATCAGCTTGGGGAGATGGAGCAAGTCTTTACAGTCTCGAAAAGTCTCTTCGATTTTCATGCATTTGAGATAGATATCCAGACCACGTGTGGGTTCCAGAGAGGTCATGATCCACAAGGGTTTCGACAGGCTCTTACGCCAATAGCCAATCAGATTGACCTTGACCGTACCCAGGTAACGCACATTGGGACGGACCAGAGTTTCACCGGGTTTGATGAACAGTTTGATCGGTTCGCCATCGGCATCGATCAGGCGGGGTTGCTTGTGCTGGTCTCCCAGGTTCAGCCGGATGACAAACTGGATTTGTTCGATGTACAGGACTTTCATCAGCTCTTCGTAGCTGAACTCCCGATCCAATACCAAGGGCCGCTCTCCCAGCAATCCTTTGACGGCTTCAAAGCAACGAAAATGCTCTTGATTGCGAGAAGTGACTTGGGCTCCGATGGTTTTGGACGAGTAAACTACGAAAGAAAACGGCAGTGAACGACCTCGAAAAGGGGTGGAGAGCACCATCAGCCAGTAACCCGCAGTCTTTCCATCGTTGAGAGTACCGACATACGGCGTCTTGGGCGCCTTGTAACGCTCCATTTCTGTCGGATCTCCGATCACGAAGTCCGCATCTTCCTGGTAAAACCGCAGTAACAACTGCTTAAATTCTACCTTTTTCAGATAGCGCTGTATCGTTTTATAGTTGCGATCACTCTGTCCTGTCATCTTCTCGGATATGTTCGTCATACGGGGAGATTGCGCAGCTAACATCCCTGCCACGATCTCTGCTCCATGCTTCACCAGCTTCTCCTCATCGATTAGGTGTCGCAAAAATGCCTGAAAATTGATACACTTGTCCATGGAAACCTCCTCTTGAGTATCCCGTTGCTAGCGGTTTTACTCAATTTAGAGGTTTCCATCTTTTTTGGCAAGTCCTTGTCCGATCTTTTGTCAGAAGGTCAGGTTTGCCTCTTGACAAATCCAAAATAAATTATATAATACAAATAACATTGTAATGCAAAGTAAACAATAATGCAAAGGAGAAGGATATGAACACACAACTCAACCTCAAAGAATTGGAGCGCAAAGCGTTCCTCACTACCTACCAGGATGGCCTGTGGGACCTGCTCTTCGGCTTGATCGTGATCTGCATGTCGGTCTCCTTCTACCGCCCGGCAAGCGGATACAGCCCGCTCAACATTATCATGTTTTCTTGTTCCATGGTTTTGGCCAATGTGCTTTTCTGGGCAGGGAAGATGTTCATCACCTTGCCGCGCATGGGACAGGTCAAGTTCGGAGCTCGACGCAGAAAACGCGTGCTGACGATGATCATCGTGCTTAGCGTTGTAGTCCTGGTCCAGGTGGCCCTCTTTTCTTTCCAATTGGCAGCCTGGGCCAATCCCGAGCTGAGCGCAAAGCTAAATGAATTCCTTCCGAAGAGCGATGCAATGGGCCTACTAGTTGTTGCTTCGATTGGCGCGCTGATGGTCGGCCCAAGCATGATCCTGGTGGCCTACTTCATAGATTTCCAGCGCGGCTACTCCATCGCCATCATGATGGCCCTGGCTGTCTTCCTGATGGTCTACCTGAACCGTCCGATCTACCCGATCATCATCGGCATCCTGATCGCCCTGCCCGGCGTGGTGCTGTTGGTGCGCTTCCTGCAGAAGTACCCGCTGCGCCGGGAGGAAGCGTCCCATGAGTAAAGCCGAGGAGAATGCTGACCTAACCGCCCTGGCCGATATCGATCGGCTGGTCCACGAGCCGGCCCGGCTGGCGGTGATGGCCCTGCTTTATGTGGTGGACAGCGCCGATTTCATCTTCCTGATGAACCAGACCGGTCTCACCTGGGGCAACCTGTCGGCGCACATGGCGAAACTGGAAGGGGTTGGTTATATCGAGGTTAAGAAGGCGTTCAAGGGGAAGCGGCCCAATACCACCCTACGGTTGACTGATAAAGGCAGGCTGGCTTTCCGGAAGTATGCATTGCATATGAAGCAAGTTTTTGGGGATTTCCAAGAATGATGCGCACATGTTAAATTGCATTGAGATCGCTTCGCTATCGCTCGCGATGACAACCTTTCAAGAATGTCCGATCTTTTGTCCGAAGGTCAATAAACTCGCTTGACAATCAATATAAAATCCTGTACATTATCCTCAGCATTCTGATTCCTCCAGTTCCAAAACTAAGATGATCCAACTGATATTGCCGTAAATGGAGGGAATATGAGGCTCCCTGAGCTTACCATTGCATCCATGCGCCTGTGCTCAGGAGATTTACGAATGGGGGAAATGCGTGTTCGGGCGGTTATGTAAAACCATTGCCACGCAGCCATTGAAACTTCAGCCATCAGCCATCAGCCAATCAGGGAGAAAACCATGAAACAACATAGCATCTTTGTAAGAGCGTTAAGCCTGGCATCCATCTTTGTGCTGCTCACCGCAGGCCTTGCCGCTGCCAGTATCACTGAAATCGATCCAAATGACAGTCCGGATACAGCCAATCCCCTGGCGCCACGTGCGGTAATGTATGGGGCGGTTGACCCCAAATACGACCAGGACTATTTTGCGCTGCAAGGTTTAATTACCAGCTGGGGTTTCATCGCTCTCCTGGACACATCCGATTCATCGCCAATCCAGGTTGGAGTTCTGAGCGCATATGGGAGCGATGGGACCACCCTGCTGCAGTCCGATGAGGGCTCCTGGGAGAAAGGATCCGGGATTGCCCTGCAGAAATATGCTGATGGAGACGACATGCATTATCTGAGCGTGGCCGCGCCGCTCGACCAGACGATCAGCAGCTACCACCTGCGCTATTACCAAACGATTGTCAAAGGGCAGCCGGAAGTGGAACCGAACAATGATCCGGCACATGGCACACCTTCATCCTTTACCCACAACGGCGTGATCGACCCCCCTGGAGACGTGGACTGTTACGATTTTCAGGGCCGGGCAGGCGATACGATCCTGCTGGCACTGAAGAATAACGGCAGTGCTCTCGACCCGATCCTGAAGTTGATTTCGCCCACAGGGGGCTTGTTGAAAGAGTCAAATTGGACCAGGGTGGGAGGCAATGAATTCCTCGAATCTGCGCCATTGCCTGAAGCTGGGGTTTATGCCTATTGTGTCAGTGCCGGCGCCGGCGAAGGAGGCCCGACCGAAACGTATCAGGTGGGATTGGTGCGCAACGGCGGCCTGTATTACCCCGATCATTCATCGGGCGTTTCCTGGTTGGAATCCCGGCCCGGCAGCGATACCAAGGTAGGAGACATCCTGACCTTCAAGCTGTGGGTCAGCAACGACAGCCCGCTGGACATTCCGGACAAGATCGAGATCTCTGCTGATTACCCGGCCGGGTGCCTCGAATTGGTGAGCGCAGATCCCCCGCTGACGGAAGCCTATACCGTACCAGGCCGGGTCTCGTGGGTCGGCCAGAAGACAGGCTTGATCCCCGGCGAAAAATACGCCGTAACGGTGCAGATGCGCGCCCTGGCTCCCTGCCAGGATAGGCTAAGAGGTGGTTTTTCGCTGCCTTATTATTTTACCGGGTGGGGAGGATCTGCAGAATTTACTATCTATGAGGGTCACTTATATCTACCATTTGTCCAGCGGGTAAATTGACCCGGGCCACCACCCAGAGGTAAAATCTATTTTAGAGACCGATCCAGAATTGGAGGAATGATGAGCGAACCTCATTTGAACATCTCCCCGGCTGTGGAAAAGCGCCTGCGTGAAGAGCAGGTCATCTGGCTCACAACGGTCACTTCCGAGGGCATGCCGCTGCCTACCCCGGTCTGGTTCCTGTGGGAAGGCGATGCTTTTCTGATCTACACCCTGGCCAACTCGGTGAAGCTGAACAACATTGCCCAAAATCCACACGCCTCACTCAATTTGAACAGCGACGAGTACGGCGATAAAGTCGTGGTTTTCACAGGCGAAATTCAGATCGCCAAAGATGTGCCGCCTGCCGATCAGAACCAGGCGTATATCGCTAAATACCGGGAGGGTCTCGCCGACCTGAAGATGACTCCGGCGGGCTTCGCCGGCTCTTATTCCGTGCCCCTGCGCATGGTCCCGACCCACCTGCGGGCATGAGCGAGCCGCCGCTTTTCGAACGGATCTACGCCATTGTTCGGCAGATCCCGCCCGGTAAAGTGGCTACCTACGGGCAGATTGCACGCATCGTGGGCGGCTGCAGCGGCCAGATGGTGGGTTTCGCCCTGGCCTCACTGCGCGGCACGCAGACGAACGTGCCCTGGCAGCGGGTGATCAACCGCATGGGGAAGGTCAGCCCGCACGGGGCGGGTTTCGGCAGCGCCATCCAGGAAGACCTCCTGCGTGAGGAGGGCGTCGAGTTCGACATCGAAGGCAGGGTAGATTTCGAGAAATATGGGTGGATGGGAATGTAAAGGATGAAATTTATTCCTCGCCCTGTTTCACGGGGCGAGGGAGAATAAATTAATGCTCTCGATGTGGTAGGTCTGCGGAAACAGGTCGAAAGGGGTGGATTGGACGAGCCGATAACCGCCCGAGATCAACCGGCGGGCATCGCGGGCCAGGGTAGCAGGGTCGCAGGAGACGTAGGCCAGGAATGGCGGGTGCAGCCGGAGGAGCGCCTCCAGGGAGCGCGGGGCCAGACCGGCGCGCGGCGGGTCCACCAGAGCGATGTCGGGGCGGGCATCCAGGGCAGGCAGGATATCCTCCGCCGCCCCCTGGTAAAGCTCCACATTGTCGAACTCCTCCAGGTTTGCGGCGAAATCCTCGCAGGCTGTGGGTGAAATCTCGACCCCGATCAGGCGAGCGGCTCTCCCGGCCAGGAAGGCGCTGAATAGCCCCACACCGCAGTAGATATCCATGAGGGTGGCGTTCCGGCTCAAAGGCAGCCTTTCTACCAGGTGCTGCACCATGGCGGTCGCCATGCTGGTATTCACCTGGAAAAATGACCCCGCCGACACCCGGAAATGCCGCCCCAAGACCTCCATGGTCAGGGCTTCGTCGCCCGCCAGGACAACCCGGCGATCTTCGGCCAGGTACACCGCCGACACCGGAAGCTGTGTGGTGAATTCGGGCGGCTCTGGGAGGTTGCCTTCCAGGGTCAGCAGGATTTCGTCGCCAACGCCCGAACGCAAACCGATGCGCTCCAGGCCGGGATCGGGCTCAAAATCCAGCAGCGGCCAGAGCTCATTCAGCGCCGGCTCGGGCAGATGGCATTCACGGATCGGGATGATCGTGTGCGAGCCGGCTGCCTGAAAGCCCAGCTTGCCATCGCCTGCCAGGTGGAACTGGATATCGTTGCGGTAGTTCCAGGGAAAAGGGCAGGGCACGGCGGGCAGGACCGGAGGGTGGGGGATGCCGCCGGTGCGCTGAAGCTGCTCACGCAACAGGCCGGCTTTCAACGCGAGCTGGGCTTCGTAGGACATGTGCTGGTAGTGGCAGCCTCCGCAGGCGGCGAAATGCGCGCAGCGGGGTGATATGCGCATAGGTGAAGGCTCGAGGATTTCTAACAGGCGGGCGCGCACGAAACCGCGCTTCTGCTCGACCGGCTGCAGGAGCACTCTTTCCCCGGGCAGGGCGAAGGGCACGAAGACTACCCGCCCGTCGGGCAGGCGCCCAACCGCCTCGCCGCCGTAGGCCATGCCGGTGAGGGTGACTTCGAAGGTTGATTCGGGTTCAGATTTCATCTGCACGCTTTGTTAAGCACGGCAGAACTTAAAGAATCGCTGACTGTTCAAAGTGTCTTGCCCAATTTTACGCCAACCTTGTGAACTATAAATATCGCTCACTCAAATACTTTGTGTATGTCGTGTGTTCTTGCCCGTACTCACTGGATAGCACAAGAATTAACTCTTGATATGACATGGCGTTTAACTGAATTCCATCAGCCTTTGCGATGCCAGAAAATTTATAAATCTCGTCTTGATGAATTGCGCCATCTTTACCTAAAACATCATACCAAAGATAAAGAAGCTTGAAACCACTTTTTCCAAACCTTCTCTTAAGACCGAGAATGTGTTTGATTAATTGGGCGGAATGAAGATAGATAAAATTCTCGTCTGGGCTGATAGATTTCGCAAAGTCATACAAATTTGGAATATCTGACCACAATTGAAGCAGCTTAAGATATGCAGGCTTTAAGCCGTAATGTTTTTGTGAGCCATATGCTTCTGAAAATTTACACTCTACGGCAAATCTTTTGAATTGTGCCGAGTTGTTATTGTGGAAAACAACATCAATGTTCGGGGATTTGGGGAATTGATTTACATCGTCATCCACTGAATATTTCTCTTCAAACACAATCTTTTCGGAAACGGTATTTTCTTTTTGACAAAAACCACAAGCAGACGCAATAACAGACACTTGCCCGATATTTTGCCAATATTGAAAAACATTGACGCCTAAAGCGGACGATGAATGTACCGCCTGCATTTTGGCTGGATTCCCACTGATTTCGCCTCCGTCCCCTTGTTCAAAACATTTGCGAGTATCTACACTCAAAGGCTCAAATAGATTTTGATTGAGTTCAGGAGTATATGCGAGACGACCTTTATCGCCTTTACTACCGGTAAGCGAAATACCACGATTTAACGCCCATTGTGTTTGCTTTGCTGTGATGTATGCATACGCTTTCATAATGAATGGTTTTCCTAGACCAAATGCCGAATGGTTTGCGTTACCTGCTGGTGGGGCGGCCTTAGCAAACCACCACAATCATTATGCACAAAACTCACTAAACGCATCGCAGATTCTCCGGGTGGTAACCCCATACGGTGAAGCCGATGTCAGGCAGGCTAGTTGACTCTAGCCAGGGTGGGTAAGAGATACTTTTCGTCTCAATATGCCGAAGAGATATAGTAGCCCAGCCACCAGCGATACCGTAGAAAAAACCACAAAGCGAAACGGATATCCTTGGTTGACTACCATGCCGATCTCTGAGAGCAGGAACATCGCCCGCAAGAGGTAGATCACACAAATCGCAATGAGTGCGAAACGAAGTAGAGGGAATGGACGGATCAATCCCGCACCTGAGAAGGCATAGAGAGCCCAGATGGCGAAGAGGAAAGCCAGGGTGGCTGACACATAAGTCGTGATGCTCGAGCCCTGGGCAGCCATCTCAGTCAAAGCAGATTGATCGGGCCCGATGAATCTGTACAATGCTGGAAAATGTCAAGATCGGGTGACTTTGTCCTTAATTCATCGGTTTAAAAAGTCCCTTTTTCAACGATCAAAAAGTCCAGTACGATTCTTTAAGGTTCGCTGGTC
>JAMCRR010000115.1 GCA_023381565.1 Chloroflexota bacterium
CAACCCGGTAGTTTATTTTAGCATATCAAATGCAAAATTTGTAGAGATTTTTATGGTACGCAAATGAGATTGCCAATAAGATCATTAAAATATGGTCCTCTCCCCTCCGCAGGGTTGTCTTCTAGTCCCTTTCTGCGTACAATCATGGCAGTCGCGTTCTCTGCGCCTTAGCCTGAAAAATTACGATTAGGGAATCTCCCCGATGCCCGTCGATTTTCAATCCATCCACAGCCAGGTCAAACAGTGGGGCGAGCAGGCGCCCGCTCTGGCTGAAGACCTGCAGCAGCGCCGCAGCACAGCCCTGGAGCGCCTGGAGACCAATTCCACGGCGTTAGAAGCCCTGCGCGAGCGAGTAGAGCGCGCCGCGGCAGCCAACCCCGGCCTGCGCAGCGCGGTGCCCTCCGGCGAAGAGCTGAACCGCTGCTTCGCTCTTCCCTCCGTTCCCCCGCCGGGTACCCTCCTGGCTGCAGACGGCTCGCAAATTGCGCCCAACCCCCACGGCCAGGTGGAGTTCTGCGTGATCAACCTGGGGGCGTTCGAGCTGCACCCCGGGCTGACCGGAGCGCCGCGGGAGATCGTGCAAAGCGCCTTGCTGGGGCAGGAGGAGCTTTACGGAGAGAATGGGTTGATCAGCGAAGATGTCCTGGCGCTGATGCGCGACCTGCGCGAGCGGCGCTTCCTGGCAGAGCTGGCAGAGCAGGCTCAACCGCCGGTCATCACCATGACCGACGGCCCCCTGGAGCTCTTCCGCGAGCGCGTCCTGCAGGAGACGGCCGGGTTTCGTGCAGAGTTCGAGGAGTATCTGGAGATCCTGTCCGGGCTGGCCGAAAAGGAGATCGTCACTGCCGGTTACGTGGACAAGCCGCGCTACGACCTGGTGGTGCGCATGCTCGAGCTGACCCTCTTGCCGGAAGAGCGCCTCGACCGGGCGGGGCGCGAGCGCCCGCTGGCCGGGGTGCGCGATATCGACCTGTTCCGCTTCCTGGACCCAGGCGACCGGTCGGCGGTTTTTGCCATCCAATCGGCTTCAGCACACAGCTGGCGCGGGCCGCTGGCGCTGCATTTCTTTTATCTCAATGTCGGCAGGGCAGACCACCCCTGGCTGGCGCGCGT
The DNA here is from genome assembly GCA_023381565.1 of Chloroflexota bacterium. Classification (GTDB taxonomy): domain Bacteria; phylum Chloroflexota; class Anaerolineae; order Anaerolineales; family Anaerolineaceae; genus JAMCRR01. The sequence continues at coordinate 1,114 of JAMCRR010000115.1, forward strand.
CGAAATTCCCGCCTGGGTGGCTGAAAACCACAACGCCCTGGACGCATTGCACGCCTGCCTGTTCGAGCAAAGCCGCCTGATGGGCGCCCGGCCTTACCCTTACGCCTTGCACCGCGCCCACGAGGTGGCCGTGGTCTCGCTGGTCGAATCGCAGCAGGTGGAGCAGATGCTCGTGGCCGAAATGTACCGGCGCAAGCTGCCGGTCGGATCGAAATCCTATAAACAAACTGCCAAGGACCAGCAGGGCAGGACGAGGTACAAACCATGACCGTCAATGCGATTGAAATCGGGCGCCTGCTGCGCGCCAGCACGACCGGCTGCGTGGTCGGCTGCCGGGTCTCCCAGCTTACCGCCCCCGCTTTCGGCTGCCTGGTGCGCATCCCGCTGGACGACGGCACCCAGGTATACGGCATCGTCTACGACATCCACATCGACGACGACGGCCTGGTGCGGCAGCTCGTGACCTCCGCCGGGGACCTGCCCGCCAACGTCATCGAGGATAACCGGGTGAACCGCAACGTTCCGGTGGAGATCAGCGTGCTGGCGGTGGGCTACCAGAAGGACAGCTTGATCAGTCACCTGCTGCCCCCCCGCCCGCCGCTCAGCCTGGACAGCATCTACCTGTGCAGCGACGAAGAGCTCTGCCGGTTTACCAGCGCCGGGCGCTTCGGTTATTTCCGCCACGTTCTGCGCTCGGAAGATCTGCCGGTAGGGGAGATGCTGGCTGCTCACCTGCAGATGGCGCAGAAAGCCCACGCCGCTGCCGGCGAACCCGAATGGATCAGCGCCGCTTCTCAAGAGCTGATCACCCTGCTGCGCGACGACTACCCCAAGCTGATGACCGTGCTGGGGGCGCTAAGTGAATTGTAGAGTGTTGATTTTAGATTGCGGATCGGAGTTCAAACTCCTCTCCCTGTGTTCGTAAGGGAGAGGCTGGGTGAGGGTTCGAGGAGTTTCAACCACGTATGCCTCTGCTCAGGATCGATAGACAAAACCCGCACTCCTCTCCCTGTGTTCGTAAGGGAGAGGCTGGGTGAGTTGCAAACTAGTATGCCTCCAACTAAAGAGGTTCTTAAAGCCAGAAGCCAGGAACTACGACGAAATTCTACCGATGCCGAGCGGCTCTTATGGTCGGTATTACGCAATCGCCAAATCCTTAATGCTAAATTTCGCCGGCAGTATGTATTCCGGAAATATATATTGGATTTTTATTGCCCACAGGTAAAGCTGGCGATTGAAGTAGACGGTGGGCAGCATTTGGAACAGGGAGCGTATGACCAGGCTAGAACAAAAGAGTTAGCTGATTATGGGATTAGAGTCATACGATTTTGGGATGACGAGGTGTTAGAACATATCGAAGATGTGGGTAAAGCCATCATTGCAGTTTTGGAGGAGAGGGGAAAATATCAGCTGGCTCTCACTACCAAAGACCCTCACCCAGCCTCTTCCCTCCGTTTCACTACGGGAATGCTGCGCGATCCCTTACGATCCCAGGGAGAGGAGCAAACCTACTGTAGTGGACCCCAAAAACTGGACACCTGTATGAACAGGGGATAGACTCCAGAAAGGAGGTCCACATGGGCAGGACACCTCGCAAGTTCAGTGCAGAATTCAAAGCCAAAGTGGTGCTTGACATTCTTAGCAATGGGAAAAGCTATGGCCAGGCCAGCCGGGAATACGGGATCAAAGATAGTGTGCTTTCCCGCTGGAAGCAAGAGTTCATCGAGCGGGCGCCGCTCTTGTTTGAGCAAGGAGCGGTCAACGATGAGCGCGACAAGCGGATTGCGGAGCTCGAAGGTCTGGTGGGGCGGTTGGCCTTGGAGTTGGACATGGTAAAAAAAGTCTCCAGCTACTTAAACTCTCGACCGAGCGGAGAAGGGAAGTAGCTATGACCCTGGTAACCCAAGGCTACCCCGTGGCCCGACTGTGCCGCATCCTGGGGCTGCCCCGCAGCAGCTACTACTACCAGCCCTTGAAACGAGAGGAGAGCCAGTTGGTGGCAGACATTGAGCTAGTGCTCGGCCAATTCCCGACCTATGGTTCCCGCCGGGTCACCCAGCAGTTACGCCGGCCGCCCCACGGGGAGGTGGTCAACCGCAAGCGGGTGCAGCGGGTGATGCGCCAGAAGCGTTGGCTGCAGCCGCTCAAGGCACAGAAATGCCGCACCACCGACAGCCAGCATCCCTATCCGCGCTACCCCAATCTGGTCAAGGACCTGGTGGTTGGTGCTCCCGATCAGGTGTGGGTGGCCGATATCACCTATATCCGTCTGCAGCAGGAGTTTATCTACCTGGCAGTGATCCTGGATATTTTCACCCGTTCGGTGCGCGGCTGGGGATTGAGCCGCCAGCTGGATCAAGCCCTGACCCTCACAGCCCTGCAGCAGGCCTTGGAAACGGGTTGTCCCAGCATTCATCATTCGGATCAAGGGGTGCAGTATGCGGCTCTGGGATATATCGACATCTTGAAACAGCATCAGGTCCAGATCAGCATGGCGGCAGTCGGGAAGGCGGAAGAGAATGGCTACGCAGAACGATGGATGCGCACTCTCAAAGAAGAGGAGGTGGATTTGTCCGAGTACGAAGATTTCTACGAGGCTCGGCAGCAGATTGGAGACTTTATCGAAGATGTGTATAATCGCAAGCGGATCCACTCCGCTTTAGGGTATTTAACCCCACTGGAGTTCGAGCTTGCCTACCGGCTCGCTCTCCCTCCAGTGGGCCGGGAAGCCCCCCTCTCGGGGGCATAAAAACTGTCCAATCTTATGGGTCCACTGCAACCCTCACCCTGCCCTCTCCCAGAGATTTGCGCCGTGAATCTACGCAAACCATCCTCTGGGAGAGGGAGGAGTGCTCCAGGGATGGGGGCGGTGCAAGCCGCCCCCATCCCTGGAATTTCAACCCCTTCCCGGCGAGCTGAGCGATTGGCTTCAGGAATTCAAACGCCGGGAGGGGGCAGGGGGTAGGCCATATCGTTGTGAGCCGCTGCTTCACTCACGCTTGGCTACGCGGGTAGCTTCTTGAAACGGTTAAAGAGCCTATGTATAATTACTTATGCATCGTTCAGGAGGGTACCAACCCCATGCGCCACACCCGTGAAGAAGTAATCCAGCGCACCATCCAGGAGTTCGACCTGCTGGACCGGCTTGTCGCCGACCTCAGCGAGGCGGACTGGCAGCGTCCTCTCCCCCGCCCGGAGACCAAGGATCCCTGGACGGTGAAGGACGCCCTGGCCCACATCACACACTGGAAAGCGGATGTGATCCGCACCATCCGCCACGGGCGGGTCCCGCCCGAAGAGCGCGGTCTCAATATAACCGATGGCAATCGCCTCGTCTACCTGCGCTGGCGCGACCGCTCCTCCCAGGAAATCCTCGCCTGGCACCGCCAGGTGCACGCGGATGTGCTCACCGCCCTGCGCCTCGCCCCCGAAGACTGGTTCACCGGCAAAGACCGCCGACCCGAATGGCCCAACGACCTCGCCGGTCACGTCGCTTACCACCGGGTGAAAGATATCGAACAGGCTCTGGCGGATAAGAAGTAAACACAAATATACATCAGCCTCTATACAATCATCTGGTTCCCCCGGTCCTACGCGGGAACTCCCTCTTTGGCGCCCCGCGCCCGAGCTCCAACCTCTCATGGACGGAGGACCGTCCGAAAAGACTCCCCGGAGCGACCGGGGACCGTTGAAAT
>JAMCRR010000001.1 GCA_023381565.1 Chloroflexota bacterium
TGTGCTCTTCCGATCTCGGTCGGCCATTTCGGCAATCACGCCCAGGTCGTGGGTAATCAGGATGACCGAGGTGCCCATGCGCGTGCGCAGATCGCGCATCAGATCCAATATCTGCGCCTGGATGGTCACGTCGAGGGCGGTGGTGGGCTCGTCGGCGATAAGGAGCTGCGGGTTGAGCGCCAGAGCCATGGCGATCATCACGCGCTGCGCCTGCCCGCCAGACATTTCGTGGGGATACGCGCGCGCCTTGCGTTCCGGGTCGGGGATGCCTACCAGCTTGAAGAGCTCGATGGCCCGCTCCCAGGACTCTTTCCGGTCCATATTTTCGTGGATCTGCAGCACCTCCGCCACCTGATCGGCGGTCATGAAGACCGGGTTGAGGCTCGATTGGGGCTGCTGAAAAATCATCGAGATGCGGTTTCCCCGCATCTGGATCATCTCGTTCTCTGGAAGATCGAGCAGATTGCGCCCTTCGAAGAGGATTTTCCCTTCGACGATCTTTCCCGGAGGACCGACCAGGCGCATGATAGAGAGGGAGGTTACGCTTTTACCACAGCCAGATTCACCGACCAGGCCGAGCACCTCGCCCGGCTTAACCGTAAAATCCACGCCGTCCACAGCTTTGACGACGCCGTCTTCGGTAAAGAAATAGGTTTTCAAACCCTGCACTTCCAGAATATTGCCGTTGCGGGAGGGCAATGGTCCGTTGGTCATGCTTAAATCTCCTTAAGGGGCATTGACCGCGTTCTCCTCAGCCCGGAAGGGCAACAAACCGGCGAACGAGATCACAATCCTGTGACAATAAGGTTGGCGTTGATTAACTAAGGTATCTTGGGGAGCCGATCCCTAAGCTGGAATAGTTTATCAGCTTTACGCTTGAAGTGTCAACCTTTTATAGATTTTGAAGGTCCAATTCTACTTGCATTCGCTCCCGTAATCGAACGCCTCGAGGTTCCAGAGCTCGCTGCGCGCCGTAGGATCCATGGTGAACCCGCAAAAATCCGGGCGCGCTGCGGCAACCTTCAGATCCTGATAAAGTGGGATGACCGGCAGGTCTCTGGCGAAGATCTCCTGCGGCTTCATCTGAGCATCGCTATAACCATCCTGGCCGGGCAGCGCCTGAAGGGCAGACTGGCAGGCTGTATCCATCTCGGGGTTCGAATAGCCGGTAATATTCGCTCCAACCCAATGGTTGGCCGCGTTCGGGATGCTGGAAGTGGTGTAAAGGAAGCACGGCGGCTGGGTGCCAGCCTGCCAGGAGAATTGGGCCAGGTCGAAATGGCGGCCAAAGAGCGGCCCATCGGGCCCGGGGGCAAACAAATCTCCCGGGTTAATTGTTTGCAGGGTAGCCTGGATCCCGCACTGCGCCAGGGAACTCACCACCATCTTGCCCGCCTTCTCTCGCAGAGCAGCCTGGGTGGTCTGGTAAGTGACGGTCAATGGGGTGCCATCCGGCACGTTGGCCACACCTTGAGCCACGCGCGGGGTTGCCGGGTTGTTATCGGCATCCTTCCACCCAACTTCATTGAGGAGCTGTGCGCCCTTTGCCGGGTCAAAGCCGTAATGAGCAGCTTGCTTGTCGACCAGGGGGTTCTGCGGCGGCAGATAGCTGTCGGGGATGGTGGTCTGGCCCAGGAAGAGCTGGTCGGTGATGCTCTGGCGGTCGAGGCAGTAGGCAAAAGCCTGGCGGGTGCGCACGTCGGCAAACAGGTCCGGGCGGTCGCCTGCCACGGGGTTATAGCCATCGTCGTAAGAGGCAGGCTGAATGCCAAAATCCAGGTGGTCCCACACCGGACCCGGGGCAGCGACCTCCTGCACTTTTTTCGTTTGCTGAAGATCGGCGAGGGTCGAAAGCTGCTCGTCCAGCCCGGCGGTCTGGTCCACCACATCGCATTCTCCATCCAGCAGGGCGGTTACGCTGGCGCTCGAGTTTTCTCCCAGAAAGCGGAAAACCAGGGTATCAAACTTGGGCAGGCCTTCTTTGGCTCTGAAATAGCTCGGATTCTTGTGAAGCTGGATATGATCTCCCTTGACCCATTGGTCGATCACGTAAGGTCCCCAACCGAGGGGGGTCTGCGTGGCGGCGGGGTTCGTAAGCAGGTCGGCAGCGGCGAACTGCCCCCAGGCGTGCTCGGGAAGAGGCGACCAAAAATTACCGGCGTAACCCGAGTCCAGGAATCCGGGTTTCCCGACCCACTCCACCGTTTGGGTGTCGAGCGCCTGATAAGAGGACGTGCGGTCGATGGTGTACTTCGAAACCGGGGTGTTAGGGTCCGATGCCAGCTTGTAGGAATAAACGGAATCGGAAGCCTGAAGTGGGGCGCCGTCTGACCAGGTCAGCCCGGGCAGCAGGCTGAATTTGACCACCATCTGGTCCATCTTGACTGTGCTCTTCCCGTCGTAGGGGACGGCGCAGTCTGAGCCGGTGCAACCGGCGGGGTGGATTTTCACTCCCTGAGCCAGGGTCACCAGATCGCCGTTGGCATCGACCACCTCATCCCCTGTATTGACATCGATTGATTGGATCAGAGCGTCGCCATCGGCCAGGCTGGGGATTTTAGTCAGGATCACCGCTTGAGAGGCATAGCTGCGATAATCGATCGGGCCGTCGTAAACGGCCTCCAGGATGGTCCACATAGCCTGGGACGCCGCGCCGTAGAGATAGAGGCTGAGCGGTTCCTGCCCCAAGCAGATCACCAGACTGCGGTTCTCGGGGGTGGGCGTGGGAGATGGAGCCGGGTTTGTGGGGGTAGCTGCAGCGGTGGGAATCGCTGATGGCGGGGGTGTGGGAGAGGGCCGGCAGGCGACCAAAAGCAGGGCAGCCACGAGGGCGCACATCATCCCCTCCCGGATTCGACGAGGCACGGATAACATCAAATTTCAACCTTCAAAAGTAAAGTACCAGACTGAGGATTGCCGAGAGAAGCGAACGGTTGAGAAATCAGGGCAACTCGAATGGATTCTATCACATTCGAGTCGTATTTTTCGTAGCCCCGGCCTTTGGGAACGGAGGGGTTGATCAGATGTAGCCCCGGCCCTTGCGACCGGATACCCAGGCGCCCACGAGGGAGGCGACTACTTCATCGATAAATAATAATACAGGAGGTCCGCGTTGGCCGGGTTGTAAAAATACCCCTGCACCCAACGCTGCATATAACGCTGGTTGTAGCCCTGGACCAGCAAAATCGAGGGAGCCAAATCGTAATAGAGCTGGTTGAACTTCTGGTAGATCAGCGCCCGGGCTGCCGGGTCGGCCGGCTTTACGCCGCTCCCCACCAGCAGTTGAAACTGGTAGACCATATACCTGGGCATGCGCTGCAGGCCTGCGCCGAGTTTACCCGTCGTATAGGTGTCTGCCCAGTAATGCGGGTCTGCCAGAGTCTCCTGGGTGGTCGGGAAATAGATGGGCAGCCGCTTGTTGTGATAATCATCCTGGTATATCGTCCAGGGCAGGCTGGTTACCTGAACCACAAACTTATTATTAACGGCGGCAATATCCTGCGAAAGGATCTCGGCGAATGCCTGCGTATCGGGGTTGCGGGGGTTGTAGGCAATCCCCATCAAGAAACCGGTGTCCCACAGGCTTTTCCCGCTCGTTCCCCGCCAGGTTGAGGCTTTAAAAGCCGCGGTGCAGGCAGCCGGATCGTACGAATAATGAGGGTTATCCGGGCTGCTGCCGATCTCGCCGGGGGGCATCACCTGGTAAGCCTGGCTGGCATTTCTCTGCTGCGTCTGCTGGATGTAGGCATCCCAGTTGAAGCAGTATGAAAACGCCTGACGAATATGAACATCAGTAAAGAAATAAGATGGGATGCCGTTCCCATCCAATTGGCCGCTGCCCACCAGCACGCCGGCCCCCTGGGTATTGATATCAAAATTGAAGAAGGCATCCATGCGGGAGGGATCTTGCATGCCGGTGTAAGCCAAAATGCTGCTGCCCGACACTTCGGTGGCATCACACCGGTTGGTCTGGACATCACACACTTCCCCGGCCAGCGGTTCAAGCTGGCTGGCATCTTTTGAGTTCAAGAAGCTCAGCTCGTCGGCGTTCCCCGACTTGAAAAGGTTCGACCGAGTCGTGAAAGATTTGATGAATTGGATGGTCACGGTTTTGATCGCCGGCGCGCCGGAGGGGCCTCCCGCCCAGGCGGGTTGGGTGCGCCAGTACTGCAGGTTGGCCTTCAGGACGATTTCCTTACCGGCCGTCCAGTGGTCCAGGAGATATGGCCCGGTCCCGTTTTCTCCCGTACCCAGCAGGGTCTGGCTTTCCTCGTCGAGGGTGCGCCCGTAGTATTTTTGCCAATCGTTACAATTGCCATCCCAGCCACCGTTCTGCGCCACCCAGTTTTGGTCTTCGATGGAGGCATAAGGCCCGGTGAGGATGGCCAGGAACGGCGCCCAGGCCTGCGCCAGGTGGAAAGTCACCGTGTTGGCCTGGCTGTCGAAAGACACTGCCCGTTGAACCATCTGGCATACCGCCTCCAGCACCCTGGGATTGACGTCGGCCAGGTTCTGAGGGCTGTCCAACAGGGGTCCGTTGGGCACAATCAGGTCGGTGATGTCGTTGTTGGGTGTGCTGCCCATGACCGGCTCGAAGACCAGCCACTGCGGCGAGCTGGAGCCGCCTTGCAAGATCAGCCGCTGGAAGGTGTAGGCAACGTCTGCTGCTGTCAGGGAATCTCCGTTATGGAATTTGACCCCCTGGCGGATGGTAAAGGTGTACGTCCTGCCATCTGCAGAAATGCCCCCATTTTGCTGGGAGGGCACCTGTTCGGCAAGCTGGGGGACAAAATCGGTGAGCGAATCGCCCCGGTAAGAGATCAGCGTGTCGTAAACATTCTGGATGATGGCCTGGCCGGCTGCGGAGGCGCTCAACGTGGGATCCAGGGTATCTGGCTGAGTAGTTTGAAGCTGGGTGAAGCTGGTAGGGTCCTTGGCGTTGAAGGCGACCGGTTGGGTGGGAACAGGTGTGGCGGTCACCTGCACTACCGGTCCCGGGACACTGACGATTTGGGTCTGCACCGCCTGCGGTTGGGTAACGACAGTGCCACGACCACACGCAGCCAGTACCAGGCTGGAAAGAGCCAATAAAGTAATCATCCCCTGAACTCTTGTGCGCATCGAGTGTCTCCTTCAATTAAAAGACGCCGAAAGGCGACCCAAATAACCCACCTGAAATATGAATAAATTTACCCGATTTTATCAAATTAAACAAGGTGGGCTTTCCTGGCGCTAAAAAATCCCCCTTAATATTCCAATTGCATGGCCCGGATACTCAAGTACAATTGAACCGTCAGAATATTACCGGGGGAGGTTTTCAATCGAACGACCGCCGCGACTCTTTAAAATCAATTTACCCGCCCAGCTAAAGTTCACCCTGGGAGATCTGATCGCGCTCCTGTTCCTGATTGTGCTGATCTTCGTGGGAGTGCGCCTGGCGATGCGCGTCCCGGCAGTGGTGCGCGGGCCTGCAATTTCTCTCTCTCCCAGCGTGCTGGCGCTGTACGCCGCCTTCTCGCTCGGCCGCATGCTGGCAGCTTATGTGCTCTCCCTGATCTTTGCCCTGGTTTACGGTCGCCTGGCAGCGTATAACCCGCGCGCCGAACAGGTCCTCATGCCCCTGCTCGACGTATTGCAGAGCGTGCCCATCCTCTCCTTCCTGCCCGTCGTGCTGCTCGGCCTGACCTCCATCCTGCCGCAGGGCGCTGCGGCGGAGATCGCCTCCATCGTTTTGATCTTTACCAGCCAGGCCTGGAACCTGACCTTTGCCTGGTACCAATCCCTGACCACCATCCCCAAGGAGCTGCGCGAGGCCAGCGCCATCTACCGCCTCGGCCCTTGGATGCGCTTCAAGACCCTTGAGCTGCCCTTTGCGGCGATTTCCGTGGTCTGGAACAGCATGATGAGCTGGGCAGGCGGGTGGTTTTTCCTGATGGCAGCCGAGACGTTCACCGTTGGGCAGCGCGATTTCCGCCTGCCCGGACTGGGCTCGTACCTGGCGGTAGCGGCCAACCAGGGCAACCTGACGGCCATCGCCTGGGGCATCGGCACGCTGATCCTGCTCATCGTGGCCCTCGACCAGCTCGTCTGGCGCCCGCTGCTGGCCTGGACGGAGCGCTTCAAGCTCGAGATGGTTGGCGGAGACGAGCGTCCGTCCACCTCCTGGTTCTACGAAATGATTCGCGAGGCTCGCCTGGTCGGGCTGTTCACGGATCGGGTATGGCGCCCTCTGGGTGAAGCCCTCGACCGGTCGCTCAACCGGCGGTTTCCTCCGCTGACCCGTCCGAGGAGCGGACGTCAGTCGAGAAACTGGCTCTTTACGGCTGCAGCGGGCATCTTCTGGCTGGGGATGATCTATGGAGTAGACCGTCTCATCGGCATGCTCTTATCTCTGCCGCTGTTCGAATGGGGGCAGGTCGGCCTGGGCTTGCTGGCCACCCTGGCGCGCGTTCTCATCTCGCTGCTTATCGCCCTGGCGTGGACCATCCCGGTGGGGGTGGCCATCGGAACCAACCCACGCCTGGCGGGCATCCTGCAGCCTATCGTGCAGATCACCGCCTCGGTCCCGGCGACGGCGCTTTTCCCGGCATTCTTGCTCCTGGTTGTGGGAGTAACCGGGGGCTTGAACATCGCCGCGGTTTTTCTCATGCTGATGGGCACGCAGTGGTACCTGTTATTTAACATCATCGCCGGGGCGGCGGCCATCCCCCAGGACTTAAAATATACGGCGACGATGCTCCAATTGGGACGTTGGGAGCGCTGGCGGACCCTGATCCTGCCGGCCCTTTTCCCTTACATCATCACCGGGGCCATTACCGCCGGAGGCGGTGCATGGAACGCCAGCATCGTGGCCGAGTACGTTCAATTCAGCGGTAAGACCCTTCAGACAACTGGAATCGGGGCGCTGATCTCGCAAGCCACGGCCCGTGGAAACTATCCCCTGCTGCTGGTCAGCACGCTCAGCCTGATCCTTACCGTGGTGCTGATCAATCGCCTTTTCTGGCGGAGGCTGTACGGGTTGGCCGAGAGCCGCTACCGCATGGAGTGAATTATGGATCAAGCTGCTGCTTCGAAGGGAGCGCCTTTGGCTCAATTGAGCCACATCAGCCAGATTTATACAAACGGGCGCAAGCGTTTCGTCGCCATCCAGGACGTAAACCTGACCGTTAGTGAAGGCGAGTTTGTCGCACTGGTAGGGCCTTCAGGTTGCGGTAAAAGCACCCTGCTGCGCATCCTCACCGGCCTCCAGCCGCCCACCGAAGGCCAGGTCTTGTACCGGGGCGACCTGCTAAACGATGTCAATCCCCACGCGGCCATCGTCTTCCAGACCTTTGCTCTCTTCCCCTGGCTCACCGTCCAGGAGAACGTCGAGGTGGCGCTAAAGGCGCGCGAGGTGCCTGCTAAGATGCGCACCTCGCGTGCCCTGGACCTGCTCGACCGGGTTGGCCTGGACGGTTTTGAGACGGCGTACCCGCGCGAGCTTTCCGGCGGGATGCGCCAGAAGGTGGGTTTTGCCCGCGCCATGGCGATCGAGCCCGAGCTGCTCTGCCTGGACGAGCCATTTTCTGCCCTGGACGTGCTCAGCGCCGAATCGCTGCGCGGCGAGCTGCTGGAGCTGTGGCAGAGCGGGAATATTCCCACCCGGACGATCCTGATGGTCTCGCACAATATCGAAGAGGTGGTTTTGATGGCCGACCGGGCGGTCATCATGGATAAGGAGCCGGGCCGGGTGATCGCCAACCTCAATATCGGGCTGGCCCATCCACGCCAGCGCAAAGATCAGGCTTTTCTGGAGGTGGTGGACCGGGTGTACGGGCTGCTGGCAGGCCAGACCCAGCCCGAGCACATCGAGCTGGGCGCTATGCCCGGCGAATTGGGACGGCTGCGCGGCCTGCCCGACGTGCCGATCAACGATCTGGCCGGGCTGCTCGAGCACCTGGCGGAAGAGCCTAACAACCGCGGCGACCTGTACCGCATCGCCGAGCACCTGGGATTGGACTCTGACCACCTGCTGACCCTGGTGGAAGCGGCCGAGCTGCTGGGCTTTGCCACGGTAGCCCAGGGCGATATCACCCTGACTCCTCTCGGCGAGACCTTTGCCGAGGCGAGCATTCTGGCGCGCAAGGAGATCTTCGCCTCACGCTTGAAGCGTTTCCCCTTCTACAAATGGCTGCTTTCCATGCTGCGAGAAGCTGACCAGCACCGCTTGCGGCGCGGGGTGATCCAGACTGCCCTGGAACGCGAGTTCCCGCCGGATGAGGTCGACCAGCAGCTCAACACGGCCATCGATTGGGGACGCTACACCGAGCTCGTTTCATACGACGACGACGATGATGTGTTTTACCTGGAGCCGGCGGGGGGCTAACCAAACCGTTGGGTTTCGCCGGCGCCATAAATTGCGGATGGCTCTGCAACAGCCAGCCGGGATTCAATCCGGCTCAACCCAACTTACCCGGCTCATTTCGGGTGTGAAATTGATTGGTTTCAAAGCATAGAAAGTACACCAAGGGTATATCCTGGTGTTCTTTATGCTCTTCATGATTAATCCTCTATAATTATGAATAATGATTATGGAAGATCCCAAACAGATCGTCAGCCAGGGGTACGACCGCATCGCCCGCAAGTACCTGGAGAATATTTCCCGGATGGACCCGAGCGTGCGGTTGAAATACCTGGGCTTGCTTGAGGAGCGCCTCGAGCCGGGCGCCAGGGTGCTCGAGCTGGGCTGCGGCGCGGGTACCCCGATGACCCGCTACCTTACCCGGCGGTTTAAAGTCACCGGTGTGGACCTTTCCGTGAGGCAGCTGGCCTTGGCCGGGCAAAATGCGCCGGACGCCCGCCTGGTGCGCGCGGATTTGTCTCAGCCAGGTTTTGCCGCGGGCAGCTTCGACGCCGTAGCCGCATTTTACGCCATCACGCATGTCCCCCGCCAGGAACATCCCCGCGTGTTCGCCGAAATCTTCCGGCTGCTGCGGCCGGGGGGCTGGCTGGTAGCTACGCTGGGCTCCGGCGATTCGCCTGACTGTGTGGAAGCCGATTGGCTGGGGGCGCCGATGTTCTTCAGCCATTACGACGGCGAAACCAATCTCAAGCTGGTCGGCGAAGCCGGATTTCGCATCGAATATACTTCCGACGAGAACGAGCAAGAATGGTCTCAGCCGGTTTGTTTCAAATGGATCGTCGCACAGAAAAGAAGGAGGAATCTCTCATGATCAAAGAATTCAAAGAATTCGCTCTCAAAGGCAGCATGCTCGACCTGGCGGTGGGTATCATCATCGGGGCAGCCTTCTCGGCGGTGATCAACTCTCTGGTCAAAGATATCATTATGCCGCCCATCGGATTGCTTTTCAGCGGGATCAACTTCGCCGATCTCTTTATCAGCCTGAATGGGACCCAATACCCCAACCTGGCGGCTGCCCAGGCTGCTGGAGCGCCGACGATCAACTACGGCACTTTTATCAATACGATCATCAGCTTCTTGATCGTTGCCCTCGTGCTCTTCCTGATCATCCGCCAGATCAACCGGATGAAGCGCCAGCCGCCCGCTCCCGAGCCGAACACCAAAGAATGCCCCTACTGCTTCACAACCATCCCCCTGCAGGCCTCGCGCTGCCCGGCGTGCACTTCGGAGCTGGTGGCTCAACCCAGCACTGATTAGTACCGCCGTCCGGGGTACCCGGTCTCCTGGCAGTTCATCACGACGGGCGCCTAAATCTTAGGCAGCTCGATCGACTGCTGTTTCTGGTATTTGCCTTTCTTATCTGCGTAGGATACTTCGCAGACCTCATCGGCTTCGAAGAAGAGTACCTGGGCGATGCCTTCGTTGGCGTAAATGCGCGCCGGCAGAGGCGTGGTATTGGAGATTTCCAGGGTCACGTACCCTTCCCACTCGGGCTGATAAAGAGATACATTCACCAATATTCCGCAGCGGGCGTACGTCGATTTTCCCAGGCACACTGTTAACACTCCGCGCGGGATGCGGAAATATTCGATGCTGCGCGAGAGGGCGAAGGAGTTAGGCGGGATCGTGCATATCTCTCCCTTGAAATCCACCATCGAATGGGGGTCGAAGCTTTTCGGGTCGACGACCACCGAATAAACGTTGGTGAAGATCTTGAACTCGCCGGCCACGCGCAGATCGTACCCGTACGAAGATACCCCATAGGAGATCACCCCCGGCCGGTTCTGGCCTTCGGCAAACGGCTGGATCATGCCTTGCTCGAGCGCCATCTTACGAATCCAATGATCGGGTTTCAACCCCATAGCTCTCCTCCTTGGTTTAATTAACCCTGACCTTCAACACGCTGACCCGGCCGGGGAATACCTCCACCTGCCGGTCGATCATGCCGCCGTCAATCACGAAGGTCACCCGGTACCAACCGGCGGGCAGGTCTCCGGCGGCAAAATTCTCCTGCCATTCGTCATCGCCGTGCTGGGCGCTGCTTGCGTACGTCTGCAGGTAGGTCACCTGAAGAGCAACAGCCCCCTGCAGGCGCGTATATTGGAGCACGACATTCGAGAGATTCGCCAGGCTGCCGTCGGGGTTAAGGATTTGCCCGGCCAGCGCGCCATTGGGCCGGCTGTCCTCCCCGGCGTGCGGCTGGAACCACAGCTCGGGGTTGCGGGTGTCGCCGATCGTATCACCCCCCAGGCGGACTTCGAAATGCAGGTGCGGTCCGGTTGCTGCCCCGGTCGCGCCGACCTTGCCGATGACCTGGCCGCCGGAGACTGACTCGCCGGGCGCCACGTCGATCTCTTGCAGGTGAGCGTAGAGCGTGAATAGAGGTTGGTCCAATCCCGGGAAGCTGTGTTTTAGGATGACCACATTGCCATACCCGCTGTTCCCGGCCACGGCATGCGCCTGATCGTCTCCCCCGGCAACCACCACCACACCGCCTGCCGCAGCATGGACGGAGTCTCCCGCCGGAGCCTGCAGCTCTACTCCCGAGTGGGCCTCACGCGTGCCATTCTCCGTCGAACCGTAACGGTAGGTGGGGTCGATATCATCGCCCATCACGCTTTGCACCGGGCGCTCGAGCCAGAAATGGCCTTCATAAGCGCACCAATCCTCCTGGCAATTCGACGCGTCGGTTGTAGGGGCACGGCTGGGGGTGGAATCAGCATCAGGGCCTGATAATCCTGCCGTGCCCGTACCCTGGAGAGGCGAAGGCGTGGAACCAGCATAAGGGCTTGATAGTCCTGCCGTGCCCGTACCCTGGAGAGGCGAGGGCGTGGCGGTTGTAGGGGCACGGCTGGGTGTGGAACCAGCAGACGGGCCTGATAATCCTGCCGTGCCCGTATGCTGGAGGGGCGCAGGCGTGAGGGAGGGTGTATTTGCCGCCGCCCCGCTGCAGGCGCTCTGCAGGACGATCAAACTGCCCAACACGAATGCGCTCAAGACCCTGCCCCGCGGAGATTTCCATCCGCTCAAGGGGCAAGACCTCCCCGATCGGCCAGGACCTTGCGAAGCTGGCCCTGCAGGGCATCTGCCTGGTTCTGCATCTCGGCAATCTCATCCAGCATGCGGTGAGCCGTATCCTGGTCCTGCAGGTTCAGGCTGTTGATCTGGACGTTTAGCCCGGCGCTGGTCAGAGTGGCTCCCGCCAGGGCGGCTGCCGAAGCCGCATCTGAGATCGCATTCTGGTTGCCGGTCGCAGCGACCTCAACCGCCAGGTCCATCACCTGGACGGCCTTGCCAGCCACCTGTAAGGGGATTTGGGCAGCGTTCAGAGTAGCCTCTTCTAAGGTTTGCTGCCGGATTTGCTGTTCTCGAGGGGTCTCTTTGGGCAGGCGCACGGCAGACAGAAGTACATCGAATGCCGCCGAGTCTTCTACCACCGCCTGGCTGAGCTGCTTGCGCAGCATCTCTGCCTGTTCCAGGATTTCCCACATGCGGTTCTCTACAGCCGCGTATTTCTTTTTCCCGATGGTCAGCCGGGCGACCATGGCGACCAGCGCGGCTGCTTCTGCACCCGTATGCGCAGCTGCCGACCCTCCGCCGGGAGTCGGTGTTCCGGCGGCCAGGTTCTCTAAAAAGCTGGCTTCGGGGGCCGGGCCGGGTTGATTCGCTGAGGCGGATAAAGCCTGGTACACCCGCTGTTCCAGCACTTGTTCGCCGGTGAAACCATCCAGCTGCATATACCACTGGGCGGCATCGAACAGGGCTTGCTGGGGGATCAGCCCCACCAGCTCGCCGTGGTGGATGGTTGTCCCGTAGCGCATCGCCTCCCGGCGCACCATCTCAACCACCTGAGCCAGCGGGGTGAGGTGATAGTTGGTCAGGTTCATCGAAACCTGGGCGCGACCGCCGACCAGCATCCCCAGGCCTTTGACATAGCGCAAGCCCCCTGAAGAGTTGCGCACCGTATGGGCAATTCTTTGCGCCACCGAGACGTCATCGGTGTTCAGGTAAATGTTGTAGGCGATCAGCGGTTGGCGTGCCCCAATCACTACGGCGCCCGCCGGGCCGAGTTTGGCCGGCCCAAAATCGGGCTGGCGGTTGGGGTCGGTGGCAATCTGTTCTTTCAGCCTCTCGTACTGCCCGTGGCGGATATTTTCCAGGTTCTGCCGGTCGGGGCGTGTGGCCGCTTCTTCGTACAGATAAACCGGGATGACCAGCTCTTCTCCCACCCGGCTGCCCAGGCGGCGGGCCATCTCCACGCATTCCAGCATGGTCACATCCGAGATGGGCACGAACGGAACCACGTCGGCTGCCCCGATGCGCGGATGTTCGCCGATATGCTGGTTAAGGTCGATCAGCCGGGATGCGGTGGCGATTGCCTGGAAAGCGGCTTCCTCTACCGCTTGAGGGGAGCCAATAAAGGTGATCACCGACCGGTTGTGGTCCAGGTCGGAATGGCGGTCGAGGACCAGGACCCCGGGGACCGACGCAATTGCTTTCTGGATGGATTCCACGACTTCGGGGCGGCGAGCTTCGGAAAAATTAGGAATACATTCAACCAGCGGGGCAGGCATAGCGACCTCTTCAATCGGAATAGTGTAATTATAATCGACGCAGCTTTACAGGCTGATCACTTTGCCAGCTTTCTCCATGGCTTCGATGATATCCGGCATCCCGCCCACGATCCCCACCGCAACCTGATCGCCCAGACCGTAATAATCCAGGCAGGTTTTGCACAGGATCAGCTCGACGCCTTGCGATTCAATGAGGCGGAGCTGATCCAGCACCGGCGATCCGGTGCAGGCCAGTTTCACCCCGTCGGTATAGAACAGGATTTTAGCCGGCAGGCTGCCAGATTGGTTGAGCAGGCTCAGATAGATGCCCGCCAGCTTTGCTTGCAGTTCAGCGGGGCCATCTCCCAGGCCATTGCGGGTGAAGAGAAGAATCGTATCGGATGGCATATATCCTTCCAGATGGAGTGCGGCTCGAGGATAGGGTAGATAAACCCCAAAAATAGATCAATATATACACGATTATAACAAGAAGGGACCGATTTTATTGGCCGGGTCCGGCTGAGCATGAGGCCAACTACCCCTGGACCGGCGAGTGGGAATGCCAATTCCTCGGAATAGTTCTTGCAACATAATGGATGTGCCGCGTTTCTTTTCTCGCCTCTCATTTTCTGGACCCCGCTTCCGACTGACGCTGGTGGCCCTGCTGGTCTTGCTTCCTGCGCTGGCGTTGATCTTGCTTTCCGGCTTCGATCAACGCGATCTGACTGCGAAAAACACCCAGGAGGAAGCCTTGCGCGTGGCGCGCATGGCTTCGACCGAATACGAGCAGCTCATCGAAGGGACGCATCAGGCTCTCATCTACCTGGCAGAAATGCCTGAAGTCCATCATGAGGGTTCAAGCGTTTGCAGCCCATTCCTGGCCGGCCTGCTCAAACAGTTCCCCCAATACACAAACCTGGGCGTCGCCGATACCAAAGGAAATGTGATCTGCAGCGCACTCCCCCTGACAAAACCGGTTAATCTAGGCGATCGGACCTGGTTCAAAACGGCTCTGCAGACGGATGACTTTTCAATCGGGGAATTTCAGATCGGCCGGATCAGCGGTCTGGCTTCGATCAACTTTGGCTACCCGATGATTGGGGCGAACGGCGACGTGCGGGCGGTCATTTTTGCCGGTTTGGGGTTGGATTGGCTGGCGCAACTGGCTGCGGAAGCTCAACTGCCGGATGGATCTACGCTGATGCTGATCGACAGCCAGGGGAACGTTCTGACCCAATACCCAGACGCACCGGGATGGATTGGGAAGAATGTCAGCGATATCTCCATCGTTCGGGAGATGCTTGCCAGCAGCGAAGGGACCAGCCAGGCCTCGGTCCTGGACGGCGTGCCGCGCCTGTATGCTTATTCGCGCCTGCTCGGCGCTGCCGCCGGCGGCGAGCCCGTGCTGGCCATCGGTATCCCGGTAGAGATCGCTTATCAGGAAGCTAACCAGATCCTCTATCGCAACCTGATCGGTTTTGGCGTCGTTACCCTTTTGGGCATCGCCTCAGCCTGGCTCGCCGGCTACCTGTTTCTAAAGCGCAAGCTTAACAGGGTGGTAGAGACTGCCAGCCGCCTGGCCGGGGGAGATTTCCAGGCGCGCACCGGGGTCCTCCGCGACGCGAGCGAGATCAGCCAGGTGGCCTACGCGCTGGACGAGATGGCCGGCACATTGGAAAAACAAGAACAAGAGCGCCAACGAGACGACCAGGTCCTGAAAAGACTGCTGAACGAGCTCAAATCTTTGCACGCTGTAGCCCTTTCAGGCACCGAAGCAGCCACGGAGGACGAGGTCATCGCGCGCGCCACCCAGGCCATCAGCGAAACACTGTCGCCCGATTACTTTGGGGTTGCCCTCTTAGACGAGGCTTCCGCGACCCTCTCGCCTCACCCCTCATTCCGCCGGCGCAGCGGCGTCAGGCTGTTGACCCTGAAATTAGGCGAGGGGCTGGTCGGCCAGGTGGCTCAAAGCGGTAAACCCCTGCGCACCGGAGACCTGCCTTCCTTCCCCAATCATCGGGAAGCTGACCCGGAGGTGCGGTCGGAGCTGTGTGTTCCCCTGCTGGTCGATGGGCAAGTCATCGGCGTGGTAGATTGCGAGAGCGTCCATCCCGACGCCTACAGCGAAGCAGATGAGCGCCTGATGGTAACCCTGGCCGGGGAACTGGCGACGGCGATCATGAAGATGCGCCTGCTGGCCTCGGAGCACCGCCGCCTGCGAGAAGCCGAAACGCTGCGCGAATCCGCCGCGGCGCTGACCTCCACCCTGAATTTGGAGCAGGTGCTGGAGACGATCCTGGTCCAGCTCGAACGAGTGATCCCGTATACGAGCACTTCGATCATTCTGTCGAACGGGAAGAGCCTGGAAATGAGCGCCCAGAGAGGTTTTCATTCTCCCAACCAGGGTAAATTCGTGCTGCAGTTGGATACGCTGACCCACATTCGCGAAGTACTGGAGCAGGCTCATCCGGTGATTATCGCCGACACGGAGAACGATCCTTCGTGGATAACAAGCCCGGATAGTTCCTATATTCGTTGCTGGATGGGGGTTCCCCTGGTGATCAAGGATCGGGTGATCGGCTTGCTCAACGTAGACAACGAATCGCCCTGCTCATATACCGAAGAAGATACCCACCTGGCGCTGTCTTTTGCCACGCATGCGGCGATCGCCATCGAAAACGCGCGATTGTTCGAAGCCGAAATGAAGCGCAACCGGGAGCTGGCTGCGCTGGCGCAAGTTTCAGCCGCCCTGCGTCTGGCGCCCAACCGCGTGGCGATGCTACCCATCATCCTGGATCAGGTTCTTGACCTGCTACAGGCGCAGGCGGCCGCGCTGGTCATGCGCGAGCCTGCCAGCGGCGACCTGATCATCGAGCTGGGGCGAGGTCAATGGGCTTATTTAACCGGCGAACGTATCCCCTCCGGCAAGGGCCTCTCAAACCAGATCCTGTTAAACAGCCAGCCGTACGCCAACGACGACATCCGCAGCGAGAGGCGCCTGCTCAACCCCGAAATGATAGGGGATCTCAAAACCTTATTGTGCACGCCCCTGATCGCCCAGGGCCAGGCCATCGGGCTGCTGTATGTGGGCGGTCTGGAAGCGCACTCAGACGCCGACCTGCGCTTGCTGACCTCGATTGGCGATCTTACCGCCAACGCCATCCATCGCGCCGCGCTGCACGAACAGACCGAACAGCGTTTGAAGCGGCTCACCATCTTGCGCACGGTGGATATGGCCATCACCGCCAGCATCGACGTCAGGCTGGCCCTCAACATTCTGCTGGATGAGACCGTCTCTACGATGAGATTGGACGCAGCCGACGTATTGCTCTTCGATCCTTCGGCGCGCCGGCTGGATTGGGCCGGAGGGCGCGGCTTCCATGCCCCAGACCTGGCCCAGGATCGTCTGGTGCTGCCGGCCATGTCTACGGTCGACCGCAAGCTGCCCCCGGTGCGGGCGGTTCTGGAGCGGCGCTCGATCTTCGTCCCTGACCTGAGCCAATTCAACGGCGAGAGAGGTCGTTTCCTGGCGCAAGAGGGTTTCGTCTCATCCTTCGTCATCCCGTTCATTGCCAAAGGGCAGGTCAAGGGCTTGTTAGAAATTTTCCATCGCGAAGCGCTCAAAATGGACCGCGAATGGCTGGACTTCCTCGAATCTCTGGCGGGGCAAGCCGCGATCGCCCTGGACAACGCCGACCTGTTCGCCAACCTGGAGCGTTCGAACCTGGAGCTCTCTCTGGCGTACGACGCCACCATCGAGGGCTGGTCTCGGGCGCTAGACCTGCGCGACCGTGAGACGGAGGGGCATGCCACGCGGGTCACCGAAATGACCATGAACCTGGCGCGTGCGTTTAACTTCAGCGAAAGCGACCTCACCCAGATCCGCCGCGGGGCCCTGCTGCACGACATTGGGAAGATGGGCATCCCCGATACGATCCTGCTCAAGCCGGGTCCGCTTACGCCCGAAGAATGGACGATTATGCGGCAGCATCCGGGACACGCCTACCACCTGCTGTACCCGATCAACTTCTTGCGCGGCGCACTGGACATCCCCTACTGCCACCACGAAAAATGGGACGGCACCGGCTACCCGCGCAGCCTCAAAGGTGAAGAGATCCCCCTGGCAGCCCGCATCTTCGCAGTGGTGGATGTGTGGGATGCGCTGCGTTCCGACCGGCCCTATCGGAAAGCCTGGAGCGAAGAAGAGGTCTGGGAATACCTGCACCAGCAATCCGGCAAGCACTTTGATCCGCGGGTGGTCGAGGCCTTTTTCAAGATTGTAGTATGATTAACCTCAGTTCGGGATAAACACCAGGGGTAATTCCTCTTACCCCAAACTCAGGCGATGATTGAATTGAATACAGCTCGAGGAGGAAAATCAAATGAGCGTGCTGGCTAAAGTCACCGGGGTCATCATTTTGATTATTGGTTTCCTGGTCATACTGGCAGGGATTGTCGTTGCTCTGGTTGGGGCAGCCACCATCGGCGTCGGCCCGGTATCTCCGTATCTTCCACAGACCGTCACGCCGTTCAGCGTCAGCCTGATCCTGGGGGGAGCGATTTTTATTCAGGGTTTGATGCTGTTTGGGTTCGGCGCGGTGGTTTATCTGGTGGGGAGCATCGCCCACAATACCGCCGGCAGCTGGAAAGGTTAATTTGTAAGTAGGGCAAAATTGCATCTTTCCCCTGGACAAGCTAAAGCTTGTTCTACTGAGCAGGTAGGCCACGCTCCCTGGCACTGCCCGCTCCTGACTCCAGCCCTGACGGCCTATGTCAGGACTGGCGCAGGGCAAGTGTTAGCTTGCGCCGCTGCCGGCTAACGCCGAACAAGCTAAAGCTCGTTCTACAATAATCGTTATCCTACCCAAACGTACGAGGGGCAGACCTGCGACCCGGCGCGCTCGACACCACAATCCGGCTTATAATTGCGATGAGGATTGATTACCGTTAAGGATAACGCATGGGTTTTCATGGAGCCGGTTGGTGGAGCTATGTCAGGTCCACCGGAGAAAAACCAAAAGTAACCTGGGGGTTGCTCAAGCGGGTTCTGCGCTACTCCAACCCTTATCGCTGGCAGATCGTAAGCATGCTGGTTGCCATCCTGATGTCGACCGGGTTGACTTTGCTTACCCCTTTGATCCTGCGCAACCTGATCGACCAGACCATTCCCAGCAAAGACATCCACCGCCTGATCCTGCTCTCGCTGGCCCTGCTGATCATTCCAATCCTGGGCGGCGGCATCAGTATCGTCCAACGCCGCTTGAACGCCTCCGTCGGCGAGGGGCTGATCTACGATCTGCGCGTGGCTCTATTTTCGCGGCTGCAGCGCATGTCGCTGCGCTTCTTCACCAACACAAAAGTCGGCGAGATGATGAGCCGCCTGAACAACGACGTGGTCGGGGCGCAAAATGCCATCAGCAATACCCTGGTGAGCATCATCACCAGCATCATCCAGGCGGCTGCCGTTCTGTCGGTCATGCTCACCCTGGAATGGCACCTGACGCTGATCTCCATCGTGATCCTGCCGCTCTTCATCCTGGCTGCCCGCCAGCTGGGAGGGCGGCTGCGTGAGATCGCCCACCAACAGCTGGAGGCGAATGCCCAGATGAACGCCATGGCCAACGAGACCCTGAATATCGGCGGGGCCCTGCTGGTCAAGCTGTTTGGGCGCACGGAAGTAGAAGTTGACCGATTCGATCAGCACGCCGTGGACGTGCGTGACCTGGGCGTCAACCAGGCTGTGATCGGGTCGATCTTTTTCGTCATCATCGGTTTGCTGAGCGCGGTGGGAACAGCCCTGGTCTACGGTTTTGGCGGTTATATGGCCATCCGGGGCACTTTTACCGTCGGAACGATCGTCGCCTTTGGCGCATACCTGACCAGCCTGTATTCCGCGCTGCAGTCGCTGGCCAACGCCCCGGTCAACTTTGCCACCTCCCTGGTGAGCTTCGAGCGCGTCTTTGAAGTGATTGACCTGCCACAGGATATCGAAGATAAACCCGGCGCAATCGAATTGAAGGAAGTCTCTGGCGAGCTGGTCTTCGACGACGTGACCTTTCGCTACGAGGTTGACGAAAAGAACCTGCTCAGCGACGTGCACCGCGCCGGCCAGATCGACAACATCGCCGCGGTGCTTTCCGGCGCAAAGAACGAATCAGCCGACGAAGAAACCCATATCCACACCCAGGCCCGCATCGACGCCCTGGACCACGTGAGCTTCCAGGTCTCCCCGGGGCAGCTCATTGCCCTGGTGGGCCCCAGCGGCGCCGGCAAGACCACCCTCACCTACCTGATCCCCCGGCTGTACGATCCATCCGCAGGTCGCATCTTGATCGATGGGCACGACCTGCGCGATGTGACCCTGGACTCGCTCGCCACCCAGATCGGCATGGTGACCCAGGAATCATATCTCTTCCACGACACCATCCGCACCAACCTGCAGTACGCCAAACTCGACGCGACCCAGGCCGAGCTGGAAGAAGCTTCCCGCGCCGCCAACATCCACGATTTCATCAGCGGCCTGCCCAACGGCTACGATACCATCGCCGGGGAGAGGGGCTACCGGCTGAGCGGCGGCGAGAAACAGCGCATCGCTCTGGCGCGTGTCATCCTGAAAGACCCGCGCATCCTGGTGCTGGACGAAGCCACCAGCAATTTGGACAGCGAGTCCGAAGCCCTGATCCAGGAAGCGCTCAAACGGGTGATGGCGGGGCGCACGAGCATCGTCATCGCCCACCGCCTGAGCACCATCCTGGCTGCCGATCTGATCCTGGTGATGGACCGCGGCCAGGTGGTGGAACGCGGTACCCACGAAGAGCTGCTCGCCCAGGGCGGCCTGTACGCCAGCCTCTACCACACCCAATTCAAACGGGAGCGGCAGGCATCCCTCAATTATTAACCAGTAATTTTCGGGTCTATCGGCGTCCTTCCGTGGATTTCCGCCTCCCGACCACTTTCCCGGACGGTCCCCTTCTCAGCTTATTTGCACTTGGCGAACTCCGGATCGGGCTTGATCACCACGCCGAAGGGCGCGCCGCCCGGCCCCTGGAGCGGCATGGAGATCTTCGCGTTGGGAGCCTGGCCCGTGGCGCTGCCGGATGCCTGATCCCATTTGAAGACCAGCACCGGGGCATCCTTCGTGCCGGAGACGTTGAGCTTGCCTGAAACGCTGAAATCCAGGTTGGCATTGATTGGAGCAGTCGAAACGATGGCGTCGAAGCTCTCACTGCCGCTGATCGTCCCCTCTCCCTCTTTGGGCAGCGTGCCGCTCAGGTTCCCATCGATAACGAGGACCATCCCCTGGCTGTTCCCACCGCCGCTTAACTCCACCGTCCATGACCCATAGATGCCCTGGCAGTTGTAGCCGGTAGCCGTCCAATGGATCCCTTCGGCCTCGCCGCTCTGGGTGAACACCATGGGGACGATCTTGTGGTAGTCCACGTTCATCACTCCCCAGGCTTTCTTGGGGAACCATTTATCGTACCACTTGGTCAACACGGGGATAATCGCCGCGGGGATATTCCCACTGGCGGCCTCGATCAGCGTCTCCGCGCCGGGCATATCGTTGTTGCGGTAAAGCTCGCCGCGCACGGTCATGTGGTCGTGCTTCTCGGGGGCAGTCTCCCAATCGCCGTCTTTCTCCTGCCACATGAGGACCTTGAGGCGAGCCTCCCCACTGCTCGTAAAATGCTGTTCCATGCGTCCGTTCTGGCCCTCCGGGTCGATGTCGGCATGCGGGGGCAGGTTGTGGATCGGATACCAATGGATGATGTTATCGCTCAGGTTATCGTTGGAAGGCATTTCTGTGCCGATGGACTTGAGACAGTCGGCAAACCACTTGGGCCATTTCTCGTTGACCTTGATGTGGGCCACAAAATCCGCAGTCACGTCATTCTGCTGGTTGTGCTTGTAATGCGCCGGGTTCGGGTCGGCCGAGATGGTGAACTCCCAGGCTGTCGCTCCGGCAAGTGTCGAGATGGCGGTCAGCAGCCAGCCAAAGCCCTTGCCGAAGATTTTCATGGCGGACCCGGCGACTTTTCCTGCCGCTTCGGTTGCCATGTCCCAGGCAGTGCCCAGGATTTCGCCCACCCCCCAGGTGGTGCCGCCCGCTCCCCATTTACTGAAGGCAGCTTCTTGCGATTTGTTCCACTCGGCGCACACGTTGTCGCTGTGGGGAGCAGCCAGCTTATAGGCTCCTTCGAAAGAAGCGAGGCTTTCAGGCGCCGGGGTGCCGTCGCGCACGTGGGCCGCGGCCAAGAGCGCCAGCTCCAGCCCGGAGAGGCGCAGGTCATTGGCATCGTAGCCGGTGTACTGCAGGTCGATGGCGGGGTCTTTGATCAGGTTGAGCTCGCGCAGGAAGTCAGGCGTGAAGGTCTCCCAATTCGATGGATCCGCCTGGGCGGCGGAAGTGGTCCAATTGCTGAACAGGTTCTCGAGCAGGTCGGCCGTCATCGGGATGTCGTTGACGGTCGTCTCAGCTTCTGTCAGCGCCTGGCTGAGCTCATCCAGCGTCAATCCGCCCTGGTTCATGTAATCGAGCGCCAGGCCGTAAACCTGGAAATCGAAGAGCTGCAGCTCAGAAGCCGGCTCCACCGGCGCTGCCAGGCGTTGACCATTCGAGTCGTAGATGGGGATGCCGGCCCAGACCAGGACCTCCGCCAGGATGGGCGCCGCCTGGTCGGCATCTTTCGCCTGGGCCAGCTTCGCAGCCAGGTCTCTGGCTGCATCCGCAGCATTGCCGGTAGGGGCGCTGACCTCCAGCTTCCAGGCCACGGCTGCTTGAACCGGGCCGGCTTCAGTCGCGGCAGCCGCAGGTTGGGTCGCAGCGCCCGCCGGCTGCGGGGCAACGCCGGCCTGGGTGACCGCTGGAACGGTTGGGGCGGTGGGCTGGACAGCCGGTTGGGACGGTTTCGGGCTGCACGAAACGGTGAGAAAAACGAGGGCGGTGGTGATGCGCAAAGATAGGCCGATGAAACGATTCATTGATGCTCCCTCCTTTGAAAAGATGGCGGCAGTCGTGAATTGGATGAAAATATTGGCTTACGATGGATTGGTAGGGTGATTATACTGCTTTACCCAATTCTACCGTACCGCGTTAGTTCACTTAAAATGTTACTGGAGTAAGATGGTTAGCTCAAAAGAAAATGTTACCGGAGCTAACCATGTCCGAAACGGACCCCATGACGATCAATGAAAGGCGGAAATACCTGTATAAGAT
>JAMCRR010000178.1 GCA_023381565.1 Chloroflexota bacterium
ATATAGTCTTCGTCCATGGGGATGCCATTGATGTAGACTTTGCCTCCCTGGATCTGGATCTCATCTCCAGGCAAGCCGATGATGCGCTTGATATAGTCGTCGTCGATTGTGACTCCAATGGTGCGCATGACCCAGCCGGCGACCTGGCCTTCGCTTTGGTTGCGTATGTGATGGAAGATGATGATGTCTCCGTGATGGACTCCACCCAGCTTGTAGGCTAATTTATCCACCAGGACGAATTCACCTGGGTGGATGGTGGGCATCATACTGATGTTCTCTACGCGCACCCGCGCCGAGATGACGCTGATCCCCATGAACATCAAGAAGCCTAATGAGATAATTTTTAAAAGATCTTTGCTGATTTTTCCCCATTGTGACCATTTTCTTTGCCCGGCTGGCCGCGTTTCTTCGATGCCGGATGCTGAGTGATGGTTGTTCAATGCTCTACCTCCAGATGTTGAGTGTTTTCAATGGTTGGATGTTAAGGGGCGCAACGAGGACATCCCTCCTTGAAAAAACATCGCAAGGGTTCTTGTTTCTCTTCTTCGGTTCGTTTGGGGGTTTATTTCGGCGTATTAAATCCCTGGGGTTACCCCACGGGGATTGACGCTATTATAGTACAAAATTGAGAAAAAGGAAACGGAAGAAAATACCAGGTCTTTTGCCTTCAGCTTGTCAGACAATCATGACACTGGGAATGGGAATTAAGGTATAATTTGCCATAGGTTTAAGACATTACTTCTGCCCGAAGGCATGGCCTGTGGCTCGTAAGAAATCTCCCGAGGATCTCACCGTCGAAGAGTTACGTCGTTTGCTGGTGGAGAAACGGCGCGGCGCGCGCCAGGAACGCCTGGAGCAATACCGCCGTACGGGGCGGGTGATCAACGTGGCTCCGGAAGTGGAGAGCGGGGACGTGGAGGCGTTTCGCAGCCAGGCCTCCCCGGAAGCCTCTCAGGCGGCGCCGCCCGTCTCCGGGAAGAAGCGTTTCCTGGATCGCTTCCTGTTCGTCGTGGAGATCGCCGCCGTGGCGGGTCTGTTATTCGTGCTGCTCAACGGCTTCAACCTGCTGCGTGACCTCAACCACGAGGTCGTCTCGGCCCTTGAACAGCCTACCCTGACTCCTACGCCTTTGATCACGGCGGTAGTATTGCCTTCAGGGCACACGCCGCCCAACGCGCCGGGAGGAGTACAGCCTAACCTGGACGAGATCCCCGAGCACCTGCGACCGCTCGTACAGACCCTGGCCAGCCTGCCTATCCCGACTCCCAGTCCCGAGCAGCTCGTGCGCCTCCAGATCCCGGCGATTAAGGTGGACGCGCCGGTCGTGCAAGGGGACGGGTGGGAGCAATTGAAGAAAGGGGTGGGGCAACACGTAGGCACGCCGAATCCTGGACAAAAGGGCAACCTGGTGCTTTCGGCTCATAACGACGTCTTTGGGGAAATCTTCAGAGACCTGGATAAGCTGAAGCCGGGCGATTCTGTAACCCTGTATACCAACCAGCGGGCTTATACGTATATCGTCAAGGATTCCAAGATCGTCTTGCCTACCCAGGTAGAGATCATGGCTCCTACAGATGGAGCCGTGGTTACGTTGATCTCCTGCTATCCGTATATGGTAGACAACAAACGGATTGCAGTCACGGCTGAGCTGCAAAACAACCCATAGCATTCTATATTTGACAAGGAGTATCTCGATGGCTAAGAAGCAAAAAAGGCGAGTTTCACAGGGTACGACGAGCGCACCCATCGTCAGCAAGCCGGTGGTTAGCCGGAGCGTTTCTTCAACGACCTCCGAATTCAACCCGGATTACAGCAACATCAAGAAAGACCTTAAGCGCATTGCCACGCTGGCGGGGTCATTCTTCGTTATTTTAGTGGCTCTATCTTTTATCATAAAGTAAGCTACAACGCGATATTTTTTTGTCAGACTGCACATTCTCATGGGCGGTCTGGTTGGCTGTAACACGACTACCCAAACAACTAAAGAAGCTGACTAAACAAGGAGATAAATATGTCACCCATGTTCGTCCCTGGCCCAGTTGATGTTGCCCCTGAGGTTCTGGCTGCGCAAGCCAAGCCCATGATTCCTCACCGCAGCAAGGACTTCGAAGAGATGTTCCGCCGCAACGAAGAAAGACTCAGAACGGTGTTTTACACTCAGAACCGGGTATACCAGGCCACGGCTTCCGGGTCTGGCTTGCAAGAAGCCGGCATCCGGAACTTTGTGCAGGAAAGCGTGCTGAGCTGCGTCAACGGCGCGTTTGCAAAACGCTGGTATGAAGCAGCCGTCACAAACGGCAAACAGGCGGACCAATTAGAGGTCCCCTGGGGACAGGCCGTCTTGCCCGATATGCTGGCAGATGCTCTGAAGAAAAAGCACTACGAGGCGGTGACCATCGTCCACAACGAGACCTCTACCGGCGTGCAGAACCCGGTAAAAGAATTGGCCGCTGTGGTTCACGAGGTCAGCCCGGATACCTTGATTATGGTGGATGCCGTTTCGTCGTTGAGCGGCGCCAAGATCGAGATGGACGCCTGGGGGCTGGATTTCTTGCTCACCTCTTCACAGAAGTGCCTGGCGCTGCCGCCGGGCATGTCTTTTGGCTCTCCTTCGGAGCGCGCCATGAAGAAGGCCGAGACAGTCGCCAACCGGGGCTGGTACTTCGACCTGTTGCGCATGGAGAAGCATCGCGTCAAAGACTCGACCCCCATGACGCCCGCCATGGCTCTCGTCTACGCGTTAGACGTGCAATTGGATCGTATCCTGGCTGAAGGGCTGGAGAATCGCTTTGCACGCCATTCTGCGATGGCCAAACGCACGCAGGATTGGGCGATCGCTCACGACATGCAACCCCTGGCTTCCGAAGGCTACCGCTCGCAGACCGTTTCCACGATTCAAAACGGCCGCAATATGGATATCGCTGCCCTCAACAAGTTCCTCATGGAGCATGGCATGCGCATCGCCAACGGTTATGGCGATTTGAAGAACAAGACCTTCCGCATCGCCCACATGGGCGAGATCCAGATGAAAGACGTGGATACACTGCTGGCCCTGATGGAAGAGTTCCTCAAGGCCATGTAAGAGCGTTTGCCTGCAAAGTCTCGTCGAGGGATCCCACCTCAAAGGCTGGGATCCCTCTTTTATAATAAGAGTACATTACAGGAAAAAATCGGATGGCCGAATCAAGTCCAACTTATGAGATAGACCTGACAGCTTTAGCCTTTGGCGGCGACAGCCTGGGGCGCCTGCCGGACGGCAGGGCGGTGTTCGTGCCCTTCGGCCTGCCCGGAGAGCGCGTGCGCATCCGCCTGGTGGAGGAAAAGCGCGCCTACGCGCGCGGGGAGCTGCTCGAAGTGCTGGAGCCTTCATCCAGGCGGATCGCTGCGCGCTGCCCGCACTTCGGGGAGTGCGGCGGGTGCCACTATCAGAACCTGGCTTACGAAGACCAGCTCGACGCTAAAACTGAAATCTTGCGAGACGTGCTCGCCCGCGTGGGTGGCTTGTCTTCGCCGCCCATCCGCCCGATCGTCCCTGCGCCGCAGCCCTGGAATTACCGTAACCACGTGCAGTTTCACCTGTCAGCGGAGGGGCGCCTGGGGTACCAGGCGCAGAATTCGCACCGTGTCGTTCCCATCCGCGAGTGCCATTTGCCGGAAGGCGCCTTGAATGAGGTCTGGCCGCGTCTGGAGGTCGAGCCGTTACCCGGTCTGGAAAGGGTCAGCCTGCGCCTGGGGCAGGAAGAAGGCGTGCAGCTCATTCTGGAAAGCAGCGACCCTCAGCCACCCGAGTTCAGCGTGGATTTTCCCCTCTCGGCGGTGCACCTTAGCCCGGCGGGCAGCATGGTGCTTGCGGGCGACGAGCAGGTCTACTTAAGTGTGAGAGACAGGACGTTCTGCGTATCTCCGGGGTCTTTCTTCCAGGTGAACACACTCCAGGCCGAAGCGATGGTTGCTCACCTGCTCGAGCTCCTGCCGCTCACCTCTACGGCAACGGTGATAGACGTTTACTGTGGCGTGGGCCTGTTCAGCGCGTTCATCGCTCCACGCGTAGGCCGCCTGATGGGCGTGGAACTATCCCAGGCGGCGTGTGAGGATTTCGCGGCAAATCTGGACGAATTCGACAACGTGGAGCTGTACCAGGGCGCCGCCGAAGACGTGCTCCCGGCGCTGCAAGTGCGCGCCGACGGAATGGTAGTCGACCCGCCGCGCTCTGGCCTCGACCCGCGCGCACTGGATGCTATCGCGGCCATGCAACCGCCCGTGTTAGTCTACGTTTCTTGCGACCCCTCCACCCTGGCGCGCGACGCCAAGCGGCTGTTGGCGAAGGGTTATACGCTGGAACAGGTCACACCTTTCGACCTTTTCCCCCAGACCTACCACATCGAGAGTATCAGCCTGTTCAAGACGAAGACCTGGGGCAAAAAAGATTGAAAGAAATCCCAAACGCCCTATAATTAAAGCGTATCCGGAGGGGATGTAACTGGAGGAGGAGAGAATGAGGGCTTGTTCCGCGCGGATTTTGGTCGTCATCCTGGTCATCCTGAGCGTTCCGATTGCCTGTAGCCTTCCCGGACAGGCGACGCCCACCCCCTTTAATTTCTTCACCCCGAATGGCACGATGACGGCCCTCTTCGCGCCTACCGTGCTGATTCCCCCCAGCGCCACGCCCCCAGAGATGCTTATACCCACCTCACCGGCAGTGTATACCCCAACTCCCTTCCCG
>JAMCRR010000152.1 GCA_023381565.1 Chloroflexota bacterium
ATTTTTCCGTGCTATGATTAATCTATGAAGCCCCTGCTCGAGCGCATCCTGGTTGTCGAAAATGATCCTGAGATCATTGACATGATCACCCGGCAAACGTTGCAAGCGATCGGGTATCGAGTCGAGGTTGCCCAAGCAGCACCGCATGCTTTACAAGAAGCTGTCCGGTTTTCCCCCCGATATCATCATCGCTAATCTGCAATTGCCCGGCTTGAGCGGGAAAGATCTGCTGGTCGCCCTATCCTCCCAGGGCCTGGACGTACCCGTCATTGTGATTGCCGAGAAAGGGATGGAATCAGATGTCATCCAGGCGTTTCGCCTGGGCGCCACCGATTACCTGATCTGGCCGGCCCGTGAGGCCGAAGTGGTCTCTGCGGTCGAACGGGTGCTCAAGCAGGTGCGGGCGCGGCTTGAACGCGAGGCGCTCGCCCAGCAGCTCAAACAGACCAATGACGAGCTGCAAAGCCGGGTTCGAGAACTAACAACGATCTTCGCCATCGGCAAAGCGGTTACCTCCATTACCGACCAGCGCAACTTGTTTGAGAAAATCGTTGAGGGAGCTGTCTACGTCACCGATGGGGATGCCGGTTGGTTGTTAATACGCGAAGACCGCAGCAGGACTTTCTTGTTGAGCGCGCAGCGTAACCTGCCAACCAAAATCGCTGAGAAAGTCAACCAACCCTGGGATGACGGCAT
Organism: Chloroflexota bacterium; assembly: GCA_023381565.1. Classification (GTDB taxonomy): domain Bacteria; phylum Chloroflexota; class Anaerolineae; order Anaerolineales; family Anaerolineaceae; genus JAMCRR01. Next base: position 697 of record JAMCRR010000152.1, read on the forward strand.
CAGCTCCCTGGTGGCACTCTCCGGCGAATCGCTGGCAATTTACGGTGAACCACTGGAACGCTTCAAGGTCGCCCAATTGGGGAAATCTGCCCTGGTAGTCCCGATAAAGATCAAGAAAGAAGTAGTTGGTTTATTGGTGGTAATTCGCAAGGCCGTGCGTCCTTTCAGCCCGAGCAACAAGTCGCTGCTGGAAGCAGTGGCGGATTATGCTTCGATTTCCATGGTGAATGCACGTCTATTCCGCGCCTTGGAAGAACGTGCCCGCTCCCTGCAAAAAGCGGCTGAAAACGCAGCGGCCAGCGAACGAGGCAAAGATAAAGTCTTGAAGAACATCAGCGATGAGCTGCGCATTCCGTTGACAGATGCCATTAAAACAATCGAGACTCTCCTGGTAGGTGAGAATTCCCGTTTAAATGCCACTCAGAAAACGGCCCTGAGAAATACCCAGGATAGGCTCCAACGGGTAGCGAATATTCTGGAATCGCTGGACCGCGTGGCATCATGATTCAAGGCCCCTTCGACATAGCTGCCTGAAAATTGGCATAAGAGCTTTCATGGCAAAAGAAACCATCCTCCTGGCATTATCCGACCCATCAACCAGCCAATTAATCGACAAAGGGATTCTCTCCCCGGCCGGCTATCAGATCCTGCATGCACGCACCGCTCTCGAAATTCGCTCGGTATGCAAGCGCCAGGTACCGGACCTGATCTTCCTTAGCGAACAAATTGAAGGCGAGGATGGGCTGCAACTGGCGCGCCAGTTGCTTGAAAGTTTCCCTCAAATCCAACTCCTGCTGTTGCCCAGCCAGCCTTCCGATGCCCTGGCGATCGAGGCAATGCGTTTGGGGTTTTCTGATTACCTGCAGCCCCCGATTCGCTCCCAAGATGTGCTGCAGGCCGTTCAGAAAGCCCTGCGACAGCATGAACAGCTTAGCAATTGGGCTGAAGTGGAAAGCCAGCGCCACACGCGCAGCTTGCAGCAGCGCCTCAATGAGCTGGAGGCGCTACAGCACATCGGTCACAAAATATCCGCCTCGCTGGACCTGGATAATGTACTCTCCGCAGTGGTAGAGGCGGCTGTGGAATTAACCGGGGCCGAGGAAAGCAGCCTGTTGTTGATTGAAGAATCGAGCGGCGAATTATATATGCGCGCCGCCAAGAATTTTCAAGACGAATTCGTACGCACATTTCGCCTTCCAACCCATGATTCGCTCGCCGGGCAGGTGCTGCGCACCGGACAACCGGTGTTGTTCGACGGGAAAAAGCCGCAGAAAATTAAAACCGCCTACCTGGTCCAGAATTTGTTATATGTGCCCTTACAGGCAAAAGAGCGGGTCATTGGCGTACTTGGGGTGGATAACCGCCAGGGAGGGCATACTTTTAACAATACCCACCTGACTTTGCTCTCAGCCCTGGCCGATTATGCCGCCATCGCGATTGAGAATGCGCGCCTGTACGCTCACACAGAAATCGAACGCAGCAAGCTGGAAACCATCCTGACCAACATCGCCGAGGGGGTGATCGTCATCGATCAAGACCGGCGGCTGATCCTGGTCAACCGGATGGCGCGTGAGATGTTCGAACTGGCGGATGAAAATATCAGCGGGCGGCGGATACAGGATGTAATCCGCCACGACGACCTGGTGAATCTGCTCACCCGTTTCCGGGCGACGGAACCCTTCCGCACAGAAATCACCCTGGAAGACGGCCGCGTCTTCTACGCCCAGCTTACTCCCATCCCCGATGTGGGCCAGACCGCCACATTACAGGATATCACCAACCTGAAAGAATTGGATCGGATCAAAAGCGATTTCGTCAGCACCGTGTCCCATGACCTGCGTTCCCCGCTAACCGCCATTTTGGGCTACGTTGAACTGCTTGACCGGGTTGGGCCTTTAAGCGAGCTCCAACGCGAGTTCATCAGCCGCGTGCAATTTAACGTGCAAACCATCACCTCCTTGATCAACGACCTGTTAGACCTTGGGCGCATTGAAGCCGGTTTCGATGCGCGCAACGAGATCGTACCGATCGATGCAATGATTAAAGCGGTCGTTGAAGAACTATCCTCCTCTGCCAGCGAAAAATCCCAGCAATTGCAGGTGGACCTCTCCCCCGAACTGCCGGTTACCTTGGGAGACCCGGTGCGCTTACGCCAGATGCTCAGCAACCTGGTTGGCAATGCTATTCGCTATACGCAAGCCGGCGGTACGATCCGGGTGCGCGGGCGAGCAGAAGGCGACCAGGTCATCTTGCAAGTGGTGGATAACGGTCCTGGCATCCCGTTGGCAGACCAGCCTTATATTTTTGACAAGTTTTATCGGGCCAGCAATATTCCCGCAGAGACCCCTGGCACCGGCCTCGGCCTGGCCATTGTGAAATCCATCGTCGAAAACCAGCAAGGTCGCATTTGGGTAGATTCAAACCCGGGACAGGGATCCACATTTACGATAGTCCTGCCCATCACAGACCATGAATTGTAGTTAGAAGAAGGAGTTTGGGGGTATCGATTGCTTTAAAAGCGCCTCCGCCAGGACGGTGAGGAGAACCTGGCGGAGGCTTTCGCCAAAGGAGGAAACAGCGATGAACAATGGATATTTTCTATCCTGTAATCTGTTTCATATCAGATTGACCTTATCATATCCCTGATTTGTGATTAGGGTTATTGCCAAAGGTCATGAACTAAAGGTGATTTTTCTCACAATCGCGTATGACAAAGAACCGGACAGCCCGGACCTGACAGATCTCGAGCAATCCCTACAGCAAACCCCTACCAATCTTCCGGCCTGGCTTTTGGAATTGCATCCAGAGGCCTTGTAGAGAATCCAGCTCGGTGCTCAGGGCCATCCAGTCCGGTACGAGCAACACCAGGCCAGGCATGCCGGTCGAAAACATCTGCCTGGGCAGGAACAAGCGCAGCAGGCTTCGTTTTAATGGATAAGAGGTCAGCTCGACGACAACCACCGTCATTCCAAAAAAGGGCTCGAGGAAATTCCGCTGCGACCAACTGCTGTCGTTAGGCGGGAAAAGCTGCTGGAAGTCAGATGGATGCACGCTCCTGATACGCCGGTAGGAGATTTTGAGGTTCAAAAATGGAGTCACCACCCGTAAGTGATCCGAACGGGGTTGTACATACGCCATCCAACGTGCCAGAAAAGCGAAAAAAGCAAATACCAGGGCGACGAGCCCGCCGGCGATAAGCCAGGGGGTGGCGTCGGGCATTCTCTGCGGTTCCCCAAAATAGATCCATCCCCAGGCCAGCGCGATCAGAAAGCCTAATAAAACGGACGCAGAAAGGACGCGGTCCATCGTACGCCTGTAGAGCAACAAAGGATGGCGTTTGCCTGCTTTTTGTCTTCGCGTTTTCATATCCAGCACCTCCGCATCCTCATAGGTTCCAAGGAATGGCGCAATAATGGAAAAGCATTAACCGGACGGTGCAATTTGCATGCCCTGAAAGTTTTCCGAAACCGGCAGGGTGACCCAAAAAGCGCTTCCTTCTCCCAAATGGCTGTGAAATCCAATTTGCCCGCCCATCATTCCGACCAACCGGCGGGTCACATCCAGGCCCAAACCCCAGCCTTGTTCATTCCGTACAACCGGATCTTCGGAACGGAAGAATTGGGTGAATAGTTGAGTCTGATCCTCGGGGCTGATTCCGATCCCATTATCACGCACTTCCAAACGTACGACTTTTCCCTGCACCGAGGCGCCGACCACGATCTTCCCGCCTTCCGGTGTATATTTGCAGGCATTACCAATCAAATTATTCAACACCTGCACCAGGCGGTTCGAATCAACATATACTTTGGGCAGGCCAGGAGGCATCACTTCCTCCAGCGTCTGGCGCTTTTCATCGAGGCGCGGCTGTAGATTTTTCAAAATCTCCTCTACCAGTTCTGGGAGGGCCACCCAATCGAATTCCAACTTCAACCGCCCCGTCTCGATACGGGAAATATCCGCCAGGTCGGCTACCAGCACTGCCATTCTTTCCACATTACTGCGCACTACATCCAGAAAGGCAGGAAT
>JAMCRR010000163.1 GCA_023381565.1 Chloroflexota bacterium
GTTTCTTTCCTCCAGGCCGATCTCTCTGACCCCCATTGGGCAGACGGCCTGACCCCGGCTTCCTACGATTTCGTGCTGGCCTTTGCCGTGCTGCACCATCTGCCTGGGCGCGAGCTGCGCCTGAAGGTGCTCCGCGCGGTGCGCGGATTGCTGGCTCCCGGCGGACAGTTGGTCCACTCGGAATGGCAGTTCACCCACAGCCCGCGCCTGGCGGCCAGGGTCTTGCCCTGGGAGACGGTCGGCCTGCGCCAGGTGGACGTCGACGAAGGGGACGCTCTGCTGGACTGGCGCCGCCAGGCGGACGGCAGCGCGCAGGGGGCGCCGGGCATCCGCTACGCGCACCAGTACGGAGAAGCCGAGCTGGCCGGCCTGGCCGCCGAAACAGGCTTCACGATCCAGGAGACGTTCTACTCGGATGGGGATGGGGGGGATTTGGGGCTGTATCAGGTGTGGGAGTAGAAGAGAGCAGTGGCCAGTGTTCAGTAGCCAGTGTTCAGTTTTCTGGTCGCCTGCTCCCTGATCACTGCCCACTGTATACTGCCTACTGTATACTCCCCCCTACTCCCGCCTCTCCGGCACGCTACACAGGCCCAGCGCCACGGCGTAAGCGATGGCCTGCTCGCGGGTGCGCACTCCCAACTTGCCCTTGATGTGGCTGATATATTCGGACACCGTGCGCGCGCTGATCTTCAGACGCGCGCTGATTTCCGGCAAGGTGCGCCCTTCGGCCAGGGCTTGCAGCACCTCCAGCTCGCGCACGGTGAGCAGCGGGCGGCGCACGCTGCCCGGGGTGACGATGACCACCTGGCCCTGGCGGCTGGCGTACCATCCCTCGCGCTCCACGGCCGCTTTGCGGGGGAGCTTGCGCCGCGGGGAGGCGCGACCGGTAGGGCCGAGGGCCTGCGGCAGGGGGTAAACGCCGGCGTTAATGGCGGCTACCAGCTCGTCGGGGGTGGCAGGGTCTTCCAGCAGGATGCAGGCGGCGGAGTTAGGAAAGACCAGAAGGCGGGTCATCGCATCCTCTAATGATTGGGAAAACCGGCAGACTTCCCGTGGGTGGGGCTGCGCGGCGGTGCAAGCCAAAGGGTCATAGCAAAATTTGTTCCTTATGCCCGAATAAATAGAATATTTGTTCTATATTATCGGCAGTTTTACCCCGGTTGTCAAGGGTTTAGCAATATTGCTCCAGGACAAGACGAAAGCCCTTATGCGACCCAAAAACCGTTAGGCGTAAGGGTGGGTGGAGGGGCAACGAGTACCCGGACGTGAACTCCTGCCGGATGCCCCGAAACCCACCGCTCTGGTCTCACTTGCCAACGGCCAATGGGTGGGTTCCGGGGTGGAGAACGAACTCATAGTTTTCTTGTCTTTTAAATTTCTTCAACGAGGTTGCGAAAATAACGGCTGGTTTTAATAAGATCATTGCTTTGCCTGTGTAACCCGCCGCCAATAAGCACGATTAGATCCCGACCATAAATATCCAGCATCCCTGGGATACGATCCATGGTCATGCCGCCGCCAGGAGCAGGAAAAATGGGCGCAATATGCTTCATTGGGACCTGGCATCCATCCACAATTCGGGTACATTCTTCTTTGCTAAAAGAGAAACGCCCACCAAAATTTGGATAGATGGTCGCATCTGCACCCGCCAATCGGGTTAATTGTCCAAATAGAGCGTAATGCGAGATGCCCATCGAAGGGTGGATCGTGTAACTACCCAGGAATGAGGGATGGCTTATAATGGGCAATCCAAGAGAATCGTTTTCAGCCAGCGCTCGCATGGTATCGAAGCCAATCAGGGCAGGCGCGACCAGAAAGCCTCCAACGCCAGCTTCTTTAGCCAGGTGCGCCTTTTCCAGCAGCATTTCGGACGGGAAATTCAAACTTGGCATGTAAATGGCATGGAATCCGGATTTTTGATTGGCATCAGAAACAGCCTGGGCACATCGGTAGACGCGCTCATCGTAGGGACAAAAAGGCTGATTTCCAAGCCCGTGATCATCTTTGATGATGTCAATCCCCCCTAAAGCAAATTGGTAAGCCTGGCTGGCAAGATCTTTTGTCGAAAGCCCCATGGGTTTGAGCGCAGTGCAGAGCAACGGTCTCTGGGGAGCCTGGAGCAGTCGACGAAGGCCGTCACGCCCCAAACGAGGTCCCCTAAATAAGTTCAAGATCGATTCGGGTAAATCGAGAGCTTCTACCCGTATCCCGGGTTTAATGCTGATATTCCCAAATACAACGTTAAGAAATTGGACCAGTGTGCCGCCAGCATCCTCAACCGGATAGCTGATCCGAGCCAGAAATTCATCTTCGGAGCAAGGTGAAAAATCGACGATTTGCCCAATGATCTGGTCGCGGATGTCCCCTTCCGGAAGCAGGTCTTCGGGAAATTCGACCGTCTGCTCGATGCAAATGTCTTTGGCCTTCGCCAACGCTTCAACCTCGTTGCCCTGGAGCCGGTACAAGACTTCAAAACGTTCGCCAGTTAAGGGAGGGTTTATGTGATATTTCACAATGCCTCTGCTTTTGCTTCGCTATGTAAAGGTTGAATGCGAACAGCTTGAAGATCACTCTCGTGAATGTGAAGATCTTCTCCGACGAATCTCTCGACCTGCTGGACCAGGGCGAGGGCATCCAATTCAAATTCACGCATAAGGTATGGCCGGCTGGCCCCATGCGCAAATACGTCTTTTATTCCAATGCGGACCAGTTTTTTCCCGATCCCGTTTTCTGCCATGATTTCAGCAACCGCCGTTCCCAATCCACCGACGATGGTATGGTTTTCCATTGTAATCACCCCTAACCGCGAAGAGGCGCACGCCTCCAAGACGGCCGGATCTGTGAATGGCTTGAGAGTAGAAATGTGTAAATGCTGGATGGAGACCCCTCTATCGCGCAGGACTGCCGTTGCTCGCATGGCTTCCTCCGTACAGATTCCACTGGAAAACAAGGTAACGTCAGTTCCCGTGGTGAGTATACGCGCCCGGTTCAGTTGGAATGGTTGGTCGAGGGGAAAGAGTCTCGGTACTTCTCCACGAAGCATTCGGACGTACACGGGACCGTTGACGGCCTGGATGGCGTCTAAAAGAGTTTCGATTTCGGTTGCATCGCCAACTTCGACCACAGTCATATTGGGCACTGAGCGCATAATCGAGACATCCTCGATAGCCTGGTGGGTTATCCCTCCGGGGGTTGTGATGCCCGGTAGAAAACCAATCATCCGGACAGGGAGGTTGGGATAAGCAACCGAACCGACAATCTGGTCGTAAGCCCGGCGATAAATGAATACTGCGAACGTGTGGATATAAGGGAAATAGCCTTCACGGGCTAATCCCCCGGCAGCGCTGAGCATGTTCTGTTCCGATAATCCGAAAGAGATGAAACGGTCAGGGTAAGCTTCTTTAAAAAGGTCTATCTCCGTCGAGCTGGTAAGGTCTGCGGATAGCACGAGCACTTCGGGTTTATCTTTCGCCCATCGGACCAGATTGTGGGCGTGAACTTTCGTCAATATTTCCATCTTCACGACCTCTCGACTGTCGAAAATTAAATAATGGCTTTCATGCGATTGAGTTCGGCCCGGTATAGGGCAAGCTCATCTGAATTCTGGAAACGCAAATAATGTAATTTGGGCGACCGGGATCTCAGCAGATCGAGGCCCTGGGTGGGATTTGAATAACACAAGACAAATATCGGTTTTCCATTTGGTGAAAGCTCGGCAGGCCCGGCCAGTTCATCCGGATGATGAGCATTGACGCAAAATACTCTTCCCCCAAATGCCTCCAGGCGTGGTTGCAATGGTTCGATGGTCATTACATCTTCCATCTTTCCATCGCAGCACTGGCCATTAACGTCGATATAGATCAACAGGTTATCCAGGCGATAATGAGCCATGGAGGCGACCGCCTCCCAGGTCTGGCCTTCTTGCATCTCGCCATCCGAGAGAAATACGAATACCCTACCCGTCTCTCCTTTGCGTTTACGCGCCATGGCGATTCCAACCGCCTGGCTGAGACCAATTCCGAGAGATCCACTGGTAATTTCACAGCCTGGGGAATGCTCTGCGCCTATCATTTCCACCGTGCTGCCATCCTGGTTGAACTGCTCCAGGCCGGCAGGATCCATGCGCCCTGTTTCGATCAGGGTTGCGTATAACACCAGGGCGTAGTGCGATGGTGAAAAAATAAACCGGTCTAGCTCGGGTGTTTTAGCGCCATTATATAATCCTCCGGTCTGGTAATGGGAATTATTTTGACCGGGGGATCCTGAAAAAGGGGGAGGGATAAGCGGCGCCAGGCTTTGCCCCAGGTTCATAATCCGCATATACAGGGTCGCAAATATCTCGGCGGATGAACACGCCTGGCTCATGTACCCTCCGTTATTGTTAATAGAATGCTCTAGAACTCGGTAACGGATGCGGTTGGCGGCTCTTTGCACGTCTACCTGCCAGGATTGATTTACTTCTGCATTCATCTTTAGCATCGTTTCGTGCTCCTAAGATGTGTCGACAAGCTTGATCACCTCGCGCCGGCCGGTTTTTAAATTGGGCAATCTGTCTGTGCATTTGTAAACTGATGTACAATTGCACGTATGGTAGCATA
>JAMCRR010000041.1 GCA_023381565.1 Chloroflexota bacterium
GATTGAAACGTCAGGTAGCCAAAGACGTGCACCTGTCCACCGACGTCGCTCCCCCCGTGGGAGCGTGGATTGAAACTTATGTTCATGCTGTTGAATTTGATGCGTAAGAGGTCGCTCCCCCCCGTGGGAGCGTGGATTGAAACAAGCCGCGCGCTACAAAGCACGCAGCCTCCAAGCGCGTCGCTCCCCCCGTGGGAGCGTGGATTGAAACTGGCTCAATCCACCCAGGAGCACTCGTCGTGCAGGTCGCTCCCCCCGTGGGAGCGTGGATTGAAACTGACGCTATATCTCAATTAGGACAGGTAAATATGTCGCTCCCCCCGTGGGAGCGTGGATTGTAAGCAGCCCAGGTAGATATTGGGTGTGGCCGGACGCTCCGAAGGGCCGGATGTATTTCGTCTCACAATTCAATAAAGTCAGCGCGTAATGCTCCAAGGGGGCAAATAAATCCTCGATTCGCCGGTCATTCCTCTAGTGCAAACCAGATAGGCTTGATTTACTGGGATAGATCGTGGACAATCGCTCGGGTCTGGTCGTATAGCGCCAGGTACTTACCGTAATATCCGTCGTAGCTGGCTTTTGTCCGCTCGTTGGGCAGGATGGTCTTTCCGGGGACGACCCAACGATCTAGATCACCCCGGTTAACGATCCCGGCAGCCAGGCCCGCCAGGAAGGCGTCCCCGTAGCTGGCGCCGATGGTGTTGGCAGGCACGAGCTGCGGAAGCCCCGTCACGTCGGACACGATCTGGAGCCACACAGGGCCTTTGGCGCCGCCGCCCACAGCCACGATGCGCTGGACGTTTGCGCCGATCGACCGGAAGGTCTCGATGTTGTGCCGGATGCCATAGGCCACGCCCTCCAGCACGGCGCGATACACGTGAGAGCGGGTGTGAGACAGAGTCAGCCCGGCAATGACCCCTCGGGCTTTCGGATCGTTGATCGGCGTGCGTTCGCCGCTAAAATAGGGGAGCAGGAGAAGCCCGTTAGCCCCCGGATCAACTTCGGCCGCGGCGGCAAACAAGGAGTTGTAGGCGGATTCTTTCTCCAGGTCGGCGGCAAATTCGTCGCGGAACCAGCGCGTTAGAGATCCGGTGGTGGCCATGCCCGCCGCCAGGTTATATTGCCCGCGGAAGGCTCCGGCAACCGTCCAGGTGCGCGGATCAGGCCGGGGCTCGGTCAACACCAGGATAAAAAAGGCCGTGCTTCCGTACATGATCATCAGGTCGCCCGGTCTTACCACCCCTACGCTGATCGCTTCACTCAGGGCATCCACGGCGCCAACTGCCACCGGGGTGCCGGTTTTCAGCCCTGTTTCTGCCGCGCCTGCCGGTTGCACCTGGCCGGCGACCTCATCACTCCAGCCCAATCCCGGTAATTTGTTCAAATCCACGATCTCATCCGAGAAACGGTCTGACCACTCCAGCTTATGGATGTCGATCAGGGGCATGTAGTGGCTGGCCGTATGGCGATCGATGACTTTTTCACCGGTTAGCCGGTAGATCAAATAGCTGCTGGCCGTCGTGATGTGCTCTACCCTCTTCCATAGCTCCGGTTCGTGGCGTTTCATCCACAGGATTTTGGGGCCGATAGCCTGGCTGCTCAAATCCATTCCCGAAAACTCGTAGATTACATCTTCTCCAAGCCTGTGGTTGAGGAAGGAGATTTCCTCACTCGCCCGCGTATCCACTCCGTAGAGAATTCCGGGGCGGAGCGGCCTGCCGGACGCATCCAGTGGCAACATGCAGGGGCCGATGGCGCTGAGAGCCACTCCGCCGACGTCCTCTCCGGTGTAGGGATTCCCGTCCAGGAGCAGACGGCATAATTTCACTACGTCTCCCCACCACACCTGGTCAGCGTCTTGTTCTGCCCACCCAGGATGTGGGATGGCCATCTCATGTTCGACTACGTGAGACCGAAGGATGCTTCCATCAGGCTCGACCAAGACGCCTTTGCTGCTGTACGTTCCCACGTCGATTCCCAAAAGTAGCTGGCTCATATTAGTCCTCCTTTGAATTGATTCTTCCGCACAGATGGACCAAGATACCCATTTCGTTGAACATGGCCGCTTTCGCCCAGAGCGCCCGGTTGGCCGTCGCGGGATCTGGCGCGTAGGCCACGTTGATGTGATTGGCCTTGTGGCGCGCCATCATTTGGTCGCGAGTAACACCGTCCAATACGGCGCTCATCATAGGCCACTCGGGAGTCGTCGCCTGCCAGCGGCGATTGATTTCATCGGCCGGTAAGGAAACGGCTCTACCCCGTCCGAGGTCCGCGTGGAGCTGGCCTCCCATGATGAACACGCGGCTCCATACGATCTCACCCGGTTTGCATACTCCCTTGAGCGTCCCTCCCCCCAAGGGGAAATACATCGGCGGTTGGCGGTCGCTGGATGCCCCTCGATAACCGCCTTCGAGGTGAGAGGCTGGAACAGCTCCCGAGATTTGAAACAGCCACACGAAATCATCTATTCCATTCCCTGAGTAGTGCTCGCCCCAACGGATATCGTGAAGGGTGGTAGCCGGGTCCAGGCGCAGGGAACTCCAAATCAGGTTCGTCACGAGTGCATCCAGCCCGCTGCCCTCGTCGGCCTCGTTGAAATGGGGAATTGCCCGGCCGGCAAAAAGCTCTTTGCGGGTCTCGAGGTGGCATACCGGGGGGCGATCCACGTTGTTTAATAACCCCTCAGCCAGATCTGAAGCCGGCACCATATCCTTCAGACCCTGCTGGTATTGGATGCCAATGGCATCACAGCCAAAGCGGTCGGCCATCCGCACCACCGCGATGTACATCTTCAATTGGTTTAAGATCTGATCATCTGTTAGCTCAAGAGCACCATCTTTTCCGGTATGAAACCGGACTCCTTTCGCATCCAACCAGGCTCGCGCATTTTGCGCTTCAGCGTCAGAGACGCTGTGCATCTCGGCGAGCAGCGCCGACTGGCTGAGCCGTTCCTTGTATACACCTATGGGATTGAGTAATTCATCCTCCAGGATGGCGTTATACATGCCCATGCAGCCTTCGTCGAAGATGCCCAGGATGGCCTTTTCGAATTGAAGCTTCTGCGCCAGCGCTCTTCCTAAGGCTCTTTCTGCCTGTGGAATTTGCTGCAAATCCAGATCTCTCGCGTGGCTCGTGTCATGCACGATGCGGCCCGTCCGAATCCATTGGCGCACCCCCTGCAGGAAGTAATCATCGGTAAAATCTCGACTCCAAATGGTGCTGTACGAGACGCCCATCTTCGTCAAAGAAGCGTTCAAATTGAGCAAGCCGACCAAACCTGGCCATTGGCCGCTCCAATTGGCAATGGTCAGGATGGGTCCCCGGTGATCGCGGAGGCCGGCTAAAACGTGGTAACTGTATTGCCAGACCGCTTCTGCAACGATCAGGCGTGCATCGGGGTGAATGTTCTTGAATACATCCATTCCCATTCTCTGGCTCGATATAAACCCGTGTTTTTCTTCAGGATCAAAGGGATGCCCGCGTAGAACTCGGATGCCTTCCTTTTCAAAGGCAGCCATCAGGCCCCGTTCCATCTGCTCCTGGGCCGGCCAGCACATTTGGTTGGCCGACAGTCGCAAGTCGCCACTCGCGATCAGGATAGCTTCATTCTCACCAATCTGGTTCGGAAGATCAATTTTCGGAATTGCGTATTCTGCCATGCATTTATCCTCTCGGGTAGAATGGGTTATAAGGGTTGAATAAGCCTCGGCTAAGTTGTGCTTGCGAGGCTATCGAAAGTTGAACAGCAAATTCATTCCCGGCTATTCTTTGGTAGGGAACTCGTCATTTGTCCGCGCCTTTTGGCCGATCTAATGGAGGAAAGTCTGCGCGCGGCAGGCGCTCCTCCACCGGCAGGATGCCGAACGGTTTGTGCGGCTCGAGCTGGTACCAGTAGGCCGTGCTGGAATAGTCATTGGAAAGCCGGTTGGCGTGCCCGTGCTCGATAGAAACGCGGATCGAGCGAGTGAACCGTACCGGATCGGGGAGGTGCCAGCGGTACCAGGAGATCATTCCCGACCAGTCGTAGCTCCCCGGCTTGGTGAGCCCGAAGAAAGGCGACGAGAACTTCTTCTGAGGTCCCCAGGCAGTATTGAAATAATCTTCGGTGCCGGTGCCATGCAGGGTGGGCGGCCAGCGTTTGCCTTCGTTATCGTCGTCGACGAAAATCATCTCGTCGCCTTCGCCATACCAGTTCCCCTTGCCTTTTCCCCGGCGGAGATTGTGTATGTTCAGGTTGCAGCCGATGAACTGGCCCGAGCCTTCCGCCTCCAGGATCAGGTAATTGCCCTCGTCGCTCAGGTTGACGCCATAATGGGTTACGACGTAGTCGGGCATATCGGGGGGCTCAACGATTCCGTCGGTAGGGTTCTGTCTACGCCATTGGGCATGGAAGCGTCCCAGATCTTCTTTCGGTTCATCCCACACTTCATAATCGACGTTGTAATACAGGCGGATCTCACTTCCGAAGTTTTCGCTGGTTACCTCGATACGGGCGCTCTGGCTGAAAGGCATGGGTAGATAGCAGTTCAGGCCGGCGCCGTCTCTGGGAGCCATCACCA
>JAMCRR010000135.1 GCA_023381565.1 Chloroflexota bacterium
GGTACAAGACCGACCAGATCATCTCCGGTACCGTGATCAACATTTTCGCCACCGGGCTCACGTCTTACATCTCGACCAAATTCCTCCAGGTGTACCAAAACCTCAACGAACCCGGCGTGTTTGCGCCGATCGCCATTCCTGGTCTGGTAAAAATACCCTTCTTTGGGCCGATCTTCTTTAACAACAATATCTGCGTTTATATCATGTTCTTGGTGCTGATCGTCCTGCAGATCGCCCTGTACAACACCCGTTGGGGCCTGCGCGTGCGCTCGGTGGGCGAGCACCCCAAAGCAGCCGATACCCTGGGCATCAACGTGATCCGCACGCGCTATATGGCGGTGCTTTTGAGTGGCGCCATGGCGGGTTTTGCCGGTTCTTACTTCTCCATCGGGTCGGTGGGACGGTTCGATAGCCTGATGACCGGCGGACGCGGCTTCATCGGCCTGGCAGCCATGATCTTCGGCAACTGGAACCCGCTGGGTGGCTTCGGCGCGGGCATGCTGTTCGGCTTCGCCGATGCGTTGTCCACCAAACTGACTATCCTGGGATCGGATATCCCCTCCCAGTTCTTGCTCATGACCCCTTACATCGCCACCATGATCGTCCTGGCTGGCGTCGTAGGCCGTACCCAGGCTCCGGCCGCCGACGGCACCCCTTACGAGAAAGAGGGAACTTAACCGAGCGATCCACTCCGCAACGTTTGGCGCCTGACAGACTCAAAGCAACAGCCTGCCAGGCGCTTTTTATCGGGTGGAGCAGCGCGAAGCGTGTTCAACCTTTGGGCGATCTCCTCACACTTTACAGTATAATTACCCCCTATGCCAAATCATTAGGAGGTTCTCGCCTTTTTTCTCTCTTTTTCACCGCGAGATCCACTCCAGAAGAGCAACCAAGGAATATGAAAATGACCACAGTTGAAGTTGAGCATATCCGTAAAACGTTTGGGTCGATGTGCGCAGTCGACGACGTTTCTTTTGACGTCGAGAAGGGCGGAATCTTTGGCCTGTTGGGGCCGAACGGCGCCGGCAAAACCACCAGCATCCGCATCATCCTGGATATCTTCAAGCCAGACGGCGGCAGGGTAGCCATCCTGGGCGGACCCATGACCGAGGCCAAGAAAAACCTCATCGGCTACCTGCCCGAAGAGCGCGGCCTTTACCAGGACATCAGCCTAGAGCGCTGCCTGACTTACCTGGCTACATTGAAGGGCCTTTCTCGCAGCGAAGCGCGGCAACGCATCGAGCCCTTTCTCGAACGGTTTGACCTGGCGGATCACCGCAAAAAGAAATTAAAGGAATTGAGCAAAGGGATGCAGCAAAAGGCACAGGTCATCGCGACGCTGGTGCATAGGCCACAACTGATCATCATCGACGAGCCTTTCGCCGCTCTCGACCCGCTAAACACCCAGATGGTCAAAGATATCTTGATCGAGCAGCGCGATAGGGGCGCGACCATCATCATGTCTACCCACCAAATGCACCAGGTAGAGGAGTTATGCGACCGGCTGGTGTTGATAAACAAAGGAAAAGCGGTGCTGTATGGGAAGCTGGATACGATCCGCCGGGAATTTTCCGGGCACGACGTGCTGGTGCGCACCCCCGGCGCTATCCCGCCGCTGCCCGGCGTGATAGAGAGCAAGCCGCACAACGGAAGCGTCAGGCTGTCTCTGGCGGAACACACTACACCCCAGGATATCCTGCGCGAGCTGGTCCAACAAAATGTACCTCTAGAGCAGTTCGAAATCGCCATGCCCACTTTGGATGAAATTTTCATCCAAATCGTGCGCGACTCGGGAGAGCGCGAATGAAAAAGGCCTGGCAGGTGTTCCTCTACGAGTACACGCGCCACGTTCTGCGAAAGCGCTTCATCTTCGGGCTGCTCAGCATTCCCCTGTTCATCGGCGTGATCATGCTGGTCAGTGTGCTGGCCGTCCTGCTGACTTCCAATAAAGCGCCCATCGGCTACGTGGACCAATCAGGTGTGCTGGCCAACCCCCTGCCCCTCCCCAAGAAGAGCGGGTTGTTCGACCAGCAGGTCCCCATGCTGGCCTACAGCGATGAAGCCGAGGCGCGCCAGGCCCTCAAGAGCGACAAGATTCAGGCTTATTTTGTGTTGGGGCCAGACTACTTGCAAACCTCCCACGCCCAACTCGTCTACCTGAAAGAACCGGATGCTTCCATCCAAAGCCAGTTCCGCGACTTCTTGCGCATCAACCTGTTGGCCGGGCAACCGGCCGACATCGCCAAACGCTTGAATGATGGCAGCCAGTTCATCATCCAGAGCATGGACGGCAGCCGGCAAGCCGGCGGCAACCAATGGTATAGCATCATCGTCCCCCTCGCGGCAGGCATCCTGTTCATGATCGTGATCATGACCAGCGGCGGGTACCTCCTCCACGCAGTCGTCGAGGAAAAGGAAAACCGCACCATCGAGATCGTCGTCACCTCGCTGTCCCCCGGCCAGCTTATGGCAGGCAAAGTCGCCGGAAATATTTGCGTCGGCCTGACCCAAATCCTCTTCTGGATTTTCCTGGCTCTGGTGGGGATATCGATAGGCAGCCGTTCGCTGGGGTGGGTGAGAAATCTGGACATCAGCCCCCCAATACGCTTCCTGATCCTGGCCACTTTAGTGCCCTCCTTCGTGATGATCGCCGGCCTGATGGCGGCCATCGGTTCTACCGTCACCGAATCGCGGGAGGCGTCGCAGATCTCAGGCCTGTTTACCTTGCCGATCATGGCCCCTATCTACCTGTTCTACCCCCTGATCTCCAATCCGAACGGCACGTTAGCGCTGGTGCTGAGCTTTTTCCCGTTGACGGCGCCGGTAACTCTTCCGTTGCGCGCCGGCTTTACGGTGGTGCCCACTCCCCAACTGATCTTGAATCTCCTGGTGCTGGTAGTCAGCGCCGCCGGTTCCATCTGGCTGGCCGGTCGAACTTTCCGCCTGGGAATGCTGCGCTACGGTAAACGAGTGACTTTGCGCGAGATCTTCAGCCGCTCTGCTTGACGTTTTCATTGGAAACGACTTGAACTCCTATGAATAAAATTATTTTGGTCCTCAAGAATGAATTAGTCGCCGTCACTGCCCGGCGCTCCTTTGTGCTCACCCTGCTGCTCGTCCCTGTGATCTCTTTCGTGGTCTTCTTCGTCCTCTCGGCGCTCAATCGCAACACCCCCGATTTGCTCACGAGCGTATTCAGCCCGCCGCAAAACCAGGCCGTAGAAGGTTACGTCGATCAAAGTGGTTTGATCAAGTCCCTACCCGACAGCGTAAAACCGGGAACGCTCATTCGCTATGCCAGCCAGGCAGACGCCCGGCAGGCCATGGCGGACGGAAAGATCAAGGATTATTACATCGTTCCCCCGGATTATCTCGCCAGTGGAAAGATCACCTACGTGAGGATAGACTTCAACCCAATTTCCGGCCTGGACCAAACGGGGACATTCCAGGACGTGCTGGACTATAACCTGTTGGGAGGGAACAGCTCACTGGCCGCGAAGTTCCAGAACCCGTTGGATCTTCAACAGGTGAGCCTGGCGCCTGCCCCTCAACGCGAACAAAATAACGCGCTCACATTCTTCCTGCCCTACGCGGTCACGTTCCTGTTCTACTTCGTCATTCTGGCCGCCTCTGGCCTGATGCTCAACAGCATCACCACCGAAAAACAAAACCGCGTGCTGGAAATCTTAATGGTGTCCATCACGCCCACTCAGATGCTGGCCGGCAAGATCGTCGCCCTGGGAATCGTCGGCTTGCTGCAAACTTTAGTCTGGTCCGGAACGGGATATTTCCTGCTACGCCTGAGCGGCCAAACCTTCAACTTATCGTCCGCTTTCCAGCTCCCGCCTTCCATCCTGGCCTGGGGAGTTTTGTATTTCCTTCTGGGCTATGCCATCTACGCCAGCTTGATGGCCGGGGTCGGAGCGCTGGTTCCCAACCTGCGCGAGGCTTCCCAGGCCACAACCATTATCATCATGCCACTGATCGTCCCTCTGGTGCTCATCAGCGCTTTGATCAACGATTCCAATGGCGTCCTGGCAGTGGTGCTGAGCCTGTTCCCTCTAACCGCCCCTGTCACCATGATGACCCGCCTGGCCGCCGGAAACGTGCCCCTCTGGCAAACCGCCCTGGCGGCGCTCTTGATGGTGGGCGCGGCCTGGCTGATCTTGCGCTCCGTTTCGAACCTTTTCCGGGCGCAGACAATGCTTTCGGGGCAGCCATTCAGCGCCAGGATATTCCTGAGAGCTTTATTCGCCAGACAGGCGCAGGCCTGATCTTCGCTCCACCCTTGACAATTCAGACCGACTGTTTGAGAATAAAGCCCTGACTCTGACTAACCCTATCAGCCAGTTTCAACTTGATCGACTTTGGAGGATTTGAGAATGTCTCGTTTATCCAACCAGGTAGGGGTTCTCCTGGTCGCCAGCACCCTCTTTTTGGCAGCTTGCGGCAATTCCAGCGCGGATAAAACCCCTACGCCGGATGCTGCCAGC
>JAMCRR010000046.1 GCA_023381565.1 Chloroflexota bacterium
CGTGGAGGCCTGCATGACCCAGGCGTTGCCCGCGATCAGATAAGCCAGCTTGCCGGGCAGCGGAACAGAGGCAAAAGGCGCCTGCACCCCCACCATGAGGACTTCCGGGACGGCCTCCTTGAGGGTAACGGTCTTGAAGATGGTCACGGAAGTCTCTTTGCCATCCTCGTACAGGTGGCGGTAAGTGATCTCTTGCGTCCCGTTCGCGCCCGGCTGAACCAGAAGGGTCTCGCCATCCGTGAGGGATTCGTTGCGCACCACCTGACGCTCGAACGGGATGGTCT
Source organism: Chloroflexota bacterium (assembly GCA_023381565.1). Lineage (GTDB taxonomy): Bacteria > Chloroflexota > Anaerolineae > Anaerolineales > Anaerolineaceae > JAMCRR01. Next base: position 285 of record JAMCRR010000046.1, read on the forward strand.
CATCCTTTACTTCGAACTCTTCACGCACGCGGGTGAGCTTCAGCGAGGCGCCGTTGGTCAGGACCGTGTAAAGGGGCGGGTCGCTGCGATCCAGGCTGTTGAGGGTAATGCCGGCGGAGGTGTAAGCGGCCTGCGCAGTTGTGCCGGCCGGAACGGTGATCTTATGGGTTTGACCGTCGGCAACGATGCTGATAGAAATGACAGACTGGGTTACCTGGGGAGCCACACAGCCACTGGCGAGCAGGAATAAAAGGGTGATCGGGAAGAGGGTACGCCGTTTCATGCGCCAGAGGGTTTTATAAGGAAAAGGACACAAATTTGATCCCCCGGTAAATCGGTTATAATTCGCGGGGACTTACACATCATAAAGGTTAACCAAATCGTTATTATAGCATGACTGACCCTATCGAACGAACCTTTGAACTCGATTTGCCGGCCCGGATCGAAGCCCTGCTTTTTGTCTCCTCTGGGCCGGTCACGGTCGCTCAATTAGCCGCGGCCCTGGAGCTTCCTGGCGAGGAAGTTTCTAAGGGCCTGGATGACCTCAAGAGGACGTATGCTGAAAGGGGCGGCTTGCGCTTGCAATGGTCCGGCGGCCGGGTGCAATTGACCACTCACCCGCTGGCGGCCACACTCATCGAGAAGTTCCTGGGTCTGGAAGCTACCAGCCACCTCAGCCGGGCCGGGCTGGAAGCTCTGGCGATCATCGCTTACCAGCAACCGGTCACTCGCCCGCAGATGGACGCCATCCGCGGCGTGAATAGCGATGGGGTCATCAAAAGCCTGCTCAGCAAGGGACTGATCCAGGAAATGGGCCGGGCCGAAGGCCCTGGGCGGCCCATCATGTACGCCACCACCCCCGATTTCCTGCAATACTTTGGCCTTTCCTCTATCGAAGAGCTGCCTCCGCTCTCGCCTCCCGAAGAAGAACAATCGCAAATCTTGAAGGATTAAATTCAATGCCAGAAGAACGCTTACAAAAAATATTGGCGCGCGCCAATTTTGGCTCGCGCCGCGCCTGTGAAGAATTGATCAAGGCCGGCAGAGTGCGCGTCAATGACCAGGTAGCCGAGCTGGGAAGCAAAGCCGATGCAGCCGTCGATTCGATCAAGGTGGATGGCAAGCTGATCCAGAAGCAGGGCCAGTTGGTCTACATTGCCTTACATAAACCACAGGGAGTGCTTTCGGACACCAGTCCCGACGATCCCCGGCCAACGGTGCGAGATCTGGTTCCGGTGCCGGGGCACCTTTTTTCTGTCGGCAGGCTCGACCTGGATAGCGAGGGCCTGATCTTGCTGACCAACGACGGCGAGCTGGCCAATCGCCTGACCCATCCGCGTTATGGACACGAAAAAGAATATCGCGTGCTGGTCGTGGCCCATCCCGACGCGGAGCAGCTCGCCATCTGGCGGCGGGGGGTGGTGCTGGAAGACGGCTATCGCACCGCGCCGGCCATCGTCGATGTAGACAGCCCCGCCGGCAAGGGCGCCTGGCTGAAGGTGATCCTCAAGGAGGGACGCAAACGCCAGATCCGTGAGGTGGGCAAGCGCATCGGGCTGCCCGTGCAGCGCATCGTGCGCGTGCGCATCGGCAGTGTGCGCCTGGGCGCGCTCAAGCCGAAGGAATGGCGCTACCTCAAACCAGGGGAAATCGAAGAGCTGAAGAAAGGCCAGACGGGAAAGGACACTCCCCGCCCAGGAAAAGCCGGGCTTAAACCAGGAAAGACCTGGAAATCCACGCGCCCCCAGCGCACTACTGAGAAAAGCAGGCAAAAGTAGGCTCGACGATGCAATTTGGGGTAGGCCACAATCTACTGAAGTGGCCTACCGCTACCGATTATTTCTTCTCAACATACCTGACGTCAGGCAGGTCTTTGAAATGCTCATCCTGCGTCCATAAAATAGCGGTATGAGCCCGGGCAGTTGCAAGGATGATACTGTCTGCCATTGGTAATTTGAGATCCACTGAAAGGTCTGCCGCGGCCAGGGCTATTTCCTGCGTCAGATCAGTTACCAGGCCAATGGCCATCCAGCTGATGGCGCTTAGCGCTTCTTCTTCATCGCGTTGTAAAACGATACGCTTATAAACTTCATACATGCTGATGGTAGGAACCACCAATTGGGTGCTTGCTTTTATGGCTGGCGCAAAAAACTCCCCGTTTAACCCTTTCCCAAAATATTCCAGCCAACCAGACGAATCAACGACGTTCATACCCGATCTTGCTCGTCGCGTTCAATATTCGTATCGATCCCCTCAAGAAATCCATAAGCTTCCTCGATAGGTGGCACAATGACCACGCGCAAGCTTTTTTTGTAGGGGATAAATACTACTTTTTGCCCGGGCTTTAAGTCAAATTGCTCCCTGATTTCTCGGGGAATGACAACTTGATATTTAGAGGAAATCGTTGTTGCCCGCATTTCTTACATCTCCTTATCGAACGAAAAACGTAGGAATATTATATCACGGTTCTCTCAATGCAGAGTGCCGCGCTCAGCTCGCCTTTTCGAAAGATTGCTGCAACAACTGGATTTTCTCCGCCGGAGTCTGGAGCTCTTTGCTGCGCTTGCGGATGAACTCCTTGACCTTTTTGGCCGAAATCGCCGGGACGGGGGCGTTCTCGACTTCGATGTCGGTCTTCTCGTTGGTAAATACCAGGGCCGCTTGAATAGGGGGAAACTCCACTTCCGGGAAGGATTTTTCCAGGTAGCGCTTTAGATCCTCCACGCCAGACTTGACCTCCAGGTCTGGCCGACCAATTCCTTCCTGGGCGAAGAATTTTAAATAGAGGTTGCCGCCCTTTTGACGCCAACGGCCCTTATCGTAGGTGATCTTGCCGGACTGGTGATAGGGCAGGAGGATCCAGATGCCGGCCGGCCCCAGGAGCAGGTGCGACACGGGCGTGGTGTAATTATAGAGCGTATATTTTTCCTCCAGGCCTTTCAGCGAGGCAGAGAGGAGCTGATCGGGCCTCGGCTGCCGTCCCCAGCGGTTCCCGAAGAAGATCCCGACCTGGGAGAGCAAAAAGCCGACCAGCAACGCCGCAAATGAGATCGATACGCTTTCCGCAGAGGGCTTGAAGGACAGATACAAACCTCCCGCCAGGACGAGCAGGCTGGCCACCGTGGCCACCTGGCCGATGCGCCGGTTCCTTTGAATGAGTTTCTCGTTGGTTACGATTTTCATTGTTGATGATCCTTAATGGTTCAGGTTTTTTAGATGCCAGCCGCCTGCTCTCAGGCAGACACCTGGGGGAGCCGCTCTTGAATCGCCTGGCGTAGGGCGGCCAGGAGGTCGGATTTGACTGCCTGGCGCGCGACCCGGATCGCGCTGGTCATGGCGCGCGCGTCTGAGCGCCCGTGCCCCACGAACACCAGCCCGTCGATCCCCAACAGGGGCGCCGCGCCAACCTCGGCCGGATCGACCAGCGACTTGACCTGGTCGAAAGCGGGCATGGCCAGGAGCGCGCCCACCTTGGTGCGCAGGGAGGATTTCAGCCCGTCCTTGAGCGTATCGGTGATCAACTTGGCGACCGCTTCGGTGCTCTTGAGCAGGACGTTGCCCGTGAAGCCGTCCATCACGACCACGTCGGCCTGGCCGCCGAAGAGCTCCTTCCCCTCGACGTTGCCGACGAAGTTCAATCCGCTGGCCTCCAGCAGCGGGTAAGTCTCACGCACCAGGTTGTTGCCCTTGCCGGCCTCTTCTCCGTTGGCCAGCAAGCCTATCCTGGGGTTCTTCACACCCAATACTCTTTCGGCGTACACGCTGCCCATCAAGGCGAACTGCACCAGGAAATCCGGGCGGCATTCCGCGTTGGCGCCGATGTCCAGCACCACGCAGCGCCCACCCCTGACCGGGAAGATGGCGGTCAGCGCAGGGCGGATGACGCCTGGAATGTCATCCAAAACCTTTTTGGCCGAGTACATGGCCATGCCCGTATTCCCGGCGGTGACAAACGCGTCTCCCTGGCCCTGGCGTACCAGCTCCATGCCCACCCGCATGGAATTCTGCTTTTTCTTGCGGGCGTCTTCGATGTGGTCGGCCATGTCCAACGTTTCGGGTGCATGCACGATGCGGATGGGAAGCTGCCCGGGGTCGAGCGCGTTCAACTTAGGCCGGATCAGCTCCTGGGGGCC
>JAMCRR010000005.1 GCA_023381565.1 Chloroflexota bacterium
GATAATTGCACAGACCCGGAACACCGGCCCGGTCCGCTGCGTTCCCAGGACGTGAGCTATGCGCCTCTCGTGTGCTTTCCAGCTTTTGTCGCTCATAATCCACTTACCTTATCAGCCATTGACAATGGCCCTGAAATTCAATCGCGCCGATACAAGCCATAGCCAGGGCAACGATCCCATCTATCTTCAGGCTCGATTTCTCTTTGGCAATCCGCCAGCCGCGTGAGGTCTGCAAGGCTACGGCGTGCGCCGCCTGGCTGCGTAACTGCGTATCCGGGTAAATCAGCAGGTTTTTCGCTTTGATTAGTTCATAGAGATTTTGCCCCATTGTGGTTAAATTCGAGACGCTTTGAGGGTATTCTTGCATCGGTAAGCCCTCTTGTCTGAGCCGGGTCGATAGATCGTGCATCTGGTAGGGGTCATATAATACCCCCCGCAGCCGGTACCCACGGTGTAATTCGCGCAGGAATGCGCCCAGAGTCGCGTCTATGTCCAGCGGGTCAAGTGCGGTTGGCTGCCAGATACGATGACGCGCCAGGACCGCCCGGCTCTCTTCCCGATCATAGGTAATCGCCAGGACCGCGGCGCTATCGTGCTTGATCGAGGCGTCTACTCCCACGAATAACTCAAGATAAGGTTGCGGCAATATGGGCCGGTGTTCCGGGTCTGTGCAATTATCCCAATCATCCAATTTGATAAACGCTTCACTCCCACTGGAGCGCTGATTTTCGTGGTAACGCTGGTAGGTTCCAGGACGTAGGCTGGAGCGCTGGTCTGCATAGTAAATCGCAGCCTCTTCAGGCGTTCCCCGGTAACAACGCGCCTGAGCCTCTTCGCCCTCAATGTGGAACAGCAGCAGGCCGCCATTCAGATATATGGGCCAGTCCTGTGAGACGCGCTTTCCCTTCAGCCCACGATCTACCAGGGTATGCCAGGTATTGCTTTCCCCCTCGAAGCCTGCGTAACTATCGCAGATACGCAGGGCAGGCAATCCCCAGCGCTTTCCAGGTGGAGGTACAAGCTCTTCGAAGGCGCGTACGCCGGCCTCGTAGACAATTCCCCAGGCTTCGGTATGAGAAACGGTCAGATGGTTGGCGCCTGCGTTCCCGGCTGCGTCCACGGCCAGGGCGGTAAGTGTGCTGCCCGTGGGGGTGAAAATTAATTGCTCTTTGCGGCTGGTAACGTTATCGCGTAAGAATGGATTGCGCCGTACCATATCGGCAATAGCTGAAAACTGGCGCCCGGCGCTCTGGTCAAGATCATTCGCCGCGCAGAAGTGTTCGCCTGGTAGGGCCAGCCAGCGCCAGCCGGTCAAGATCGCATTCGCAAACGTCTTACCGGTTTTCTTGATATTGGAGATTGCCAGGATGGTAAGGATTTCCCGATATTCCCACCAGGCAGCCAGGGCTGCCCGCTGCCAGGGTTCCAGGGTGACAGGCTGCCGATCATCATTGATCCAGCCGTAAGGACCTTCAGCCCATGCAATCGGTCCTATCTCACGCCATTTTGAAACCAGATCATTGATCTTTGCCATCATCTTGGGCCTCTTGAATTGCTCGTAGTATCACGTCAACGCTATCCGTTTTCCTGGGAGGTTCGAATATTTCCAACCATCTGCGCAGTTCTGCGAGGTATGTACCCCCTCGTATTACTGGCCCACCTTCCCACCAGTCGCGAGAGTTTTGCGACTTCTGCATATCTGCGAAAAGTTTACGAGCGATAATCACCAGCCTGGCGATTATCTCCAGTTTGACGTCCTGCCTCCCCTGCTCAGTTTTTACCAGTTCGCGTAATTCTTGCAGGCTTTCCACTTCGAAGGGGCTCAGGTTGCGCTCTCCGCCTGCTTCAAAGCTGTGGATCCCATGTGTCAGAGCGTTTTTATTTTCTTCGGGAGCTGCCATTTTTTCCTCAGAATTGCTTATGGTAATTGCTGTTACAGAAAGTAACTTTTTTGATTGATTTGTGAGCATTTAACCGCTTAAAAAATGGGCTTTGGAGGGTGTGAATTCCAGGGGAGTAGAATGCTTATCTTTTTCCAAAATGCGTATTTTTAGGTGTTTTTGCTTAAATACGCGAGAGAGAACAGCTTGTATTTAAGGAAAAATGGGGTAAATTACGCATTTTCAGAAGGGAGTTAAGCATTTTCGTCATAGTAAATGGCTTCCTTTGAGTTGTAATCCTCGCAGTTTGGATCGTCCATCACCGCAGAGATCGTAACCGCGGCGTAGGAGCTGGGTAGTCAACCATCGCTGCCCCTGCCTGTTTGCCCATTGTTCGCCGGCTTCTTCGCTCCAGGATTGCCAGGCTTTGAATAAAGCCGCCTTTTCTTCCGAGTAATCAAAGTGAAATTCGCAGCGTTCGTCAAGGAATTGCTGTACCAGGTCGCTTTCAGACTGATATTCCTTAGTCGCTTGCTGGACCATATCAGGCATTTTCAGCCCGTCAGATTGCCAGAATAGGCAGCCGCAGATCAACCAGTTCAAAATACCTGGCGCCTCTTCTTGAAACTCAGCGGCCAGTTCTCCCGTGGGCCGGCGTTGATTTTCAGGTATCGTTACGGTGAAGGGGATCAGCCGCATCCGTCGCCAGAAGCCCAGGGATGAATCATTGACGCGTGGCCGGAAGTTACCGACCATCCATAGCTTATGAGTCGGTTTGAAGCTGAATGGTTCAGAGAACAGCCGCCGTGCGGTCAGGGTATCGCCCCCGGTCAGGTCCTTGATTAGGGATTCGTTGAGGCGTCGACCTTCGGGTACTTCGCTTGCAACCGCAAAGCGCACGCCTGCCAGGGCTGCGATTGTGGGGGTTGCTCCCTGTCCACGCGCGCCGGAAACCAGCAACGCTTCAATATCGGTTCGTAGCCCGTAATCACCAGCCAGGTTCGAGATAGTCTCAACGGTTGTGGTTTTCCCATTTGCGCCCAGGCCATAGGGGAAGAAGATTGACTGCTCATCGTTAATCCCGGTCAGGCTATAGCCTAACGCCTTCTGAAGGTAAACGGCCAGCTCGGGATTTTCGCCCGTATAGAGATTTATTGCAGCCTCCCATCTCGGGCAGGTCGCGCCAGGATCGTAAGTAACCGGGGCAATCTTCGTGATTAGTCGTTCAGGATCATGGGGCAGCAGGCTGCCCGTTTTCAGGTCAACGATTCCGTTCTGGACATTGAATAACCACGGATCCGCGTCGAGTTCGCCGGCGGATATTGCCATATAAGGTCTGGCGCCCGCCAGGATGTTTTGCTGCCTGTGGTGATTTTCGCAAGAGCGTGCGAAGTCGATCAATTCTCCACGGGCTTTTTGATCTTCAATATCAGCCGCCTGGCGGTACATAACCCGGACCATCTCGCCCATTAATTTGAAAACTTCCTCACGGTCATCGGCTGCCCAGCGCTTTCCATCCCAGATAAGCCATTTTCCCCAGGCGTGGCAGTACCTGGCCCGGCCAGCGTGCATATCTGCGAATCGCAAAGAGCCGCCTAATTCGGTATAATGGTAAGGTTCGCCAGATTGCTGCATCCCGTTCTTAGGTTGCTGCGAAGTAATCTTTAAAAACTCAGCGGTGACAACGGGGTCATCCATTGGACCTCCAGGAAATGCCGATAATTCGTCCACAAACTACGCAATCGTCGCAGTTCGACCATAGTCCAGGCGATAACATAAGTAGACCCATTCCGAGAGACAGCGGTCGGACAATCGTAGAGAAATGAATTCGACCAACGACAAATTTCACGGCTGGTGAAGTTGTCCACAAGACACCCGGTAAACTCGGATTCTCGAAAATACCGGATTTTTGACCATGCAACCCGAGCCTCGTCAGACCGTGGCCGCCAACCGGCTTTGGCCAGGGCATCACGGGCTTCGAAGCCGCCGTGGACAACGCAACCCAGGCAGACAAGTTCCAGCCGGCGCGCACGCTGCAAGATGACCTCATCCAGGCTCGCCGTCATTTTCGCCCCGCTGTGCTGGTTGGCCTGGCGTTGTCGTGTCTGGCTCGTAGGCTATTTGATCCCCATTATTCAACGAAATAGGCGGTTGCCCGTTGAGAAAAACCTCGAGGTCCGCGTTTTTGCCGCGAAGGTCAAGCACGATAGCGCCCAGGTCGGCCAGCCGGTCGAAGAGCGAAGAGACAGACGAGCCTGGAGGGTTGCTATCTGGAGGGTTGCTATCAGCCTTCATCATCCACCACCTGCCCCGGCGCTGAGCCGTCGGCCTTAGCTGTCCTAAGCAGCCCCTTTACCCACATCTCGCGCGCAACGCCGACGACGATCAGCCGTACAACGTCGGACTCCGACCGGTGAAGAGTATTCGCCAGGTCCCGGATTAATCTGCGCTCATCTGGATCGCATACAAACATGAACCGGAGCTTTCGAGGCATAAAAATTCTCCCTTCAAGGATTCCCTTAAAGAGAGAATAGCAATTTCGGTATGCCTACGGAAGTACAGTTACATCCCCAATATTGACATTAAGTACACCCCCCTACTTGGAATTAAATAACAATTGGTGTAATTCATCCTTTTGGATCCGATGAATTTTACCGTCCTGATATTTTTCTCGAAATTCAGCGGGGCTGCTAATACCCACGCCTGGCCGATTCCAGAATTTATCCAGGTCGGCTTGTCGTAAAAAGAGGGCAACTTCCATCCAGTCGGTAAGCGGGGCTTCCTGCTTGATTTCATCTTCGCATAAATTTATTACACCTGCCCATACAAGGGTTGCCGCCCATAGAATATCAGCTTTCCATGCCAGGGTTTCACGGTGTTCGTCTCCAGGTCCAACTCTTTCCCCTTCAGCATCGAGTAAGGCCAATGGGTTAGTTTTGGGCCAGTTGGGCCATTCCCCCTGTGGTACTCCGTATTCATCCGGGGTATAGCCCAGCAGCGCCAGGAGTTCGGCTATCTTATCAAATGCAAGCGAATCTCGAGGTTGGCTTTTCAATACCTTCCTCCAGGCAGATACGCGGTGTAGCCATATCCACATGGATCTCGAATGGACTTTATAGACTTCGATTAGTCTAGGCTTGCGCTTGTATTGGCTTTTCCACTTGCTCGATGGGTAAGAATTTCGCATGATCCACCCAAATAAAAACCGTTCGCTAGTTTTGCGAACGGCTCAGGATATGCTATACTTTGATTGTAGCCGCCCGCATCGGCTGCCGTTGCCCCGGATGCTCGAAACATCGTGGGGCTTCTTTTATATTTTAGCACAAATGGTCAGTATTGGATCCCTTTTTCATCCTCGAGCTTCAGCTTCAGCTTGTATTCCATATACTCTTTCAAGCCTTCAGGTCTGTAATCCGGTGATTGGTGCCGGAAGTAGGTGTTGTATAAATCCGCATAGTGCCCGCCCTGACTGAGCAAGCCCTCGTGATTGCCTTCCTCGATGATTTTCCCGGTCTTCATGACGATGATCCGATCGGCGGATTTGACTGTCGAGAGGCGGTGGGCAATCAAGATGCTCGTCGACCTGGACAGGATCAGGTTCAGCGCTTGCTGGATCTGCCATTCCGTAAAGGGGTCGATGCTGGCGGTGGCTTCATCCAAGATGAAGATCGCCGGGTGTTGGATGAGCACCCTCATCAGCGAGATCATCTGCCGCTGGCCCATAGAAAGGTGCGACCCGCGCTCGCCCACTTCTGTCTGCAGCCCTTGCGGTAGGGTTTCAAGCCAGTCGCCATCGCCAATCTTGCGTGCCAGGGTCTCGATTTCGAATTCGGTCGCCTTGGGAGAGGCGTAGCGGATATTCTCGACCACCGTGCCCGAGAACAGAAAGGGCGCCTGCGAGACAATCCCCAGTTGCCGCCGGTAATCACTCAGATCGAACGAGCGAATATCGCGTCCATCGATCAAGATCTTTCCCACCTGGAACTCATAGAATCGAGCGATCAGTTTGGCAATCGAGGATTTTCCGGCGCCGGTATGCCCAACCATGGCAACCGTCTCGCCGGGTGCGATGTGCAGGTTGAAATTATCCAGCACCGGCTCGGCGTCTTTATAACGGAAATGCACTCCCGAGAAATCAATCTCGCCTCGCAGTCGCGGCACAGGCAGGTGATCAACCTGGACGACCGCAGGCTCAGCGTCGATCAGCGCGAATACGCGCTCGGCCGCCGACAGCCCATTTTGCACCTGCGTCCAGAACGATGACAGGTTCATTATCGGGAATAAAAACCGGTCCAAGCTGAACAAGAAAAGGTACCAGGCTCCAGCAGTGACGATTCCCTGCGTAACGGTTAGACCTCCCACATACACGAGAACAGCCGTAGCTACCCCTCCGATGGCGTTGAGTGTGGGTGAGACGATGGTCAGGGTCAAGCCGCGGCGCACGTTCACCCGGTAGGAGAGCTGGTTAGCTTCATCAAACACCGCAAAGATGCTGGCTTCCTGGCGGAAATTCTTTGCCACTGCAATACCACTCACCGTTTCTTTGATTGTCGCGTTGACATTCGCCATCGCCCGCATCCCTTTTTGGGTCACGCGCCTGGCAATACTCCGGTAGCTAATCCCCAGGACGAGGACGATGGGCACCAGGGCGAAAATATATAAAAAGAGATGCCAGTCTATTTGGATTAAGACGATGGCCAGAATGCCAGCCTCGATGATTTGGGTGATCACATCTGTCACCAGGGTAACCATTTCGCCAAAATCCTGCGTATCGGAGGTGATGCGCGAGACGATCCTCCCGGACGAATATTCATCGTAAAACGAGAGATCGTGCCCTACCGAGTGATTGAAAGCATCCGTCGCCAGTTGCACCAGGACGTCGGCAATCGCCCGAACGGATTGCCGGTGGCTGATCCAATTGGCGCTCCAGTTGATCACGCCCACTGCCAGAATTGCACCTGCAATCAGGCCGATCGTCCCGTAGGTCAGGTGCGTTTTGAGGAGGTCCACGCCTCTCGAGACGATAATCGGCATCAAAGCTCCCCCAAAGGAGATCACCAGAACCATTAAAGCAACGATGGTCATGCGACGACGTTGCGATTTGAAATAGGCGAATATCCTCCGGAAGAGTACCCGATCTGAGTACTGCCGGTCGTATTTTTCAGCATCTAAACCAAAGTAAAAACTCAACTGAATATCCTCCGGTATGGCTCAGAAACACGCAGCAGCTCTTCGTGCGTGCCGAGCGCAGTGAGGCGCCCCTTCCGCATAACCAGGATGAGATCTGCCCAGCGGATCTGCGAGAGCCGGTGCGTGATAATCAGCGTGGTACGCCCGCGTGCCGCGCGATAGATCGCCCGCTGGATTTTATCCTCAGTAGCGCTGTCGATGGCGCTGGTCGAATCATCCAGGATCAGGATGCGCGGATCGGTTAGGAAAGCGCGGGCGAGCGCCAGCCTCTGGCGTTGCCCTCCCGATAGAGTGACGCCTCGCTCGCCGATAACCGTCTTGTACTTCTCCGCAAACGAACTGACAAACTCTTCCACCTGGGCGGCTTTCCCGGCTGCAGAGATCTCCATCTCGCTTGCTCCAGGTCGCCCGAAGGCAATATTGTCTGAAATCGAGCGAGAGAAAAGGAAAATATCCTGTTCTATGATCGAGATGCTTCTCCTCAATGCCTCCAGGTTCCAATCCCGCACGTCAACCCCATCCACCAGAACCTGGCCCGAAGTCACATCATAGGTGCGGTTGACCAGCCTTGCCAGCGTTGTCTTTCCGAATCCCGTTTGCCCGACGATGGCCACCGTCTGGCCGGGTTTTACCTTGAATGAAATATCCTCCAGCACCACATCGCCCGGTTGGTATTCGAAAGTCACGTGGCGGAATTCGATCTCCCCGCGCATCGGTTCGGCATACCCGCCAATATTTTGATCCAGGTTATTTTCGCGCTGCATCAGCTCGAGGATGCGCCGCGCCCCTGCCAGACCCAAAGAGATCCGGGAATAAGCAAAGAGTGAAGTGAAAGTAGGGAAATCCAGCAGCAAGAGCAGGCCGAAATACGAGACAACTTGCCCCACGTTCAACAGTCCCTGGTGAAAGAGCACTAACGCATGAAACAACCCCGCCGCCAGGGCAACCGATAAGAGCAGCAAGGGCAGGAAGCGGGCTTCAACATCCCCCTGGTGCACGGAGGCGTCCCGGTATCTTAAGACATTATCGCTAAAACGCCTGACCTCTTCCTTTTCTTGGGAAGCGCCCTTCACCGTCTCGATGCCATCCAGGGCTTCGGTGAGGTGGGTGTTGAGCTGCCCGAAAGACGAACGAACTTCATCGGTGATCGGCTTTAGGGTCGCCAGGTATCTGCGCAAAGCAATAAAATACAGGATGATGAACAGCACCGGGGTAGCCAGCAAAGCCACATTGTAGGTGGGCGCCAGAATTACGGGCATAATAAGGAAATCTAGCGAACCGATGACCATATTCACACCCGGGCTGAAGAGGAAATTCACCTGACGGACGTCGTTTGTGGCGCGCGCCATGGTATCGCCCACCGGCTGCAGGTTGTGGAAGGTCATGCTTTTGCCTAGCAAACTCACGTACAGCTCGTTGCGCACGTCTCTTTCCACTTTTTGGGCAAGCAGCTCGAAACCAAAGTTACGTCCTAACATTAAAATACCCCGCACCACCTGAGAGATTCCCAGCATCAGCGCGATTTGGACGAGCTGGCTCGAATTGGGGGAGGGCGCTGAGATCACGTTCAAGGCCTGGCCGATCAAAACGGGCACCACCGCAGCCATACCAGCATTTCCCAGCGCGCCGATCAGAGCGCCTCCCCAGATCGGCCAATAGGGAGCCGAGTGCGAGAATACCCAGCGTGCCGGTCCTCCCCGGTTATAGACGGGCTGAGGTAAGGAAAATTCCACCGATGGGTTTGCAATATCACTCATTTCGACACCATTGTTAATCAATTTCCCTGATCTCCGCAGATGGGCCTCACCCTATCACCCCAGGCGAGAGCCGGAATAAGGATTTTATCATCAATTCTAATCCCTCCACCCTTTAACCCACGAAAAGGATCTGCCATCTTTCACCATGGTCGTCTCCTCAGCGGCGTAAAAATAAGGCTATGCGCAACATTCGGGAAAACTCGACTCCGGCCGGGCACGTTAAATGCAACCCTGGAGCAAGCATTTAAACCATCCATCACGCGATCAGAATCGTCTACTATTTGGGCTGATCGATCCACAACCCTACCTAAAGGACAATGCTGTGTTAAAGTGGTTGCTGCGATTATTCCAGGGAAAACAAAATTCTACGCCTGCTCCAATTATTGAGCCTGAAGCCCAAAAACAAAACCCTGTCCCGGACCAGCCAGTTTCTGCCGCTCCAACGGCCCCCCCTCTGGCTGAAGTCGAGTCGATGAACCTGACCTCGATGGACCAGGCGCAGGAGTACCTGGAACGGCTGCGGCTGAAGATCAACGCCCTGGCCGAACGATTTGCTACCGGCAACCTCAACCGTACCCAGTTTCAGGAATTATACGTTTATTATCAGCGCGAGATGCAAACCATCGAATCGATCCTGGCAGATGACCCTATCTCTGACGAATGGAAAAATGCCGTAACGGAAGGCCAGTCGATCTTGATCCGTCACCGCAACAAAGCACAAGTCCTGGGATTTTCTCTATATAACAACGAATCCGGTATGCCGATCAAGAGCATCGGCGAATTCGGCATCGATCCGGCCTTATACGTTCCCATGCACTCCTCTTATCATTCTGCTACCCAGGAGATATTTGGCGCGCAGGTCCGTTCGACCCAAATTGAAGGCGGCCAGTGGCTCTGTTTCGTCCCAGGCAAGCTGACCACAACGATGGCATTATTTAATCTCGAACCATCTGTCTTGCAGATGAAAAAGCTCGAAGATTTACAGCAGCTCTTTGAAAACGCCAACCAGTCTCGCTTGAACGATCCCATGATCGATCCCGAGAATTTAGTCTGCCCCCACGAATTTTTTATCGGCCATTCTTTGTGACGGGTAATTCGCCAGATGCCTTCGATCCCTGTCCTTAAAGTTGTCATTGCCGGCGAAGCGAGCGTTGGTAAGACAGCTCTCGTACGCCGCTTTTGCGAAGACCGTTTTGAAACCTCGCACATTATAACCATCGGTGTCGATTTCCAGACCAAAATTGTGGCCCTTCCCGATGGACCGGTCAAACTTTCTATCTGGGACCTATCCGGGAAGAAGAGGTACGAAACCATCCGTACCGGTTTCTACCGCGGCAGCCTGGCTACTACCCTGGTGTACGACCTCTCCAATGATGAGACGCTGAAAGATCTCTCCGGTTGGTACATGGAGATAAAAAAAACCCTCCCCCAGCAAAAATTCCTGGTGGTTGGGAATAAGCTCGATCTGGTAACCGGAAATGCCGGTTGGGTTGGGAAAGAATTTGCGCGATTGCTTGGTGCAGGCTTCATGGAGACAAGCGCCCTGAGCGGTGCGGGCGTGGAAACGATGTTCGAAATCCTGGCCAGCTATGCCTGCTTGAGGATGACTTAGCTCAAGCGCCCATTTGCCTGGAAAGCTGCCGCAGCAGACTGTTGATCTCCCCCTCCGGGATGCCCCCGAACCCCCGGTAACTGAGCTCTTCCATCAGATCGGCAAAGTCCGAGTTTTTCCACGCCGGGCGGCCGGTCCGTCCCGATCCTTCGTTGAGCTGCGGGCGGTGGAGTGCCAGGAAGGCATTTAGATAGGCGTAAAGCGTGTCGTCGTCCTCCGGGTGGTCCGGAATAGAATATTCCCAATCCAACCGCCAAAGCTTTACCAATCCGTCCACACCGGTCGAGGCGAGCAAACACCCATCCAGGCTGGCTACCAGAGCAGTGATGGGCTGGTTGTGACCCTTGAAGGAACGCAAGCGCTTTCCGCCGGCGATACTCATGACCGTGATCGTCCCATCTTCTTCGGCGACGAACAAATATCTACCATCCGGGGAAAAAACTGCCGCTTTAATCCGCCTGGAAAAACCCTCGATCGTCCGCAGCGGGGTACCCGCCGTCAGGTCCCAAAAACGCAACGTGCGGTCCAATCCCCCCGAAACGGCAATCCTGCCATCCGGGGAAATCGCCATGGCATCGATGGCTTCATCGTGCCCGATAAAGACCTTCAAGCATTCTCCACTCGCCAGGTCCCACAATCTGAGGGTCTTATCCCAGCTGGCGGATAGTGCCTGGCGGCCATCTGGGGTAAACGCCGCGCAGCGCACGTAATGGGTATGCCCTTTCAACGCCCTCCAGGAGTTGTTATCCTCCAGGTTCCACACCCGCAGGGTGTTGTCGTTGCTTCCCGAGAGCACCCGGTTGCCCAGGGGCGAAAATGCCGCGCAGCTCACCTCGCTGGTGTGGCCCTCCAATACGTCCAGGCAAGCTCCATCCTCCGTTTTCCACAGTCGCAGCGTCCCATCGCTGCTCCCCGACAAAGCCAATCCAAGGCGAGCATCCAGCGCGGCGGCATTGACCCCGGAGGTATGTCCCTGGAACTGGTTCAACAGGACCCCGTTCTCCAGGTTCCAGAGCATCAGGGTGCTATCTTCGCTTCCCGTAATGCCAAGCCGACCATTCCTTGAGAGGGCTACGGCGTTCACTCGTGCAGCGTGGGCGCGGTAGCTTTCTGCCAGCCAGCTCGAGCGCAGGTCGCTGCGAATCCCTTTTCGCCCCACTCGGTCCCATTCTCTGAGCAGCCGCAGGTTACGCTGATAATCCGGGTTGGCTCTAGCCTGCGAAATCACCTCCAGCGCTTGGCCATATTCTCCGGCTGCAAACTTCTGGTTGGCATTGTGAATGATCTTATCGATCTCCGTAGAAAGCTGCAGGATTTCTTGGGCGCTGCGTGGCTGGACAGTGACGTATGGCGCTTTCCCTCCTCCCGCCAACCGCCAGAGACGGATCGTGTTATCGCTGCTCCCCGATGGGAAGCGGGCGTTCTCCGGGCAAACCGCCAGGCACTGGACTGCCGAGGCATGTCCTGAAAATGTGCGCAGGCATCTCCCAGTGTTGAGATCCCACAGGCGTACGGTTCCATCCAATCCGCCTGAAACCCCCCAGAATCCGTTGGGGGCGATTTGCACAGCAATCGTCCCTCCGGGGTGCCCCCCAAATGAAACGATGGGTTCTCCGGTAGAAAGGTCGAGCAGAAAGAGGCGGTTATCGCCTGAAGCCAGCAGCACGGTTTTACCATCAGGCGCCAGGCTCAAATTACTCGTACAGGATTTATACCATTCGATCACCTGCAGGCATTCGCCACTGTCCAGGTCCCATATCCGCAAAGTATTGTCAAAAGAGCTGGAGACGGCTCGCTTGCCATCCGGGGTAACGGCGACCGACCAGACCGTATCGCGGTGGCCTGCAAGCACCTGCTGGCAGACTGCTTCGTGCAGGTCCCATACCCGCAGGGTTGTATCCGCCGAGGCAGATAGCGCCCGCTTCCCATCGGGGGTAAAAGCCACCTCATGGATAACGTCCGTATGGCCTTCAAGCACCTTAACGCACGAGCCCGAAGCCAGGTGCCAGAGCCGCAGCGTCTGATCCCAGCTGCCCGAGAGAACGAAGCCTCCCCCAGGCGAGAACTTTACCGAGCGCACCGGCTGGGTATGTCCCTCAAAGATCTGCGTGCATTCTCCCGTGGAGCTTTTCCACAAACGCACCAGGCTGTCATTTCCCCCCGAAAGGATGCTTTCTCCATTCTTCGAGATAGCCACCGAATTCACCACGCTGGGGTTGTCGCGAAAGGTCTTCAGGCAGCCTCCTGCGGTCTGGTTGAGGCGCTGCACCAGGTAACCCAGGCTCTTCAAGGGAGCCAGATCGCCGAATTTTGCCGAGGCCGCCTCAATCACCCTGGTTAGCTCCATCCCATCCCCGCGCTCGAGATGAATCAAGCCTAAAAGATAATACGGGTACCAGTTTTCCGGCTGGTTTTTTAAGTTTTCGTTCAAGATCGAAACGGCATCTTGATCGGTCAGCCGGCCCTGGCGCCACAAGAACAAATTGCGATTGTACTGGACAGCCGGGTGGGTCGGCTCGGCCTGGACGGCCTGATCGAAGAAGCGGATGGCATCTTCGTCACGCTTGAGGTCGACCATCGATACGGCGCGGTTGTTCAGAGCATCGGCAAGGGTTGTGTCGATGCGCGGCTCCTGGCGGGGATAAGCGTGTCCGGTCTCCTTCTGGTAGATTTCTCGCAGTGCGTCTGCAACAGAGCACATATCGCGCGGCCGCTCGTTGGGATCGTATGAAAAGCACTGCCTGAGCAAAGTCACCAAAGAGCCGGGCATCTTGGGAGCAGGAGAGCTTTCCCAATCCTGGCCCAGGTACTTTTCCAGACCTTCCAGCGCAAACGGGCCTTTCCCCCAATTCTTTTTGGCAGTAAACATTTCCAATACTGAAACCGCCCAGCTCCAGATATCGGTGCGCCGGGATAGTGTCTGCGTGGCGGCCTGCTCCGGAGAGCAATATGCCGGCGTCATCCCGATGGTGCTCACCCGCACGCTCTTGCCTTCGGGGGAGCTGTTCATCAGGTCGATGATCTCGCCCTTACTGCGCAGGTTCACCTGTGCCTGGGCAATGCCAAAATCGGTCACCTTGGCAAAGCCATCCGTTGTCAGCAGGATATTCGCCGGTTTGACGTCCTGGTGAATGAGACCTTTTTCATGGGCGTAATGCAGACCCCAGGCACTCTGGATGGCGATATCCAGGATATGCTGCAAAATATCTATGGACGTGCCGGAGTAAAGCCAATTTTGCTCGATGGCATCTTCGACGCTGCCGCTATCCACATATTCCATGAAGAGGCGCGGCACACCCCCCAGGACGCGCACGTAATAGCAGCATACGATGTGCGGATGGACTCCCAGATTAACCCATGTTTCGGCCTCTCTCACCAGGTTATCAACGCTGCCGTCCAGATCGAGGATTTCCTGGCGGGGGCTTTTCACCGCCAGGTCGATGCCCCAACCCCGATGATGCACGCGGTAGACCAACGCCATGCCACCTGTGGTAAAGATATGCTTGACCTCATAAGTGTTGAGGATTAAATCGCCAATCTTCCATTCGATTGGAACAGCGGCTTCGGGAGAGGCTTGCTTCGGTGCAGTCGTCGGGGTCATTGGTTTTTATGCTTCAATTCCTGTAAGGGCACAGCGGGAGAAAAACGGGTTGTGACACATTGTTATCCCGCTATGTCCCTACCGAGTGAGGCGAATGTAATAGCGGTAACGATCTCCGCGGTAAAGAATGCTGACGAACTCAATTGCCCGGCGTGCCTGCGACCATAAAGTGCGTTCGCTCAACAGCAAGGGGCTCCCTTCCGCCACCTGGAGCAGGCTTGCTTCACGCGGACCGGCAACGGTTACTTCCAGGGTTTCATCGGCTGCGGAGGGGATGATGTGGAACTTCTCCTGGATTAAGGCATACAACGAACCCCTGTTTTCGAGCTCTTCGCGGGTGATTGTCTGGCTTTCACCCAGAGCCAGGTAAGAGACCTGCAGGCCGATGGGTTTGCCATCTCCCAGGCGGATACGTTCAATGCGCAGCACCCGCTGGACATCGGGTTTGAGCTCGAGATGCTGGGCCACCTTGGCCGGCGGTTCCACGGTACTCAGGTCCAGGATCACCTGCCCGGGTACTAAGCCGCGGCTGCGCATATCTTCAGAAAAACTGGTCAGCTCGAGGATCCCTTTCTGCAACTTTTGGGGAGAGACAAACGTGCCTTTACCCTGCTCGTGATAGAGCAAGCCCTGGCGTATCAACATAGCCAGAGCCTGGCGGATGGTAGTTCGGCTGACGTTGTAAAGGGTTTCCAGCTGTCGTTCGGAGGGAATCGGCTGAGACGGGGACCATTCGCCGCGTTCGACCTTTTGACGGATGATATCTGCGAGCTGGTAATACTTGGGAACGACGTCGAATGGATCAACGATGATTCTTGACATTACTGCCTCAGCGTGGTATGATTAGATTGGTTATAAGGTCATGTGGTCACTACCAGTACCATTATCTACGACCTAGTGATTTCCGTCAAGTCTATTTTACCGCAACCAACCTGTCATACCGATGGATCCCATCACGGACACCGAACTACAGAAGATCGTCGAGCAGGTGCTGCAACGCACCCTGGGTGGTTCGACCTCTTCGGTTGCAAATAGCACGCCAGCCGAACAGCCTGCCGTTCCGAGTCCATCTCCCACTCCCTTTAAAAATATTTCCATCGGCGCCGACCATGGCGGGTTCCCACTGAAAGAAGCCCTGAAACCCTACCTGGTTGAGCTTGGCTATCGCGTGACGGACTGCGGCACGAACAGCAAGGAGGCCGTCGATTATCCCGATTCCGCCTTGGCGGTGGCACAGATGGTTAGTGAAGGCAAAGCCTGGCGCGGGATTGTGATCGATGGAGCCGGAATTGGCAGCTGCATGGTAGCCAATAAAGTCCCCGGAGTGCGCGCGGCCCTGTGCTACGATTACTCAACCGCCATGAACAGCCGCGAGCACAATGATGCCAATGTGCTCACTTTGGGAGCCGGACTGATCGGCGAAAACCTGGCTCGCCTGATCGTGAAAACCTGGCTGGCAACCGATTTCGGCGGCGGGCGTCATTCAAAACGCGTCGATAAAATTATGGCAGTTGAGAAGCAGTTCTTGAAAGCAGGGAAATGAGCTATGCCTCCCGACATGAAATCTGTTGAAACCCTTGTCGAATTGATCACGCGTGAGGTCCTAGTGGCTATGGCCGAGCAAGCGATGCTCGAAACCACCCCTCCTGGTCAGCAGTGCAAGCTCCAGTGCGCGGAAGGTTTGTGCGTGACGACCTGCATGGATCGTGTTGGCGAGGTCGTCTCTGCCGGAGCCGAACGCCTGACTTATACGCTGGGCGGCCTCCCCCCGAGCGAAAACCTGGCCTACATGATCGATCATACCTTGCTTAAACCAGATGCCACACCCGACCAGATCGCCCAACTCTGTTTCGAAGCGCGCAAGTACAAGTTTGCCTCTGTGTGCATCAATCCGACGAACGTGAAGCTGTGCGCTGAGCTGCTGCGTGATTCGCCGGTTAAGGTGTGTTCGGTCGTGGGTTTTCCACTTGGAGCCACCCCGCCCGACGTCAAAGCCTTCGAAACCCAGGTAGCCATTACCAACGGCGCCACCGAAATCGATATGGTGATCAATATCGGTGCATTGAAAGGGAAAGACGAAAAATTGGTTGCCAGGGATATTCGTGGCGTGGTCAAAACTGCCCATGCCGCCGGCGCTCTGGTGAAAGTGATTATCGAGGCTGCCTTGCTGACTGATGAGGAAAAAGTGATCGCCTGCCTGCTCGCTAAGGAAGCCGAGGCTGATTACGTCAAAACCTCCACGGGCTTTGCCAGCGGTGGAGCCACCATCGATGACGTGGCCCTTATGCGGCGTGTGGTCGGCCCGGATGTCGGCGTCAAGGCCGCCGGCGGCATTCGCACGCGTGAGGACGCGGAGAAAATGGTCAAAGCCGGAGCCACACGCATCGGCGCCAGCGCCAGCGTCAAAATCGTCCAGGGAGCAGCTCAAGCGCCCGCTTCGGCCCAGGGTGCGCCAGTCGCGAAGGGATATTAACCAGAAGCAGAGGACACCATGCTGATCGCGCGTGTCATCGGGACAACCGTCTCGACTATCAAAGATGAAAAACTGGTCGGCCGCAAGCTGCTCATCGTCCGCCAGACGGATGAGAAGGGCGAGCCGGTCGGCAAGCCCTACGTGGCCATCGACACTGTTGACGCCGGAACCGGCGACCTGGTGCTTACTGCAGCCGGTTCGAGCGCTCGCCAGACGAACATAACGAAAGATACGCCGGTAGATGCAGTTATCATGGCGATCATCGATTCTCTCGAAGTCGACGGCCAGGTTGTGTTTAGAAAATCGTGACGACGATGGATAAAGACCTCGCCTCGATCCAGGAAGCCAGAGATCTGGCAGTTGCCGCCCGCACTGCCCAGATCGCCTGGGCAAAAGCCTCCCAGGCCGACGTGGACCGTGTCTGCGCCGCGATGGCAGAGGCTGCCTACCAGGCCTCCGAGCGGTTAGGCCGCATGGCCTCCGAAGAGACCGGTTACGGTGTCCCGGTCCATAAAAAGCTCAAAAATGAGTTTGGCTCGAAGGCGGTTTGGGAAAGCATCAAAGAAATCCCCACCGTGGGTGTTTTGCGCCACGACGCAGCCAATAAGGTTTACGAGATCGCCTGGCCGATGGGCGTGGTCGCCGCGCTAACCCCCAGTACGAACCCTACTTCGACTGCCATGTTTAAGGTGTTGATTGCGGTCAAAGCGCGCGATGCCATCATTGTTGCTCCCCACCCCTCGGCAGTTCGCTGCAGCTATGAGACGGTTAAATTAATGGCACAGGCTGCCGAAGATGCCGGCGCCCCTCCGGGGTTGATCAGCTGCATGCAGAACATCAGCCTCCCCGGAACCCAGGAATTGATGAACCACAAGTACGTGGCTCTGATCCTGGCCACCGGCGGCAGCGCCATGGTGAAAGCGGCGCATTCGGTGGGCAAGCCGGCTTACGGTGTCGGCCCGGGCAATGTACCGGTATATGTTGACCGAAGCGCCGACCTGGAGAAAGCCGCGAGCTACATCGTCAGCAGCAAATCCTTCGATTTTTCGACCATTTGCGCCACCGAGCAGGCGGTCGTTGCCGACAAGCCTATCGCCCGCCGCCTGGCCGAGCTGATGCAGTCAAACGGCGCTTATTTTGTCGAACCCGCTCAGGCGGATGCCCTGCGCAAGCTCCTGTTTACCTCCGAAGGCGGCATTAATGCCGCCACGGTCGGGAAATCTCCGCAGTACCTGGCCGGTATGGCCGGCTTTTCCGTTCCCGAGAGCGCGAGAATTCTGGTCGCCCCTCTTTCCGAGGTCGGCAGGAGCGAACCGCTTTCACGCGAGAAGCTCACCACTGTCCTGGGCTGGTACGAGGCCGACGGCTGGGAGGCCGGGTGCAACCGCTGCATCGAGCTGATCCAGTTCGGCGGGAGGGGTCACAGCCTGGTAATTCACGCCACCAACCAGGATGTGATCATGGCCTTCGGACTGGAGAAACCCGTCTTCCGCATCGCCGTGAATACCATGGGCACCCTGGGCGCCATCGGCCTGACCACCGGTGTGATGCCATCCATGACCCTGGGTGCCGGCGGCATCGGCGGCTCGATTACCGGTGACAACATCACCGTCTACCACATGTTCAACGTGAAGCGCCTCGCCTATGAGACGGCGCCACCACCGGAGATCGTCTTCCAGCCGGCCAACCCACCTGCGGGGCCCTCCCCGCTCGAAATCGAGAAAGTCGTGCGCGGTCTTGTCAACGACCTGCTGCACTTGCAATAAAACTGAACCTGGATCATTCCAAGACAGAAAGGAAACAAGAAGATGGCTTTAGATACAGCTCTGATCGCATTAGGAATGGTGGAGACCCGCGGCCTGGTCGGCGCGATTGAGGCAGCCGATGCGATGGTCAAAGCAGCCAATGTCGTGCTGATCGGCTCAGAATACGTCGGCGGCGGATACGTGACCGTGATGGTGCGCGGCGATGTCGGCGCGGTGAAAGCCGCCACAGATGCCGGCGCAGCCGCTGCCAAGCGGGTTGGCGAACTGGTTTCGGTCCACGTGATCCCCCGGCCGCACAGCGACGTTGAGATGATCTTGCCCCAAAGTTCTCGCGGCAGTTTCGGCGGGCGCGCCACAGAACCCAAGAAATAAACTGGCGAGCCGTTTGCGAGCTTGATCCAACAGGATAAACCCTTTGGAAGATTTGGTCTGGTCTGAACTCGAAGGCTACCTGAGAGACGCCAGCGCGGCCATCCTGCCTGCGAAGAAGAACCACATCCCGCCTTTAGCGGCTCCTCCGCAGGGAAGCCTGTCGGTGGGCGTTGACCTGGGCACTGCCTACACCGTCCTGGTGGTTCTCGACGAAAACCAGCAGGTCGTCACCGGCGAGTACCAGTTCGCCCAAGTGGTCCGTGACGGGCTGGTGGTGGATTTCATCGGCGCCATCGATTTGCTGCGCCAGATGAAAGCGCGAGTCGAAGCCCGCCTGGGCAGGGAGCTCACACACGCCGCCAGCGGGTATCCACCGGGCGTGCCGAAGGCGGAAGTGCGCGCCACAGCCAACGTGGTCGAAGCCGCCGGGATGACCTGCACCGGCCTGGTCGAAGAGCCTACTGCAGCCAACAACCTCTTGCGCATCCGCGACGGCGCCATCGTCGACGTGGGCGGGGGGACGACAGGGATTGCTATTCTCCAGGACGGCAAAGTCGTATATACGGCCGATGAGCCTACCGGGGGCACCCATTTTTCGTTGGTCATCGCCGGCGCACTCGACATCTCCTTCGAAGAGGCCGAGCAGCTGAAAATCACGCCTTCCGAGCAGGCCCGCCTCTTTCCGGTGATCCGTCCGGTGATGGAAAAAGTCGGCAACATCGTCTCACGGCATATTGCCGGCCGGCAGGTCGACCTGATCACCCTGGTGGGAGGCACGTCCTCTTTTCCAGGCATGGCGAGCGTAGTGCAGGAATATACCGGCATCCCCACCCGCGTGCCCAGGCAGCCGCTCTTCGTCACACCCATCGGGATCGCCATGTATCAACCATAAACCAGAAATTTTCCAGGAGCTTCCATGGCCGATACTTTTTCTCTCCGTTGTTACTGCTTTTTAGACCGCATGCAGGCGCAGTATGCCGCCTTCGTCGGCACGATCACCCAGGGGGACCTGCCTATCGAGGGGATGGCTGCCCTGTATGTCGAAATGTCGCCCGGGAATGAGGTCTTCCGCATCGTCGACATTGCCGTTAAAGCCACCGAGGCCAAGCCGGGCGCGCAGATCGTGGAGCGCGAATTCGGGATGTTCGAGGTCCATTCGTTGAACCAGGCAGCCGTGATCGAAGCCGGCGAGGTCGTCCTCCAGCGCCTAGGCATGAAGGTCGAAGAGCGCATCAAACCTTCGATTGCCTCTATCCAGGTCATTACCCACGTGGATCCCTACCAGACGCAGCTTCTCAACCGCTTCCGCCGCGGCAGCATGTTGGTCCCTGGGGAAACCCTTCTGGTGCTGGAATGCGCTCCGGCAGCTTATATCAACTACGCTTGCAACGAAGCCGAAAAGAAAGCCAACATCAAGATCGTCCACGTCTCTTCGGTGGGGCGCTTTGGCAGGATGTGGCTTTCAGGCTCAGAGGCCGAGATCATCACCGCCCGCAACGCGGCAGTGCAGGCTTTGGAAAGCCTGGAAGGTATCGCCGGCTCTTAGAACAAGATTCCATCTTGTCCTACAAAGGATTTAATAGGAGTAAGAAATGGCGAAAGAGTTCTATACCGAACGCGACATCGAAGATATGGTCAAGCGGGGCGTCCAATCCCTGGAGCTGACCGACGATGTCGTATTGACCGAGCTGGCATATGAAAGAGCCTCGCGCCTGGGCTTGAAGTTGGTCCGCGAGCACGATAATCCCCCCAGCGCGCCCGTCCGCCCCTATATCGCCAAAGCCGCCCAGGTTTCTTCCTCGCCGTCCGCAGCTCCACTGGCTGTTGTTGCGGCAGCGCCGGCCAAAAATAGCGATCTCAAGAAACGCATTCACGACGCTGCCATCGCCCGCCTGGGAGGCCAGGTAGATCCGGTCCTTCTGGATACGATCATCGATCGGGTGTTGAACAGCGTGGGAGTAAAGTAGGCAAAATGCTCTTCGGCCGCGTGCGGGGCACAGCTGTGTGTACGCTGAAATACCAGGACCTGGAAGGTCTCAAGCTCCTGGTTGTCCAGCCGCTCGATAAGCGCCTGCAACCCCTGGGTCCTCTACAGGTTGCTGCCGACGTCGTGCAGGCCGGCATTGGCG
>JAMCRR010000187.1 GCA_023381565.1 Chloroflexota bacterium
CACTGGTCATTTAGAGCGGGCGACGGGATTCGGATGGCATCCCCCCTGTGGGGACCTGCGAAGATCTGCAAACTACCCACTTCAAACTGTCCCCTGCTCTTTGAAGAGCGGGCGACGGGATTCGGACCCGCGAATATCAGCTTGGAAGGCTGATGCCTTACCACTTGGCCACGCCCGCGTGCGTAGGGTATTTTAACCGTAATGCCAGAAGAGGGCAAGGAAAAATAGCTACTCGTCAGTTTTCTTGAATTTTATCCGAGCGATATCTGGATATCACGATGGAACCCAGACGAGATTCCTGTGAGAGTGTGGTTGTGAAAGGTTGAGATTCATTGGTGGCTTCACCTATGCTTGCACCGCAAGCGCAAGCACAGGTGGTTTAGGTGGATCTTGAGATCGGTAGGGGTAGCACCCGCCAGGTCAGATTATCAATCCCCGTCAAACCCCACACCTGCGATAGGTCATCCATTTTACGGGTGTTGATTTCTTCCCTATTGGCTTGCTGACCCTCCGCCAGCAGCGCCCGTTCGGTCTTTCCAAACAGAAAAGCCTGTTGTTTGGGTCTGGCGTTACCCTATTGTGGTATCCATATGGTGTAGGGGTAATTTCACCCGAATGAGGGTGCCATCTCCAGGATGGGAGGTGATTTCCAGGGTTGCGCCCACTGCATCTGCTCTTTCCTGAACCCCAATCAGTCCCAAATGTCCTTTTCGAGCCAGATCGAGTACATTTTCGGGCAGTTCAAACCCACGGCCGTTGTCCTGGATCTCCAGACATACCTGATGCTCATCCTTATCAAACTTGACTACAACTTCAGTGGCCCGGGCATGTTTCATGATGTTGATCAGGGCTTGCTGGTAAATACGGAACAGTGCCAGGCTGGTCGCTTCCTGCAGCAAGGGTCCGGTTTGGTGCATCTCCAGTTGGAGGCGAAGCTCGGGATGCTTTTCCTGGAAGGTGTTCGCATGCGAGCGAATAGCCTGTTCCAACCCGAATTTCGCGAGCGTTGGTGGGCGGAGCTCCCCAGCATAGGTACGCAGCTCCTTGATTTGTTCTTGCAAGATGGCCTGGATCGCCCTTAATTGTTGGGCCAATTCGGGAGTGCAGTTATCCATCAGCATGCTTTCCAGAGTAAAGGTGACCCCGGTCAGTTCCTGCACAGGGCCGTCATGCAGATCTCGAGCAATCTCCTGGCGTTCCTGCTCGCGCTGGTCCAGCAGGCGATGCTGTACTTCCTGCTGCGCGGCGATCTTTTGTGCTTCTTTTTCCATGAGCCGCTGTTTCGTAATATCGCTGAGCATCATCCGGATCTTGTTTTCATCCCCCTGGACAATCATACTCTCCATTCGTACATCTAATTTCTCTCCTGTTTCCTTCACCATCCGGATTTCACTCACCTGGTGTTGGTGATCGGTTAAAGCTCGTTGGCGGTGTAAATAGTATTCGTCCTGGTCATCGCGGTTCACAAAGTGAGAGAGATAGGTATGGATCAACTTCCCCCGATCGACCCCCAAAAGGGTGGCCAGGGTCTGGTTAACCTCCAGAATGCGATCTTTGTGGTCGATGGTACAGTACCCGACTGGGGCAAAGTCGTACAAATCGGAATATAAGTCTCGGGAAGTTACCAGTTCCAACTGCGCTCGGCGCAGCTCGTCGTTCTGCATGGTCAGTTCCACTTGATGGACTTGCAGCTCGTGCAGCAGGGATTGGATATCTCCCGTATGCAATCCATCCAGATCCACCAGCTTGCCTTGCAAGGCTTCTTCTGCTCTTTGACGGAGAAGATCCGCGTGACTGCGCTCTTCGTCTAAGAATCCCATAAATTCTCCCTTATCTAAGTGTCATCTGTTCTTTGTTGCCCGGATCCATACCTCGGACAATACTCTCTGAGAATGTTATCAATATCTCGACCTCTTGCTCTTCGAAGGCATCCGGCTCGGTTGCATAAATCACCAGGACACCCAACCGGTCTTCCTCAATATTTATTAGTGGAAGCACAACCAATGAACCATATTTGTATTTGAGCGCGTCAGCTCGCAAATCTTTTTGTTCGGGGTCGGTGTGTATATTGCGAACTGCAACCGGTTGTCCGCTGCGAAGCGCGCTTTCCACCGGTCCTTGGGCTAGCTTTTCCAGAGGTTGGAAGGTACTTGCCGGCTCGGGATCGCCATCTTCTAACCAGGCCCAAGTGACGGGGGGGATCACTTTAGGTTGGTTTTTATCTACCCTCCCAATCCAGGCCAGGCGATAGCCGCCCTCTTCGACCAGGATCCGACCAACCTCTTCTAACCAGGATTCCGGTTCGGGACCTATCCGCAGGGTTTTGTACCAGTAGTTAACGGCTTTGAAGGCACGGTTCTCGTAGGACAATCTCTGGTTAGCTCGCTTGCGATCGGTTATATCGCGTTCGGTTGTGGCAACACCTACCGGCTGGTTGGCATCATCGACCAGGGCTGTCAGAGTCATCCACACATCCAGTGTCCGGCCGTCGCTCGTCACCCGTTGGGTTTCGTGGGAGGGAATGACCTCACCCCTGGAGAGCCGGTGGAAGAGTGTGATCGCCTCGGCACGTTTATGTTCCGGGATCAGGTCGAAGCTGTTCATCGTCAAGGCTTCCACATCACTCCATCCATACATCTGGGCTGCACCGCGGTTCCATGCCATGATCTTCCCCCTGAAATCCTGGACGGTGACCGCGTCGTTCGAATCCTGCAGGACGGTTCCCATCCGGCGCAGCTCATCCCCATGCTTTTGTTTCGTGATATCCACGAACGTGATCACGACGCCATCGATCACGTTTTCGAGGGTGCGATAGGGCTTGATACTCTCCAGGTACCAGGTGCCATCTTCTGCCTGGACTTCGACTGCCTTCGGAATCAACGTAGCTAATACCTGCTGAATGTATTCGACCAGAGGATTATCCATAAGGTGAGAGACAAAGTCACCGATCGGCCGCCCGGTGTCCGTTGAGAGAAGGTTGTATATCCTGTGAATGGTCGGGGTGAACCGGCGGATATGCAAATCCAAATCCAGAAAAAGCGTCGCGATCTCGGTGCTGGCCAGCAGGTTGTATAGATCGTTGTTCGCCCAGGATAACTCTTCGTTCTTTTTCTGAAGCTCAGCATTCAGGGTGGCCAGCTCTTCGTTGATCGACTGGAGTTCTTCCTTTGAAGTTTCCATCTCCTCATTGGTGCTTTGCATCTCTTCATTGGACGATTGCAATTCTTCATTACTCAATTTGAGTTCCTGATTCGCATTCTCCAATTCTTCGATAATAGTCTGGAGGTATACATCCTTTTCTTTCAACTCCTTCTTGAGTGCGGCGATTCGGCGGTTCTGGGGCTCTCGATTGGTCGTTTGCGGAACAGGCAACACGGGGGAGGCCGGCACTTCCTCGAATACCACCAGGATCAGGCCCTGCAAATCCGGTAGTTCAGTAATTGGTCTGATGGTCAGGTTGACCGGTTGAAATTCTCCGTTGGTCTTTACTTGCAATCCACGCTTTTGCACCGTCTCCCGGTGAGTGATGGCGGTGTGAATCGCAGTGGCTAACTCTGTCTTTAAGCCTTGGCGGGCCATCATCAAAAGGTTGTTACTGGCTTCGCCCGACGCAGGTTCCAGGTATTTGCCGGTACGCCCATGGATGAAAAGGATGTTATGTTTTTCGTTGATGACGACGCAGGCCGGTGAATAGTATTCCAACAGCGTCTTTTCGGTCCATTCGCGCAGGTTGACGGTGATCGGACGAGTCGATGCTGGTTCTGAGGTTGGAATCACGGTTTCCCGGTGTGTGAACCCGATTTTGGTCGTGAACGAGCCTTGGGTGATCGCTTCCTTCCGCCGGAAGAGCTTGTGTTTGCGGTCTACCGCGGCGAACAGGTTGCTAAACCCAGAGATACTCTCTGAATTCCCTAAAAACAAGAATCCTTCCGGGTTCAAGGAATAGTGGAAAAGGGGAAAAAGCTGGTTTTGTAAGGCGGGCTCCAGATAGATTAATAAATTTCGGCAGCAGAGCAGATCGATTTTAGAGAAAGGTGGATCGGAGATGAGGTTCTGGGGAGCAAACACGACCCTATCCCGGATATTTTTCTTGATCTGGAAGGTTTGATCTTTCTGGCTGAAGAAACGCTTTAAGCGCTCGGGAGAGACATCCGCTGAAATCGCGGAGGAATAGATGCCCGCGCGAGCCACCAGGATGGACTCCTTATCGATGTCGGTGGCGTAGATCTGCACCGGACAATCCGTCTTAAGGGCTTCGATCTCTTCCTGGATCGCGATGGCGATGGAATACGCTTCCTCTCCCGTGGAACAACCTGCTACCCAAACCCGCAAAGGAGAATGGGTGGCCTTCTTAATGGAAATGAGCGGGCGGATGGCTTTCTCGATGAGCGCTTGAAAAGCGTCGGGGTCACGGAAGAAGTGGGTGACGTTAATCAACATCTCCCGAAACAGGACTTCGATTTCTTCGGGGTTGTCTTGGAGATAGATCAGGTAAGTCTCCAGGTTTTTTACCAATGTGATTTTCATCCGCCGCTGGATCCTGCGCTGGAGGGAGGTTTGTTTGTAAAGAGAAAAGTCGTGCCCGGTCTTCGCGTGCAAGAGAAAATAGAGTTTCTGCATCGCCTCAGTCGGGATCACCAAATCGCCTGCGCTTGACTCATATCCTGTGAGAACCTGGTGATGGATATATTTCAGGATCAACTCACCCATTTTATCGGGAGGCAGGGTGAAATCCACTTCTTGGGTAGCGATGGCGTTTCGGGGCATGTCCGCGTACACTGCTGTCTCCGGTGCCTGAGCGATGGTCAAACCGCCTTCGGCTTTGATGCTTTTCAACCCCAGGCTGCCATCGCTGCCTGAGCCTGATAGCACAACTCCGATGGCTCGCTCTCCCAGAACCTGGGCCAGGGTTGTAAAGAAAAAGTCGATCGGTAGATGAAATCCCCCCGTAGTCACGCGCTTGAGCAGCTGCAGGTGTCCATTGATCAAGGCCAGGTCGCTGCCAGGGGGGATCACGTACACGCAGTTGGGCTTTACCTGGATACCGTCTGTCACCTGGCTGACCGGCATGGCTGTGAACCGCTGGATGATTTCGGGGAGGATGGATTTGTGTGGAGGACTAAGATGCTGGACCAGTACAAAAGCCATTCCGGTGTCGGCCGGCATAGAGGTAAACAATTGCTCAAAAGCTTCCAGCCCACCAGCCGAGGCACCGATGCCTACGATTGGGAATTCTGAGCTTGGTCCATCCAAGGTACTGGTGAGGGAAGTAGATGGCGTTGCGGATTGGGAGCCTTCAGATATTGCGGATTCGATTGAATGTCGAGAATTAAGTTTGGTCATCAAGAATCCTACCTCATCCCTGGCCTCTCTTCGATTTTACTCGGAATATAACTCCATCTCGGGAATACACCGATTGCTACGCTTAATTTCGATAAAGTATATCCTGATATATCGAATTTGTTCAAAAAGCGATCCGTACTTCAACAGGTGACGAGCACAGGGCGATTACCCCCAGGCTGTCTACGATAGTCCTATCTCCAATTTTACACCCACAGAACCAATAGAAGATAGACTATGAAATCAATTGATAATTTCCGAATTCCAAGTAGTCAGCTAATTTCAGACCAAATGATAGTCTTGTTTGACCATAATCATT
Organism: Chloroflexota bacterium; assembly: GCA_023381565.1. Lineage (GTDB taxonomy): Bacteria > Chloroflexota > Anaerolineae > Anaerolineales > Anaerolineaceae > JAMCRR01. The sequence goes on from JAMCRR010000187.1 coordinate 5,660, forward strand.
GGAATACCAATCGTCAAAATGTTTTCCCTCTTCGTTCTACTGGCATTGGATGACCCAGGAATACTTCTTCTCCTGGTTTATAATGTCCCCGCTGTGAGTGTCATAAAACCGGCATTACTATTAATGGATGGAGGAGAAGGATGGGTACTCCGCCAGTTGAGAAACCCGCACTATTGAAGCGCCCAGGATTTACCTGGTTGCCGCGCGAGTCTCCTTTGAAGATCGCCCGGGATTATGCCTTGATCCTGATCGGGGCGATTTTGCAGGCACTGGCGCTGCGCCTGTTCCTGATCCCTTCTGAGCTGGTCAGCGGCGGCGTTAGCGGTCTCGCGCAGCTGATCAATGCCTACACCACCTGGCCGATCGGCCTGATGGTTCTGGTGGGGAACATCCCCCTCTTCTTGTTGGGCTGGCGTTTTCTGGGCGGGCCGCGCTTTGTGTTGCGCACAGCAGTGGCCGTAGCGGTGTTCTCGGTATTCACCGACCTGCCAGTGGGAATCCTCCCCCCAGCCGGTGTGACGCAAGATTTCTTCTTGAACGCCCTCTACGGCGGGCTGCTGCTGGGTATCGGGCTGGGCCTGGTCTACCGCGGGCAGGGAACCAGCGGCGGGAGCGATATTCTCGCCCGGGTACTCAATTTCCGCTTCCACGTCTCGATCTCGCAATCGTACCTGTTTAGTGATGGGATTGTGATCTTGCTGGCCGGATTTGCTTTCGGATGGGAGAAGGCGCTGTATGCCCTGGTGATGATCTACGTCAGCAGCCTGGCAGCCGAGGCCGCATCTGAAGGCAGCGAGATTATCCGCACAGCGCTGATCGTGAGCAATCACGCCGAAGAGATCGCAGAACGCATCTCGGAGGCGATGGAGCGCGGCGCGACGATCTTGCCAGGGACAGGCGCGTACAGCGGGGCTGAGCGACCGGTGCTCTACTGCGTGGTTTCGCGGGCTGAAGTCCACCAGCTCAAAGCCCTGGTCCGAGAGGTCGACCCGGCGGCGTTTATGGTGATCGGGATGGCGCACGAGGCGTTGGGCGAGGGGTTCAAACCTTTGAAGTAATTTCTATTAGCTGCTCATTTGCAGGGCAAAACCTGCTGCCAAAGCGGCTTGCCCCAGGTGATAGGTGATAATTACCCACAGCTTCCCGCGTAGGATCGGTGTGGTGAAGCGGTTCAACGCCAGCAGAGAATCTGAACAGAAGAAAAAGATACCCCCTAAAGCGACCAGAAGCGCAGCCGACAAGTTCCACTCGGGGCGTGCCAGCGTCAATACAGCAGAGATGAGCATCAGAGTAATCGCCAGGCTGTAAACGCTCACACCGATGCGCAGAGCCTGGGCGGGTTGTTTGCGCTCTACCCCGGATGAGACGCGCCGGTACAGGACCGCAGCTATGCCAACCACCGGCAACCCCAGCGCCAGGCCTCCGATGTGGACCGAAACCAGGTTTTGATTGAGCCCGGCGATATAGGCGAGATGGGCTAACAAAAATGCGGCCAATCCGGCGAGGAACAGATCTTGAGGCAACATCAGGAAGACATCCCCGAGAAGTGAGAAGAACAACCCGGCTGCGATCCAAAAAGCGGGGCCCTCCAGGTTGGTGACCACCCCAAACCACAAGAGGAGCGCGGCCAGAGTCGCCGGTTTGGCGAAATATTCCAAACCCCGCCAGTTTCTGCTCACTGCGTACCAATCTACGATGGCGAAAATGAAAACGCATGCGAAGATACCGGGATACAATTTAGTCTTCTTTCTTAGAGAAGCCAAAGCGGTGCAATGCTTCGCCGTTGTTGCGCCAGTTCTTCTGCACTTTGACCCTCAATTCCAGGAAAATCTTGCGCCCACTCATCGCTTCGATCTCCTTGCGCGCCGCGGTGCCGATTTTTTTCAGCATGGCGCCACCCTGGCCGATGACGATCGGCTTTTGCGATTCACGTTCCACGAACATCGTGGCGGCGATGTAGGCTGCACCACTGCCGCGTTCGGCGTATTCATCGATGCGCACCGCCAGGGCGTGAGGCACTTCGTCGCGCAGGTAGTTCAGGGCAGCTTCACGCACCAGGTCAGCCGCAATTTCGCGCTCGTATATATCGGTTACCTGGTCTTCATCGAACAGCGGTTCCCCGGTGGAAAGGCGCTCGATTAAAGCTTCGAGAAGAGGGTCGCGTCCCTGGCCGGTAAAGCAGGAAATACTGAGGCAGTAAGCCTCGGGGGATAAGGCCTGGTATTCTGCCTGGCGGCTCTCTCGATCTGTTTCCGCAAGCAGGTCGATTTTATTGAGCGCCAGGATCAACGGCGGGCAGGGTTTAAGGGAGGTTATCTTTTCGGCAACCAGCCGGTCTTCGCCATCAGGGGGTTGACTGGCATCGACCACGAAGACGATCACATCCGCATCTTGCAGCGATTCAACCGCTACTGCATTCATCAACTCGCCCAATTTGTGACGGGCGAAGTGCAGTCCGGGAGTATCCATAAAAATGAGTTGGGCGCGGTCGAGGGTCAGGATGCCGAGCTGCCGTTGGCGAGTGGTTTGCGGGCGGGGAGATACTGCAGCCACTTTCTGTCCTAAAAACATATTAATTAATGTAGATTTCCCAACGTTGGGTTTTCCCACCACCGCAATATAACCGGATCGAAAAGGTACTTCAGGCATAATTATTCCAAACAACATCCCGTTCTGGATTTTCTTATTTACAATAAAAAGATCGTAGGGTAAACGTAGGGTAGGCGTCAAGCACGACGTTCCTGTTTATGTTAATATATCATTCAAAGGGCGACTTCTCTTCTTCTCCTCCTTAAGAGAGTGCCGGGGTCGGCGTCCCCGGCACTCACTGATTTTACCACAGGCTCCTGGCGGCTCGGTTTGAGCGCCAGGAATTTCTTATTAACATTGTGATTGGTGATAAACTTCAGGCGGTTTAACTTATCCTCTATTCGTGGTCCTGGAGATCCTGGTCATGTCCCCTGAACGTCCGACTTATGCAGTAGATATTGCCGGCATCAAGCGTAAGTTGCCACTTTTCGAGATCAAGCCGGGTTTGAAAATCGCCATTCTGAATATATTGGGCGACACAGAGCTTGTGCATGCCTGCGCCGAGGCTTTGGCTAAGAAAGTCGAATCCATTGATTACGATGTGCTGGTTACAGCCGAAGCTAAGAGCATCCCCCTGGCGCACGTCCTATCCGTGGTGACGCATAAACCTTACATCATTTTGCGCAAGGCATACAAACCCTATATGGGTGATGCCCTGTCTGCTGAGACACTCTCGATCACCACCGGAATGCCCCAAACGCTTTATCTGGATGAGAAAGATCGCGAGATGATGAAAGGCAAGCGTGTCATCATCCTGGATGATGTGATCAGCACAGGCTCGACGCTACAAGGGATGAGGATGGTGATGCAGAAAGCCGGCGCGCAGGTTGTGGCGGAGGCCGCCATCTTCACCGAAGGGGAGCGGGCAAAATGGACCGACATCATTTCGTTGGGCCACTTACCCGTGTTCACCGATTAGATTTCGTCGAGCTCGTCGTCTTCGGACGAGGTCTCGATTTCCATCAGCTCGCCGGTGGCGAGAAAAACGGTGCGCTCGCAGAGGTTCGTCGCCCGATCGGCGGTGCGTTCGAGGTTGTGGGCTACCCAAAGCAGATAGTTGGCGTGATCGATCAAAGCCGGGTTGGAAATCATTGATGCGACCAGCAGGTGATAGATCCGGTTATAAAGATCGTCGACTTCGTCGTCTTCAGCCGGGATAGTACGCGCCAGGTCAGAATCTTCGTTGATAAAGGCGCTGAGCGCTTTGTGGAGCATACCCACGCCGACCTCAGCCATGCGGTCGAGCTCGCGGACCGGAATGTTGATGTTGCTTTCGCCTAGAAGTATGGTTATTTTGCCGATCCCTTTGGCATAATCGCCGATGCGCTCTAGCTCGGTATCTACCTCGAGCATGGCAGCCAGGAAGCGGAGGTCGTGAGCCATGGGCTGCTGTGTAGCGATGAGCACCAAGATCGCATTCTCAATCGCGAAACGTTTCTCATTGATCGCCGCGTCGCCTTTATACACGCGCCTGGCGATGGCGAGGTCGTGCTGTTTCAGCCCACTCACCGAATCCAGGATGGCTTGTTCGACCATGCTGCCCAGGAGCAGGATTTCTTCCTGAAGGTGCTGAAATTCGCGGTCTAATGTTTGCCGCGGCATCTTGTACTCCTTCAACCGATCCGGGATTGGGTCAGACAACTGGCCTCTGCCATTATTATAAGTCCAATTTGAGGATCTATGGTTTGTGGCTTCCAGCACAGAACTCAACTCCCCCTTCTAGAATATTGATTATCCGAAACGCCCGGTGACATAATCTTCGGTTTGCCTGTTCTTCGGTCGGGTGAAGATCTGAGCGGTCTCCCCAAACTCAACCAGAGTTCCGGCCCGATTTTGGTCGATCATCATGAAGGCAGTGAATTCAGATACGCGGGCTGCCTGCTGCATGTTATGGGTGACGATCACGATGGTATAAGAGCTTTTCAAGGTCTGCATCAACTCCTCAATCTTCAAGGTCGCGATGGGATCAAGAGCAGAGGCAGGCTCATCCATCAGGATTGCGTCGGGTTCAACCGCCAGAGCGCGGGCGATGCAAAGTCGCTGCTGCTGGCCACCCGAGAGAGCCATTCCCGATTGGGTTAGCTTATCTTTGACCTCATCCCATAAGGCCGCCTGCTGCAGGCTGAATTCGACGATCTGATCCAGGTCGGCGCGTTTGGTCACTCCGTACAGGCGCGGCCCGTAGGATACGTTGTCGTAGATGCTCATCGGGAAAGGATTGGGCCGCTGGAAAACCATCCCCACGCGCCGGCGTACGTCGACCACGTCGACGTTGGGAGAATAGATATCATCCCCATCCAGAAACACCTGACCCTCGATGCGGGTTTTGGGGATTAAATCGTTCATCCTGTTCAAGGTGCGCAATAATGTGGATTTCCCGCATCCGGAAGGTCCGATAATCGCCGTAATATGGTTGGCGGGGATTGTAATGGAGATGCCCGCCAAGGCCTGCACTTTTCCATAATAAAAAGCCAGATCGGAGAGAACGAACTTGCTGCTCGTCAGGGGCAACGGCTCGCCCTTGATGGTAACCAATGGAGATTGAGGCTGGCGTAACTCGCGGGAAGTGACTTCACCGGCGGTTGAACTAATCGTTTGCATCGAATCCTATTATCCTCTATTTTTCGCTGCCTGGCGAGATACCCAATAACGAGCAGCAATATTGAACATCAAGATCAAGACGATCAGAACCAGTGCAACCCCCCAGGCCTGCTGGATTTGCGCGGGGAAGGGTTGTTGGGTGTATTTATATAGTGTCAGCGGCAAAGAATCGACCGGCTGTTGAATTATATTATATAGAATCTCCGGAAAGGACTGGCCACTGCGAAAGCCAGCCTGGACGAGGCGACCGATCTCAAAACGGTCATTACCCAGGGATGTAAAAAGCAGTGGCGCAGTCTCGCCAGAGACACGCGCTAGGCCTAATAAAAAGCCGGTCATGATGCCGCTGATTGCCGCCGGGAGAGTAACCTGGAGAGCAGCTCTCCATTCCGGAGAGCCTAGTGCCAGCGCCCCCGCTCGCAAATTCTTGGGAACCAGCTTGATCATTTCTTCTGCGGTGCGGATAATGATGGGAAGCATAAGAACCGCCAGGGCAATGCTGCCCGCCAGAGCTGAGAAATGGCCTGCCGGCTTGACGACCAGGGCATAACCGAATAGCCCGATCACAATCGACGGCACCCCGGACAATACGTCGGCGCCAAAGCGGAGAGCGATTCCTAGCCATGTGTTGGGGTGGTAAACTGCGTAAAAGGCTGCCAGAAGCCCGGGTGGGATGGCGAATAGACCGGAGAGCACAGTGAGCAAGACGGTCCCTTCGATGGCGTTCAGAACGCCCCCCGAAGCCGAGCCCATTCCCTGGGGCAGTTCGGTGAAGAAAGCCAAATTGATTGCGGGCGCTCCTTTGACTGCCACGTAGCCGATGATCCAGAAGAGCGGGACCAGCGCCAGGACGGTGACCACGCCGGTGATTCCCAACCAGAAGAAGTTGATGGCTCTACGGCGCTGACGTCCTTTTTTAGCCTGAATAAAACCTTTGACGATGGGCGTGGTAAAAAGGAGGGTCGACCTGGCTTGAGTGATCATGCCCGCGCCTCTTCTACGGTCCTGCTGCCGATCTTCCACACCAGCAACCGGGCGATCCCGTTTAGGATAAGGGTAAACCCGAACAGTATCAAGGCTACCTCGATCAGCGCCTCGGAGTGAAGGGTGGATACAGCTTCGGCGAATTCGTTAGCGATGACGCTTGACATGGTATATCCGGGAAGAAGCAGAGAGTAAGATCCCTGCAGGCTATTTCCGATGACCATTGTCACAGCCATCGTCTCGCCCACAGCGCGGCCCAAACCGAGAATGGCAGCCCCCAGGATTCCTGAGAGGCCGTAGGGGATTAAGACCCGCGTGATCGTCTCCCACTGCGTGGCACCCAACGCCAGTGAGGCTTCGCGCTGCGCCATGGGGATGGCCCGAAAGACATCGCGAGAGACTGCCGTAATTGTGGGGATGATCATGATTGCTAAAATTAACCCGGCCGCCAGGCGGCTGGCTCCGCTGGATGGGATCTGACCCATGAATACAACCTGGAGCAGAGGGATTTTGCCCAGGGTCTCGCTCAAGAAGGCGCCCGCCCGCACCACGACTGCAGGTAGGAACACGAAAATACCCCACAGCCCGTAGACAACGCTCGGAATGGCAGCCAGCAGCTCGATCAAGGTGCCCAAGGGAGCACGCAACCACCCTGGAGAGAGTTCTGCCAGAAAAATCGCAATTCCCAGGCTCATGGGCAGGGCAATCAGTATGGCTACCAGAGAGGTAACCAGCGTGCCATAGATGAACGACCAGCCTTGGAACTGGCCAGTCACCGGATTCCAGGTGGAGCCGAGGTTGGGGAGCAGGAAAGACCAACCAAATACCTGGCGGGCGCCGGTAGAATCCTGAATGAGCAACCCACCGATCGCCAGCATCAGCGCCACTACGAGCAGAGAAGCCCCCGCGATCAGGGTCACCCAAATCCTATCTCCATGCCTTAATAAAATTGGCAGGCGTGAGAACCAGGGTCGCCGGTGATTTTCAGGATCCAGGATTGCATTTTGCGAGTTATCCAACTGCTTTCTGATTCGATGCGCGAACTGGTTGGTCATGACAAGTGGGTGCTCCATGGATCGCCGGTGCTTATTGTACACAGGACCAGGCAGTTTGACGTTATTCCTTCCATCTGGCTCAAGCATAGCACGGGATGTTTAAGAGAACTCTGTAAGGGCGTTAAGGGTTGTTGAATTTGATGTAAACATCAGGTTAACAAAAGATGGGTCACTACCGTAAAAACCTGTACAATGGAGGAAGAGAAGTAATTGCGACTACCGTATGGAACGATCAGTCATAAGATGGCAAAGGAGGCGCTAAGATGCCAGAAAAACAATCAGCACGCCAGCCAGGGGGAAGTCTTCTGAAAGCAGCAGGGTGGTGCGTAGGGGTCTTCGCCGGGACCGCAGCGGCGGCTGCCGGTAGCTGGATAGCCTACAGCTATCTGGCGATTGATCACCACCTGCCTTTGCGAAAAGCGATCGATGCTGATACTCTCAGCTTCATGCTTCCGGAAAATATCCGGGTCCATTATTATACCGACCAAAGTGCTACGGGTGTCCCACTCGTGTTAATCCACAGCGTGAATGCCGCAGCCAGCTCATATGAAATGGCGCCAATCTTCAATCGGTACAGGGCAAAACGGCCGGTGTATGCGCTCGATCTGCCGGGTTTCGGTTTTTCGCAGCGCCTGAAAAGAGATTACTCGCCACGACTGTACCAGGAAACGATTTTGGATTTCCTGCAAAATTCGGTTGGCCAGCCGGCTGACGTGGTGGCGCTCTCCCTGAGCAGCGAATTCGCAGCCCGTGCGGCTGCCATCCAACCCCAGCTCTTCCATTCTCTGGCGTTGGTCTCGCCGACAGGGTTCGCCTTACCAAAATCAACTCGCAGCTCTCAACGGGCAGGGCAGCGCGGGCAGGCAAATACACTCTACAATTTCTTCTCGATTCCGGTGTGGGGGCGCCCTCTTTACGATTTGATTTCTACGAAAACCAGCATCCGGTTCTTTTTGCAGCAGAGCTTTGTGGGGAAGGTGCCGGACGATATGGTTGAGTACAGCTATGCCACGGCGCACCAGCCGGATGCCGAGCACGCTCCCCTCCAGTTCATCAGCGGAAAACTCTTCACCCCCAATATCTCGGAGACGTTCTACGCCAAGCTGGAGATCCCGGTTTTGGCGGTGTATGATAATGACGCTTTCACCAGTTTCGACCTGCTGCCCAAAGTGGCTGCCGAACACCCCAACTGGCGCCTGGTCCGAATTGCACCAAGCCGTGGCCTGCCGCACTTCGAGAAGATGGACGAAGTCGCTCAGGCGCTCGACCAGTTCTGGGGAATGCCTGGCTGAACAACAACAAGCCGAGCGTGGCATGGTTGACGCTCGGGTCAGTGTGGTTTATACTATTTCTTCGGTCCGTTCGTTTTATCGGTACAAACGCGTTTCATAACCGATTCATTACTAATAGAAACTAGATTTTGCTTTTGGACAAATCTGTGGTTTGCTTGCGTTTCTTGGAATGCACAACCGCATCAATTCCATTATTGAATCTCGTGCGGGAAAATTGTCCCGGATGTGAAAAATCCGGTATTTTACTATTGACTCACTGAGTCAGCTGTATCTATGGATACCACGAAGTGCACTCCCTGGGGATTATTCGCAAAGAAATCCAGAAGGATGACTTATGAAGGCGATCATCCTGTCCAGCAAGAAAGCATTCTAGGGGGATGACAGGTACAATGCAGCTTTGCGCCGAGGCCTGGGAAGGCTCCTGCTTAAAGCTTGCAGTATTTCATTTTCATCCTGGCCGGCCAAGGTGGTGTGTCGGAATGGCGGAGCGCGCCAGAGGGGTGGAAATGCAGTTATTGTCGAGCAGCACTTGAGAAAGCGAGATGAGCAATATGGAAAATGAGATTGAAATTGACCTGCAGAAATATGTCCGGGCGCTTATTCGAAGCTGGAAAATATTAATTGGCGTTCCAATTCTATTTGCCGTCGCGGCATATCTGGTCTTCTCTTTCTTCCCAGTTAAATATGAGACGACTGCCATGGTTGCGGTAACTCAGTCCAGGTACGTGTACAATTTCGATCCGCGCGTCACGTCTACTGAAAATATTCTGCCCAACTATAAGGCTTACCCTGTCCTGGCGATGAGCGATGATATTTTATCTAATTTACTCATTCAATGGAAGAACAAACCAGCAGGGATTTCGACGCCGGATGATCTGCGCAAGATATTAAGCGCTAACTTAGGCGCCGATCCCAGTCTGGTCAACTTGACCGTCCAATATAAAGACCCGAAGGTTGCTGCAGATCTGGCGAATTTATGGGCTTCTATTTTTATCCCTAATGCACGAGGAACTTTCAGCGGTCAGGGTGAAAATCAGGTTCAATTTTTTGGGGACCAGCTTGCCCAGAGTAAAACTGAGCTCGACAAAGCTGAAAAAGCCTTAGTAGATTTCCAATCTACCAATCAGGTCCAAATATTGACCAACGAATTAAACTCTTTGCTCCAATCTCAAACTGAATACCTGGCTCGGAAACGCAACCTCCAGTATCTGGATCAGGATATTCAAGCGCTAAATGAACAACTTGGAACTCAATCAGCGGCAAGTCAAGCCAGCCTGGCGAGCCAGATCAGCCTGATCAACCTGCAAAATCGAGCCTTCAATTCCGGCGTCTCGATTGTTGATAGCAGTCAAACAGGCGGGCTAGGAACCAGTAATTCAATAAATTCTACCCCAATCCAATTGCAGATCAACAATGTGCAGGATCTTGCTAACTCAACCGTAGGAGATCAAATTGCATTCTTAAACCAACTGGAAAAGACCCTGCAGGCACAATCAGAAGAGATCGATACCCAACTGAAAAACCTTGCTCCTCAGATTTTTGATTTACAAACTAAAAAGCAGCAGATGCAAACCACGCTGGATAACCTGACCAGAACACGCGATGTTGCCAACGAGACCTACACCACAATGGCCCGCCAGGTGGATCAATCTCGCATTTCTGCACAGGGCAGCGATGGGGAGGTGCAGCTTGCCGCAAAAGCTATCGCCCCGACTATACCGGTCTCACAGCATAAGGCACGCAATGCAGTGATTGCGGCGGTTCTGGGTGGTGTCCTCGTAATGATCGCGGTCATCGTTCTCGAATGGTATAAAGGTTTTAAACCATCATTGAGTACAAAACCGGTGAATGAGGCAGGTTCTTGATCTAAAACGATTGGGCTCGCCCAATCGTTGAATGCTAACTAACCAGGGAGAGGAGCGATTCGATGTCAGTCCGTATACACAGCACAGCCGAGGTTTCGGAGAAAGCGGAGATCGGGGAGGGAACCAGCATTTGGCATCATTGCCAGGTGCGGCCAGGTGTGAGAATCGGCAGTGATTGTATCCTGGGCAAGGGCGTATATGTCGACGCCGATGTCAGCATTGGCAACAATGTCAAAATCCAAAATTACGTCTCGGTGTATCACGGTGTTACGCTCGAGGATGGCGTTTTTGTCGGGCCGCACGTTTGCTTCACGAACGACATGCGCCCCAGGGCAATCAACCCGGACGGCTCTTTGAAGTCTGCAGACGATTGGGTCTTGTCGAAAACCCTCATCCGGAAGGGCGCTGCCCTGGGCGCAAATTCGACCATTCGCTGCGGGATTACGATCGGGGAATGGGCGATGGTGGGTTCGGGGAGCGTGGTGACGAAAGATGTGCCCGCTTACGGGTTGGTCTTTGGGAATCCGGCAAGAATCCGCGGGTTCGTTTGCCCGTGTGGGGACGAATTGAAGCAAGTAAAATCTCAAGATGACACGGTTATTGCCAAATGTCCATCTTGCGGTCTGGAAATCACCATTTCAAAAAAGGATTGGGAGAAAATCAAATGATTAACATGGCGAAACCTCAGATCGGGCCTGAAGAAAAACAGGCTGTTTTAGAAGTACTGGACTCGGGTATCCTGGCGCAGGGACCCCGCGTAAAAGCGTTTGAAGAAGCGTTTGCCAGCATGTGCGGGGTCGGTTACGCCGTGGCGACCACCTCGGGAACAACCGCGCTGCACGTGGCGCTCCTCGCGCATGGGATTGGACCCGGCGATGAGGTGATCACCTCGCCGTTCACGTTCATTGCTTCAGCCAATAGCGTGTTATATACCGGCGCCCGCCCGGTATTCGTGGACATCGATCCGAAAACCTTCAATATCGACCCTGCTAAAATTGAGGCGGCGGTCACGGCCAAAACACGGGCCATCATGCCCGTCCACCTCTTCGGCCTATGCAGCGATATGGATGCAATCCTGGAGATCGCCCAGAAGCATCACCTGCTGGTGATTGAAGATGCCTGCCAGAGCCATGGAGCCGTCTACAAAGGAAAGAAAGCCGGCTCGTTCGGCACGGGAGCCTTCTCTCTGTATCCAACCAAAAATATCACCTCCGGCGAAGGGGGGATGATCACCACCTCGGATGCGGGTTTTGCCGATGAGTGCAAAGTGATCCGGCAGCACGGCATGCGTGTGCGCTACTACCACGACGAGCTGGGATATAACTTCCGCATGACCGATATCCAGGCGGCTATCGGCTTAGAGCAGCTAAAGAAGCTGGAAAAGTTTAACCAGAAGCGGCAGGCGAACGCAACGCTGCTCTCTGGGGCGCTCAAGGGAGTGCAGGTGCCTACTATACCTGAAGGCTACGAGCACGTGTTCCACCAGTATACGGTGCGGGTCGATGGAAATAAACGGGATGCGTTGCGCAAGCACCTGCAAGAGCGTGGCGTGGGGTCAGAAGTCTATTACCCGGTGCCGGTGCACAAGCAAAATTATTACGTGAAAAACCTGGGATATGACGGCAGCTTCCCCGAGTCGGAAAAGGCAGCAGCCGAGGTGCTCTCGCTGCCGGTCCACCCGGGCTTGAGTTCTGCAGAACTGGCAACAGTGGCTGCGGCTGTGAATGAGTTTATGGCGGGCTGAGGATTCCAGAATGATCAAAGTGGCTGTCATCGGCGTGGGTTCTATGGGAAAGAACCACGCCCGAGTTTATTCTGAAATCCCCGATGCAGACCTGGTCGCCGTATCTGATTCGAACGCCCAGCTTGCCCGGGAAGTCGGCGAGAGGCACGACGCCCGAGCCTACGGCGATTACGAAGAAATGCTCGCAAAAGAAAAGCCCACTGCGGTCTCGATTGCCGTTCCCACCGCGCTGCACGAGCAGGTGGCGATTGCCGCCATGGAGGCCGGGGCGCACGTACTGGTCGAGAAGCCCATCGCAGCCACGATCGAATCCGGGAAGCGCATCATCGCCAGGTCGAATGATCTGGGGCGGAAATTGATGGTCGGGCACATCGTTCGCTTCAACCCTGCCATCCAGGCTTTGAAGAAGAAACTCCAGCAGGGCGATTTGGGGCGGGTGTTCGAAGTGATCTGCCGCAGGGTGGGGCCGTTCCCGGCGCGCATCCGCGACGTGGGCGTGGTGATCGATCTCGCCCCTCACGACCTGGACATCATGCGCTTCATCACCGGCTTAGAGCCGCTGCGGGTCTATGCCGAAACCGAGCAGCGTATCCATACCGAACATGAGGATCTCATCTTAGGGCTGCTGCGGTTTCCAGATGGGGTGACCGGGTCGCTAGAAATTAATTGGCTTACCCCCACCAAGGTCAGGGAGGTGCTGGTGCTGGGCGAGCGCGGCCTCTTTCGGGTGGATGATTTGACCCAGGACCTGTATTTTTTTGAGAACGGACAGGCCAATGGAATCCTCTGGCCCGAGCTGCAAACTCTCAAGGGGGTGAGCGAAGGCGCCATGACGCGCTTCGCTTTGCAGCGTTACGAACCCCTTAAAGCCGAACTCCAGGCTTTTATCCAGGCTGTTCAAACCAACGGCGATGTGCCGATCAGCGGGGAGGACGGCCTGGCCGCCTTGCGGTTATCTCTGGCGTTGATTGAATCTGGAGAAAAGCACCAGGTTATCGAGATTGAACATGTCCCTTAATACTCTACAGAATAAAATTGCTCAAAAATCTGCGCTGGTTTCTGTAATAGGCCTGGGCTACGTGGGCTTACCGGTTGCGTGCGAGTTTGCCAGAATGGGCTTTAATGTCATCGGGGTTGAGCTTCAATCCGAGCGGGTTGACAAGATCAATCAGGGGATCTCTCCCATCGAGGGGAACGAACCCGGTCTCGAGGATTTGCTCGCAGGGGTGATCTCTTCGGGCAGGCTGCACGCCACCGGCGATTACCAGGAGCTCAAGCAGTGCGATGTGGTCTTGATCGACGTCGAAACTCCGGTCGATGAGAATAATATCCCCCGCTACGCCGCCTTGCAGTCTGCTCTGAGGAACCTGGGCCCGGTTCTGAAGAAGGGAGCTCTGGTGATCGTCGAATCGACAATTGCCCCCGGCACGATGTACGGCACAGTACTCCCCTTGTTAGAAGAGTCCAGCGGCGGACAGCTCAACCGCGACTTTTACCTGGGGAACTGCCCTGAGCGTGTGATGCCGGGGAAGCTTTTGCAGAACCTGGACTCGCTGAGCCGGGTGGTCGGCGGGATGACCGAAGAAACGGCGAACACGATGATCCTGCTGTACCGCAACGTGGTACAGGCGGATCTGGACCCGGTGGACTGCGTCACGGCGGAGCTGGTCAAGACCGTGGAAAACGCCTACCGCGACGTGCAGATTGCCTTTGCCAACGAAGTGGCGCTGATCTGCGAAGCGGTGGGGGGGGACGTTTGGAAAGTGCGCGAGCTGGTGAACAAAAGCCCCTACCGGCAGATGCACCTCCCCGGGGCAGGGGTGGGCGGGCACTGCATCCCCAAAGACCCGTGGCTGCTGGCTTACGGCGTGCAGGGGAAGGACGTACCGCTGCGCATCATCCCGGCGGCGCGGGCGGTGAACGAATCGATGCCGGGGCACGTGGTGCAGCTGCTGGGCGAGGCGTTGGCTTCGGCGAACCGGACGCTCGCCGGGGCAAAGATCCTGGTGATGGGCTATACCTACCTGGAAGATTCGGACGATACGCGCAACAGCCCCAGCGCCAGGCTGGTGGACCTGCTGCAGGCGCAGGGGGCTGAGGCGGTGGTGCACGACCCCTATGTGGCGGGTTATCAGGGCGACCTGCTGCAGATGGCGCAGGGCTGCGACGCAGCCGTGGTGATGGTGAGGCATAGCGAGTACCGAGATCTGGACCTTTCTTCCTTGAGCAAGGCTTTACGATCCCCTATATTGGTCGATGGGCGCAGGTTATTCGATCAAAGCTACTTGAACAAGAATGGTCTTGTTATTCGGGAGATTGGACGGGGTGTACCAAAGCCATGAAGGTAGCTACGATTGTTGGGGCTCGCCCTCAATTTATTAAAGCATCTACGGTAAGCCGCGTGCTTAGAGAAAAATATACCGAAATTCTGATCCATACAGGACAGCATTACGACGACAATATGTCCGCGGTATTTTTTCAGGAACTCGGAATCCATGAGCCTGAATATAACCTTGGCGTTGGCTCGGGGAATCATGGGGCACAGACAGGCGTGATGCTGGCCGGTATCGAAAATATTTTATTGGATGAGCGTCCGGATTGGGTAATGGTGTATGGAGATACAAATTCGACCCTGGCTGGTGCGTTGGCGGCTGCCAAACTCCATATCCATGTGGCCCATGTTGAAGCAGGCCTGCGCAGTTTCAATCGGGCCATGCCTGAAGAAATAAATCGGATCTTGACCGATCATATCTCAAACTTGCTTTTCTGCCCTACCCAGACTGCCGTTGATAATTTACACCGTGAGGGGATTGTTGAGGGTGTTCATCTGGTTGGGGATGTGATGTACAACTCATTACATTGGGCTATTGAACAAAACCGGGTTAGACCAGATATATTGAATAGGTTGGGCTTGGAGGAAAAGAAATATCTTCTAGTTACAGTACACCGGGCTGAGAATGTTGATAAGAGAGAGAGACTGGGTCAGATCCTCGATGCGTTCAACCGTATCGAAGAGCCATTGGTATTTCCCGTTCATCCCCGGACACGGAAGAAAATCAATGAGGTAGGGTATCTCCCCAATGCGAATGTGCAATTGATCGCACCTACCGGATACCTGGATATGGTTCGCCTTGAAAGCGCGGCACGAGTAATACTTACGGATTCGGGTGGAGTACAGAAGGAAGCTTATTGGCTTGGTATCCCGTGTATAACCCTCCGTAATGAGACCGAGTGGATTGAGACAATTGAGAGTGGATGGAATGTATTGTCAGGGGTCGATTCAAAACAAATTTTGCAGATTCTTAATTCCCTTAACAACAAGACAACCAACGACATTCACCCGGATTATATTAGTCCAGTCGATAGGTTCATAGAGCTTATGGCTAAGAGCTAATTTAATGGATAGTATCGAGATAACAGATAATACAGGTAAGAAAACAAAAAAAGAATCCGGTTTCTTCGCAGATACCCTAAAAATAGTATCGGGTACCGGTATTTCGCAGATTATTTCAATTATCGTTGTTCCTATTCTCGCACGGATTTTTTCACCCGCAGATTTTGGCATCCTATCTGTTATTAACTCAATCAATTCGATTGTCTCAGGGGTTTCGTCATTAGGTTATGAACGCGCAATCATGCTCCCCGAAAAGGAAAAGGATGCATCGAATTTACTGGGTTTAGCCTTTTTGTTTGCTGCTTTAACTGGAATTATCAGTGCATTAGTTCTTAAATTTGCTGCAGCTCCAATTACGAGGCTTTTGAACATACCTCAATTCGCTCCATATACGTGGGTTATACCGCTATTCATCACATTCTCGACAATCTTCATCATTCTCAATCAATGGAATACAAGGCATCGGAAGTATTACCGTTTATCAATATCAAATGTTATTTCATCATTAACTACATCAGGAATTCAACTTCTTTCCGGTCTACTCGGATTAATAAGCGGGATTAGTTTAGTCTTCGGGGCGATCATTGGCCAAGTGGCTGCTGCACTCTCTCTTGGATTTCTAATATGGCGGGATGATGCCAAATCGCTAAAACAAAATATCCACTGGGAGGAAATGGTTGCCCAATTACACAGGTATAAAAAGTTTCCCATATACGCCACACCTTCCACTTTGCTGAATACGATCTCCTGGCAGCTGCCAACTTTTTTCTTGGCAACTTTTTTCTCTCCAACCATCGTCGGTTACTACGACCTCGGCAACCGTGTAATTCGCATGCCGCTGAGTATTATTGCTGGAGCACTCAGCCAGGTTTTTTACCAGAGAGCCGCCCAAGCCAGAATTGACGGCACTTTAACCGATTGGGTTGAAAGGATATTCAGAACATTAATCAATTTCGGAATGTTTCCAATGGCGGTGATGACAATTATTGGCCAGGACGTTTTTATCGTTGTTTTCGGAGTCCAATGGAGAGAAGCCGGTGTATATACTCAGATTCTAAGCATTTGGATGTTCTTCTGGTTTATTTCTTCTCCTTTAAGCACGCTTTTCTTTGTATTAGAAAAACAGGAATATCTCCTCAGGCTAAATATATTTATCCTAATTACCCGAGTGTTTTCCCTTGGTGTCGGCTCTTTATTGAGGGATGCCCGCCTCGCAATCATGCTATTTGCAGTTTCGGGTATTGTGGTTTACGGTTACCTGTGTATCTCGATAATAATTGCTGCTAAGGTCTCCTGGAAACGCGTCCTGGAAATTCAATTATCCGGGCTTTATTTCTCCATTCCTGTTATGGTGCTTTTAGCGATCTTAAAATTGGTACTTTTGCCTTCTTGGGAAATTCTCATTAGTGCAGGAATAATATTTATTTGTTATTATGCATATATGATCTATAAGGACCCCCTGCTTAACGAGTTGTTTAGACGACCATTAAGCATGATGCGCCCATGATGCCCCCAGAAAAGGTAGGCATGACCTCCGAACAAAGATACTACGAAATTCCTTCTCATTGGGAAGATAGAAAATTTCCGGAGTCGGAAATAGAACGATTTGAGCGGACGAGCCGTCTAATTCCCGGTGATGTGAAGACAATTGCCGATATCGGTTGTGGGAATGGATTGTTCTTAAAATATTTACACGAACAATCGCAGCGTGATTTTCGTTTAGTGGGAGCGGACCGCAGCCTTACTGCCCTCCAGCACGTAGCTGGTGATAAGGTTCGCGCCAGCATTGATTCTCTCCCTTTTGCCGATAATGAGTTTGACCTGGTCACGAGCCTTGAGGTGCTGGAGCACCTGCCGATAGATGTTTACAATCGAAGTCTGAGGGAATTATCGAGGATTTCGCGCAAGTATTTGATCATTTCTGTGCCGTATAGCCAGGATCTATCCAGATCGCTTGTTGAATGCCCTGAATGCCATTCCCAATTTAATCCGAATTACCATGTACGCAGTTTCAACGAAGTGCAGATGGCAAATTTATTGAACGATTTTTCTTGCGATTGTATCGATGTAAATACCATCGGGATGAGCGTTTCATATTTGAATTATCCAATAGAGATATTTGGATACCGCAAACCACAGAAGCTACAATATTTAAACACGTATTGCCCAGTTTGTGGGTATTATTCTGAAACATCTGTAAACCCTGGTGTAAATCTTGGCATGATCGATGATCAAAAAAATTTGATATTTAAAAACATCTTGAAGAAGATTTGGCCCAAAATCAAGCGATCGAAGTGGTTAATTGGTATATATAGGAAAGTAAACAAATAATATATATTTCAAAAGTTAACTAACTACTAAAAATGTCTAAAAGGGTCTTAATGATCGTTCACGATTTTCCTCCTCTCGGAGGTGGCGCAGTAATGCGGACGGTGAAATATGCTAAGTATCTACCTCAATTTGGATGGGATCCGACTGTATTGACTTTGGTTAATGAAGCGTACCCCCCATATGCATTAGATAGATCTCTGATATCTGAATTACCGGAAATGGTGAAAATAGTTCGAACAAAAACCCTCCAAATATATGAGAATAATGGAGAAACCAGTCAACAAAATCAGTTACGTAATAGGGAAAATCTAACCGATAAGCTGATCAGGGCCATAAAACATTTATTGTCAAAATATATTGAATATCAGGATAATGCTGTTCTTTGGCTTCCATACTTAATTCCAAACATCATCAAATTATCGAAACGGGAAGATTTTGATATTATTTATTCAACCTCACCTTCCCAATGGACACATTTTGGAGGTTATATTGCCCAAAAAATATATAAAAAACCATGGATAATGGATTTTCGTGATGGGTGGGTTGGTAATCAACTTTTCACTCCCAAATCGAATATGCGTAAGATCTTTGATCGATTACTTGAGAAGACCTATATTAATAATGCAAGCTTTGTAATATCTGCAACTCCTGATATCCATCACCAATTCATACAGAAATATCCTGAAAGAAGTAGCCAGTTTACAACAATCATGAATGGTTTCGATCCGTCAGATTTTGATGGAATGAGATTGAATAAGCCTATGCAAAATTGTTTTCAATTAAATTCCTTTGGGAATTTAGGCTCAATTCGCCCATTGACCTGGTTTGTCCAGGCGATATTTGAACTAAGAAAAGAAGGGAAAATTACAAGTGATAGTTTTTCGGTTTCTCTTTATGGAAACACATCTGATGAGAATCGAAAAATCATCTCACCAGTGGATGATCTCATTTTCTTGAGAAATCAGGTTCCTCATCGAGAAGCTCTTAGTATAATGATAAATTCTGATGCTCTATTGTTGGTAACTGGGGTACAAGAAAGAGAATCGGTTTTCACAAGTAAAGTTTTTGAATATTTGTATTCAAAACGCCCAATCTTAGCATTGGCGAGTCAAGGGGACTTGCAGACAATGCTCGCGAAATCTGGCAATGCGATAATCGTTCAACCTGATTCGGTGACCGAAATTAAAAATGGGCTGATTATGCTGATGGACCATTTCCAGATAAATCAACCAATTGAAATAAAAATGGATCAATACGTTCAAAGCTTCGATAGAAAAAAATTAACAGGGAATCTTGCATCAATAATGGATTCGTTGGTTATAGCGAGATAAATGTCTACGCATTACATACTTGGAGAGAGGATTTCTCGATATTGGATAATATTGGTTATTTTATCAATTAGTGTCCCCCTAACAATAAATATAACTGAAAATATTCAAAATATCTGTATTATTCGATTGATTTATAAACCACAAGAAATAGTCCAACTTACTTCAATAAATCGTTGTGAATCTCATCAATTCAATGGTAGGCTAATAGATAGTTCCATATATTACCCGATTGAGCATTACTTCCTTAACCAGGGTGAGATTGAGATTGCGAAAGAACTAGAAGGAAAAATCAATCAGTCTGTAATCGGAAACGATCTTCGAAATTACGATCATGGATTAATTTTGTATGAGCAAGGGTTAAAAGACCTTGCTTTACAAACCTGGCGATCTAGTCCCATCTATAAAACTTATTTTCGAATACTTGGGGATAATTATTTGGCAAAGAATGAGAATAGTTTAGCCATTAAATCCTATAATTTATCGCTTGAAATTGATCCCTCGCAATGGGATATTTATATCGCTATTGGACGAATAAATGAAAGAAATGGAAATTACGACGAAGCTATTTCTTGGTGCGCTAAGGCATTAACTTATGCTTCCTCTTGGACATCATACCTATGCTTAGGTGAGAATTATTACTATTTAGGTAATTACGGAATTGCTCTTGAACAATTCCAAAAGGCCGTATCACTTGATGAAAATAATACAACCCTTTATTGGTTGGGAAGAACTCAAATTAAGGTAGGAAATATAGTAAAAGCGATTAGCTCGCTGCAAAAAGCAATATCATTAGGATCAGGTTCTATTCTTGGATGGTATTATTACGATCTTGCCCAGGCATTTGAACTTAATAATGACCTCGATAATGCCGAAAAGACATATGAATTATTCTTACGCATCGCTCCGAAAAACCCCTATTCAGATAACGCAAAGAAAGAGCTAGAAAGAATTAATGCTATCAAATAGCGCCTAACGATATTAAAGGTGATCTTGAAACTAAAATTTGTTCCATCAAAATTAAGTATTTGGTTATATATACTGTTATTTAGTTACTATCCGTTTCATCCGACTATATACGCGCTCATTACTAAATCTTTCCCATCAATCCCATCTCCGTTAGTATCGGTTTGGCAAGATATATTAATCCTACTAATATTTTTATTCGCACTATATTCAATTATTAGTAAATCACCTGGCCGAATCAGCATTGTCGATATCTTCGTTTTTGCATGGATACTTATTTCTATACCAAGCGCGATTATTTCGGGTAACATTATAGTAATTGTATATGGATTCAGACTTACCTATCTGCCCGTCTTACTATATTTTGGGATTAGGTTTTTACCTTTCCGCGATTTTACAGGCTACAAACCCATTATTAATACGATTATTAATATTAGCTTGGTTGTTATTATTCTTGGTATAGTCATTTATTTTATTATTCCATTTAATATCATTGCTAAATGGTACCAAATAAATGACTTTACTATCGGTTATTACCAAAATATACGCAGAATGGATTCGATATTTTGGTCTCCTGTTGTATTTGGTAGTTTGATGTCTATGAACGCAATACTTAGCTTTTCGTTGTTATTATCGGAAAAAAGAAAAAACATACTCGGAAGCAAATATATTTGGTTGACTATTTTGTTCACATTTGGTTGTTTAATGTCTCTGTCGAGAGGAGCCTGGGGTTCAGAATTAATCGGAATTATCATTATTGCATTGTTAAATATAAGTCGAAAGTTAGGTATTGCTACAATCGCTGGTATATCATTAGTAATTATCACGATAGTGTTATTAGTATATTCTGGTAGTTCTAATCCCTTTATTCGCCATATTGAATCGACCTTTAGCACCACGCAATATGGGACTGGACAAATCCCACGAGCAGCAGCTCGAGAAGCAGCTTTGAATAATATTATGCAGAATCCGTTTGGGGTGGGATTAGGACAAGCCGGATATGTGGCATCATGGTTTAGTGAAACTCAGCAAACACGTGGGGGGGAGGCTGATAATTGGTATTTAAAACTCGTAGAAGAATCGGGAATCGTCGGAGCGATTGTTTTTCTTGTGCTTATGATTTCTTTCATAATATATACATTGATTGGGTATATAAATATCCCATTCGGAGGTCAAAAGTACATAATTTTGGCATCTCTTGCTATCATTATTGGCGTACTTTTTCAATGTTATGGAAGTAATGTGTGGGATTTTTACATGCTAAATTCGATCTACTGGACATTGATGGGTTTATCGATGAATTTAATCACTCGGTCATACAGATTTCGACTTAACCTCCTTTCTGACTAAGGCTAATATCAAGAAATTCTTAATATACATTGTTTGTTATTCTTTGCAACAAAGCTCATTTTTCATTTATGAAAGACCATCCCCCGATACTTTCCATAATATACGTAAACTATAATTCAAGCGAATATCTTCGAGATAGTCTTACTTCGATTTACCGTGATATGTCAATCGATCTATTTGAGGTAATCATTGTCAATAATTCACCTTCGGATTTCGTCTTAGAGGAATGGCTGCGTCAATTCCAAAACATCACCTTTATCCAAAATACTGAAAATATTGGTTTTCCAAGGGCAAATAACAAAGCTTTCTCTCATTGTCGTGGCAAATTATATCTGTTGCTAAATCCTGATACAGTAATTCAGCCAGGATCCTTAACCAACCTGATTACCTTTATGTTAGATAACAAACAGGTTGGCGTTGTTGGTCCGCAATTTGTAGATGCAAAAGAGAATTTTCAGCCCTCTGCTTTTGGTCATCCTACGGTTATAGGGACTATTCGCCAACAGTTAGGCCTATCAGCCTGGAGTGCCCGGCCTGAAGATGGTACACAAGAAGTAGATTGGATTTCTGGTGCTTGCTTAATGGTACGGAGCGATATCATAAGGCAGGTAGCTGGATTGGATGAAAATTTATTCTGGATCGAAGATGCCGATCTATGCATTCGTATCCAACAATTAGGTTGGAAAGTATATTATTTGCCGGAAGCACGGATTATTCATTTTGGAGAGGGTTCAGCGAAAACCAACGTACGATTAAAAATTCGAAGGCAGTATTTGAATAAAGTGGGATTTTTTAAGAAGTATAGTTCTAGATGGGAGCAATGCCTTCTCAAGTTATTTATATTCATTGAGGTGTTGACAAAATTAATTATTAGGATAGTGCAATGGCCTTTTACCAGAGGAGATTTAATTGACCGAATTCAGGGATATTGGGATGTGGAAATTGGTATTCTAACTGGAAAGAATTGGTAATATGAATCACCTACAACTATCCAATATTAAGAACGCATGGAGGACAATCATATAAATGTTTTGATAGTTACAAGCGAATGGCCATCAAACACTGACCCTCTTTCGGGAATCCATATCCAGAATCAGGTCGCAAGGTTAAAACAGGCTGGCTTTCACGTCGAAATATTTTCCTTTCGGGGCCAAAAGAATGTCTTTCGCTATATTCAAGCAATTCGGAAGTTCCGGATGCTGCCTCTCAGGAATTATGATATTATCCACGCGCACCACGGGCAATCGGGGCTGATTGCGCTGGCTCAAACAGACCGTCCGGTTGTGGTCACTTTTCACGGGAGCGATCTACAGGGCATTCGAAATCGGAAAGGCAAATATACTCTGCAGGGATACCTCCTGCGGGCGGTTAGCCGCTGGGTTGCCGGTAAGGCAAATGAAGTCATCATCGTTTCGGAGCATCTCAGCCAATACCTGCCTGATCGATCATTCCACGTGATCCCAGCCGGAATCGATACAGAACTTTTTTCGCCGATTCCCCAAGCTGAGGGCAGAAAAGCGCTAAGTTTCTTTCCGGATGAGAATTTGGTTTTATTTGTGGGTGATCCTAATCGTCCTGAAAAGCGCTATTGGCTGGCAAAAGAGGTTATAGATAGGGTAAACATATCTTTTCCGGTGAGGATGGTCCTGGCTGACGGAATTCCGAATGAACAAATGCCTCTCTATATGAATGCCTGTGATGCTTTACTCGTCACATCTGCGAATGAGGGTTCTCCAAATGCAGTCAAAGAAGCATTGGCCTGTGGTTTGCCGGTTG
The DNA here is from genome assembly GCA_023381565.1 of Chloroflexota bacterium. Taxonomy (GTDB): domain Bacteria; phylum Chloroflexota; class Anaerolineae; order Anaerolineales; family Anaerolineaceae; genus JAMCRR01. The sequence goes on from JAMCRR010000187.1 coordinate 28,935, forward strand.
TCTCTGTTGACGTGGGAGATATTCGAATGAGGATCGGCTCAATACCTGAGTGTGCTATCAGCCAGAGTGGAGATCCTGATGATTTGGCATCCAAGCTAATCGCCATCGTAAAGGCGAAGCAACGTATTCGACAGCGCGAGATGATCTTTGCTCTGGATGAAAAACAGCTTGTTCAGCAGGTGATTGCGGTTTATCAACATGCGATTTCTGAAAAAGGTTTGTTGCTATCTTCTCATTGATGGAGCTTCTTAGACGATTTCATCCCATCGCTGCCTGGTTGGTTGGCCATGAAATCTGGCCGGTGGGGATAGCTGCCGCGGCAAGCGTCTTATCGGAAAAGCTCCTCCCGGTTGCTTTGCTTATTGCCGGGCTCTTCTGGATCCTGCGCTGGCTGGCTACCGGCAAATGGACCGAACGAACGCCGGTCGATGCGTCGATCTTTCTCCTGGTTCTAATGGTTCCCGTCACCCTGTGGGCCAGCGCAGAGCCGTCGACAACTATCCCACAGGTATTGCGGCTGCTGGTTGGCATCCTGTTGTTTTATTCCCTGGTGAATTGGGTAAACTCTCCAGGCCGCCACCAGTGGTTGCTGCGAGGATATGCGGCCCTGGGGCTGTTGCTCTCTTTCGCAGGCCTCTTCAGCGCCCGGTGGGCGGTAGATAAACTATCTTTTTTATCCCCCCAACTGTACAGCCAGATCCCGCGGCTATTCTCTGACACGATCAATGCAAATGTTCTTGCGGGTTATCTTGTGTTAATTTTTCCGATCCTGGTGGGGATTGGCATATTCCATTGGTCTGGTTTGTCTCTTTTCGATCGAAGCCTGGGCAGCCTATCTGCAATTTCGTTATTGATCGTTCTCGTTTTGACCGAATCGCGCGGGGCATTGGTAGCCCTCTCAGTGGCTTGCGTTGGCCTCTGCCTGTTCAAAGGCAAATGGGGATGGGTTTTGTTGGGCGCAGGGGGGTTGGCGAGTGCAGCGGGGATACTGCTTATCGGACCATCTCGTTTGCTCACCATGGTGACTCCAGAGGTCAGCCTGATCGGATCTTCCTCTGGGAGAATCGAAATTTGGTCGCGAGCCTTGTACATCATCCAGGCATTTCCTCTCACCGGTATTGGCATGGGTCTCTTTGGCCCAATCGTGGATTATTTCTACCCATTATTTCATTACGCCCCGGGAACAGTCTTTCACGCGCACAACGTTTTCCTACAGGTCGCGGTAGATTTAGGCATTCCAGGCTTGATTGCCTGGTTGGCCACACTGATGCTGGTCACTGTTACCGCATGGCAAGTTTTTCAATATGGTAAGAAAAATAGTGATTCATTGGGAGTGGGAATTGGGGCCGGGATGATTGCCAGCCAGGTCGCTTTCGTAGCGCACGGGATGACGGATGCCGTCACCTGGGGGATGGTCCGTCCGGCGATATTAGTATGGGCGCTTTGGGCGCTGCCTGTGATCTCCTGGAGCGTACTCGTTCGACCGTCTCTTACTCAGAAAGCGGATCTGGTCTCCTGAGGGGTACATGATCGATTGGTGGATGGTCATCGTCAATGGTTTGTGGATTTTCGGATTAGCGGTTTTGCTTGCAAGCTTCAGTTATTCCCGCTTTATGAAGTCTCAGAAGATGCAAATTGACCCCTCCCATCATCACGATTGGATCACAAGTTTCTTTCATCTGGGATTGTTGTTTTTTGTTTTAGGGATTACGCTTGCAAGCGCAAGTTGGCTGGAACGGGCGGTAGGGGGTATTGGATTGGTAGGCGTCATTTATTCATACTTGCACATCCTACGCGATCTCTCCAGCAGAAATCCAGGCGTAATCCTAAAATTATGAACATCCTCCTGATCAACCAATACGCTGGCTCACTAAAACACGGGATGGAATACCGGCCATACTATCTATCCCGCGAATGGGTCAGGATGGGGCACCGGGTGACGATTGTGGCTGCCTCATATTCCCACGTGCGGACCAGGCCGCCGCGAATCAGCGGAAGCTGCACTTCAGAGAAGATCGACGGCATCGATTATTTCTGGCTCACAACGCCCTCCTATTCGGGAAACGGCGCCCGGCGGGCTGTGAATATGTTCTGGTTTGTATACCAGGTGTACCGCTTCCGGCAGCAAATCATCCAGGGTTGCAAGCCTGATATCGTGATCGCCTCGTCCACCCATCCCTTGGATATTTACCCGGCGCGGCGGATTGCCACGCAGGCCGGGGCGCGGCTTGTTTTTGAGGTGCACGATCTCTGGCCGTTATCCCCTATCGAGCTGGGGGGGATATCTCGCTACCATCCGTATATCCTGCTGCTGCAACGAGCTGAGAATTACGCCTACCGCAACGCAGACCGGGTAGTATGCATGCTGCCCAAAGCCGAAGCCCATATGCGCGAACACGGATTGAGCGACGGCAAGTTTGTGTATATTCCGAATGGGATCGATGTGGACGGATGGAAACAGGGGGGCAAACCCCTGCCCGAGGAACATGCGCAAGCGATACGGCAGCTGCACCAGCAGGGGAGATTCCTGGTGGGCTATGCCGGGGCGCACGGGCTGGCGAACGCGCTTTCATCCCTGGTGGATGCCGGGTCACTGCTGCAGGATGAACCGGTGGCTTTCGTGCTCGTCGGGCAAGGAAGTGAAAAAGCCAATCTCCAAAAAATGGTCAGCGAACGCGGCATGACCAACGTTGTCTTCCTGCCTCCGGTGTTGAAAGCGGCGGTTCCGGCGCTGCTGAACGAAATGGATGCACTGTATATTGGATTAAAAAGCGAGTCGCTATTCCGTTTTGGAGTCAGCCCGAATAAGCTCCTGGATTACATGATGTCAGCCAAACCGGTTCTGCACTCGATCGAAGCCGGCAATGATCTGGTCCTGGAAAGCGGGTGCGGCGTGTCGGTTCCCGCTGAGGATCCAGCCGCCATCGCGGATGCGGTGCGCCGGTTGATGCAAATGACACCTGGAGAGAGGAAAGAGATGGGGCTCAAGGGAAAGGCGTACGTCGTGCAAAACCACGATTACCAATACCTGGCGCGTAAATTCCTGGATTGCGTATGAGCGCACAGCCTGAGCCTGCCTCTGATCTGGACCGCCTGAGGGCAGAATATGCCAGCCGCAAGGACCGGCTGGCTGCCAGCGATCTCTATTCTCCCTTCAATACTGCCAATTTATTCATCAGCCAGCAGCGCCAGCGCCTGACCTTGAAGCTGCTGCGGGAGAACGGTTTTTATCCCCTCGACCCTCTCGATATCTTAGAGGTGGGTTGCGGAACCGGGGGCATCTTGCTCGAATATCACAGCTTTGGGGCGCATCCCGAAAATACCCACGGGGTAGATCTCTTGCCAGCCCGATTGAGGGATGCTCACCAGCATCTTCCCGGCTCTCCGATCCTCTGCGCCGACGGGCAGTTTCTGCCCCTGCCATCCCATTTTTATGACCTGGTTCTGCAGTACACCGTCTTCACCTCGATATTCGATGATACAATCAAGATGAAGATCGCATCGGAGATGCTGCGGGTGCTCAAGCCCGGGGGGATGATCCTGTGGTACGACTTCTGGCTGAACCCAACCAACAAGCAAACCCGCGGCATTCGCCCGGCAGAGATCCGCAGGTTATTCCCCGGGTGCCGATTCGATTTTCATAAGGTTACCCTGGCGCCGCCTGTTGCCCGCCGCCTGGCGCCTGTTTCCTGGATCCTGGCTTTATTGTTAGAAAAAATCAGTCTCTTGAACAGCCATTACCTGGCTGTAATCCGTTCTCAACCTGTACCTGACCGGTAAACTTGACTCTATCCAAGCATGTTCAAGACGATCGATAAGCTGGCTTCTTCCGAATACGTCCGGCCCAACGCTATCACGCGGGCGGTCAGCCGGCCGATCGACCGCTTTGTGCGGCGCTTGATGGATATCACGGTTTCTGCCCTGGGAATAATCCTGACGGCCCCGGTGTTTGCCGTCATCGCGATCCTGGTGAAAAACGATACCCCCGGACCGGTGTACTATCGCGGCCGGAGGATGGGCCTGCGGGGTCGCGAATTCAACATTCTGAAATTCCGCACCATGTTCGAAGAGCCGGCGTCAGATGAGGGTCCCCGGGTCACCGCTCAGGATGATCCGCGGGTCACGCCCCTGGGCCGCTGGCTGCGCAATACCAAGCTCAACGAGCTGCCGCAGTTTTGGAACGTGCTGAAAGGCGATATGAGCCTGGTTGGGCCGCGCCCCGAAGACCCCGAGATCGTGCAGAAATGGCCTGAAGACGTGCGCGAGGAGGTGTTATCGGTACGACCGGGAATTACCAGCCCGGCTTCGGTCCTTTATCGGAATGAAGAGACCCTGCTGCAGAACGGGCAGGTGATGCACACCTACCTGGAAAAGATCTTGCCCAGCAAACTGCGTCTGGACCAGCTTTACGTCCGCAACCGGTCAGTCTGGTTGGACCTGGATATTCTATTCTGGACTTTTTTGGTGCTGCTGCCTAAATTGGACACCTATGCACCCCCGGAAGAATTGCTGTTCTTGGGTCCCGTCTCGCGGGTCATGCGGAGATATGTGAGCTGGTTCGCGATCGACCTGCTGGTAACGTTCATCGCCTTTGGCATCACCGGAGGGCTGTGGCGGTCCTTTGCCGTCCTGGACGTGGGCTGGACCCGGGCGGTGCTGGCGGCCCTGGGTTTTTCGCTGATATTCAGCCTCACCGGAGCCATCCTGGGGGCGAACCGTATCACCTGGTCGAAGGCCAGCTCATCCGACGTCTGGGATTTGGTCCTGCCTGCAGTGATAGCCTCGGGATTATCGTTGTTATTGAACTGGTGGATTGGCACACAGCCGGATATCCTCTACCCGGGAACAACCGGTTTCCTGCCCCCGGCGATGGTTATGATCGCCTCTGCCCTGGCGCTGTTTGGGTTTGTGGTTGTGCGATTCCGCGCCCGGCTGCTTAGCGGGCTGGCGTACCGCTGGCTGCGAGGCCGTGGCGGCGCCTGGATGGCGCGCGAGAAAGTGCTTATCATCGGCGGGGGAGCGGCAGGGCAGTTCATGGCCTGGTTCTTGAACAATGGCGACCAGATCAATGCATTCCACGTTGTGGGAATTGTCGACGACGACCTGTATAAGCAAGGCACCCGCATGCAGGGGGTGCCGGTGCTGGGGCGCAGAGAAGATATCCCTCGCCTGGTCGAAAAGCAGGACATCGGCATCCTGGTATTTGCCATCCACAATATTAAATCGGCAGACCGCCAGGCTTTGTTGGAAATATGCGCCAATACTTCCGCTCAGGTCGTCATGATGCCCGATTTGTTGGCCATGATGAACGCCGTGTCCCAGGGATCCCCTTCCAATGGAAACGGGGAGGTGGATGATCAGATGGAAGGTTCGCTTTCACAATCCACTGAATTTACCGGGCTAAAAATTCAGCCCGATCAATTGAGAGAGTCGCTCGAGGAAATTGACGCATTCCTCGCGGAGGGCGACCTGGCGGCAGCCAGAGACCGGTTGTGCGCGCTGGAGAAACAGCTTCAAATTCCGGTCAGGCAAAATCAGTCTCCGGTCGAAGCGATGACCTCTGCCAGCGAAGGGAAATAATCTCAGGCCCATGACCAAACGATTGCAATTAGAAGAACGACCTTCTACAGCTCAATTCTGGCAGGACAGGCCTGTACTCGTCACGGGTGCAGGCGGTTTTATTGCCAGCCATCTGGTCGAAGCGCTTGTCCATCAAGGAGCGAAGGTTCGGGCGTTTGTCCGCTACAACTCGCGCGGCGACCCGGGGCTGCTCTCCTTGCTGGAATCAGATGTTCTTGCACAAATCCAGATCATAGCAGGAGACTTGAGAGATCTCCCTACGGTGAGGCAGGCTATCGAAGGCGCCTCGCTTGTTTTCCACCTGGGAGCGCTGATCGCCATTCCGTATTCTTACGTGCACCCCAGCGAAGTGGTCGAGACGAACATCATTGGAACGATGAACGTTCTTCTTGCCGCTCGTGAAGCACGGGTGGAGCGCATGGTGCACACTTCCACCAGCGAGGTATATGGGACTGCCCTGCGTGTCCCGATTGACGAGGAGCACCCTCTGCAAGGACAGTCGCCGTATTCCGCCAGCAAGATCGGCGCTGATAAGCTGGCGGAGAGCTTTTATCGGTCCTACGATCTGCCTGTGGTTACGCTCCGGCCGTTCAACACCTATGGGCCCAGGCAATCGGCGCGGGCGGTGATTCCTACGATCGTCGTTCAGGCGCTCACACAGCAGGTCATCCGCCTGGGGAACCTGGAGACCCGGCGCGATCTCACCTACGTCTCGGATACCGTGAATGGGTTCCTCAAGGTCGCTCAAGCGCCAGGGGTCGAAGGCCAAACCTTCAACCTGGGGACCGGAACGGAAATCCGGGTGGGAGACCTGGCGCAGGAGATCGTGTCACTCGTGGGCAGGGAGGTCGAGGTCGTCACCGATGCATCCCGCCTGCGACCCGAGAAGAGCGAGGTCCAACGGCTTCTGTCCGACAATCGTCTGGCGCGGCAAAAGCTCGGTTGGGAGCCGGTTGTCCCGATCAAGGAAGGATTAACCCGCACGATTGCCTGGATCTCGGACCATCTCAACCTATATCAGCCGACAAATTACCAGATCTAAGACAGGTTTTGAGCATCTCCATATAGCATGAATTCCATTGAAGCGTTGGAGGAGCGGGTATGAAAGCAGTGGTATTGGCCGGGGGCAAAGGGGCGCGTCTGGCGCCCTATACAAAAATACTTCCGAAACCGTTGATGCCGATCGGCGACATTCCGATATTGGAAATATTGTTGCGGCAGATGAAACGCGCCGGGATTGATGAAGTCTACCTCACGGTTGGCCACCTTGCCGGCTTATTGAAAGCGTTTTTCCAGGACGGCGCCCAGCTCGATCTAAAGATTTGTTACAGCTACGAAGACCAGCCCCTGGGAACTGCCGGACCCCTTTCTCTCCTCGATGGGTTGGACGACACCTTCATGGTCACCAATGGGGATGTGTTAACCGATCTTAAATTTGGCGATCTGATCCAGAGCCACCGCGCTTCAGGCGCAACTGCGACGATTGCCATGTATACCCGGCAGGTAAAGGTTGACCTGGGAGTAATCCAGCTTGATGGCAAGAATAACCTGATAAATGGCTACCTGGAAAAACCGACTTACGAGTTCCAGGTAAGCATGGGCATCTACGTTTTTGAGCCGAAAGTCTTGAAATATATTCCCTATAACCAATACCTGGATTTCCCAGACCTGGTTCTCAAGATGATCGAGGGAAAAGAAAAGGTGATGGGCTACCCATACCAGGGGTACTGGCAGGATCTTGGCCGGCAGGACGATTACGAACAAGCCGTACAAGATTTCGAGGTGCTACGTCCGAAAATATTGGGAGAAGAATGACATGGAATGGAGAGTCCCCTTAGCCGATCTGAATTTTGACGATGAAGAAGAAAAGGCGGTAAGCGACGTCTTGCACAGCCGCTGGCTGACCATGGGAGCAGTGACCCAGGAATTCGAGAAGGAGTTTGCCGAAGCTGAAGGGGTGAAATACGCTTTTGCCGTTTCGAACGCTACGGTTGCGCTGCACCTTGCCTGCCTTGGCCTGGGGATTGGACCCGGAGACGAGGTTATCGCTCCTTCCCTGACCTTTGTGGCAACCACCAATGCGGTACTGTATACTGGCGCAGACGTCCGTTTTGCGGATATTATCGGGCTCGACGAATTGACCATTTCTCCGGAGGCTATCGAACGCCAGATTACTCACCGCACGCGCGCCATAATGGTGATGCATTACGGGGGCTATCCCTGCAGGATTGAAGAAATTGCCGCCGTTGCCAGGAAGCACAACCTGTTCTTGATCGAAGATGCTGCCCATGCACCAGGCGCCTCTATCCAGGGCAGATCCCTCGGGACCTGGAGCGATGCGGGCTGTTTCAGCTTCTTCTCAAATAAAAACCTCTCCACCGGAGAAGGCGGGATGCTGGTTACCGATCGTGAGGATGTGGCTGCCAAAGTGCGCACCTTGCGCTCTCACGGCATGACCACGCTGACCTGGGACCGCCACCAGGGCCATGCGTATTCGTATGACGTGGTTGACCTTGGTTACAACTACCGCATCGACGAGATCCGTTCGGCTCTGGGGCGGGTGCAGCTCAAGAAGCTTGCCGGAAGCAACGCTCGCCGGGGGGAGATCACCCGTCATTACTGGCAGGAATTCAGCAATTCTGGATTGGTCTTGCCTTTCAGCCAGGTGGAGGGGAGCCCATCCTACCATATCTTCCCGATCATTCTCCCCGAGGGGGCGGACCGAAAATATTTCATTGACTGCCTGCGCGAAGAGGGGATTCAAACGAGCATCCATTACCCATCGATTCACGGTTTTTCTTATTATCAAAAGCGCTATCTGGGAATTTCCCTGCCGGTTACCGAGGCAGCAGCTGCACGGGAAGTGACTTTACCGCTCTACCCCACCATGACCGACGAAGCGGTTGAGCTGGTAGTCCAGTCTGTTCGGAAAACGATGGCGGCAATGGGCAAAGGAAGCCATTGAGCGAACTTCGCAACCGGTTTCAAAAAAGCGCTGCTTTTCTGGCTTCAAACGAAATATGGATCATGGGCGCGTTCGTCGCCGGGAGCGTGCTCGTCGAGCGGCTGCTTCCGTTTGCGGCGATCGCAGCACTCTGCTTCTGGCTTCTGCGGCGTCTGGTGTTGGGAACCTTTTCTCTGCGAACCCCCATCGATTGGGCAGTTGGTTTATTGTTGTTAATGATCCCGGTCACCCTGTGGGTGACGACGGATATGCAAATCACCCTGACGCAGGCGCTGCGTTTGTTTGTCGGAGTTTCCTTTTTCTATACGATCGTCAATTGGGTAAAATCGGCGGGTAGGGTTAAGCTGGTTGGCTATGGGTTTGCTCTGGTTGGAATAGCGTTAACCGGCGCAGGGGTGTTCAGTGTAAATTGGGGCTTCGAAAAAATCCCATTTATGCCAGCCGGTTTATTGGGCGAGATCCCTCATTTGATTTCTGATGCAATCAACGCCAATGTCCTGGCGGGCTATCTGGTATTTATAGTGCCCCTGGTGTCCGGCATTTTGATCGTTAATTGGCGGGCCTTATCATATATTGAAAAGATAGTTTTTGGGGTCTCGATTGCCACCATGACCGCAATCCTAATCTTGACCCAATCTCGCGGAGCGATGATCGCTCTGGTAATTTCACTGATTGGTTTGATTGCCATTTTATGGAAACGGGGATGGATATGGATAGTAATATCAAGCCTGGGGGCAGCGTTAGCGATTATTCTGATTGGTTTTACGCGATTATTGAGCATGTTGTCTTTTCCGTCGAGCATTATCGGCACGACAGAAGGCAGGCTGGAGATCTGGTCGCGGGCAATCTCCATCATTCATGATTTCCCACTCACCGGGATCGGTATGGGCTTGTTTGGCCCGGTGGGTGACCCGTTATACCCGTTATCTTCCTATTCACCTGGAGCAGTGCCCCATGCCCATAATCTACTCCTTCAGGTTAGTGTCGATTTGGGCCTCCCTGGATTAATTGCCTGGCTGGCAATTTGGCTGCTGATCTCATATTGCGCGTGGCAGTTATTTTCGGCCGGCAGGTTGAACAAGGATGGCTGGGCGTATGGCATTGGCGCAGGGGTTCTCTGTGGTCAGGTGGCTCTGTTGCTGCATGGCATGACCGACGCAGTGACCTGGGGCATGGTCCGACCGGCTGTGCTGGTGTGGGTCTTTTGGGCTTTGCCTGTAGCTGCCTGGAACGTCTACATGAAGCGAAATGATCACTATTCTAAAAGGCAGCTGGAAATTGTAAAATGATTGATAGCTGGATGGTGCTGACAAATGGACTATGGATTCTGGGGTTAGCCATCCTTCTGGCTGCTCTCAGCTTGCACAGTTTTGCCAGTGCAAATCACAGCCATGAATTGACTAAAAAAACAAAAGTCTTCTCATCACTAGGGATTTTATGGGGGCAATGCCTGTTTTTTATTGGAATGTCCACAAGCAGCAGGTCGTGGCTTGAGAGAGGGTTGTGGGGGGTTTTAACCCTGGCTTCCGTGATCTACTTAATATCGTCCATGCGGGAACAACGAATCGCAAGCAGAAAGGCTGTCAATTCCCATTGATCATTGAGTTGAAAGCGGTCAGTGGAAAGGTTATATCGAGCAAGTATTTCCGATATGGTATAAGCCTGATGATCAGTGGATTCTCCCTGTACCTGGTCTTCAAGGATGTTAGCCTTCAAGATGTTTTGGGTTCGTTTATTAAAGCTGATTGGCGTTACATAGGGCTGGCATTGGTATGTGTCATGCTGTCTTTCATAGCGAAAACCTGGCGATGGAGAACTCTTCTTGGCTCGAAGGGAAAGACTCTCCGCATTCCCAATCTGTTTATGAATATCGTGGTCGGCCAGCTTCTAAACAATATCTATCCGGCCAGGGTAGGCGATCTCAGCCGGGCCTACCTGGTGGGCCGGCAGGGACCCGGGGGGATTTTCGTTTTGGGGACTGTGATCATTGAAAAAGTGTTCGACCTGCTCTTCTACGCGGTATTTTTCATATTGACTTTGTTGTTAATTCCTTTACCGGGATGGATCGCGAAGTCTGCTTATTCATTGACTGCGATTACTGTATTGGCAATTTTAATCGTCATCTTATTGACGCTGCGAATGAATTTCTTTCTGGGATTGATTGAAAAGATCATTAAGAAACTCCCGAGCAAGTATCAAGCGCCGATTTTGTCCAGATTAGAGCCCGGGATGGCCAGTCTCCTCGTACTGAAAAGCCGCTGGGATCTGTTTAAGATCATGGGGATTTCAGCTTTGATTTGGGGAATTGCCGTCCTGACGAATGGGGTCACCCTGCTTGCTTTAAATCTCCAACTGCCCTGGTTTGCCTGGATACTGGTGCTGATGTTGCTGCAGGTTGGAATTTCCATTCCCTCGATCCCGGGGAATGTGGGGATATTTGAATATGCTTGTGTCCTGGCGCTCTCCTTTTTCGCGGTCGGTTCAGCTCAGGCATTGAGCTTCGGCATCTTGCTGCATGGCATTGTCTTGATCCCTTTGATCGTGTTCGGTTTATCCTTTATCTGGTTGATGGGTGTAAAACCTGCGATCCCTGCCAAGTTATGATAGAAGAAGGCGCAGCTAATCCCGACAGGATAAATATTCTCGGCGTGAATGTACACTGTGTCGACGCCGGCAGGATTCTCCGGCAGGCATTGTGCTGGGCAAGAGAGCCCCGGCAGCGCTCCATTTATTATGTTAATGCGCATTGCCTCAATATCGCTCGTAAGGACCGTGAATATTGCGAGATTTTAAATCATGGAGATCTCCTTTATGCCGATGGGATCAGCGTCGTTTGGGCTTCCCGATTCCTTGGATCGCGTTGCTCGATCAAAAAAGCAACAGGCGCAGATTGGATCTATGATTTTTGTCGAATTGCTGAGGCAGAGAGGCTGGGGATGTATATCATCGCAGGCAAGCCGGGGATTGCTCGCAAAGCATGCGGACGGCTGGCTGCACAATTTCCAGGGCTGAGGGTGGTTGGCGCTGCAGATGGATTTTTTTCCGAGAAGAGTGAGAGCGGGGTTCTCGAAGAGATTACGAGGCTCAAACCCGAAATCGTGTTTATTGGCAGGGGCACCCCGTTGCAGGAAAAATGGGTATCGGCTCACCGCAGCGAGATCGATGCGCCCGTTTGCTGGACCGTTGGGGCGCTGTTCGATTATGTTGCCGGAGAGGAAGCACGCGTTCCACCCCGAATGAATGCACTTGGGTTAGAATGGTTATGGCGGCTGGCGATGGACCCGCGCGGCAAATGGCGCCGTTACCTGATCGGTAACTTTGTATTTGGTTACTACCTCGTTCAACAAAAACTAGGGATTTTACCGCACACAGATCCATTTGAGGGTAGCGATGGTTAGGCGTTTCTCAGTTGATTTCGCCCTCTTACTCATCTTCCTGGATGGACTAATCGTTGTCTTATCTCTCAGGTTAGCCGTTTATATTCGCCCATTCCTGAACTCACTCTCCTTTATTGCAGAAGTCCAGAATCCCTACTCCATCCCCGGCCCCCTCTATATCATCTTTACGCTGATGTGGGTGCTCGTGATGATGCTATTTTCGGTTTATGATATTCGCCGCTTCTTGCTGCTTCGAGATGAAATCACCAGGTTTACCCTGGCGTCTGCGATTGCCGGGGTATCTCTGGCAGGCTTTCTCTATATCAGCTACAGAGATGTCTCCCGCTTTTTTTATCTCTATTTCATCGTACAAACCTATCTATTTCAGCTCTGCCTGCGCCTGGCGTTTCGCTCCCTTATCCATTTTCGAGGCGCGGCAGGCATCAAGGATCGCGGTGTGCTGATCGTAGGGGCAGGGGAGGTAGGCCTCCGGTTAAAAGAGCAAATCGAGCAATATGGTGATTTTGGGTTGAAGCTCATCGGATTTCTAGACGACAATCCCCAGAAGCAGGCTTCGAACGGTTTAATCCTGGGGGGTTTAGAACAAGCCCGAGATGTCATCCAGAACCACCTGATCGATGATGTCGTGCTGGCGCTGCCGCAGCGGGCTTATCAAACTACGAATGAACTGGTCACGGAACTGCACGATTTACCTGTAAAAGTATGGGTTGTACCCGATTATTTCTCTCTGGCATTAAATCGGGCATCCATGGAGGAATTGGCCGGGATACCGATGATTGACTTGCGCGCCCCGGCGATCAACGATTATGACCGCATGATCAAACGATTTTTTGATATCGTCATCTCGCTGGTCTCTCTGCCATTCGCCATACCGATCGGCGGTTTGATTGCTCTGGCAATCAAGTTGGACAGCCCCGGACCGGTGGTCTTCCGGCAGGAGAGGGTCGGTGAAAACGGCCGTATTTTCGATATGTACAAATTTCGATCGATGGTGGTTGATGCGGAGCGCCTGAATAACCCGGTCGAGAGGGTGGACGAAAATGGGAAAATTATGCAGGACAAGCGCATCAAGGACCCACGGGTGACGCGAGTGGGGCGATTCATACGCCGCACCAGCCTGGATGAGCTACCTCAGTTAATTAATGTGTTCCGCGGGGAAATGAGCCTGGTAGGTCCGCGGCCTGAATTGCCCTATCTGGTCGATAAATACGAGCAGTGGCAGCGACGGCGTTTTGCCATCCCGCAAGGCATCACCGGGTGGTGGCAAATCAACGGTCGCAGCGACAAACCCATGCACCTGCACACTGATGAAGATCTATATTATCTTCAGAATTATTCTATCTGGCTGGACCTCCGTATCTTGTTTAAAACCGCTTGGGTTGTGCTGATGCGCAAGGGAGCTTATTAAGGGTGGCATTTTTGTCTGGGTTGACCTGGAAGAAAGCCCTGCCTTTGTTCTTGATTCTCGGGGCGGGCTTGATTCATGGCATCATCTATGTTTACACTGTCCCCCCATGGGAGCATTACGACGAGCCCGGCCATTTCGAGTACGTCTGGATGGCCGCTAACTGGTCCAGCTGGCCTCAGGCAGGCGAATACGATGAATCGGTCCGCAGCCAGATATCAGCCTCGTTGGTGTCCAGCGGTTTTTATTCGCGCCGAACCGGACAGGAAATCGATCAGGTAAAACCCGACCCAAATTGGATCGGCTATGCTCAAGTTGGAGATCCTCCTCTCTACTATTTTGCCGCCTCCCTGCCTCTACGCCTGATGCGCGGGGTAAGCATTAACGGGCAACTGCATGCGGCGCGACTCGTTTCTCTCGGATTCTTTTTGCTGACCCTTGTGGCTGCCTGGCTGTGCATGCGCGAAATCACACCTCCTGGCAGCGTTTTGCGGTGGATCGTGCCCGCGACGCTTGCGCTGGTGCCCAGTTTCGCGGATTTGATGACCTCGGTGAATAACGACACGGCTGCTGTCGCCGGTTTCACGTTTTTCCTGTGGATTTCACTGCGGATCATTATTCGAGGCTTTAACCTCCGCAGGCTGATGGTTTTGATGGCAATCACCGCCGTGTGCATCTTGACGAAAAGTACCGTCTACCTAGCAGCCCCCTTCGCGGGTTTAGTCTTATGGATAGCCTTAGTTAAGCCCCGCCATCCAAGGGTTTTCTGGGGAGGCTTGGCGTTGGGGGCAGTCATCGTTATCCTCGGGGTCTTTACCACAGGCCAACCTCTGGACTGGGTCCCGATCTCAGGTCAATCCGCGCAATTTCGTACAGCCAGCGCCATCGCCCCATTCGGAAGATATGCCATTCAGGTGCCATCTGGCCCGGGTGAAAGGATCCTTCAATTCCTTCCGTCCAACGTGATTTCGAAATTGAAAGGTCAGGAAGTAACGATTGGAGGCTGGGTATGGGCCAGCGCCCCGGTAAACGCATACCCGCCTAGGATTGGTATTTACTCAGGAAAACAGTATTCGGGGCAGGAATTTAAGGTCGGAACAAAACCAACCTTTTTTAGCCAGAATATTCCCTTCCCAGACCAAAACGGCCCCGCCTGGGTGACGATCTACCCGGATGTTGAGGCGACAGAAAATCCTGTGACGGTTTATTATGACGGTCTGGTGCTGGCGCCTGGAGATCACTCCGGCGATCCTCCGCCAAGTTTTTCGGACACAGATCTACAAACCGGGACCTGGGGCGGCGCATCGTTTGTCAACCTGATCCGCAACCCTTCTGCAGAGGTGAATTGGGTTACTATTCGAAGCTGGCTGGACCAGCATACACCGGCCCAGTTCGAAGCGAACCTATCGACCATCCTGGCTCAATTGAGCGATTGGAAGGGAGCCGGGTGGTATTTCATTGGGTCGGCAGGCAGGATGGCGCGTTCCTTCTGGGCGGTATTTGGTTGGGGGAATATCACCCTGACCGGCCGGCACCCGTACCGCCTCTTACTCATCTTGAGCGGATTGGGCTTGGGATTCGGGCTGCTCCATCTTTTCTGGCGCAAATCCCAGGTTAATAGAGGTGGGCTGCTCTTCGTAACTTTCGCAGCGGCAATCGTCTGGGGGGTAGCCTTACCGCGCGGGTCGGGGTACCTTGCCGAATATGGAGTAATTTGGTATCCTGTAGCTCGTTACGCTTATCCGGTAATCTTTTCGACAATATTGCTGATTGATATGGGTTGGATAAGCGCCTTTTCGTTTTTAGGCGAAAAATTGAAAATAAATCGGCTGCTATACGCAGGTCTATTTCTAGGCTCATTTATAGCCTTAGACGTTTTGTCCATCATTACCCAGATCAGCTATTACGCCCGACCGATTTGAGGTTTCAGGAAATCAAATGCAGTTTACCCCCACATCTCTACCCGGCGTCCTCCTGCTCGAGCCCAACGCGTTTGGGGACGAACGCGGCTTCTTTATGGAAACCTACCGGGCTGACCAGTTTGCTCAGGCGGGTATCGATGCCGCCTTCGTACAGGATAACCACTCCGGGTCGAAGCAGGGTATTCTACGCGGTCTGCATTACCAGATCCGCCAGGCGCAGGGCAAGCTGGTGCGGGTGATCTCCGGCGAGATCTACGATGTGGCAGTGGATTTACGGCGCAGTTCGCCTACCTTGGGCAAATGGCTGGGTATCCGGCTTTCGGCCGAAGATAAGCTGCAGATCTGGGTACCCCCCGGCTTCGCCCATGGCTTTTACGTTTTGAGCGAATGGGCCGAGGTGCTTTATAAAGCCACAGATTACTATGCGCCCGAATGGGAGCGCTGCCTGCTGTGGCGCGACCCGGAACTGGGCGTCGATTGGCCGCTGCTGGCCGGGCAGGACCCGGTCTTATCGCCAAAAGATGCCTGCGGTAAACCGTTGCGTGATGCGGAGCTGTTCGATTGAGAACGGATGATTACAAAGGGTTGACAGGGTGAGCGCATGAAAAACGTCCTGGTGACCGGTGGGGCAGGCTTTATCGGCTCGAATTTCGTGCGCTATTTATTGAGGGCAGAGCCAGACGTACGGGTGATCAATTTGGACGCCCTCACTTACGCCGGCAGCCCGGAGAACCTCAAGGGTCTGCCCGATGAGAGCCGGCACATCTTTGTCAATGGGAATATTATTGACCGGGCGCTGGTCGAGGGGATCTTCCGTCACCATCAGATAGATACAGTTGTCCATTTTGCCGCTGAAAGCCACGTGGACCGTTCTATCCTGGGTCCAGAGCAGTTCGTCCAGACGAACATTGTGGGGACATTTACCCTGCTGGATGTTGCCCGGCAGATCTGGCTGAACGAGGGTGGCTTTGCACCGGAGGGTGCGCGTTTCCACCACGTCTCTACCGACGAAGTCTACGGAAGCCTGAAACCGGGTGAGCCGGCCTTTAGCGAAAGTACTCCCTATGCCCCGCGCTCGCCGTATGCAGCTTCGAAAGCTTCCAGCGATCACCTGGCGCGCGCTTACGCCACAACCTACGGGCTGCCGGTCACGATTACCAATTGCTCGAATAATTACGGCCCTTACCAGTTTCCTGAAAAGCTGATTCCCCTGACTATTCTGAATGCAGTTCGCGGCAAGCCTCTGCCCATCTACGGGGATGGAAAACAGGTGCGCGATTGGTTGTACGTGGAAGACCACTGTGAGGCGATCTACCGGGTGCTGCTCAATGGAAAATCCGGCGAAACCTATAACGTCGGCGGGAACAACCAGCCCACCAACCTGGAAGTGGTTCGCCAGATCTGTAGAATCCTTGATGAAGTGCAGCCCGATTCGGAATTCTTTCCACACGATCAGCTGATCCAATATGTGGCTGACCGGCCCGGGCACGACCGGCGCTACGATATGAATATCGAGAAGATTGGCAGCGAACTGGGTTGGGAGCCGCGCCAATCCCTGGAAACCGGCCTGCGCCTGACAATCAAATGGTACCTGGAGAACCCCGGTTGGGTGGAGGCAATCAGCAGCAGGAGCGATTATCAGGATTGGCTGGAAAAAAATTATGCAGCTCGAGGAGGCCAAAGATGAAAGGCATCATCCTGGCTGGTGGTCGAGGCACTCGCCTTTATCCCCTGACCAACTCCATCAGCAAGCAGCTTCTCCCGGTGTATGACAAACCAATGGTGTATTACCCTCTCTCGATGCTCATGCTGGCCGGAATCCGGGAGATCCTGGTTATCAGTACTCCCGAAGATCTCCCCCTCTTCTACCGTCTGTTGGGATCTGGCGAGCAGTGGGGGCTTTGCTTCGAATACGCCGAACAGGCCGAACCCCGCGGCCTGGCAGATGCTTTCATGGTGGGGGAACGCTTTATCGCCGGCGAGAAAGCGGCTCTAATCCTGGGCGATAACCTGTTTTACGGGCAAGGCCTCTCGAGTGTATTACAGCAGGCGGCCCAGCTGTCTGAAGGCGCGGTGATCTTTGCTTACCCGGTACGCGATCCGGCGCGCTATGGGGTGGTGGAATTCGACGCCGCCGGCCGTGCGCTCAGCATTGAAGAAAAACCTGCTAACCCGAAGTCCAACTATGCAGTGCCGGGCATGTATTTTTACGACGAGCATGTGGTTGGGTTGGTCAAGCAGCTCACTCCATCGCCGCGCGGCGAGCTCGAAATTACCGATCTAAACCGCCTGTATTTGGATCAGGGAAAGCTGCGTGTCCAAACGCTTGGCCGGGGTGTGGCCTGGCTGGACGCCGGGACGCACGAATCGCTGCTCCAGGCCGCCAACTTCGTCCAAACGGTGGAGGAGCGGCAGGGAATGATGATCTCGTGCCCGGAAGAAATTGCCCTGCGCATGGGCTATATCCCCGCGGAAAAGCTGCGCGAACAGGTGACAAAAATGACCCAGAACGGCTATGGGGATTATCTGAGGCGTTTGCTCAAGGAAATCGAAGTGTGAGAATCCTGCTGTTTGGGAAGAACGGGCAGCTTGGTTGGGAACTGCAGCGATCGTTGGCGACGCTGGGGGAGATCACGGCTCTGGATTATCCGGAGGTTAATTTCAGCACTCCGGGCGGCTTGATGGAGGCCATCGAGCAAACTCATCCTGAAGTCGTGGTCAATGCCGCGGCTTACACCGCCGTGGATCGGGCGGAAAGCGAGCCGCAGATTGCCGAAGCGGTCAATGCGGAGGCTCCGGGTGCGCTGGCAGAAGCAGCTCGCGCCCAGGGAGCGGTTTTCATCCATTATTCTACCGATTACGTCTTCGACGGCGTGAAAGGCAGCGCATACACCGAGAACGATGCGCCTCATCCGATCAACGCGTACGGGCGCAGCAAACTCAACGGGGAGCTGGCTGTACTCAAGGCAGGCGGAGCATCCCTGATCTTACGCACGAGTTGGGTCTACAGCACCCGCGCGGGCGGGTTTGTGACCAAGGTGCTGCAGTGGGCGCGCCAGCAACCGCGGTTGCGCATAGTCTCGGATCAGGTGGGTAGCCCGACATGGGCGAGGATGCTGGCTGAAGCGACTGCCCAGGTTCTGGCGATGAGTGGAAAAGACCCCTACAGCTTCATCTCCGCCAGGGCAGGGATTTATCATCTTGCGGGATCGGGCAGCGCCAGCAGGCTGGAATGGGCGCAAGAGATTCTTAAGAATGATCCGCGGAAAGACGAGCAGCTTGTCGAAGCCATTCTACCGGCACAGACGGATGAATTCCCCACTCCTGCCTGCCGCCCGCGCTTTTCTTCATTGGACTGCAGCCGGTTCGAGCAGGTCTTTGGCCTGCGCCTGCCGCATTGGCAACATGCGCTGCACATGGCCATGGATCGGGAGGCAGGGTGAGCGGACAGCCCCAACACGCAGGCAGCGAGCCACGGATGGTGGCTGGTTTTACGGCATATCCCTGGGAACACTCTCTGGCGATCTTGCGATTGACAGCCCCACTGCAGCAGGCGGGTTTGCAGTTCATGCGTGGCGGCGATTACGACCGGGTAGATCTGGAAGCGGTTTCCTGCGCAGATCTGGTCGTTATCCAGCGCGATTTTCCGCGCTATGCTGAGGCTTACGATCAGGTCACCTCGCGGGCGCGCCGCGAAGGCAAGCCGGTTGTTTACGAGATCGACGATCTGCTGCTGGAGCTACCCCCCGATCACCCCGATCGTGGCATCCATTATTATTCGCAGGCGGCTTTTCCCATGTTGCGAGCAATCGCAGAAGCTGATGCGGTTACGGCTACGTCTCCAGCTTTATGCGCCTACCTGCGTCCGTTCAACCCGCATATCTACCTGCTGCCCAATTTCCTCCCCGATACTTTGTGGAAGACCTCCCGGCCGGATGGAAACCAGGCAAACGACCCGGTCGTGATCGGGTACATGGGCTCCGATACCCACCGGCCAGATCTGGAATTGATTGCCCCTGCGTTGGAATGGGTGGCGCAGCAATATGGAAATAAGGTTCAGCTTTTGTTCATGGGCGCCCAACCCCCGGCAGTGCTTTCTTACCTTCCACAGGTACTCTGGAAACAGTTCGACCAGAGAAATTACCCAAAATTCGTGGATGCTTTCCTGAAGGAAAAAGTTGATATCTTTATTGCCCCCCTCCAGGATACACCCTTCAACCGTTGTAAGAGCTCGATCAAATATTTCGAGTACAGCGCCCTCGGGGTGCCCGGTGTTTACAGCCGGGTGGCGCCTTATGAAAGTGTCGTCGAGCATGGCGCCAGCGGATTTCTGGTATCCTCGTTAGATGAATGGAAGCAAAATCTGGCAGTGCTTGTCGAGAATCAGGCCCTTCGCCGGCGAGTGGGGAATTCAGCCTGGGAGAACTTTACCACCAATGGTCTGATTTCTACGCATGCTCATCTTTGGAAAGAGGCTTACGCACAAATCTTGCAGGGAAACGAGGCGCGGCAGGCTGATGATCTGCAAAGAGCCCAAACCATAGGGCGAATTTCAACGCAGGTGCAAACCTGGGTCGATGAATTGAACGGCAGATTAATCGAAAAAGAGCGCGCACTCGAAGATATCCAGCGGAGCAGAGTTTGGAGACTGCTCCAAACCGCATGGGGCATCCGCCGCAAAGTGTCCTCTCTCTTCCGGTGAACCCCCCTTTGTGGGGAGGGAAGAGGGTACTGGGCGAATTGTGCCGGTGGATGCAGCCCCCAATCATCAGAAAGGATGTAGTAACCCAATGAAATTCCCGATCACCTCTATTAACAATAGCTTGATAAAACATCGTTTGAGATATTTGTTTATCGTTGCCCTGCTCAGCAGCCAACTGATTGCCTGCATTTCCGGGTCTCAAATTAACCCGGGCGCTACCCATCCCTCCGGCGGAACTTCATCTGCCGCCACACCCACAGCACAGCTCGCTCCACTCGCTGAAGCGACCGCTACGGCGATCTATTTGCCGACGCTGGCTAATAATGCTACGTCAAAGCCGATCTTGCTCGGCGTATACGCCAATACGCTGGAAGAGCTGCGGGGAATGGACAAATGGATCACCGGCAGCCCAGATGGCAGGAATACTTCCATTGTCCAGATCTTTCCCAAGTTTGAAAATGCCTTCCCTGCCCGGTTGGAGGAATTTTGGGCGAATGGCTACGTGACTTTTATCAACCTGACCGAAAGCACATATACCATGCAGCAAATCCTGGATGGAGCGCTAAACCCGCAGATCGATGCCTGGGCGCAGTCCTATAAAGCCTGGGTCGACAAGGGAGGCGACCGTTTTGCTTTCATTGCCCTCTTCCAGGAAATGAACGGCGGCTGGCGCAAGTACAGCGAGAACCTGACCCCGGACCTGTTCAAGCAGGGATACCAGTATGTCCAGGACAGGTTTTACGCCGCCGGGGTGCCGCGGGCATCCATCCGTTGGGTCTTTGCCCCGAACGGGTGGAGCACGGTGGAAAATAAGTTTGAAAATTATTATCCGGGAGACGACAAGATAGATGTGGTGGGTTTCAGCTCGTACAACTACGGTTTCTGCGTTAACAACGCGAATTACTTGCCGGTTTGGTTGACTCCCGAGCAGGTGTACAACCCGCCGAACAATCCTGCCAAGCCTGACGAGATCTTCCGCTACCTGGACAGGATCCGTGCCATGGCACCCACCAAACCGGTATTCCTGATCGAGACCGGAACCTCCGACGAATATGCCACCAACGGGGTGGCTGACAGGGCGCAGAAAGACCAGTGGCTGGCCTCGGCTTACGCATACCTTGCTGAGCAGCCTCAGGTGCGCGCCGTTCTGTATTTCAATACAACTGAAACCGACCAAGCGAAAGGCATCCAATGCGATTACCGGGTCTATGATTTTGGCGGAAAGACAGAAAATTTCGAGGGTTATCGTACTGCCGTCTTGAAGAGCGATTACGGCTATATCTCTCCCGCAGATTTGGCTCATCTGGACCTTTCGCCAAAATAAGCCTATCTCCCCTGGATGAAAATTGCATTTTTAAGATTGGCGGGCGAAAAACGCCCGCCAATTTATTCTCCTTGATTGGCTTTATATCTTATAATGCTCTTGGAGCCACCCATCTATGAGCTGTAAGGCCAGCATCATTGTCTTAACCTATAACGGGATCAGCTACACGCGCCAGTGCCTGCGCAGCGTCTTGAAAAAGACGGCGGGAGATGGATACGAAATCATCGTCGTAGATAATGGCTCAAGCGACGGTACCCTAGAGTATCTCCAGAAGCTTAAAAAGCAGTACGATAACGTCTGCATTATTCTCAACGACCGGAATGAGGGCTTTGCCCGGGCGAACAACCAGGGCGCCACAGCTGCTCAAGGCGAGTACCTGGTCTTCTTGAATAACGACACGATCGTGACGCGCGGCTGGTTGGATGGGCTCTTCTGCCATCTCGAAGACCCTACTATCGGTATGGTCGGCCCGGTAACCAATTCGGCCTCGAATGAAGCCGGGATTGCCGTAGATTATCGTGACCCAGCCGGGGTAGATGCCTTTGCCGAGGCGTATACCCGCTCGCATGCCGGGCAGGCATTCGAGATCTCCATGCTGGCTCTCTTCTGCGCGGCCATGCGCAGAGAAACCTTTGAACGAGTTGGCCCGCTGGACGAGCGGTTCGGCATCGGCATGTTCGAGGACGACGATTATGCGCTGCGTCTTCGCCAGGCTGGCCTTAAGCTTCTCTGCGCCGAGGACGTTTTTGTTCATCACTACGGCGGAGGCAGTTTTTCAAAGCTCGATCTGCAATCTTATTGGACTCTGTTTCGGGCGAATTTAGGCAAATTTGAAGCCAAATGGAAGATCGCCTGGCAGCCCCATCATGCCCGGATTGAGCTGCTTCCGGGGCAAATCCGCCAGAATATCGATACTGCGATGTGGATGTCGGATTTGATTGCAGAGCGAGACCAGAAACTCACTGCGATCCAGAAGAGCGAAACCTGGCAGCAGTTCGAGCGCTTCCGCAGGTTCCGCCTGGCGATCGCTCCTTCGGGAAGCCGGCGCGAAGACGCCTTGCGAGGCTGCATCAGTGTGCTCTCCTGGCCTGCCAGGGCATTTCGACCCAAGGGGGGCCTGGCAGACGGCAGGGTATCGGCTCGCAAGATGTCGTGGAGAGCTTTCGTTTATGAGAGCTACCTACGCCGGCGGCGCAGCGTCTTTCCACAGGATCTGGCCCAACTGCGCTGCCCATCCCAATCGGGATTGGTATCTATCGTGCTGCCGGTGTATAACGGAGCTGCCTTTCTTGAAGAAGCGCTGGACAGCATTTTCCAGCAGACATACACCCACTTCGAGCTGATTGCCGTCGATGACGGTTCGACCGATGATACTCCCGAGATCCTGCGCGAATACGCCGCCGGGGAGCCCCGTATGCGCGTCATCCGTCAGGAGAACCAGCGCCTGCCGCAGGCGCTGACATGCGGGTTTGCGGAGGCACACGGCGAATTTCTCACCTGGATCAGCGCGGACAACCGCCTGAAACCTTTTTTCCTCGAGCGCATGGTAGGCTGCCTGGGCCGCCATCCTGGGTGGGATATGGTTTATGCGAACGAGGATATCATCGACGAGCGCGGGGACCCGCTACGCAACTCCGATTGGTTTTTGGATTATCAAACCCCTCGCGGCAGCGAGCACATCCACCTGCCTGCAAATCCTGCAGAGTTGAATGTGATCGCCAATAATTATATCGGGGCGGCTTTCGTTTATCGCGACCGGGTGAAAGAGCTGGTTGGCGGCTACAGTCCCTGGTTGTATGGGCTGGAAGATTACGATTATTGGATGCGCGTGAACGACCTGCTCAACTTGCGCCACGTCGATTTCGACGAGCCGGTTTATGAATATCGCTTCCATCCCACATCCTTGACCAGCCGTGACGAGGAGCTGCAGATCACCCGCAGGCGCCAGGGTCTGATGGTCTTCGAGGATTTCCGCCGCGATTATCTCCTGGCTCCTGCCGGCTGGATGCTCTACGTGCACCAAGGAGAGCAGGCAGGGGGAATAGGCCGCGAGATCGAGGAAAGAATATCCGGCGCGGATGGCATTCTCTTGAAGGATAGTCTGATCCTTGGCGAAGAAGATATCTCTGCCTGGTTGCCGGTGATCTCTCTGACCATAGCGGGTGATTTGGGAGATCTGCGAAACCCTCCAGAGCCGGCGGTGCCGCATGCCCTGAGAGCCTTTGTCTACACCGGAGCGGGTGAGCTGCCAGCACAGGTTGAGCCCGGGTGGGATGTGCGTGCGGCGCTGCGGAACGAGTTGAAGTCCGAAGGCATATCCGGCGACCGGGGAGGATGGTTCACCGTTCCAGATAGCGCAAGCCTGCTCCAGGTTCTGGAGATGCGCGCAAAAACAAGCCGCCTGGCGCAGATCGAGGAGCAAGTCAATGATCCCACCCCGCCTGAGCTGCAGGCGACGGTGGTCATCTGCACCTACCACCGCAGCGAGAAGCTCTCTGAATCGGTGATCAGCGTCGCCCGGCAGACGTTTCCACAGGATGCGTATGAGGTCATCGTGGTGAATAATGACCCCGCAGATCGGGCGGTGAAGCAGGCCATCGACGAGCTGCGCGCGGGTTATTTCAAGGATCGTCCAGATAAACTGCGCCTGATCCAATGCCCGCAGAAGGGCTTATCTTTTGCGCGTAACGCCGGGCTGGCTGCCGCCCGGGGCGAGGCGGTCTGTTTCATCGACGACGATGCGGCGGCCTGCCCGGATTGGCTGCAGAAGATCTGGGAGATTTTCGAGCGCGAAACTAACGCCGGTGTGGTGGGCGGTAAAATCTCCCTGGAAGTCCCCCTTCAGAGCCGGCAGGCAGTCAAACCGGGCTGGGAAAAATTTTGGAGCCAGTTCATTCCTGAAGAGAACCGCGCATACTCCACAGACGAATGGTGGAAATTCCCCTGGGGGGCAAACTGGTGCGCTCGACGGGAGGCGCTGCTGAAAATTGGCGGCTTCCGCACCCGCTATGGGCGTAAGGCGGCCGATTTCGGCGGCGGAGAAGAGGTAGCGGCGGCGGGCCTGATCCAGAAGTTGGGATATTCCATCTGGGTGGCGCCCGAAGCGGAGGTGATCCACAAACCAGACCCCGCTCGGTTCAACTTCCGGCACGTTTTCAATACCATCCAGGCCGGGCAGCGAATCCTGTACAATTTGCAGCTCGAGCATTATCTGCCGGCGGGGTTAAGCATCCAGGAAAGGGCCAAGAACGTGCTGCGCCACCTCAAAGCTGCGTTCCTGGGCAAGAAACTGGCGCTCCACCAGCGGCTGGAGCTGATCTTGACGGTGTGGGGGGAGATCAAGATGCTCTGGCGCTATTATTCTGACTGGCGGAAGCGACACCGGCCATCGGTCTATTTACGCTGAGTTTCCAGTGATATCGAGCGCTTTTCCGCACGAGTTGCGTTGAATACGCTCCCCATATTCCCGGATGAGAAAATTGTAAAGAGGCTGCAAGCTCAATCCTCTATTTTGGCAGATCAAACTTGCTATAATCGTCTCAGGGGAGGGTGAATCGTTGTTACTCTAATATTATTATCGAAAAGGAATAGATCATGGTGCATCGTCGACTCCCTCACTTTTCAATCTACCACCTTTTGGCTAACGGGCTGATTTCTATTGGTATTTTGACCTCTCTGGGAGGAATCCTGGCAAACCCTGGTGTAGCTCTGGGCGCCCCGCTGGCTTCAGATGATCAAGGGGCGCAGGCGCAAGCAAACCGCCCGCCCAAGATCGCCTACCTGCCTATGCTGATCAACGGCTATATCGGGCGGGGCACCGATCTGCCGATCATGCTGGGGATGTATCAGGGGGGCTCAATTTATACACAGAGTGAGATTTATACGAAGTTCCTGAAAATGGATGAATGGGTAACCGGGAAGGTTGGAGGGCGCTCGACCAGCCTGGTCGGCTTGTTTTTGCCCTACTACGTCCCGCCCAACCCCAATGGGGACGAATATAAATACGCAATCACTGTTCAGCTAAATATCCTGGCGGATAACGGCTACACCCCCTTTATCAACATCAGCTTCGATCACAGCGCCGCCGACCTGGCAAGCGGGAAATACGACACGTACTTCCGGAGATGGGCTCAAGCCTATAAGGACTACACTAAGAATGGCACCCGTGGCGCATTCATCGCCCCGCTGCCAGAAATGAACGGCACCTGGTACAAATATACGCTTGACCCCCCCAATTATAAAAAAGCATTCATTCGCATCCAGCAAATCTTCCGCGATGCCGGCGTGCCGGCAGGCACCGTGCGGTGGGTCTTCGCCCCCAACGGCTGGAACGATCCCAGGTACCCCTCATTCGAGCAGTACTATCCGGGAAACTCGGTCGTCGACGCGGTGGCTTTCAGCGCATTAAACTTCGGCTACTGCCCGGGAGTATCCTCCCGGTGGGATAGCCCCGTGCAGACCTATAACCCGCCTTACAATCCCAACTATCCGTCGACAGCCTACCTGGACCGCTTGCGTACTATGGCGCCCACCAAGCCCATCTTCCTGGCGCAGACTGCCACGACGGCCTGGACAGCGAACGGCCCGAGCGCCAGTGTAAAAAACCAGTGGTTGGTCGATGCCTATAGCTATCTGGCAGGCCAGAAAAACGTGCTCGGCATCATCTATTTTGGAGTGAACGATATGGGTGGCGGAGAATGCCCGGACTATGCGGTGTATGATCAATGGGATAAGACCAAGGCGCAGTACACTGGTTACCGTGATGCAGTGAATAAAGCGCCCTACGGTTACATTTCTCCCCAGGAGCTAATGAACAGCGATATCACGATCCACTGAACCGCATTTCAGCCTCACAGGATCTCCTATCTACAAATACCTCCGGACGCTGCGCCGGAGGTATTTCTTCTCGGAGTGAAAACAATTTATAATAACCTGTAACCAGTATTTGAGAACCACGCGTGATCGTTATTATTCTCCTCCTCTTTCTGCGAACTGCTACGGGGAAGAGGTGAGGTGAGGGTTGTTGGAGTTCCTCCATCGCGTTCGACTTCGCATCATGCCTCCGGAATCTCGATTGGAGAGGCGCTTATCTCCGATCCTCGACCCGGTTCGAGATCTGGTCTTCGCGCCGACGGAAAGCGGGTTGGTCAAGAAGCTATTGGGTCCTGCTTACGGGCCCATGCGCTTCCGCTACCATTTGCAGAAGCAGAAACGCGTTGCCCGGCAACAGCAAGAGCTGCGCTTAATTCTAGAGCAGCATGATCGGACAAACGAGATCATTGTGTTTGCCCCCGGTTTGCCCTGGGCGGAGGAGATGCTGCAACGCCCTCAGCAGCTGGCGCTGGCGCTGGCGCGGCAGGGAGCGCTGGTCTTTTACTGCTCGGTGGGCGCGCAATCGGCTGCAGGCGCAGATTTCGAGCAGATTGAGCCGTGCCTTTATCTGTGCTGCGCCCCGCTGGAGACCTTTTGGTTCCTTGAAGGCCTGTGGGTGTACGTATTGACCTGGAACCGGCGCGAGCTGCTGCGGTTCAACCAACCCAGGGCAATCTATGATCATCTGGATGATCTGGATCTCTTTACTAAAGACCGTTCCCGCATGACCCGGGAGCATGCGAAGCTTTTGAAAAACACCGAGGTGGTGCTGGGAAGTTCCGCCAGATTGGTGCATAACCTGGCGAACGTCCGGCCCGATGCTCTGCTATGCCCCAACGGCGTTGACCTGGCTCATTTTCGGGAAGATGATCGGGAGCAAGACGCTGTACCTCCGCAAGACCTCGCCCCGATTCTCCAAGCAGGACGGCCGGTTGTGGGCTATTATGGTGCGCTGGCGCGCTGGTTCGACTACGACCTGCTGGCCAACTCCGCAGCCGCCCGGCCAGGATATACCTTCCTGCTGATCGGCCCGAGCTATGACGGGAGCCTGCAGGGAAATAAGCTCCTGAGCCTGCCGAACGTTTACTGGTTGGGGGTCAAGAGCTACCATGAGCTGCCGCATTACCTGCATTATTTTGACATCGCCGTGATCCCATTTGTTCTTAACGATCTTACCCATGCTACCTCTCCGTTGAAGCTGTTCGAGTACATGGCGGCAGGAAAGCCGGTGGTAATCACTGCCATGCAAGAGAGCATGCGTTTCGCCGGCGTTCTCACGGCGCATGATGCGCACGAGTTCATTGGGCGCCTGGACGAAGCCATGCAGCTGCGCCACGACCCGGCGTACCTCGAGATCATCTCACAGACCGCCGCCGAAAATACCTGGGACGCCCGCGCCCGGCAGATCTTACAGGCGATCTCCGGTCGGCCTCCTACTTTGGTACAATAGGGATTATCAAAACTCCCGAGAGGATCAAGATTGAGTGGATATCACCAGAGAGTACTATGATTCCTCAAAGCTTCCCCACCCGGCGATCGCCGAGTTTTTTGCCCTGATCCAATACTGGGATCTGGTCGTACAGTTTGTCTCGCGCTCGATAAAAACTCGCTACAAGCGTTCTGTGCTGGGTGTGTTCTGGACCATGCTCAACCCCTTGATGACCATGGTGGTATTGACGCTGGTCTTTTCGAATGTATTCCGCTTTCCGATCCAGAATTACCCGGTATACATCCTGAGCGGCCTGACCATCTGGAACTTCTTTTCTGCGGCCTCTAAGCAGGCCATGGGCGAAATGTTTTACAGCGGGGGGCTGCTGAACCGCATCTACATCCCCAAATCAGTCTTTGTCGTTTCGGCAGTCGCCACGGGGATGGTCAACCTGGGGCTGTCATTTGTGGTGCTGCTCGGCATCGCTTTGATCCTGGGCGTGCAGGTCAATTTCACCCTTCTGGTCCTGCCGATTTCTATTCTGATCGCCACGTTGTTCACCTTTGGGATCGGCCTGGTTCTCGCTACGGCGGCGGTCTATTTCTCCGACATTATGCCGTTTTACGATGTCATCCTCATGGTCTGGTTTTACGCCACCCCGGTGTTTTACCCGGCCGATATTATCCCGGCGCAGTGGGCCTGGGTATTTAAATTGAATCCCATGGTATATATCGTTGATATCTTTCGCCAGCCGATTTTTCAAGGCACCATTCCCAGCCTGCACCAGTGGGTGATTGCCCTGGCGGTCAGCCTGGTCGCTTTCTTCATCGGTTGGTATCTGTTCACGATTAAATCGAATGAATACGCTTACCGCATCTGATCGAACCTCGAACCAGCCCGCTTCCCTGGGCGACCCTCCTGCAATCCAGTTTGATCAGGTATCGGTTTGCTATCGCGTGCCGCGCGAGCGGGTCTCGGGCATCAAAGAGTTCGCCATCCGCTGGCTGCAAAAGCGGCTGGAGTACGAAACCTTCTGGGCGCTGCAGGAGGTGGGCTTTCAGGTCGAAAAAGGGGAGACGTTTGGGGTTATTGGCCGGAACGGGGCGGGGAAAAGCACCCTGCTCAAAGTGATCGCCCGCGTTCTGGTGCCGATCAGGGGCAGAGTCATCACGCGTGGCCGCATCGCTCCCCTGCTGGAGCTGGGCGCCGGTTTCAATTATGAATTGACCGGCCGGGAGAATATTTATCTCAACGGGGCATTGCTCGGGTACAAGCGCAAAGAGATGGACCAGCTCTACCCGTCGATCGTCGATTTTTCTGAGATTGGAGCCTTCATCGATGCGCCGATGCGCACCTACTCGACCGGCATGATCGCCCGCCTGGGCTTCTCGGTGGCGACCTGCTCGCGGCCGGGTATCCTGCTGGTCGACGAGGTGCTCTCCGTTGGCGACACCGCTTTCCAGGAGAAATGCCTGGATCGGATGCAGTCTTACCGCGCCCAAGGGACGACGATTATCTTTGTCTCTCACAACATGGATGTAGTAAAATGGTTCTGCAACCGGGCGATCTGGCTGAAAACCGGTCACATCCGGGCAGCTGGGGAGACGATCGGGGTCGTTGAACAGTATTTAGCCGATAAAACCGTCTAATCCAGGATACCTGGCAAAAACCGAAGAGCGATTTTATGAGCTTTCCTCTGCTCCATCACGCGCAGGAGGGCGATCTGGGGGAGACCGCCGGAATCTGGCTGCGTTCGCGCGGCATCCCTTTGCCGATGAGCAGGCAGGCTTACGCCTTCGACCGGTATAAACGCCTCTGGCTCTCCACCCATCCACGCGATGCATTGGCAGGTTTGCGGGTATCCTCGGTCAAGGGGCTGGTTTCCGTCGTCCTCCCGGTTTATAACGGCGAAAAATATTTGCAAGAAGCCCTGGATGGCCTGCAGCAGCAAACATATCGACTATGGGAGCTGATCGCCGTCGACGATGGATCGAGCGACCGCAGCGGAGAAATCCTGGATCGCTTTGCCAGCCAGGAGCAAAGAGCTGCCGTAATTCACCAGGAGAACCGCACACTCCCGGTTGCGCTCTCGCGCGGCTTTAGAATTGCGCGCGGCCAGTACCTGACCTGGACGAGTTGCGACAATCGCTTCCACCCCAATTTCCTCGAAAGAATGGTCGCTGCCCTGGAGGAACATCCCTCCTGGGATATGGTGTTCGCCAACCAGGACCTGATCGGGGAGGACGGCTCTCCTCTCTTGAACTCCGCCTGGTTTCGGACCTACCAGCGCCCACGCGGCAGCGAGCACATCCACCTGCCGCGGGATGTCTCCGAGCTGAACACACGCGCCAACAATACGGTCGGCGCGGGAGTGCTCTACCGAGACCGGGCGGCGTATCTCCTCGGCGATTATTCCCGTTTCCAGTATACGGTGGAGGATTACGATTACTGGATGAAAGTCAACGAGCTGCTAAACCTGCGGCATATTCTGGATGACCGCCCTCTGGCAGATTATCGCTTCCACACCGGTTCGCTGACCGCTCGTGAAGATGAGTTGGCCATCCGTCGCCGGCGCGACCGGCTGATGATTTTTGACGATTTCCGCCGTAATTTCAGCCTGACCCCGCTCGGCTGGCAAATCATCCCCGGCGCAGGCGGGGAGCCAGCCTCCAGCCTTGCCGCGAGGCTAAGCGAAGCAGTTCGCCTCCGTGGGCAGATCTTGTTGGAGAAAGAGGAGAACCCCGAGCCTTATTTGGGCCAGCTGTGGATGCCTCTGGTCTCCGTGTATGTCACCGATGAGCCGGGGTGGAATAAAACACCCGAAGCAGCCGGCGCATGCGGCAAGCTCAAGGTCTTGGTCGCAGCCGGTGGTCGGGGGCTGCCCGCGGAACTAGAGGACGGCTGGGACCTGTGTATTGGGGTTGGGGTTGACGAAAATTTACCCCGGCTGGATGGTAATTATCGGGGCTGGTTCGGAGTCGCGTCGACCGATACCGAAGCGCTGTTTGCAGCCATCGATATCCGGGCGCGCAGTGAGGCGGTCCATCGCATTGAAGCTGAGGCCTTCCAACCCCCCAAATCTGAATTAAAAGCCTCGGCGATCATCTGCACGTACCGGCGCAGCGACCAGCTGGCGAAGGCAGTGGCAGCACTTGCCCGGCAAAGCTTTCCAGCAGGTGACTTCGAAGTCATCGTCGTGGACAACCAACCCGGCGACCCAGCCGTTGGGCAGCAAATCGAGCTGCTGCGGGAGCAATATTTCGCAAGCTGCCCAGAGCGGCTGAAAAAAGTCGCCTGCCCAGTGACAGGCCTGTCCTTTGCCCGCAATGCGGGAGTCTCCGCGGCGCGAGGCGAGGTGCTGTGCTTCATCGATGACGATGCCATTCCTAACGATGACTGGCTCGAGCGGGTCTGGGAGGCGTTTAGCTCTCATCCTGAGGCAGGTGTGGTGGGTGGCGCCATCCGGCTCCAGGTTCCTGAACCCAGGCCTCCGGTATTGAAGGAAGGGTGGGAAAAATATTGGAGCCAGTTCTTGCCGGTCGATGCGGAAATTAGCGAAATCGAGGATTATGCCGCTTTTCCTTGGGGAGCGAACTGGTCCGCCAGGCGCAGGGCGCTGGTAGAGATCGGGGGCTTCCGCTCAGGATACGGGCGCAAAGCCGCCAGCTACGCCAGCCACGAGGAGATCGTGGCGGCCTGCTTGATCAGGAGATTGGGCTACACCGTGGTTGTAGCACCCAAAGCGGAAGTGCTTCACGCCGTGAGCCCCGAACGGTTTACCTACCGGCATGTGCGCAGGATCATCGATGCCGGGATCATTGGGAATCACCACGGGAAAAACGACCTGTATTTCCCCTGTATACCACCCCAGGCAAAGAGCCGCGAGCGGCATTCCAACCCCGGGGTCGGCCATTTTACCTCATCGAGAAAAAGCTCCTCGCCTACCTGGAAAAGCCCGCGCCTGCTCGGCTATCACGCCCTCGCCCGCCTTCATCTCGCCGGAGCGCGCCTGGCCGATTTATGGAAACGCTTGAGAAAGCCAATTTCCCTGGTTTGATAAAGGGTAAATGATGCTAACCATTGGAGTCATTTATCTCGGCAGAAGAGGATCGGGAGGCAAATTCAGCCTGGAGCTGGCGCATGGCCTGCTCCCGGAGGCGCACGTTTTCGCAGCCATCTCGAGCGGTGTCGAGAATCGCCAGGAGTGGGAGAAGTCCTCACTGGCGCTGCTGCAGACCGCCACCTTTGATAGCCCCCTCACAGCTGCCCTGTCATTCGTCGACCAAACCCCCATCCGCAGGCTGGCCGGACAAATCCGGGTGCTGAAGCCGGATGTGCTGATCTTCCCCATGTTGCACCCCTGGGACCCGACGTTGCAGACTCTGCTGGCGGATATCCCCAGCGTGGTGATCTTGCACGATCCACTCCCCCACCCGGGCATCAGGGATCTCTTCCACGCCTACCTACAGGATCAGACCCTCGCTCGCGCCACCCGCTGCGTCGTCCTGAACCAGGCGCTCCTTCCAGCCGTGCAGAGCCGCGGAGTCAGCCTCGACAGGGTCGACGTGCTCCCCCACGGCATCCTGACCTACGGGACGCCCGGCGCCGGGGAATCGAGCAAAGGGTCGGTGCTCGATCTGCTTTTCTTTGGCAGGGTGACCCCCTACAAGGGACTGGACACTCTCCTGCAAGCATTTGTGAAGGTTCAACAGCGCTATCCGGAGGCCCGCCTGAGCATCGTCGGCGAAGGCAGCCTGCACCCTTATCGTAAATTTATGACCGGGGTGCAGAATCTGGTGGTGACCAACCGTTGGATCTTAGAGAATGAAATTGCCGGTATCTTCCATTCGGCGGGGATGGTCATTTTACCGTATACCAGCGCCTCGCAATCTGGCGTGGTGGCTTTGGCGGCGGGGTTCGGTCTGCCGGTGGTTGCCTCCCGGGTCGGCGGCCTGCCTGAGCAAATTGAGGATGGGCGCACCGGTTTATTGGTAGAGCCGAATTCTCCCGAGCAGCTTGCGCGGGCGATCATCAGCCTGATTGAAGATCCGGTGAAAGCTGCCGGGCTGGGTGAGAACCTGCGCCAGGAGTTTTTAACCCAACGGAATTGGTCTTCGATTGCACGCAAGATGCTGGCGATTTGCCGGAAGGCGATCGAAGCGAGGCAGGTCGCCCAGGCAGGCCCGGAAGATGGCTAAAATCCTGCTTGTCGCCAACACCGATTGGTACCTGGTCCATTTTCGCTCTGCGCTGGCAAAATTCCTGGTCTCGGAGGGCTTTGATGTGGTGATGGTATCGCCTGCCGGCCCATTTGTGGAATCGCTTGGCGAGACCGGTCCGCGCTGGGTGAGGTGGGAAGTAGGGCGTCGTACGATGGCCCCCTGGACCGAAATTGCGGCGGTTATACGCCTGGCTCAGATCTACCGTCACGAGCAGCCAGACCTGGTGCACCACTTCACCGTCAAACCCGTTATTTACGGCTCTCTGGCGGCCCGCCTGGCAGGGGTGCCCGACCTGGTGAACTCGATTACCGGGTTGGGATATCTCTTCCTGCAAGATAACCGGTTGATTCGCATGCTGCGCAGTCTGGTGAGCCTTTTGTACCGCTATGCCTTGCAGTATCATCACGGGCAGGTCATCTTCGAGAACCAGTTCGATTCCCATGCTTTCCAGCAGCTAAAATTAGTCCGGCCAGATCAGTGTCACCTGATCGAAGGGGCGGGGGTCGATTCCAATATTTACCACCCGGCGCCAGAGCCTGCAGGCACACCGCGGGTGATCCTTCCGGGGCGCATGCTCTGGGATAAGGGGGTGGGCCTGTTCGTTGAGGCTGCCCGGCTCCTGCAGCCACGGCTGGCGGCGCGTTTCGAACTCGTCGGCAACCTGGATCCCGGGAACCCGGCAGCGATCAAGGAAGAAACCATTCGGCAGTGGGAAAAGGAAGGCCTGCTGGCCTGGTGCGGCTTCCAGGAGGATATGGCTCAGGTTTACCAGCAGTCCCACATCGTGGTGCTGCCCTCCTCTGGCGAGGGGCTGCCCACGGCGCTGATCGAGGCGGCGGCTTGCGGTAAGCCCATCGTGACCACCGATGTCCCCGGCTGCCGGGATGTCGTTGCGGATGGTGTAAACGGCATTCTGGTTCCTCCACAGGATCCGGCTGCGCTGACTGCGGCGATCGAGCGCCTGGTTGTGGATGCGCAGCTGCGCCAGAGCATGGGGGCACGCGGGCGAGAAATCGTGATGACACGCTTTACCAACGAGATCGTGAACCGGGAGACGCTAGAGGTTTACCAGAAGGCACTAGGTCAACAGCATTATAAGGGGGAGTAAAAACGGATAAGGAGACTTGATCTTTATGATTCAGTCTACCATGAGGCATTTTGGGATTTGAGTCACCATCCCGAGAGCAATATAAGAGCGCAAACGCCCCTCCTCATCCTCTCACTGGCAGTTTCACCATTCGCCGGTAACCCGCCCGATACCGGCAGGTCATCTGCTGTAGGATTATCGGAAAGCGCGTCGGAAATCTCGCCGGTTATTTATCTCCCCCGCGACAGCTGGTTACGAGCTGGATTAGCCGTTCCTCAATGAGCGATCCGAGGCAATCGACCGTATGGCGGCGATGTAATAAGGGTTCTCTGGTGTAATGTCATAGCCGCGCTGCAGGATGGCATCCACGATCGCGGCCAGATCGTCACGGCTCAGCCCTTGCGGGCAGTCGATCGGGCGGAACATCAAGTAGTAGGGCACAGGGGGCAGGTCCGGCTTTAGCGGCGGCCCGATAAAATCAACCCCCTCGATGATCTCCGCTCCAAGGCGGCGGTAAAAGCGGATGCGCCGATGGCGGAGTTGTTTTTCTTCGTCCGTCTGGGCTGCCTCAGGTCGCTCGACTTCCAGGCACATTCCCATAGGCTTCTCGTCTCCCAGGTCCACTGCATCCAGAGCAAGCTGCTCGATAGAGCGTTGGAACAGCCATGATCCCAATCCCTGGCTGCGAGTGTGCGGGTCAACCGCCAGGTAACCCAGAAAGCCCGTCCGGATATCCCGGTAATAGCTAAATATAGCCACTCCCGTAACCCGGCCATCCCGGACGGCAGCCCAGGTGTGGCTGCGATGGTTTCCGTCCGGTATCTGGTCGGCGAGCATGCGGCGGGCGATCTGTTCTTCGGTTTCTATCTCCTCAGGCGGGAAGGAGGCCTGCAGGATGCGGAAAGCCTGCCAGGCCAGAGCGCTGGAAGGGTCTGTAAGCTCATGAATTTGAAAAGGTGTGGGTGCCATGGCAGGCCAGATTATACCAAGCTGGAACGATAATTGCAGCTATGCAGGTAGAAACCACGACATCGAGCGATCCATTCCGGATCTCCATGGAGTAAGCCATGCCTGCTAAGCCGACTCAACACACATCCTTCAAATCACCCGCCTTGGGAGTGCGCCTCCTGGCGTTATTCCTTGTGCTGGCCGTGTTCTTATCCTCGTGCCAGGTGGCGGACAATAAACTGCCTGTCCTGGTAGATGTTCCGGTATCTGATCTCCTGGCAAAGGCTCGAGATGCCGAACCCAAACTCATCCCCGTCACGAATGCCACATCCAAAAATATCGGTTCGCTGACAGGGGATCCGAATCTCATTCCCCTCTACTACTGGCCGCAGGCAGGCACACCGGCTTACCTGGCAAATTTCGCTCACCCTGAAGCAGGATGCAAATGGTTTGGCATTGCCGGGCAGGTCTTCGACCAGCAGGGCAACCCGATCAAAAACCTGGCTGTAATCGCCGGAACCGTTGAGGATGGAGTGGCGACCGAAAAGGCCGCCGTATCTTCGGGGAACAGCACTGCCTATGGCCCTCAGGGCTATGAGATCGTCCTGGGGAATACGCCGGAAGATACGTCTGAAACCTGGTACATCCAGCTCAGCACCTTAACCGGGACGATGGTCTCTGACCCCATTTATTTGCAGACCTACTCTGACTGCCAGAAAAACCTGATCATCATGAACTTCCAGGAAATAACCAGGGGGTACAAATACTGGTTCCCGGTGGTTGAGGTCAGCCGGTGAAAGCAGTCGGGGCGTAGTCAGCCATATTCCGTCAGGATAGACAGGGGTATGACGTTGGGCAGGTCGGTCTCCGTTGGGTGGCCGGACCTGCCCTTTTATTTGAGCGCTGTAGCGAAGTGGCAAAACGCTTTCGAGTATAATTGTGACAGCTTTCAAACCCTGACTCGAGTGATTGAAAGGAAAAGCAGCCAGTTAGATCGGTTGCAGGATCTGGTGACCGCAGCACCCGACATGAATGAATTTTCTCCGCTGGATAGATTCTCCCGCGCCCTCGATTACTGGTGGCTGATCGTGATCCTGACAATCGCAGGTGGGGTAGCGGGTTGGGGCATCCACAGGCTATTGCTCCCCGAGTACGAAGCCCGCGCTGTGATCTCAGTGAGTATCAATTATTCCCAGACGGGCCAGCTCACGCAGTTCGAAGAGGATCGCGCGCTGGACATGGTGGGCGGCTTGGTCCAATCGACTCCGGTGCTCGACGCGATAGCCAAACAAGCTCAGGCGAGCCAGATCCAGGTGAGCGCCGCGGATCTGACCCGTATGGGATTCTGGCAGCGCAACGAGTATGTGTGGGTGCTGAAGCTGCGCAGCCGCAGCCCAACCGACGCTCAGACGTTGACGAATTTATGGGCCGATGAAGCTTATCACCAGCTCAACACGGCTTACCAGCACGCCCTGAACGCTCAGAACCTGCAGCGCTATCTGAATTCACTCGAAAGCTGCTTGAGCAATACCGCCGCGTCCAGGCCGGTGCTGAACCCGTGCAATATGAGCTCGCTTGCAGATTTGCAAACCCAGCTCCAGTCTACCGGTACGGCGATGTATAACGAACTGAAAGCCAGCCGGGGTATCAGCCCGGCGCTGTCCTTCGATCTAAGCCAGAAGGCCAGCCTGCCCGTCCAACCCGCCGCATACGGGATGAACAGCCTGGTATTAGCCGGCGCTCTGATCGGTTTTGTGGTGGGCATCTGGTTGGTAAATAATCCTCAGGCGCTGCAGCTTGTCGGGAGATTGCGGCGTGGTTGAGCGCTTCCAGCGCCTGATGGGAGCGAGTTTCCCACTGGCGTGGGCTGCCCTGGTTCTTTTGCTGCCCATCACCAGCCTGCCCCTCCTTGCCAAAGCCATGCATGCGGAAACGGTCGCTCCGGCATCTGCCATTCCTTTGCTGTGGCTGGCTCTGTTGTGGTTCATCCCCTATGTGCTGAGGGGTGGTAAAATCCCTCGCCTGGCGCTGCCTCTGGTGGCGCTCATCCTGGTGATGGTCATCGCTTCTGCCCAGGCTTTTTTTCTTAACATTCCACCTTTTAAAAATACAAGCGTTTTTTCGCGCGAGCTACAGTCTTTTCTCACCCTGGCTGTGGGCATCTCTTTTTACCTGGTTGCTTCCACCTGGCCCAACACCTCGCGCCGGCTGCAGGTCACTTTACAGCTCATTAATATCAGCGGGTTGGCGATCATCCTGTGGTCGTTAATCCAGGCGTATATGTGGTTTGGGATCGGCCAGGTTCCCCACACCTTATTTGTCTTCCAACGCCAGATTTCGCTCACCAGCTTTTTCCCACGGCGGGTGAACGGCTTTGCTTACGAGCCTTCGTGGCTGGCGCACCAGCTAAATATCCTGTACCTGCCGATCTGGCTGGCAGCCAGCGTGCGGCGCACCTCAGTCCACCGTTTCCGCCTCTTGGGGATTACTCTGGAAAATATGTTGCTGGGATTGGGCGCGATCGTGATGTTCCTCTCATTCTCACGCGTGGGATTGCTAGCTTTCTTATTGGGGGTCGCTTATCTGGTATTGAGGAGCAACCTCGCCCTGGCGAAGAAGCTGGGCGAGCGCTTGACCCGGAGATCGGCCGAACCGCGCCGGGTGCCCTTTGGCCTGCGGATCGGAATCCCATTAGTCTTTTTTCTCGTCTACGCCGCAGGGGCGCTGGGCATTGTTTACGGCGCCAGCCGCTACGACTCCCGTCTGGCGAGGCTCTTCGACCCGACCCAGATCAGCACCAACGTCTATAAATACGCCAATAACCTGGCGTTTGCGGAGCGATTAGTTTATTGGGGAGCTGGATGGGAGATTTTTAATGATCATCCTTTCCTGGGTGTCGGGTTGGGGAATGCTGGATTCTTCTTCCAGGATAAGATGCCTGGATACGGCTGGTCGCTGACCGAAGTCAATACCCTTATGTATCGTTCGCCCGTGGTACCCAACACGAAGAGCCTGTGGTCGCGCCTGGCAGCAGAAACGGGTATTATTGGTCTGGCTTTCTGGCTGGTGTGGCTGTATGTACTCTGGCAAGCGGGGAGATACCTGGAATCCGGCCGGAAACCACTGCTTGCCACCCTGGGTCTGGCCGGCGCCCTGGTGCTGGTAAACTTACTCGTCGAGGGGTTTAGCATCGATTCCTTTGCGCTGCCTTATATCTGGTTTTCGCTTGGGCTGGTCAGCGCAGCCAGCCGCGTGATGAGCCGGGAAAATAACCCTGGTGTGGCTCGTGAAAATTTACCCGTTCCAGACAAGGAAGGTATTTCATGAAAAGTTCGTATACCGTCCCGGCGATCATAATCGCTGCCATCGTTGTGCTGCTCTGCTGCCTATGCCTGGCGGTGATCGTCGCCGGCGGTCTGCTTATCTCGAGCAACCGGATTATTGGGGCAACGGCAACGCCACCGTTCCTGTACGTCAATCCGACCGCAGAAACGGGGCACCTCTCGACCGTCACACAAGCGCCGCCACTTTCTGCAGCAAGCACCCCTCTGCCTCCCCTGGCGCGCCAGACCCCTGGACCCGGGGCTGGGAATACGTTGGACACACTGGTGAATGCCGAGGTGCCGATCAGCAGCCTGATCGACCTGGCCGGACGCTTGAAAGGTATCCAGAATATCCCCATGACCGAGACGCCTCCCCCGGCCCCATTAAAAATAGGGGAGACACATACATTTTGGGCCAGCAATGTCGATACCAACAACACCTTCAAGGTCGACGCCACCTTGAGATCCATCACTCCGCACCTCTATTTTTGGGTCGAAACTGGAGTCTCATACGACTCCCAGGCATTGACAACCCTGGCGACAACCTTCGAGAATAAGATCTATCCCACCGACCGGCAGTTCTTCGGCAGCGAATGGTCTCCCGGTGTGGACGATGACGTGCATCTGTATATCTTGCTGGCCCGCGGTTTGGGCACAAACCTGGCCGGGTACTATTCCTCTGCCGACGAGTACGACCCTAAGGCGCACCCCTATTCCAACGCCCACGAAATGTTCTTGCTCAATGCCGATAATATCGGCCTGTCGGAAAACTTCACCTACGGCGTCCTGGCGCACGAGTTCCAGCACATGATCCACTGGTACCGCGACCGCAACGAAGAATCCTGGATGAACGAAGGATTTTCGGAGGTGGCGGCTTTTCTCAATGGGTATGACGTGGGCGGTTTTGACCTGGCTTATATCAGCGACACAGATCTACAACTGAACGATTGGCCCAACGATCCCAACGCCACCACGCCACACTATGGAGCAGGTTTCCTATTTCTGGCTTATTTCCTGGATCGCTTCGGCGACACTGCCACCAAGGACCTGGTCGGCGATCCCCAGAATGGGCTGGTCAGCGTGGATGACATTCTCAAGAAGGATGGCATCGTCGATAAAGCGACCGGCAAACCGGTAACGGCCGACGATGTATTCGCCGATTGGGCAGTAACCAACTACGTGCTGGATCCGAAGGTGGGTGATGGAAGGTATACCTACACCAATTACCCGAACGCTCCCCAGGCACAAGATACGGAGACTATATCGCAATGCCCCACCGGTGACGAAGCTCGCACCGTGCACCAGTACGGAGTCGATTACATTGGCATCCGCTGCCAGGGAGATTTCACGCTGAACTTCACCGGCTCGACCCAGGTGGGTGTGCTGGCTGAGAACGCCCATTCGGGCTCTTACTATTTCTGGTCTAACAAAGGCGACGAATCGGATATGACCCTGGACCATTCGTTCGACTTCACCAACCAGAAAGGGCCGATCACTCTGAGCTATTACACCTGGTATGACATCGAAAAAGACTACGACTACGTTTACGTCGAAGCAAAAGAAGCCAATGGTGGATGGAAAATATTAAAAACCCCTTCGGGAACCGATACGAATCCTTCGGGCAACAGCTATGGCTGGGGCTACACCGGCACGACCGACGGCTGGATTAAGGAAACGGTGGACCTGTCGCAGTTTGCCGGGAAGCAGGTCGACCTGCGCTTCGAGTATATTACTGACGCTGCGGTGAACGGGGAAGGTTTCTTGCTCGACGACGTCTCCATCCCCGAGATTGGCTACCAGACTGATTTTGAGAAGGATTCCGGGGGCTGGCAGGCAGCCGGCTTCGTGCGTATCCAAAACACGCTGCCCCAAACCTATCGCCTTTCACTGATTTTGAAGGGGAACACCACCACGGTCCAGCCCATCGAGCTTTCGGCTGACCAGACCGCCAGTATACCTTTGCACATTGGCAGCGGTGTCACCGATGCGGTGCTGGTGGTGAGCGGGACGACGCGTTTCACCCGCCAGGAAGCCAATTACGAGTTTAGTATTACGAAATAATCACACCGTAGCGTAGGGGCAAGGCTGGTCTCTGCAGGGGGTAGGCCTGCACGCGCGCGGCCGGGGCGCCCACAAAGGACGCCGCTACAAATGGTTACACTTGTACCCGGGCTACCTGCCGGCAGAAGGCGCACAAACCCTCATTGGTGGTTGGCTGGCCGCAATTCGGGCAGGTATTCAGCTGAACGGTCTCGCGCGATGTGTGGGCAGCGAACAAGCCCGATTCCCTGGCCTCTAAAAATGAAAGATAGAAAGTCAGCTTGGCTCCCGGGCGGTCGGCTTCCAGCCTGTTCAATAGATTTTTATAATAGATCGACTTGCTCCCTGCGGCGAATGGACATTCGTCGTAGACATAGTCGATGCCGCGCAGCAGGGCATAAGCCGCCGTCTCGCGCTCGTAGAAACGGCAGAAGGGCTTGACTTTACGCACCAATCCCGATCCGGCTTCCAGCACCGGACCCTGGCGAAGGAGCTGCTCGCCCATCCACTGCAGGGTGTTGCCGAATAAGGTGGCGGCCTCATCGTCCAGGTTGTGGCCGGTCGCCAGGACTTGATAGCCGCCATCGCGGGCGGCCTGGTTCATGATGTGCCGCTTGCTGATCCCGCACACTGCGCAGGGCTTTCCTTTACCCCGGTGTGTGCGCAGCGACAGATCGGGGATGGACTCGCCGAAGGTCTCCTTGAAATCGACCACGATCAGGTTGAGGTTCCGCTGGGCAGCGAACCGCTCGGCAAACGCTTGCGACTGGCGCGAGTAGTGCATTCCAGCGTCGATCCCCAGGCTGATGTAGAGGCCGTCGGCCTGATACCCCAGCCTCCAAAGCACGTCCCAGAGCGATAAGGAATCTTTACCGCCCGAAACCGCCACGAGGATGCGTTCCTTGCGGGTGAACATATCGTACTTATTGATGAAACGTTCGGTTTGCTCGGGAATCCAATCCAGGTAGTGCTCTTTGCACAAAGCCAGATGGTGTTCAGGCATATGAATGGCAGCCTTTAAGGCGCACTTACGACATTTCATGCTCTATTCCTCATCCCCCCGAGATCACGGCGACCAGTTTGATCGTTTGTCCCTCCCGCAATACCTCGTCTTCGGTGATCAGCTCGCCTTCACGCACCGCCAGGAAAGATTCGGGGGGGAGCTGCAGGGTTTCCAGCGCCTGGCGCACCGTCTGGCCTGGCCTGGCCTCGAATTCCTGCTCTCGTAATGTGATTTTAACCGCCATAACCACCTCCTTTACCCCCATACATCTTACCACAAGGAGGAAATTACACCCGAAAATATCCGTAGGCAGCAAACACGCTCATGGAAAGCTGTTCGCCGTTTTTAATAGCTTCGGTAAAGTAGCCAGAACGGATGTCGTCCCAATCGCCGGCAATGGAATCGAAATAAGATTGGGTTTCGCTCACGGCTTAACCGCCCGGATGATCGCCGAAAAGGGGCGGTTCTGGCGTACGGCTTCGCGCTGGTTGCCGAACTGACCATCCGGCCGGATGCTGACCTGGGTGAAGCCCGCACCGTGCAATCCTTCCCGGTAATCCCTGACGGTCAAGGCGCCAGAGATGCATTCCGCCCAACTCTCAGCGTCAGCCTGCAGTGAGGAGGAGAGCGGCGCCGGGGAGACGGGGTCGGCGATCGAAATACGCCCGCCGGAACGCAGGACGCGGAACATTTCTTTGAAGACAATGGATTTATCCGGGGCCAGGTTGATAACGCAGTTCGAGATCAGCACGTCAACTTCGCGTTCGCCTATGGGCATCTCTTCCAGAAAGCCCTGCCGGAACTCCACGTTGGTCGCCTCGAGGCGTTCCGCGTTGCGGCGCGCCGTGGCGATCAGCTCGGGAGTCATGTCCACCCCGATGATTCGCCCGGATGCGCCTACAAGCCGGGCGGCGCGGAAGCAATCCAGGCCACCCCCCGAACCGAGGTCTACCACGATCTCACCGGCCTGGATGCGGGCCGGGGTGACCGGATCGCCGCAGCCCAGTGAAGCCAGGGTGATGTCTTCAGGGAACAAATCACGCGCTTCTGGCGTTCCACAGCCGCATTCCTCAGGTAGGCAGCAGGCTTGCGGCACTCCGGCCAGTTTGGCATAGTGTTCCCGTACGGATTGGTGGATTTCGGTGTGGGTCGACATGGTCTTTCTCTCCTATCATTGGGATGAATTGATTAATTTATAGAAGATGGTCTATATATAATCTTAAAAAAATTAACAGTTTTTCTGTATCTCGAGGGTAATCTGCCGGGTGGCCTCTTCTTGGGGGGCAAACGAGGACATGAGCAGCCCGCAGCAGGAGACCACGCGCTCCTGGTTAAGGTTGTAGAAGGTTTGCCG
>JAMCRR010000100.1 GCA_023381565.1 Chloroflexota bacterium
TATGTAGGTTTCCTTTTAGGGCAGCCGCATGTAAGCGCGTTTGAGATCTTCTTGTAGCGAGGCGGCGGAGGTATATTCGCCAGCCAGGACGCACTCCAGGATGCTGCGCAGGTCCTCGGGCAGGCGGCGGTCGTCGTATGTCCACTGCGGCTGGTAAGATTGGGCTGCCTGTTCGATCTCCTCCGGGCGGGTGGGCCCTAGCGGCAGGGCGCCAGGGGCGGCGCGCCCCGTGAGGATGTGGTGCAGCCCGCGTGCAGCAAACTGCACCAGGTCCATGTGCACCTCGACCTCGGTAAGCCCGTCCGGATGGTGGCGAGCCACGTTCCAGTCGATCAGATAGAT
This sequence comes from Chloroflexota bacterium, assembly GCA_023381565.1. GTDB lineage: Bacteria > Chloroflexota > Anaerolineae > Anaerolineales > Anaerolineaceae > JAMCRR01. Next base: position 343 of record JAMCRR010000100.1, read on the forward strand.
CCCATTGTTGGGTTCTTCCCAATAATAATGCAAGATTTTATGGTCACGGTAAACCACGTTGCGGTCGTGGGCCGCTTGCAGCACGTCGCAAATTTGGATGGACATCTGCAGCAGGGTGGAGACCGGCAAGAAATGCCCGTGGACCAGGCCGGCGTCGCAACGCAGGAGCAGGTTATCTTCCTTGTGGCGCAGCTTCACTGCCAGGTATGGTGTCCATCCAGAAGCCACACGCTCGTCCAGCATTTCCAAAAATGCGGGGATGGAATCGAGGCCGATACGCACCACCGGGCCGTTGAGGCGGGCCAGCGCCTGGGGGTCGCTGTCCCGGGGAAGTTGGACGCCGTCTTCCAGTTGCAGGAAACCGCATTCGAGCATGGGCGACACGCCGGGCACACCATCCAGCAGGCCGAGGAGGTGCGCTTCCTCGCGAAACAGCGGCAGGGCGTAATCCACCTTGTCCATGCGCATGAGCTTGAGGGCAACTTCCAGCGGGGAGCTTTCGTAAAGGCGCAGCGCCGCCAGATACACACGCGCCGACGAGCCGCGCGCTTCAGGCGCCCAGGCATCCAGGGGTTCGAGCAATGAAATCTCCAAGCCGGGCCCCAGCTCTCCCTGCGCTACCCCTTTCAGTAAGGCTGGCCGGGCGCCGGACAGGTTTTCATCGACGGGGCTTTCCTCGGGGAGCAACTGGAGGCGTTCTCGGCGCTCGAATCTTCTCAACCAGGGCATCTCGGCAACGAGATCTCCGTCTTCCGCAAGCAGATCGGCCGGAAAGGTCCCCCTGCGAATCTGCTTGCAGCCTTCCAGGATGCGCTCCAGCCAGACGCTCGAGCCAACCTGGTTGCGCAGCTCCCGGCCAGAGAACTCCAGGGCGGTGACGAACTCGGTGAGGTTCTCCCCATCCTGAGGACCCAGATGGACCTTTTTCAGCCACAGGGGCGCAATGCCGATGGCCTGAGAGGCGCGCAGCAGCCTCCTCCGGTCGGGGTCAGCCAGAAGCAGCCGGCGCAAACCCTGAGTGGCGGCGCCGAACTCCTTGCGCTCCCACATGCCGAGCACTTCTCGGGAACGCTCGGTGGGCAGGTCCAGCGCCCGGAGAATCGACTGCTGCTCGGCAGGCAGCAGCGCTGCCGCCTCATCCAGCAGGGGGTCCAGATCGGAATAGGCCAGGCCGCAGTGGGGCGGAGCCGGGTCGAGCTCTGTCCAGGGCAGAATGGCCTGCTCTTTCCAGCGCCGGGCCAGGGATTGGTAGGCCTGGAGCGTTTCGGCCTGGCTCTCCTGGTCAGGAGCCTGCCCGAGGAACGCGCCGCTCATCTGGCGCTGGCGGTCCTGCAGGGTGTAGAGCAGGCGGTTGGCGGCGATCAATGGGCGCAAGGCCTCGGCGTCAACCCCGGCCTGCAGCCGGATCAGGGTCGCCAGCTCGTGCCACCATTCAGGCTCGGGGTAATCCTGGACGGCAGCCAGCAGGTTCCACAAAGTGGATTCCCAATCTTCGCCGATGGCCGCTTGAATTGCCTGCAGGAGAAAACGGCGCGGCTCTCCATCGCTGCGCCCGGGGATCTGCGCCAGACGGTCGATGAGATTCCAGCGTTCGGAGAGGCTGGTCGGCAAGGAGGCAGCCCAGGCGCAAACCCGGCGCAAGCCTTCCAGGTCATCGTCGAGAGCCAGGCGAGCGGCGCACCCGGCTGCAAAACGCAGGGCGCCGGCGTAATCTGGAATTTCGCCGCTCTCCAGCACCTGCCGGTGGATCTCTTCCAGCCGGTTGAGCGCCTCTTCTCCGGCCTCACCCAAGCGGAGCAGCTCTTCTTCCCGAGCGTGGGCGTCGGTCAGGCCGCTATTTTCTTCCTCGAGAGCCATCAGCAATCTGGCCTGCAGCGCCTGGATACCCGCCGTGCTGGCGTTCTCGCTGGTGATCTGGTCGGGCCATTTCACCCGCTGGCACAAACCGGGAGCGGCATTTTCCAGGTAGCGGCCCAGCTCTTCAAAAAGCTGGCGGTAATCGTCTACCCACGAAGCCCGCCGGTCGGAGGTGGTGCGGTCGGCGTCGAGCAAACGCCCGTTGCCCCAGTCGATCAGGGTCAGGGTCGAACGGCGCGGGTCCCAGAAGAGGTGCTCCGGCTTGATGTCGTTCCAGATCACCCCATAGGCATCCAGGTTTTTCGCCTCCAGGCGGGCGGAGTGGATTTTTTCGAAAATGTCGATCAGGGAAGAGCCGATCTGCAGCAGCACCCGGGGTGGGATCCTTCCGCTGGAGGTGATGTTGTCGAGGAAAGTGGCCTCGGCAAGGCTGAGCTCGCCCGGCAGGTCGCCGGGTTCGTAGAAACCCAGCCGGCTGATGCGCAGCAGAAAGCTCAGGTCAAAACCTGCTGCCGGGGTAATGACGATAAAGAAACGGTCGGTCCCTTCGGTGCCGAGCTTAGCCTGGTCGAGGATCTCCGGAATGGAGACCCCGTTCAACCCGTTGCCCATCAAAGGGCTGAGAAGGCGTAAAAGCTTGCCTTCGCTCTCGATCTGCTCGGCCTGGCGCACAACATCGCCGGTAAAGGGGCTCTTCTGCGGCCGTTTGAGAATCGCCGGCTGGCCCCCGAGCATTGGCTCGACGGCGTAGACTTCTCCTGCATCCCCTTCGCCTAATTTTTTAAGCAGAGTCCAGGAGGACTTCTGCCCGGGTACGATTTCGCCATCCATCATTCATGCTTCGCGAAGCGGCTATATGAATATACGCCCGACCGGTTTGGCTGCCGGGCATCTGAGGGCCGGAAGATAGTTTTCGCGGATTGTGCAGATGATACCATGAATCTGCAGGACAATATTTTATCTTGTCCGCTACCGGGGACTCTCCAGCAGCCGGGCGACGAATTTCTGCATGCGCTGGTAATGCGAACCCTGCCAATAGACCTGCCCGCACCCCGGGCAGCGCCTGAACTCGTGATAGTATTTCTGCGTATCTTGAGGCAGCTCTGCGAGCACATCCGCCTTATCTACCGTTTCCAGCAGGGAGTTGCAGCGCAGGCAGCGCTGAAAAGGTTGGGCGGCAACCGAAAGCGCAAAATGCTTCAACACCGTGGCAATCTGCTCTTGCGGGTCAGACTGCACGATGCAGAACCCACGGGTGATCGCCTTGCGCTTGAGCAGCCCACGATCGCGCGTCAGCAGCACACGGTCAGTCTGGCTGGATATGTGGGCGAGCTCTTCATCGCCGGCAGCCGCCTCATAGAGCGTGTCGAAGCCGAGCATGCGCAGATAGGTCGCCAGCTTCCCCAGGTGAGTATCGGCGACGAAGCGCAGCGCGTTATCCTTGCCAACCTTCGCCTTCTCGGGCAGAAGCCCCGCCTCCACCGCCCTTGCCGGCAGCACTTCAATCTCATCGCCGTCCTGAACCAGGTAACCCAGGTCGACCTCCCGGCCGTTGGCCTTGACCGCACCGATCTCGGTATGGGGGACTCCCAGGGATTCGATCATGTGCTTGGCCGAGGGGCGCCCTTCAAAGGGGCAGATCTGGCGGGCGCTGCGCCTGCGCCGGGGCAGGATTTCGACCAGCTCGGGGTGGAAAGTGACGACTGCCTGCTTCATTTCGATCCTGCCTGGGAGGCCTGGTTTTGGCGCAGCTGGCGCAAAACAGCGGGGGTGTTCAATTTACGCTCGAGCAGGTAGGTCAGGTACTCTTGCAGCAAGGATTCGAGCTCCTGGTGCACCGAGACGGACGGTTTGAGGCGGGAGGCTTCCTCATACGTGCTGCGCTGTATGTGCCGCAGGGATTTCAACGCCAATAACGAGACTGGGCGAGAATCGCTGCGACCCGGACCGCAGCGCGGGCAGACTACCCCGCCTTGAAGAGACGAAAAATCCTGGTCTTCGGGCCGCATCTCTTCCCGGCAAGCCACGCAC
>JAMCRR010000143.1:0-10065 GCA_023381565.1 Chloroflexota bacterium
ATCTTATACAGGTATTTCCGCCTTTCATTGATCGTCATGGGGTCCGTTTCGGACATGGTTAGCTCCGGTAACATTTTCTTTTGAGCTAACCATCTTACTCCAGTAACATTTTAAGTGAACTAACGCGCACATCTTTTCCAGAGGCGTGAGGCATGGTAAGATAATATCTCCACACTGGATCGTGCCGATTAATTTAGTGATCTAACCGGAAGCTGGCGAATAAAACCCACTCGAATAAAGGACACTTAGCAGTATGATACGAAAAAGAACCTACCTTCAGGGGATTGCGGCCTTAACCATCGGGCTGTTGCTCCTGTTCCCCTCCCTCGCTTCAGGTCAGTCGGCGCCATCCATCTCCAAAGCAGAGGTCGACCTTTGGCCGGAATATGACCGGCCAGATGTTCTCGTCATCTACCGCTTAACTCTCGACCCAACCACGCCGCTCCCGGCTCAAACCGGCGTATTCATCCCTGCTTCAGTGGGAGACCCTTACAACCTGGCTTATGTCGGCCCGGACGGGAATTTGTACAATCTTAACTATACCCGTACTGCGAAAGGCGACCTGGCCGAGATCAGTTTCTCTACTCCCAGCGCGCAAATTCAGCTCGAATATTATGATTCGACCCTGATCAAGAATGGTACGTCGCGCAAATTTACTTTTCACTGGCCTCAGAACTCCCCCGTCGGCTCGCTTACCATGCAGGTCCAACAGCCCTTAGGTGCCACAGACATGCAGATCACCCCTTCATTAGGGAGCGGCGCTTCAGGAGACGGCGGGCTGATTTATTACACCGCCACGGTCGGGCCGGTTGCCGCTGAGACCGGCTTTTCGCTTCAACTGAGCTACCAGAAAGCCAACGACGATCTCAGCCTGCAATCCTTGAAAGTCCAGCCCAGCGCGCCGATCGATGCCAGTACCACCGGCAGGCTGACGCTGGATGACGTCTTGCCCTGGATCATCGGGGCGTTTGGCATTTTGCTGATAGGCGGTGGGGGCTGGTGGTACTGGCAGTCAGGCCGCGATAACCAACCGAACCGCACGCGCCGCCGTCATGAACTCCCTGCGGGGAAAGCGCCTGCGGGCAATGGCGTACAGCCCGGCGCGGTGTACTGCCACCGCTGCGGGAAGCGCGCCGAACCCGAGGATATTTTCTGCCGTTCCTGCGGCGCCCGACTGCGTCGGGAAGAATAGCTTAGGCCAATATATAAGCGCTTTGCGGTGTAAACGATCGCAAAGCGCTTATAATTTTCCAAAGGTTGAGAGATTTATTTCTCAGGCGCTCCGGCGTCGATCCATTCCTTCACCTGAGCCAGCTCATCCGCGCTGAACAGCCCGGGGTGGTTGCCCCCAGCCTGCAGGGTGACCAGGGGGCTGCCGGCTGCATCTCCTGCGACGATCACCGGCCCATTCGAGCCGCCTTTCAGAGCATCCGCATAGGTCTTGAGGGATAAACCTCCGGCCCCACCGTGGCAGGTGCCGCATTTCTGCTGGAAAACTGCTCCAATCGAGCCATCCCAGGTGAGAGCTGCCCCGGTTGGCACAGGAGCAGAGGTGGGGCTTGGTGCGGCAGTTGGGAAGGGTGTAGGAGTCTGAGGGGAGAAAACGACGGCGCTTTCTTCTGGCGGTATGGTGGTGATGGATGTGTTTTCGAAACTTACAAACCAGTAAACACCGACCACAAGCAAAGCCCCAATCAGGGATGCCACCGGATAATAGATGTTGCGGCGCTGGTCGAGAGTCGCGTCCGGGAGTTCAGGTCCCTTTGCCTGGCTGACTTTAATCTCCTCCAGCTCCAGGGGGTGATCTTCTTGCATTTCTTCTTCAGTCAGAGTACCCGACCACATGCTCTTATTAAACTTGCGCAGATGCACGTGGTAGGTGTGCCAGATTATAATTGCCAGAGCCGCCAGCAAGGCTTCGCCGCCGTGTGCAACTTTCGCCGCCGGGATGATTTGCCCAGGTAAGACCGAGGTGGTAGCAATCGGGTTCCACATCATGAAGCCGGTCACAACCATAACGATCAATCCCCAAATCAAAGCCCAATATTCCATCTTCTCGTCAAAAGTATAACGCCCCATGCGCGGGCGGCGCTTGGCAAATCCGAGATTGTATAAGAATGCCTGGACGCCATCGCGCAAATCTTTAACCGAGGGGATCATGCTCCATCCTGCTCTCAGTACGAAGATTTTGTATCCCAGCAGAATGACATGGTAAACAGTTTCCAGGACGAACAGCGTGGCGGCAATGCGGTGGATGATACGGACCAGCTCAATCCCCCCCATCAAAGCGATCATGCTTTCCGCCCATCCGCTACCCACATATTTTTGCGGGATGCCGGTAACAACCAGGGTAGTAAACGACAGTATTAGAAGGATATGCTCGATGCGCTGGCCAAGCGCGAAGCGCAGGTATTTGTTCTGTTCGCTCATGAATGGGATGCTCCTTTGCGGCGGTCGATCTTGCGCCGGACGAAGTCGCTGATCACAAAAAGCACCATGCCACCGATAACGGTTGGGATGAAGATTTTATAGAAGAGCTGGACGTAATAAACCAATGGTGTGGTCTTCGGATTGGGGATGTAATGGCTCAACCAGGCTGCGGGGAAATTCGTGGTGGCATCAGGATGGCATTTCTGGCAGGTCGTCAGGATATTTTTCTGCAACGATAAGCCATATTGCGGGTCGTTCACATTGGTCATATTATGCACACCGTGGCAGTCGTAGCACACCGGCTTGTTGGTGGGTTGGTCAGGGCTCATCTTCTGGAACAGGGTCACCGTGGTGCCGTGGAAATCGGCAACATAGGTGGACATCACCTGGGTCGAGATCCCATACTTATCCATCATCTGCTTGTTGGTATGGCAGCTCGCGCACAGTTGCGGCGACATCAACCGGAAATAAGCCGTGGTTGGGTCGCTGATGTTGTGCACACCGTGACAATCGGTGCAGGTGGGCACGTCCGGGTTCCCATCGCCGATCAATGCTGCGCCGTGCACGCTGTTCTTATATTCATCGTAAATCGCATTATGGCATTTGGCGCAGGTCTGAGGGATCTGCACGCGTGCCGCCGGCAGAATCTGCTTGGTTTGTGGATCCAGGATTTGCGTCTGCGTGTGAGGATTGTGGCAGTCCGAGCATACCGCTGCATTTTCATTTCCGGAGACCAGCGCAGTATTATGAACGCTGTCGGTGGCCAAGCGGTAGTTATCGGTGTGGCATTTTTCGCAGGTACCCGACATCTGGATAGCCACTTCGCGCAAGTTCTTGGCGGTTAGCACCGGGTGAGGGTACCCATTTATGTTCGGGTGGCAGGTCACGCAGGTAATATCCCGGCTGCCGTGGATCGAAGCGGCGTAGTGATTTTCGTCGATGGTCAGTGAAATCACTTCCCCGCTGGCGAGCGTCATCTGCTGTCCGGGCTGCCCATGGCAACTCAGGCACGCGCTATTATCCACTTGAGATTGCGTGTTGGTGGGATCGTCTGCAGCAGGTGCAGCACTCACTCTTCCCCACGTCCCGAGGAGTGCGGCTGTAGCCAGCAAAACACCAAAGGAGAGCACAAGAGCGAAAACAGTTGGTTTGATGAGGTTATGTCTGGTCCCCGTCATGAGTCTATTCTCCAGGTCGGGAAACTTGCAGGGAAAATGCACAGGCAATCCGGTCAGGCCGGATTCTCCCGATTCGATGGTCTCGTATAAACAATTTTGTTATTTAAGATTAATTCTCGATGAGTATACCCCTTTTTATCCACCTCCGGTGGTGACAAATATCACGAATAATCACGAATTAATACGTATTCCTAAAATTAGATAAAGATGTACTGATCGCTTGAATTCTTTACATGAGGGATGGCGTTGTAAGACACCACCATCCCTCATGTAACCTTATTTTTCCGGAGCCCCACCGGCAATCCACTGCTTCAATGTATCGATTTCAGCGGCAGCAAGCTGACCGTAATGGTTCCCGGCGCTTTGGATCTTGAAGATGAGGCTATTATCCGGGTTCCCCGGGTCAATCCCCGGCCCATCCTTGGTTCCTTTCACCGCCCCGGCGTAAGTGCTCAAGTCGAGCCCGCCCATACCGTTTGCCCCTTGATGGCAAGAGCTGCATTGGTTCGCAAAAATTGCTTTAAAGGTATTCTCGTAGGTCACAGGCGCATTTCCAATCGGCGCCTGCGTTGGAGCAGCCGCCTTCAATTCGATAATCTGGTTATCGAGAATCGAATACAAAGCCGGCGAATTAAATGCTGCATAGGTCCATTCGGTGCCGTGGCATTCCGAGTTGCCGCAGAATGAACCATCGAGAGGCGGCTTGCCCTGCAGCTTGGTGTAATCCGTCGCAGGATCTGTGGGAGGGTGGCAGGTGGCGCAGGTGGGATCGATCACTTTCCCATGCAACGCCATCCAGTTCGTTTCCGTGTGGGAGGCAGGTTCCGGACCACGCACGATCTCCAGATTGGTAACAAATTTCGATGAATTGGAGACGGTCGGGATGGAATGGCACAGGTTGCATTCCAGGCGAATGGCCTCGCCGGAAGATGTGAGGTGTTTCCCATCGTGGCAGCGGAAGCACCCGGGAGAGTCTATGTGCCCCAGGTTATCCGGGTGGGTCGTATAATCCAGGTCTTGCTCGGGGTAATACTCCTGCGGATAAATATCCTTCAGCGTGTCAATTGCTTTTTGAATTTTTTCCGGCTGCTGAGAGTAGAGCTGCGGGTAATATTTAGCGTAATAGCTCATCAAACCATCGATGGCCGCGAAGGCTGCCTGCTGGTTGGGATACGAGACGCTCAGCAAGGCAACCGCCTGTTTGTTGATGTAAGGCAGGTCGTTGGGGATCAGCCCTTTGGTGAGTGCCTGGGCGACGGCTTCTGTTGGCGCAGGAATAGAATGCGCAGTCCGGTTGTGGCAGGTAATGCAGTCCATGGTTACCAGGTATTTCCCTGCCACATCTTCAGGCCCTACCCCGGAGGATACATCGTAATATTCGGTGATCTTCCCATTTTCATCTTCGACGCGCACGTAGGGGATATTTTGCTGCATCTCATCGGTAGCCAGGAAGCTGACTTTATTTTCAATGTGCCAGTGGATGCCCAGACCCAGGCCCTGACGCTTGGTGCCGCCCCCGGTTTTCAATATCAAATAAATCGTCTCAAAAGAGTTCTTTTCATCGTCTGCGTATGTGCGGATTTCTTGGACGCTGTCATTGGAGAATTTATTCGGATAATGGCAGGTCTCGCACGCCTCGGTGGCAGGCCTCATCTTTTTTGCGACGATCGGATATTCGTAAGTATGGAAAAGAATTGCGTATGCAGTTTCGGAATGGGCAATCTTGCGGGGAAGCTGCCGGGTAAGGGTATCTCTCCCCAGATGGCACTCCCAGCATTCAACCCGTGCGTGCGGGGAGCTCAGATAAGAAGAATATTCGGGTGGCATAGTATGGCAGGTGGTCCCGCAAAATGCAGTGGAGTTCGTATAATTCCAACCGGCTACTCCGCCGATGACCAGGACAGTCGTCAAAGCGCCCATGAAAACAAAGGGAGCCAGGCGGATATAAAGCGGGGCAGTCGCGGGAACAAGGAAAAAATTGCGGATTTTACGGACGATTTTACGCATAAATCAGTCTCCTTTACGGGCAGCCCTGGAAATAAAAATAAAGATTCATCTAACCCGATTGTGGAAAAATGAACAAATCCCCTGATTAACGACTATAGGGGAGCGAGCGAATCGCTCCCCTATGCCTTTGAGGGTCTCAGTGTTACTTAGTGTAAAGGATCGTTGCGTTGGGTACATCCTTGCCCGCCAGTTCAAAGTACGAAATCTGGAGCAGGGCCACCGCGCGTTCAAAGTTGTGAGCCGCCCAACCGCGACCTTCACCGGTGGGGATCACGCCCATGATCAGGCGGTAGTTATACACAGCGCCCTTGATAGCTGTCGAGGGATTATCGGGCAGGGTGAAGTATGGGTGCCCGTCGATCACTTCAACACCCTGGGCAATCAGAGCTTCCTTGACATCAGCCAGCAAGCCCTTGACCTCATCCTGGACGCCCTCGACCTTACCGTTGCCGTCGTAATCGGCTTTTGCGGCAAAGTTGAAGGAGGTGATGCCGGCATGGCAAGACTGGCAAGCCGCCACGTTCTCGACCGTCCCGTCCTCGCTGGTCATATTGAAGGTATGCGAACCGACCAGGTTGTGACCCGGATCAGTCACCGGGACGGTCTTGCCGTCCACTGTGGCAGTGTCCAAGTCGCCGCCGGGGGTTGTCGCCATGTGGCAGGTCACACATGAGCCGGGGTTTGTCCCATCGTAAAGCTCATTCCCATTGGCATCTTTCACCGGCGCAGTACCGATGATCTTCCCATGTGGTGAGTCAGGGATCGTCACGCCGAAGGTGTACCCACCCGTACCGGCGATAGCATCCGCCGAAGAGCTGTAGTGCGGATAGGAGGGATTGTCGGTATCGACGGTATCAGGGGTAGTGCGGCTGTTGTGGCATTCCATGCAGATGGCGGAAAGACCGGCATCCTTGACATCGACGGGAATGCCCTGAGGCGTTCCGACCACTCGCAGCGAAGCGAAATTGCTGCTACCGTGCGGGTCGTGGCAGGTGGCGCAGTCGAGATTCCCGACCGCCGTGTTCATCTGATCAGCAGGAACGCCGTTGAGGAAATCGACGAAACCCTGCGGTGAGTGGCAGCTGGCGCATTCTGAACGCCCGTTGGGAGGCGTGAGGCTGCCGGCCGTGGCATGGACGGAGTTAGCCGCCTGCTCGCCCTTGGTGTGGTGCGAAGGGGCATTATGGCACTGGTCGCAGGTAGCAGCGTCCATTGAGACCCCGATCTTGGTGGGATCGCCTTTATGCTCGCTACCCGGTCCGTGGCAGTTTTCACATTGGATGTTGGCCACATTCTTGAGCTCAGCCGGCATAGCTTCGAAGGTGCCGGCTTTGCCGATCTGTGCCTTTGGCCAGACGTATTTCAGCACGTTGACGGCTACATCCCAGAAGCCGCCCGTAGCTTGCGTGGCGATAGGATAATAACCTACCGTGTGACAGCGAGCGCAGGAAAATCCCCCTTCTGCATACTCTTTTTCGGGATCGACATTGACCTGGGTGGTGAAGACGGTGGCGTGAGGCGTCTGTTCCCACTTGGCATACTGGTCGGCATGACAGGTTTTGCATTGATCTGCGCCGATGTAGGTAGCCACAGTCACTCTATAATCGAACGGCAGGCTGGTATTGCCAGTGTCGTCCTTTACGATCAAGGTAACTGTATATTCACCCGTCTTGTCAGGCGTAAATACTGCTGCGCCGGCAGGGATCTTAGTCTTTTCATCTGCGGGAGCTTCTGCGATCGTCGCAGTAGAGCCGTCTGGTCTGGCGATCTTCCATTCATAAGAGGCCAGTTTGGCGCCTTTTGCCATACCGATGGCTCCGGCTACGACATACTCTGGCACGCCCGGGGGAACAACGTTAAGACCACTCGTCACCAGCGCGGCTTGCTTCGTTGGATCGGATGGCAGATTGACCATCACAGCCTGTCCCGGATTGATCCCCAGCATCTTTACCGATGCCGTAAATGGGATCGGTGTGGGGGAGGGCTCAGGCGGCGTAGTAGCAGTCGGAGGCACCGCGGTTGGAGCCGGCGGAGCCTGGGTGGGTTCTGTTACCACCGGTACAGAAGTTGGTTGGGTGATCGCTTCCGGTGCTGTGGTTGGTGACGACTGGCAAGCCGCCAGCAGCAGACCAACTAATAAAAGCCCCAGGCCAACTTTCAGTAAGGTGGATTTTTTAAGCTTACTGGGCATTTACATTCTCCTTTGTAGGATGTCAAAGAAAGCACAATGTTCTAAAAGGGCAAGGCGATTGATATCGGTTAGGGGTGTCACCTCCTTCTCCATCTATAAGCGTGAAAGACCACAGCTTGCCAACCGTATTCAATTTTTCTTATGGAAACGGAGGAAAATCAAGCGTGTGGATAATGAAAAGTATAACAATTGGCAATTATGAAAACAAGATTAATAGTCACAATTATCACGAACCAGAACAACCACACGATAAGCATTACTAATGCTTATCGATAAGTAAAATCGGAGATTGCGAGTGAATAATCTGGTATAATCCCCTCGCATGTTCGGACAAATCCTATATGGAATGGCGACTTCATTTCTTATCTAAGTTTATAAAAAGTCTCATGTGAAATTAACCTCAATATGGCAAAATAGGGATATAACCCAATTATTGTGCCTGTAATGTATCATTCCGGCCAAACCGTATATCCACCTTTGTTGAATATCAATAATGGAGAACCGACCCCATGGAACAAAGCCTGGCAACAAAAACAAAACCAACCGGTCGCACCAAATTTTTTATAGGTGGGTTATTGATATTTGCAGCCATCGTCTATCTGATCGTTACATCGACACAGGCGAATGCCCAATACTACCTGACCATCGATGAATTAAACGCAAAAGCCTCTACCCTGAACGGGCGCGATGTGCGTGTTTCTGGCGCCGTTCTGGGCGAAACCATTCAATACAATCCCCAAACCTTGCTGCTTTCTTTTACAGTTGCCAACGTTCCGGCGGACAATAAAGAGATCGAAGCCCAAGGAGGACTGGCTGCCGTCCTGCATAGTGCAGTGACTGATCCTAACCGCACGCACATGAATGTGGTATACAACGGCCCTAAACCAGACCTGCTCAGCAATGAAGCCCAGGCCATTATGACCGGTCACATGGGTCAAGATGGCGTCTTTTATGCCAATGAGCTGTTATTGAAATGCCCGACAAAATATCAATCCGAATTACCCACACAGGCGGCAGGCCAATAGAACTGCCCGAGCTTAATACTTATCTTTAATCCGATCCCCTCATCCTTAGAGTTTGAACGGGAGCAATCATGGTAGCTGATTTTGGTTTTGGCGTTCTGATCATCACGCTAATCACGGCCTTGTATGCGGCGGGGGCAGCCTTTTACGGGGCGCGCAAGAACTCGCAGGCCTGGGTAGAAAGCTCCAGGTCGGCTATGATGCTCGCCTGGCCGCTGGTCACACTCTCCACCCTCAGTTTGATCTACCTGATGTTGACCAACCAGTTCCAGGTGGAGTATGTATATGAGGTGATCAGCGCCAACATGCCCACCTATCTCAAGATCACGGCATTATGGGGCGGTCAAGCCGGGTCGCTGCTCTTCTGGTCCTGGCTGATGGCCGCCTTCGGCTCGGCCGTTACCCTGCGTAAATGGGATCGCGACCGCGAATTCCTCCCCTGGGTTATCCTGGTTACCGCGGTAACGCTGGCCTTCTTCCTCGGCCTGACCATCTTCGTCGAAAACCCCTTTGTGAGCATCTGGCAAACCGCTACAGGGCAGCAGGTTACTGCTATGTTCCAGCCTGCCAGCGCCAGCCTGATCTTCCCCTCCGACGGTAACGGGTTGAATCCATTGCTCAGGCACCCGGGCATGATCCTGCACCCGCCCCTGCTCTACCTGGGCTTCGTTTCTTTCGTCATCCCTTACGCTTTCGCCATAGCCGCCCTGGTCACCGGTCGGACCGACGACCGCTGGATCCGCCTGACCCGCCGCTGGACCCTGGTGGCGTGGCTCTTCCTTTCTATGGGGCTCTTCCTGGGCGCGCGCTGGGCGTACGACGTGCTGGGTTGGGGCGGTTTCTGGGGCTGGGATCCGGTCGAGATCTCGGCGCTCATGCCCTGGCTTACCGGTACAGCCTTCCTGCATTCGGTGATGATCCAGGAGAAACGCGGTTTGATGAAGCGTTGGAACATGATCCTGGTCATCCTGACCTACGATCTGGTCATCTTCGGCACATTCCTCACCCGTTCAGGGGTGCTCTCCTCGGTCCACGCCTTTGTGCAAAGCTCGATCGGGCCGCTGTTCTTCGGTTTTATCGCTCTGACCTTCATCCTCTCGCTGCTCCTGCTGTTGAACCGCTGGAACGATCTGCGGGCTGAAGGGGAGATGCACTCTTTACTCTCCCGCGAATCCATTTTCCTGGTCAACAACCTGCTGTTCATGGGCATCCTGGTGGTATGCTTTTGGGGAGTGGG
>JAMCRR010000143.1:10075-20068 GCA_023381565.1 Chloroflexota bacterium
CGGGGGCAGCCGTTTACCGGGCAGAAAATTACGGTCGGGCCGCCGTTTTACGTGCGGGCTACGGGACCCCTCTTTGGCGGGCTATTACTCCTGATGGGTATCGCCCCGCTTTCCGCCTGGGGACATTCCACAGCGAAAACCCTCGGCCGGGCAATCTGGAAGCCCCTGGCCGTCTCTATCCTGGCTCTGGCAGTGATCCTGGCGTTCGGCGTGCGCAGTGTAGGGGCACTGATCGGATTCTGGCTCTCGGCATTTGTGGCCTGTGTCACCTTCTACGAGTATGGAAGGGGCGCGCTGGCGCGGCATAAACGTACAGGGGAAAGCCTGCCCGTAGCGCTGCTCCATCTGGCAGAGCGCAACCGCCGCCGCTACGGCGGGTACATCATCCACCTGGGCGTGGTCCTCTCAGCTATCGGGATCCTTGGCATGCAAATCTACCAGACCCAGACCCAGGGCACGATACCCCAGGGTGGGCAAATCAACCTCGATGGCTACACCCTCACGTACAAATCTCTCGCTATCTTCGATACCCAGGATGGCTCGACCAATATTGCCCGGGCGGTTGTCCAGGTTTCGAAAGGTGGGAAAGTGCTCGGCGATCTCTACCCCCGCCGGGATTACTACTACACCGCCCAGCAGCCAATGACGATCCCGGGTGTGCGCAGCACTTTGGAAGATGACGTGTACGTCATCCTGGTCGATTGGCTGCCGATTACATCGCAAGGAGCCACCTTCAAGGTCTATCATAACCCGCTGGTCAACTGGCTGTGGCTGGGCGGGCTGGTGTTTATATTAGGCGCGCTCGTGGCCGCCTGGCCGGATCGAGAGCAGGCGCCTCAGGCGGTGGTCGAACGCCGCCGTGAAAGAAACTGTGGCCGGTAAAATATGACCTACATAATGAAGAGATAATGTCAATGAAGATCAAAGTGCTTGTAATCTTCGCCCTGGCAGCCGGTTTCGGAGCGGCTCTCTTCTTTGTGAGCCGGGCTGCCGCCCAGACGCCTACGATTTCTGACAACCAGGTGAATGAGGTTGCCAGGCAGATGTACTGCCCGGTCTGTGAAAATATCCCCCTGGATGTTTGCCCGACCACGGCTTGCGCGCAATGGCGAGAACTGATCCGCCAGAAACTGGCGGCCGGCTGGACCGACCAACAGATCAAGGATTATTTTGTCCAGCAGTACGGCGAGCGGGTGCTTGCTGAGCCTCCCCAACATGGCATCAACTGGGCAATCTACATCTTACCGCCGGTCGCCATTCTGGGCGGCGTGCTGATCGTTGTGGGCGTGCTGCGCAGCATGAAAAGGAAGGCACCTTCAGCTATGCCGCTTGCCTCTGAGCCCGCTGCTCCATCCGGTCCCGAATCTGAGGATATTTACGTGAAACAGATGGAAGAAGAATTAAAGAAACACAGAGATTAATATGGCTGAACTCCCTACCGACGCTACGCAACCCCAAAAAGCTGCTCGCCACCTTCCCCCCTGGGTCATCCTGCTGGCTTTCCTCGGTCTCCTGGGTTTCTTAACCGTCATTGGATTAGCATTACGGCGCGCGCAGCAAGGACCTATCACAATCGGTCAGACCGTGCCGCCCATCAACCTGACCCTGTTTGACGGCTCTCAGGTGCAGACCACTGACATGGCTGGCAAAGTGATCTTGATTAATTTCTGGGCTTCCTGGTGCCAACCCTGTGCCCAAGAAGCTGCCTACTTACAGCAGGCCTGGGAATATTACCAACCCGGCGGCCAGGTCGTTTTCCTGGGTATTGATTATGTTGATACAGAACCTGCCGCAACCGCTTATCTGAAGCAGTTCAACATTACCTACCCGAACGGCCCAGATCTCGCCACGCGGATATCACAGGAATTCCGCATTCGCGGAGTACCTGAGACCTATATCATCGACAAATCCGGGAAGCTGGCCATCGCCCAGATCGGTCCGTACACCTCCCTGGATGAGATCAAGGCGACGCTAGATCCCTTACTTAAGTAAGGGATGTAAGATAGAAAATGTGGATGTGGAGTTAATCCCGGATGGATCTTGGTTCTCTCTTTTTGATCTTTACAGTCATCGTGCTGGTCAGTCTCTTCATCAGCCGCCCGTTTCTAAAACGGCAGCCTTCAGCATCTGTTTCGGCTGAGCTTGATCTACAAGATAACGAACACCAGCGCTCTGCCCTGCTTGCTGATCGAGACCGCATCATCAACGCCCTGCAAGAGCTGGATTTCGACAACGTATTAGGGAAGATCCCCGCAGAAGAATACCCTGCCCAGCGCCTCGCCCTGCTAACCAGCGGGGCGGATATACTCCGCAAGCTTGACGCCTATGCGCAAGTGTCGCCGGAACAGGGAGCCGAAGATCGCCTTGAAGCGGCGATCGCTGCCCGCCGGGCTGATCTCGCCCGCCGCACCCCCGACAAACCCTCCCTTGCAGCAGCTGAGGCGGATGAGGTCGAGCGACTGATTGCCACCCGCCGGCGATCACAAGCGGTAAAATCGGGCGGGTTCTGCCCCAAATGCGGCCGGCCTGTGCAGAAAATTGACCGCTTCTGCCCCAAATGCGGCGCCTCGTTGGGAAAGCCCACCGCTTAGCTTTACAACGACGACTATTCTCCTCTCGATCTGATTTTGACCTATGAAACCCTTCCCTAAAACGCTTGCCCTTCTCTCCTCCAGCCTGCTGGTAGGTATTCTCGCTGCCTGCTCCTTAGCCACCGACGTCACCCCCCCTCCGAATTACCAATCCCCAACCGCGGCCGTATCCGCCACCACCAGCGCCCCGGCGGCGAATATCTCCCTCTCAACCAGCTCTACCCAACCCCCACAGGAGACTCCCACAGCGGCCTCTTCCCCTGTTAACCCAACCCTGGCAGCCACCACTGTCGCAGCCGGGGGGGCATCGCCAACGGTCGCGGCTGCTCCGGCGACCACCGGCACGCCGCAGGTGATCGTCGAGTCGGTTAGCGGAGCCGTGACAAACGGCTCGGGAGGCAGCCTTCCGAAAGAGGGCCTGACCGTCACGCTTCACGGCTACGATACCACCATGGCTGAGACAGTCACCGAGACAACTTCGCTAGGCTCAGATGGGATCTATCTCTTCCCAGCTCTGCAGATGCCCTCCGGGCAAGTCTATATGACTTCCATAGAATACAAGGGGGTGACCTATAATTCGGAGGTGGCTCACCCGCAGAGCGGCACAACCGATCTGAGCATGCCCATCACCGTATACGATACCACCACCGATGCTGCCTCCCTGTCGATCGACCGCATGCACGTCTTCTTTGATTTCAGCAGCCCCGGAACCGTGCAGGTCGTCTCATTATTCATCGTCTCGAACAGCGGAAAACTCACCGTTACCCCCACGGCTCCCAACCAGCCCCTGCTGAAATTCCCATTACCTGCCGGAGCCACTAACCTGCAGTTCCAGGATGGGCAGATCGGCGGGCGGTACGTGCAAACCTCGGACGGTTTTGGCGATACCCAACCGGTGCCTCCCAATACCGCCCAATACCAGATTCTCTTCGCTTACGATCTGCCCTATACCGACAAGCTCGATCTGAGCCTTCCGGTTGACATGAATATTAAATCAAGCGTCGTCATGGTCCCCAATGTGGGGGTGGCGCTAAAAAGTGCCTTCTTGCAAGATGGCGGCGAGCAAACGTTTCAGGGGACGACCTACCATTTGTATTCCATCGATAACCTCACCCCGGCGACCCCTCTGAAGCTGACTTTAAGCGGAAACCCGGACCAGGGTACCCAGGCCGGCTTGCTGGCGGGAGGCTCGACCACCGGTTTGATCCTCGGCGGTGTCGTGTTCATCCTCGCCTTGGGGTTTGCCGGGCTATGGCTGTATCGGTCTCGCCGCCAGGTTCCCCTTCCAGCAGAAGGCGATGTCGATTCCCTTCCTGCAGAAGTTTCCGATGATTCAGACGCACTAATCGATGCCATCGCCGCCCTGGATGACCTTCACCAGGATGGAAAAATCGCCGAGGAGGCATACCACATCCGCCGTGAGGAATTAAAGGAACGCTTGAGAAGCGTGATGAAGTAAGCCCATGATCGAGGTTCGCCATCTGGTCAAACGCTTCGGCCCGAAGACTGTCTTGCGCAACCTGGATTTTCAGGTGGAAGCAGGCGAGTTTGTGGCATTATTAGGCCCCAACGGCGCCGGCAAGACGACTTTCCTCCGCATTCTGGCTTCGCTTTCGCGGCCCTCTTATGGACAGGTGCAGGTCGCAGGGTATTTGCTGCCTCAACAGGCCAGCGCGGTGCGCCGGCGGTTGGGGGTGGTTTCTCACCAGCCGCTGCTCTACGGCGACCTGACCGCCGAAGAGAACCTGCGCTTCTACGGGCGTATGTACGCCCTACCCGACCTCGATCGGCGCACCCAAGAAGTGCTCGACCTTGTCGGACTGGCGGCACGGCGCCGAGACATGGTGCGCACGTTTTCACGCGGCATGCAGCAGCGGCTGGCCATTGGCCGGGCCGTTTTGCACGACCCGGAAGTGATGCTCTTCGACGAGCCGCACACTGGTTTGGATCAGGAAGCCTGCGCCATGCTGGATGAAGTGCTCCAGCAGGTGGCGGCCCGTGGCCGGACCGTGGTGATGACCTCCCACGACCTGGCGCGCACCGCCGACCTGGCCTCGCGCGTCGATGTGCTCTCTCACGGGGTGATCCGCGCCTCCACCCGCACCGACCGGCTCGCTAAAGACAGCCTGCTGGCATTCTACCGCCAGGCGCTGGAGGCAGAATGATCCACAAGTATGCAAGCCGCAACTCCCCCGGCGGAGCCTGACGCATGGCCGAATCCCAGCAGACCCCCACTCCTTCTGTTGTAAATGGAACACTGCCCGGCGAGGTCTCAGACCGGGCTGCGGCGGCTGCCGCGACCGCCCAGGATAAGCCGGCCCTCAACACCCCCTTCCTGCGAGCTATGGCGGCTGTAGTATGGAAAGATCTGGCCGCTGAAATGCGCAGCCGCGAGCTGCTCTCGGCCATGCTGGTATTTGCTATCCTGGTGATATTAATCTTCAACTTCGCTCTGGAGTTGGATGCCCAGGCACGTGCCAATGTCACCGCAGGAGTGCTCTGGGTGACATTCATCTTCGCCGGGACGCTCGAGCTGAACCGCTCGATGGCCATAGAAAAAGATCGCGGCTGCCTGGACGGATTGCTGCTGGCCCCAGTCGATCGCACGGCCATCTATTTTGGCAAAGCAATCGGCAATCTGGTCTTCATGCTGATCATCGCCGCCATCATTTTGCCGATCTACAGCGCCCTTTATACGGTCAACCTGTTCAATCCCGGCCTGCTGTTGACGATTCTTCTGGGATCAATCGGATACACCGCGGTGGGCACCCTGCTCGCCAGTATGGCAGTCCAGGCACGCACCCGCGATATGCTGCTGCCCATCCTGCTCTTCCCGGTGATCGTGCCGGTGCTGGTGGCAGCCGTCAAAGCCAGCGGCGGCTTTCTGCAGGGAGCCAGCTTCTCTGAACTCAGCCCCTGGCTGAACCTGCTCCTGGTTTACGACGTGATATTCACCGCAGTCGCCTTTATGGTGTTCGATTTTGTAGTTGAGGAGTAAGTTAATGTCCCCTAAACCTCGTCTTCTGACCATTCTCGACGCTGTCACCATCGCCCTTCTGCTGGTGGCGACAGTGGGGGTGTTCTTCTACGCTCCCACGGAGCTGGTGATGGGATTGGTGCAGAAAATCTTCTATTTCCACGTCTCCGCCGCCTGGGTGGGGATGCTGGGTTTCATTATCGCCGCCATCGCTGGGGTGCTATACCTGCGCACCGGTGGACGTAATTGGGATCTTGTGGAGATGGCTGCCGTGGAAATCGGTATGGTCTTCGCCCTGATTACCATTATCACCGGCTCGATCTGGGCGCGGCCGGTGTGGAATACCTGGTGGACCTGGGACCCGAGGCTGACAACGGCTACCATCATGGAGCTGGTTTACGCTGCCTATCTCATGCTGCGGCAGGGAATCGAAGAGCCAGAGCGACGCAGCCGTTTTGGCGCCATCTATGTGATCCTCGGCGCTATCAGTGTCCCGATCACCTTCTTTTCCATCCGCTTTTCCCGCACGATCCACCCGGTAATTGTCGGGAACGGCGACCCGACCGCCCTGGGTACTTTCGACATGACACCGAAAATGCTGCAGATCTTCATGTTCAGCCTGCTCGTATTTTCGATTATTTTCGCCGATTTGCTCTGGCATCGCGTCCGTCTGGGAAAATTAGCCGATGCAGTCGAACAAATGAAACTCAAACTCATCCAATAATAAGGGAGATCCGGCGATGAATTTCTTACTGTTTACTCTCGATCAGACTCCGGATACGTCCGGCTATATGATCGCCGGTTTTACCGTCCTCTTCAGCCTGATGCTGATCTACGTGGTCAGCCTCGCCCTGCGCCAGCGCCGTCTCCGCCAGGAAATCGAGACCCTGAAAGAGCTAGAAAAAAAATAGGGGCGCACTTGAATTGCGCCCCCGCCATGATCAGAGAACCAACACGACTTACCTCGTACGGTTAAATCCGGGGTCGGTCATGTTTGGTACACTTACTTCACATCGATCGATTGGACCATATCGTCCAGCTTTGCCAGGTCGGGGTTGAAGCTGCCAACAGCTTGCTGGTCCAGCCAGGTGACGGTCTTCGTCAGGTAGGTGGGGAAGTCGTTCAGCTCGGCGGCTTGCTGCGCGCTGACCTGCTGAGTGTCTGGTAGCTCGGGGTGAGTCACCGGCAGTATGGCGGCGATATAGTATTTCCCATCACTGGTCAGCCCTTGGTAGGTGTAAACCAACTCGTAGTTGTTGATCGGTAGAAAAGCCTGATCATACTGGGTCAGAAAGCGCACACCTTTACCGTTCTTGAAATCCAGGTACTGCACCTGAGCGTGCATCACCTGCTGCGCATTGAAAAGAGGCAGGATTGGGATCTGATTTCCGGCTTGTTTTGTTTGGAGTAGCGCCTGCAGGTCTATGGCGATCTGTCCAGCGGTTTTGTTATAACCAGCCAGTTCAGCCACCGGATAGACAAAAATCTGCGGCTTCATCAGATGGCTGGTTACAGGGTAACCCTGCAGGGTCACCCGGCGGTACTGCGGCATAGCCTCCCAATTCGGTCCCCCTGCACTCTCAGCCACCGCTGCGATTGTTTCGACGGTCTGATCCTGGGCAACGCCCGATAGATCCAGGGTGATCTCACCCGATGTCCCTGAAGGGGGTTCGGTAGCCTGAGGCGGTGTCTGTGTCGGCTGGGCTGCCGGCGTCGCGATGGGTGGCTGTGTGACCGTAGGCAGCTCCGCAGGGAGGGTGACAGCCGTAGGCTGCGCAGTAGGAAGGCTGGTGGCAGTGCCCGCTGGCTGGCAGGCGGAGAGCAGCAGGGTGAAGATTGCACTGGCAATCAATAATGTGGATACGGTATGGTGGTTTAATCCGCGGGTGTTCATGGTCGTTTCTCGCTTTCCTTATTTTTTTATTAGTCCATCTGAGCCAATGCTTATAACGCCGAGCGGGGATGATTTGTTCCCGGAAAAAGCCAAATTCTTTGGATTTGGTTTCTCGCATGGCATCATTCCTCGCGGATTCCTCACCTGGGGTCATTTAACCAGAAGAGTGGAGCCCAATGATCCCGGCTCCACTCTTACATTTGCACCTGGATAGTACCAGGCTCGTACTATTTTCACTGTCCTAGTTAGCAGCGTTAACTAATTCTGATGCAGATCGTGCATGTCTCAATCTGCCATCAGTGGCACGAACTGCTGAGTAGCCACGTCGACCAGACCCTTGTCCGTCAGGCGGATATCTGGGACTACAGGCAGCGCCAGCGCCAGCAAATGGATGGGGAACCCCACCGGCAGCCCGACTTCCGGCAAGGTAGCCTCGAAGTGATTCAGCTGAGCGGCAACTTCTTCAACGGGTAAATTGCTCATCAACCCGGCCACCGGCAGCGGGACGGTTGCCAACACCTGCCCGTGGCGCACCACGGTCAACCCTCCACCTGTGCGTTCGAGCTCTTTCACAGCTGCGAGCATATCCTTCGGGTCTCGCCCGATGACCGCCAGGTTGTGGCTGTCGTGGCTAACCGTGGAGGCAACCGCGCCCTCTTTCAGAGGGTACCCGGTAACCAGACTCAGGGAAGGTTTCGTGCCCTGACCGTGCCGGGTGACGATGGCGGCAATGGCAATTCCGGCAGGCAGCGGGAGATTGACTTTGCCGTCTGTCAACGTAACCGGGATGCTCGCCTGTTTGGTAAACAGGTTGGTGAGATCCATGCCGTTAGACGTCCTGCTTCCCGTACCCTCCCCCAGCCGTGTGAAATCTTCGGTGGTCAATCCGGAGGGGATCTTTACCGAGTTCATCATCAACGGCGCCACCGGCTCAGGGATATCCACCATCAATTTTCGGTTAGCTACCACCCATTGGCCGTCGGCGATCACGTGTTGCACGGTAACTTCCTCCGGGTTGTCGATCAGAACGATATCGGCAAGCCACCCCGGAGCGATCGCGCCAAGCCCGTACAGGCGGTAATGCTGGGCCACATTGAAGGTCGCCATCTGGACTGCCGTCACAAAAGACACGCCATGCGAGATCAGCCGGCGCAAACCGAAATTCAGGTGCCCGTAGCCTGCCAGGCGGTGCGGCATGATGTCATCCGTACAAAAACCGAACATGCGCGTATCACGAACTTGATGCATGGCTTCTGCCACTGCCGCAGAATCCTCGATAAACGTGCTCGACTTGGCGTACACCATGATCCCTGCGTGTACCCGCTGCAGGATTTCTTTGACGGTCGAGGCTTCGTGGTCAGAGCATAGCGGTCCTGTGGAGGCGGCATAAGCCTGCAAATCCCAGTCCACAACCCCGGGCGCATGCCCTTCCACGCCAATCTCCATCGAGTGCGCCACCTCTACGATCGGCGTTATGTTGCCTCCCTGGTGGATCAGCCCCATAAAATCCATGGCTTCCGCTATAGCGTGCACGCGCTCCCAGGTCAGGATCTGCCTCATCTCTGTCGCGGTAATGACCGCCCCTGCGGTCTCGACAGAGGGTACCGCTGGGACGCAGCTAGGCGCGGTGATGTAGTAGCGCAGCGGCAATCCCCGGCTGGCCTCGATCATGTATCGGATGCCGGGCAGCCCCATGACATTGGTGATCTCATGTGGATCGGTAAATACAGTGGTTGTGCCATAACGCAGGAGTGTTTTCGCCCAGTTAGCGGGAGTCACCATCGAAGATTCATTGTGAACATGCCCATCGATGAAACCTGGGACGGCAAACAGGCCCTTTCCATCGATGATTCTTTCACCGGCGCCCGCCTGCCCAGCCGGCACAACAAAGGCAATGCGGTTGCCGGTTACGCCGATATCCGCTTGATAGGTGGAAGCCGTGAGCACGTCGACGAGGGTGGCATTCTTAATCAGAAGCTGCGGGGGAACGTCTCCGCGGGCAGTCGCAACGAGCGTATTTCTGGAAGCTAGACTCATGCCTTGAACCTCCTTCTAATGAGGTGGAACAAAATTGATCGCGCTAAAGATATTGTTATTGACGAATGTTGCGTAAAGCACAAACAACAGCGCCCAAACCGCGAGGAAAATCCTCCCATTTTTGGGGAATTTGAGCTCCCGCAGGTTGGTCCGGGTAGGATGCAAGCCAAAGGCGCGCACTTCCATAGCCAGCGCGGCCTGATCGGCCCGCCGGATGCCGACGGCAATGAACGGCACCAGGAAATTAGCCAGCCTGGTGAACGTCCCCTTCAGCCCACCCTTTTGCTCCATGATCCCGCGCACATACTGGGCTGCCTGGATGTTCTCCGCTTCGTATTCCATCAGGGGAATAAAGCGCAAAGCCACGAACAGCCCGTAGGCGATTTTATAAGGCACGCCCATCTTGACAATCCACAAAAAGATGTCGTGTGGATCGGTTGTCCTGGCAATGATCAAGGAGGCTGATACGATACTCAGCACCCTAAGCCCAATCA
>JAMCRR010000204.1 GCA_023381565.1 Chloroflexota bacterium
CTCTGGGTCGTCTCATTCGTTGCTCCGCAAGGAAGGGCGACGACGCTCTGCGTGCCCTCACCCAAAGGGTGCGCAGAGCGTTGGGCAAGAATCTCGTTGTGATGCAAGCGAGCTTCTATGACAGCAACGGGATGCTTCCCCAAGGGGATGCTACGCGATCACTTCGTTCAGCATGACAGAGCTTGCTGTGGAAGATGGCAACTTGGGTTAAGTTTAGAGTTCTTGCCTCAAAAAATCGGACATTAACAAAAACCGGTAAATCAGCGTTGCCTTTTTTCGGCGGGTGAGCTGCGGATTGTCACTCTTGTCTCGAAGGCTTTAAGATCAAGGGGTTTTCGATGGCATAACGCATCAGATCCGCGGTCTTTTCGATGCCCAGCTTACGCTTGATGGTATTCATGTGGGTATATACGGTGTAGATGCTGACCACCAGGTCTTCGGCGATGTCTTTTACCGACATGCCTTTCGCCAATCGCTCGAACACCTCGATCTCACGGTTGGTCAGGCTTTCGAGCAAGCCGGGCTTGAACTCGGCGGTTGGGTCCAGGTTGGCTGTGACCATGGGGCTGATGAACTGCTTGCCTTGGGCGATCAGATCCAGGGCAATATTGAGCTCTTCCACCATGGATTGCTTGAGAATATAGCCAGCGGCCCCCGCTTGCATGGCCTGGTGTACGAAAGTCGGGTTGTTGTACATGGAGAGGATCAGGACCTTGACCTGCGGGTAAAGCGAGCGCACTCTGCGGGTGGTTTCGATGCCGTCGATCCCCGGCAGCGAGACGTCCATGATGATCAGGTCGGGCAGGTCGCTGGAGCGCAGCAACGCCAGCGCTTCTTCACCACAGGCGGCTTCCCCCGCGATCTGCACGTCTCGCTCGGTGGTGAGAAGCGACCCCAATCCCCGCCGCATGATGTGGTGGTCTTCGACCAACACGACCTTGAGAGGCCTGGTTCTCAAGGAAGCGTTCATGCCGCCCCTCTTATTGGAATGGGGATCGTCACTACCAGCTCGGTGCCCCGGCCAGGCTGCGTATGGAGCTCTAAAAAGCCCTGGATTTGCGCCAACCGTTCTCGCATCCCTAGCAGGCCGAACCCCCGCCGATTGTTGGTATCCTCTGGGCTGAAGCCAACGCCGTTGTCCTGGATCACCAGATAAATCGTGTTTTCGAAATAGTTGATGGTCACTTCGATATGGTCAGCCGCTGCATGTTTGGCAATGTTGGTTAGCGCTTCCTGTACGATGCGATAGCAAACCAGCTCGATCTCTTCTGGCAGGCGGGGGATGCCTTCATCATAGATAAAGTCTGTCTGAAGGTTCATTCGCCGGCTAAAATCGGCAATATATTGCTTCAGGGCTGAGATGGGGCCCAAAGCGCTGAGCGTGGGCGGTCGCAGGTCGTAAGCCAGATGCTCAAGGTCTTTGTTGAGGTCGAGCACGATCTGGTCGAGGTAGTCGATTTGCCCCTGGGCCTTTTCGGGGTTCTTCAAGAGATGATGGCGCAGCACGCGCAACTCGGCGCGCAGCGCCAGCAGCGCCTGCCCGGTGTGATCGTGCAGTTCCATGGCGATTTTTTGGCGCTCTTTCTCTTGCGCTTCGACGATCCTGGCTGAGAGGCGGCGCAGGTTCTCGTGGGCCGCCTGAAGCTGGGTGAACATCAGGGCATTATCCAGCGCCAGGGCTGCGTGTTGTGCCAGCGCTGTGGCCAGTTGAGCGTGCTTATCTGTGAAAAAGTTTGGGGTGGATTTGTCGATGGAAAACAGTCCAATGACGTTGCCCTTTACCAGAAAAGGCACGCCCATCCACGAGCGAATGTGTTCTCCGCACGGCATCCAGGTCCATTGCGGCGATTTATGAGTATCGTGCAGGATGACAGGCTGGCTGCCGATCAGCACTTCCTCCATCAAGAAGGTCTTGTTGGGAATGAATGAAACTTCGGAAATATCCGCCGGGCCTGAGAATTCCTTGTTTCCAGTTGATTGAGGAATAACGAGAGCAGCTCGTCGCGATCCAGCGTCGAAGTCAGAATCTTGGAAATCTGATTGATCGATTCGGCCAGCAGACGCTGCGAATGCTCTGTCCGGATCATCTGCTCGGCAGCCAACTGCGAATCGATGAGGGTGGCAATCAACAAATAAAGCGACTGGCGTGGCTTCCCTGTATTACTGTCGAAGAAGAAAATGGTATTGTTGTGCCCGGATTTCTTGAGGCCAAAATAAAACTCCTGGGGGGTCTCCTGGTCTGAAACCAGGTTGTTAACCCATGAGATCTCCCGGCAACTGGCGCCTTCGTCGAAGGACATGGTGATGCGCTGGGTGTTCAGGAATTGCCCTACCGATTCAAGGATATCGGGGAGGTGCGTAGAGAACCCGCCTTGCTCTGAAAAGCGGCTGATGAGCGCGGTAATGAAATCTACTACCTCGCTGGGGTCCGCCGCCAGCGTATCAGCCGTCACCTCGAGGCGTTTGTCTCCTAGATCTGTCGTCATTTCGGGCCCTGAATTGAGCAGCCGCACTTGCTCTTCACTCACGTGAGGCAAATGCCTGCACTTTAGATTTCAATCGTTCTTTAACGCTGGTTTCGCGCAGGAAGCTGTGCTCTAACGTAGTCAATTGTATCGCGATTATGGTCTCCAGGGACATCCCAAACAGGGTGTGCGCCAGCATGAGTTCGTTAGAAGCCCGCGTGCGCGAGGTGATGGGGTCGTCGTCGTTGATGGAAATGGGAATGCCGTCGTAAAGCGCTTTCAGAGGATGGGTCTCGATGGAAGACACGGCGCCGGTATGCACGTTACTGGTGGGGCAGATTTCCAGCAAGACCTGCTTCTCGCGAAGCAAATCCATCACGGCCCGCGATTCGATGCTGTGCACCCCATGCCCGATACGCTGCGCGTGGAGGGTTTCCACGGCATAGCGCACCGCTTCGGCGCCGGAAGCTTCTCCGGCATGCACGGTCAACCCCAGGCCGGCGTCGCGGATGATCTCGAAAGCTTCGTGATGCAGATCGGCGGGGTAACCGGCCTCGTCGCCGGCCAGGTCGAAGCCTGCCACACCCTGTTGGGCATAACGGCAGGCAATTTGCGCCAATTCGACGTTGGTTTGCGGGGCGTGATTGCGCAGCGCCGCCACGATCAAACGGCTGGTGATCCCGAATCTGGCTTCGGCCTCCTGCAGGCCGGCCAGGATGCTCTCCACGCAGGCTTCGATGGGGAAGCCTGGCCTGGCGTGGGTGGCCGGACCGGCGCGCAGCTCGAAATAGATTACGCCGTCATGGTAGGCATCCTCCGCGGCCTCGAAGGCAGTGCGGCGCAGCGCCGCGGGACTTTTGAGCACCTGGTAATTGACCATGATTTTCGCCAGGTAGTCCACCAGGGTCTTTTCGCTGCCGTCCACCTGGAGCTTATCGCTTACCTGGAGCGGGTCGAAAGGAAGGGAGATAGCTTGTTGAGCGGCCAGCTCCAGGAAAGTCGCCGGACGCACGGAGCCTTCCAGGTGGGTGTGGAGATTGCATTTTGGAAGCGCCAACAGTTCGGCGGACGGCTCAGGAGGGAAGAAGGCGGTTGACATAGCGGGTCTCATTTTTCGATGGGTTGTCCGGAGTTGGCCGTCGTTTCCTGGGACGGTTCGCGTTGCAAACCGGCCATATAGAAACCAAGCTTCTCCCGGCTGGCTTGCGCCGCCGGCAGCTCCGCCACGATCTGGCCATTGTACATCACCCCAATGCGATCCGAGAGCGACAGAATCTCGTCCAGATCAGCCGAGATCAGCAGGACGGCCACTCCCTGGTCCCGCGCTTCGATGATCCGTTTATGAATGAACTCGATCGAGCCCACGTCCAGGCCGCGGGTTGGCTGGTTGATGACGAGCAGCTTGATGGGCCGGCTCAACTCGCGGGCAATGATCACTTTCTGCTGGTTCCCGCCAGACAAATTGATCACCGGCGTGGTGATGGAGGGGGCGCGCACGTCGAACTCCTTCACCAGCTTCTCGGCGTGCTTGCGGATCGCCTGGGGGTAGATCCACCAACCGTCCGAAAAGGGCCTCTGGAAATAGGTATCCAGGATCAGGTTGGTATCTATGGGGAAGGCCAATACCAACCCATCTTTCTGGCGGTCTTCGGGGATGTGCGCC
>JAMCRR010000099.1 GCA_023381565.1 Chloroflexota bacterium
CCTGAAGCAAAAATTGCCGTGGAATGAAGCGGCCTTGATCCAGGACCTGGAATTGGACACGCTTTTCAACGCCATGGCGCTCGGCGACAAGTTCCTGCTCGAAGCGGCAAAGACGGCGATTCTATCCGGGGTCAACAACGATCTCGGCACCATCCTGTATCGCCAGGACATCCTCAAGGATTGCCTGAGAAACCCCGCGATCGTCAAAGAGATTTACGCTATCGCGGTGGATGCCATCGAACAAGAGCGAAAGAATTATCTGCCCGTCTTCAGCCGCTATCCGGGAGGGATTTTGCACCGATCGGTCGAAGTGCTGCAGATGTTTATGGACATGCTGAAGAAACTAAGGAAGATCGCCGATCAAAACCGGGTTCATTTCGAGTCAGAAGGCTTTCTTACCTTTTTCGCCATGCTCCAAAGAGAACTGGATGACGACTATTTCGCCCTCGTCCAGGAGCATTTGCACATCCTCCAATTCCGCGGCGGGGTCTCGATCAGCGCCGGATTGGGAAAAGGCAACAAAGGCGCCCATTACGTCCTGCGCAAGCCGCCCGCCAGGAAACAGACCTGGAGAGAGCGGATCTTTGGCCCAAAAATCGAAGCTTACAGCTTCACTATCGCCGAGCGCGACGAAGTCGGCGCCCGGGCCCTGACGGAATTGAAAGACAGGGGGATCAACCTGGTGGCCAACGCGCTGGCCCAGTCCAACGATCACATCCTCAGTTTTTTCAACCTGCTGCGCACCGAGCTGGCTTTTTACATGGGTTGCTTGAACCTCCACGGGCAGCTAACCCAAAAGGGGGAGCCCACCTGCTTTCCCTTGCCAACGGCTCCTGACGAACGCCGGCATTCCTTCAAAGGGTTATACGATGTGTGCCTATCGCTCAGCCTGCCAGAGGGGGTCGTGGGCAACGGTCTGGATGCGGACGATAAAAACCTGGTGATCATCACCGGCGCCAACCAGGGCGGCAAATCGACTTTTTTGCGAAGCATCGGCCTGTCTCAATTAATGATGCAATGTGGCCTGTTCGCGCCGGCGGAGTCTTTTCGTTCCAACCTCTGCGACGGCCTGTTCACCCACTACAAACGGGAAGAAGACATATCTATGAATAGCGGGAAGCTGGATGAAGAGCTCAGCCGAATGAGCGAGATCGTCGACCACCTCGCGCCAAATGCCCTGCTACTGTGCAATGAATCCTTTGCCGCGACCAACGAAAGGGAAGGCTCGGAGATTGCCAGGCAAATTACACTCGCATTGGTGGAAAAGCGCGTCAAGGTTTTCTACGTGACGCACTTATATCCATTCGCGCACGATTTTTACGACAAAAGATTGAGAAATGCGGTTTTCCTGCGAGCCGAAAGGCAGGCCAATGGAGCGCGTACTTTTAAGCTAAACGTTGGCGAGCCCCTGCAAACCAGTTATGGTGAAGATTTGTACGTCAAGATATTTGCGACTGGCAATGGGAATGGGAATGGAAAATATTGAACTCAAAAACTACTTGATCGCCCTGGACGGTGTGCTGATCAGCGGCAATACCCGGGTGCCTGGCGCAGACGGGTTTGTTCAACGACTGCGTGAGCGGGGAGCAAAGTTCCTCGTGTTGACCAATAATTCTCGCCACACACCAGGAGACCTGGCGCTTAACCTGCGAAAGGCGGGGCTGCCAATTCGGGCTGAGGAAATTTTTACGTCCGCCCTGGCAACCGCCCGCTATCTGCATTCACAAAAGCCCGACGGGACGGCCTACGTGATTGGAGAGAGCGGGCTGATTTCTGCCCTCCGGGACGTGGATTACGAGCTCACCGAGCGGGATCCGGATTACGTGGTGCTCGGTGGAACGAGCGAATACAACCTTGAACAGATCACCCACGCCATCAACCTGATCCGGGATGGGGCCCGCTTTATCTGCACCAATCCGGATACGAGCGGGCAATCGGAAGAGGGACTTACCCCGGCTTGCGGGGCCATGGCAGCTCTGATCGAGACGGCTACCGGGGTCGCTCCTTTCTTCGTCGGCAAACCCAATCCGCTCATGGTGCGCTCTGCTCTGGCCTATTTGGGGACGCATTCGGAGGACACAGCCATGGTTGGCGACCGCATGGACACGGACGTAATCGCCGGGATCCAGAGCGGGATGGAGACGATCCTGGTCCTTTCGGGGGTTACCCGGCAGGAGGATGTGGCCCGCTTTGCATATAAGCCAACCCACATTATCCGCTCTGTTGCGGATCTTGACCCGTAGGTTTTCCCCTCTGCTCCGCCAGTAATCGCTTTGCCAGGCGCTGCACCAGGCTGGACGAATGCCCCTGCGCTCTCTCCAACAAGGCCACGCCCTGCGCTCCCCCAATTTTCGAAGCCGCCAATAGCACCGCACGCAGGACGTAATAATCTTCGCTCTCCTGAGCGAGGATCTGCTCGAATTCCGGGATAGCTTTCCGGCTGCCGGTATTTCCCAGGATCTCGATGGCCATGATGCGATTATCCTGGACGGGATGGTGAAGGGAGATCAATAATTTGTCCTCGTAGGGAAGCTCCGAAAAGCGGCTCAATTCGTAGCCGCATTCCGGGCAGTTTGCCATCTGTCCGTTCAAGATTGTCCAGCATTGGGGACAATAATAGGTGATCATCTCGTCTCTTGCCCAGGCGAGGAGTCGGGATCGTTGATTTCTATCGGCCCCCGGATGAATAGATGGGTCAGCTCCATCGCAATTTGGGACAACCGCTCGGCGGGCTCGTCCAGAATGTGAGGTAGATTCGGGTGGACTGCGCCGAAGCCTTTCAGGTCCCTCGCGTGCAGGCCGCTTAGATTTTCCCAATCGATGCTCAGGTGCCCCAGGATGATTCGAGCGGCATTTTCACTTTCCGGCTCGAAGTCGAGGGTTTCTGCCAGGCGGCGCACCTCTTCCAGCCCTTGGAGAATGGATTGTCTGGCCTTTTCCCGGAGGTCCTCCGAGAGCACGAGTTTCCGCCGGTACAGGTAGCCCTCGTCGGGATTCCTATCGAGCCAATGCAAAGCCAGGCGCAGGTCCTCTTCGAAGTGTTGCAGGATGATCCTGACTCTGCGGATCTGGTTTTCATTAAAGTACTGAGCGGGTCGTGGGTTATTGGAGGTTTCCATAATCAGGTGAGTCCAATCTGAAACTTTGGCGGATCACGCCCCGACAAAAAAGCTTCTATTCGGACACGAACCCCTCGATGGCTCATTTTGCCGAATAGAAGCTATCAGCCGGGCAGTCCGGCATGTCAAGCGAGCTTCATCGCTGACTGTAATAAAGTAGACACGGCCTAACGCACGAAGGCTTTCCTGCCGGCGTAAACAGCCTTATCGCCCAGCTCTTCCTCGATGCGCATCAACTGGTTGTATTTCTCCACCCGCTCGCCGCGGCAAGGCGCGCCGGTCTTGAGGTGGCCGGTGCCCATGGCTACGGTCAGGTCGGCGATGAAGCTGTCTACCGTCTCGCCGCTGCGGTGCGAGACCATGGCGCCCCAGCCGGCTTTGCGCGCCATCTCGATGGCCGAGATCGTTTCGGTCAGCGTGCCGATCTGATTCAGTTTGATCAACACTGCGTTGGCGGAATTCTCTTTGATCCCGCGCGCGATGCGCTCAACGTTGGTGACGAATAAATCGTCCCCAACCAGCTCGATTTCTTGTCCAAGCGTTTGATTGAGCAGTTTCCAGCCCCTCCAATCGTCTTCCGCCAGGCCGTCTTCCAGGACGACGATGGGGTATTTCTTCACCCAACCGGCATACATCTCGACCATTTCCGCCGAGGAGGCCTTGCGATTTTCGGTGCGCAAATGGTAATAACCGTCCTCGTCGTGGTAGAAACCGCTGGAAGCCGGGTCCAGAGCGATGGCAACCTGTTCCCCGGGCAGATAGCCGGCGTTCTCGATGGCCTGCAGGATCAGCTCCACCGCCTGGGCGTTGGTTTTCAACGCCGGGGCAAATCCGCCTTCGTCTCCCACACCGGTGGAGAAACCGCCCACTTTCAGAACGACCTTGAGCGCCTGGTGGACCTCGCTGCCCCAGCGCAGCGCCTCGCGGAAGTTGGGCGCGCCCACGGGGGCGATCATGAACTCCTGCAGGTCGGTGCCCTGCCAGTTGGCGT
>JAMCRR010000015.1:0-3160 GCA_023381565.1 Chloroflexota bacterium
CGCTGGCGCCGAAGAGCATATCGAGGAGGGCGGTGACCTCAAAGAGCAGCGGGCCGTGCATCATCGGGTTATGCGCATAGCCGTAACCCGAGGCCAGGCGCCAGGAGAAATAAGTGTGCAGGCTTTCGTCGTGGCTCATCACCCGGTCGCCGAGGCCCCATAAACGGGTGACGAGAGCGACCAGCAGCAGCGCCGCAAGCAGAGCGGTTTCCCAGGTGAGGGTGAAAGTCAGAGAGCCAGAGAGCCAACCGGCAAGCCGGTTAGAAGGAGGTATCGCCCGGGGTTCGAGGGAGGGCTCGGTGGGTGCTTCCGGTGTTTCGGCAGTTGTCATGCAAAGTACTCCGTGCAGGATGTCATTAAAATAATTCACTCGAAAGGAATCTTACGGTCGGCGATCGGAACCCCCATTATATCGCCATGGAGGAGAGATGATGGATGAAAAAGATGTGGTTACAGGGAGAGATTGTTGTAGGGGCACGGCGGGAAGTGCTAACCATCCTTCCCTCAGACGGTCCCGCTGTGCCCCGTTGGTCGAAATCCGGCAAATTTACAAAATTTTACTCAAGAAAGTCTTGGTCCTTTCTTGCTGGGGTGCTGTGAAGAAGGACTCCGGCACCGATTCTTCGATGACCATCCCGCCGTCGATGAAAATGATCCGGTCGGCGACTTCGCGAGCAAAGCCCATTTCGTGGGTGACCACAATCATGGTCATGCCGGTGGTCGCCAGGTCTTTCATCACATCCAGGACCTCTTTGATCATCTCCGGGTCGAGCGCGGAGGTCGGCTCGTCGAACAGCATGAGCTTTGGATCCAGCGCCAGGGCGCGGGCGATGGCCACGCGCTGCTGCTGCCCGCCGGAAAGCTCGGCTGGGTAGGCGTCGGCTTTTTCCGGCAAGCCGACTTTTTCCAACAGCTTGCGACCCTTCTCCTCCGCATCCAGGCGGTTCAGGTGCAGAACGTGGATGGGTGAGATAGTGATATTCTGCAGGGCGGTTTTGTTCTGGAACAGGTTGAACTGCTGGAAGACCATACCCACTTTGCGCCGGACCAAATGCCGTTTGTTTGGCGGGGTGTCGTGGATTGATTCGCCATCCACCCAGATCTTGCCCTTCTGGATGGGTTCCAGGGCGTTGATGCAGCGCAGGAGGGTGCTTTTTCCAGACCCGCTGGGGCCTATGATGACCAGCACCTCGCCCGCCACGACCTCCAGGTTAATGTCCTGGAGCACCTGAAGGCGGCCAAACCATTTGGAGACTGCTTCACACTTGACCACTGCGGGCTGTCCTCCTTTCGATCATGCTTACACCCTGTGAAAGGGTGTAAGCGATGACGAAGTATACGATCGCGACAAAAACATTAGGGACCAGCGCCCGAAAGGTAGCAGCAGTCACCCGGCTGGCGGCGTGGGTGAGCTCGGCAAAGCCGAACACCGAGACCAGGGACGAATCCTTGATCAGCGAGATGAACTGTCCGGCCAGAGCGGGCAAGATGCGCCGCACTGCCTGAGGCAAGATGATCAGTGACATGGCTTGCGTATTGGTCATGCCTACAGAGAGAGCTGCTTCCATTTGCCCGCGCGCCACGGACTGGATGCCCGCCCGGACGATCTCGGCCACATACGCGCCGGTGAAAAGCCCCAGCCCAAGGACCAGCGGAATCGTCTGGTTATTCCCGAAGAGCGGTCCCAGTCCGAAGTAGAAGATGATCAACTGCACCAGCAGAGGCGTGTTGCGGATAGCTTCCACGTACGCCCTGGCGATGCCGTTTACCAGACACCCTTTGGAGACGCGCATCACTCCCACCAGGATCCCAATCACGAAAGCCAGCACCAGCGATTGGGCCGAGATGGTCAGCGTGTTCAGCAACCCGGTTTCGAAGACACGCAGATATCCAATGATGCTGTTTTGCCAGACGAGTGGGTCGAACAGCTCTCTCAGGATAAATTCCATATCGATATCCTCTTAGTTGTTGTCCCGAGAGCAGGCTTCATTCTCGGGCTAATTCAGATCATTTCGGCATTTCCACCGTATTGAGCCAGTCTCCGCTCACGAACCACTTGTTGTAAGATTCTTTGTAAGCGTCCGAGCTCAGGTACGAATCCAGAAAGGTGTTCACCCACTGGAGCAGGTCAGTCTCGCCTGCCCGCACCGGAATGCCGTATTGTTCCTGGGTGAAGGGGTCGAGAAGGGGATAGACGCAGTCTTTATACATCATGGCCTGGACGGCAATAAAGGATTGATCGTAGACAAATGCATCCGAGCTGCCGTTGCAGACGTCCAGGGTGGCTTCATTGCCGCCCTTCATCGGCCGGATGGTTGCATTCTTGAAGGTGCGCTGGGCGGCGACATCACCCGTAGTGCCCTGCTCGGTAACGATCGTGATCCCCTTCTGATCCAGGTCGCTAAACGTCTTCACGGTGCCTTCGTGTTTCTTGTTGACCAGCACCGACTGCCCGGAGGCAAAATACGGTTGGCTGAAGTTCACCGCTAAGGCCCGTTCAGGAGTGATCGTCATCCCGGCAAGGATCAGGTCGATCTGGCCAGAGCCCAGGGCGGGCAGGATGGCGTCGAAATCTTTGAAGTCGACCACTTTCAGCTCCACACCGAGAGATTTGGCCATGGCCTGGGCAATATCCATATCGAAACCGACCATATTGCCCTGCTTGTCGACCATCTCAAAAGGATAATAACCTGCCCCGGTGCCAACCTTCAGCTGTTTGGCGGTTTGGATGCGGCGGATCGATGAGTAGGGATCTGTCGAGGCTCCGCCGGCTGCACCCGAACATGCAGTAAGGAGGAGTGCCAGGCCGGCCAGCACGCTGAACGCTACCCACAAAATGTGTTTTGACTTCGGTTGGGATTTCATGAGATCATCTCCTGTGAGGGTAAAAAGGGTTAGATGTGAAGCTACAAATCATCCCGCTTGAGGAAAGCGGTCATGCAATGAATGGATCCGGCGCCTTTCATCAGCTCGTCAATCTGGACCTGGATCACTTCGACGCCCGCCTCGCGCATCATGCGGACGGCGCTGGCGTTGTTCCCTTCAGGGATCACGATTTTTCCCGGTTCGAGAGCCACGAAATTCAGCGCCATACCCCAACGCACTTCTGATTCAGAGGTCACTTCCAGGATGCGGAAGCCGTGCCGTCGCAGCGTTTCCA
>JAMCRR010000015.1:3238-4096 GCA_023381565.1 Chloroflexota bacterium
GACCAGGGCACCTGAACGGAAACGATTTCGCCTACGCCCATGCGCTCCAATTCCGCCCGCACCTGGCGGTTGCCTTCGGCGTTGGTGCGTCGGCTCAAACCGACGAATGCCAGATCGCGGTTGGCCCACATCAGGTCCGCGCACTCGAAGGTGCCGGTGCCGGCAATCGTGTGTACGATCGGCACCCCCAGGCACGCCAGCGCTTCGGCGGCGTAGCGCTCTTCTCCCCTCCGCACGGCAGTCCCCGGCCGGGCGATGATTGCCCCCTCGGGCGTCATGGCTACCAGGTCGCGTACGAACATGCCGTTAGGTTCGTGAGGCGGCATTTTCTCGATGTAATGCACTTCGACTCCGTGAGCACGGTACACGTCTGTCATGGCGTCATGTTGGGCACGGGCACGCTCGGGATCCATGCGCTCGATGAACAGGACAGAGGATGGGTCTGGAATGTTCTCAATTTCGGGTCCTGGACGGTGGACGAGGACGGCTCGCAAGCGACCAACCTCCGAGCTGCATCCCCAATTTCCCCACAGGCGGGGCATCTGGCTGGTAAAAGGCGATGCATCTTCAACGGACCATTCATTGGCTGAGATAGGCATATGAGTCACTGGCCTCCTTGAAAAGAATAATGGGATCTTGGATCGAACAATTCCACCTTTACAACCAACATAGCGCTTATGCCGGCAGGTGGTTATGGGTTTCACCAGGGTAAGGAGCAAAGTTGCTACAGAGAACTATGAAATGGCAGAGCTGTAATTATTATTTTAGGTGTTGCGGATCGTAATTAGAAGGGGAAAAGACTGAAACAAACTGGTGGAAATAAACGCAGCGTGCGCCCGTTCTACCCGAATTGTTAGA
>JAMCRR010000044.1 GCA_023381565.1 Chloroflexota bacterium
ATGGAGGGGGCGCGCACGTCGAACTCCTTCACCAGCTTCTCGGCGTGCTTGCGGATTGCCTGGGGGTAGATCCACCAACCGTCCGAAAAGGGCCTCTGGAAATAGGTATCCAGGATCAGGTTGGTATCTATGGGGAAGGCCAATACCAACCCATCTTTCTGGCGGTCTTCGGGGATGTGCGCCAAACCGAGGCGGGTCAACGCGCGCGGTGAATGGTTCGCCGTCTCTTTGCCCAGCAAGCGGATACTGCCGTTGGCCGCTTTCTTGAGTCCCGTAATGGCTTCAATCAATTCCGTTTGGCCATTGCCCTGCACGCCGGCTATTCCATACACTTCGCCGGCGCGCACTTCGAAACTGACCTGGTTGACCGCCAGGTGATTGGTCTTGCCTGCGACGCTCAGACGATCCACCTCCAGCACGGTCTCGCTCGGGTGCGACTGGCCTTTTTCGACCGTGAGCAAGACGTCGCGTCCAACCATCATCGCGGCCAGCTCTTCCATGCTGGTTTCCTGGGGCGTGGTGGTGCCCACTCCCTTCCCCTGCCGTAACACGGTGATGCGGTCGGCAATCGTGAGAACTTCCTTCAATTTATGCGTGATGAAAATGATGGACTTGCCTTGCTGCACCAGCGCGCGCATGATCTCGAACAATTCGTCCGCTTCCTGCGGGGTCAGCACGGCGGTGGGCTCATCCAGGATGAGGATTTCTGCGCCTTTGTACAGCACTTTGAGAATTTCGACGCGCTGCGCCTCGCCCACAGACAGATCTTCCACCATGGCGTTTGGGTCCACGCGCAGCCCGTAGCGCTCGCTCAAGGCGAGGATTTCCTGACTGACCCGTTCGCGATCCAGGCGCGCCAGCTTGCCGGGCAGCGGGCCGCGAGTTTTTTCGTGCCCCAGCATCAGGTTGTCGGTGACGCTCATGACGGGTACGAGCATGAAATGCTGATGCACCATACCGATCCCCGCCTGGAGCGCGTCGTTCGGGCTGTGAATGATGATCTCCCGATCGTGGACGAGGATGCGGCCGGCGTCTGGCGTATAGAGGCCGTAGACGATATTCATCAACGTGGATTTTCCGGCGCCGTTTTCTCCCAGGAGGGCATGAATCTCCTGGGAACGCAGCTCGAAGTCGACCGCATCGTTTGCCAGTACACCGGGGAAACGCTTGGTGATGTTTTCGAGCTTCAATACCAGTTCTGGCATCCTGTTCCCATCACTTTTCATAGGGTCGTCCTATCGCAGCCGGTCCGACGGCTCTGCGCACAAAGCCGGTCAGCACCAAAATAGTCAAGATGTAAGGCAGCAGCCCCAGGAATTCGAGCGGGATGACCACGGCAGGGAATTTGACTACGTTGGCGACGACCAGGATGGCAATTCCCAGGAACAGCACGATCGCAATGGCCCGGAAAGAATGGCGTGATTTGGCCTTCGCCGACAGCTTGCCGATCAGCCATCCCAGGCCCACGGCCAGTAGAATGACGCCAACCGTGGTTACCAGAGCGTAAATATGGTTGATGTCGCCGAATTGCAGACGCACCCCCAGCGCGTCGGCCACGCCGAACAGCAGCGCCGCGCCCAGCGCCCCCGTGGCCGTCCAACGGCCGAAGATCATCACGGCCAGAGCAATGAACCCCCGGCCGGCGGTCATGGCTTTCTGGAAGCGCCCTACACTTTCCAGCACCATGAAGGCGCCGCCCAGCCCGGCCAGGGCGCCCCCCAGGATGATATTGATATAGCGCGTGCGATTTACGTCTATGCCCACCGTATCGGCTGCGCGGGGATGTTCCCCCACCGAGCGCATGCGCAGCCCCCACGGCGTATGGAAAATGGCGTATTGCATGAAAATGACCAGCGCAAACATCAGGTACACCATTGGCTGGTGGGTGAAAAGTATCTTTCCGAGCAGTGGGATTTGTGACAATAGCGGAATCTGGATTTCGGGGAACACACCTACACCGGAAAGGTGGCTGGGATCGATGTAGACGTTGGCGACGTAGTCGGTAATACCGGCGGCCAGCAAATTGATGACCGTGCCGCTGATCACCTGGTCGACTTTGTAGTGGATAGAGAGCACCGCATGGAGTGCAGCAACCAGAGCTGCGCCCAGCACCCCGGCGATCAAACCGATGATCAAGGCCACGTAAGGCGAGAAGGCGGCGCCAGTCCACTGATTGAAGAGGGCCGAGCCGATGAACGCCATGAAAGCCCCGATCAACATCATGCCTTCGATGCCAATATTGATCACGCCAGAGCGCTCTCCGAGGATGCCGCAGAGGGCGCCATACACCAAGGGCGTGGCTTTGATGATCGCCAGGCTGCCCAAGCTAACGAAGAACACAGTATCCATGCCTAGTCTTGACCTCCGCCCCAACTTTGCGTCAGGTTGACTTCTTCCGGACCTTTCCGGGCGCGGATGTGGTAGACGCTCCGAATGATCCGATCCGCTGCAACGAACATGAGGATCAACCCCTGCAAGATAGTGATGATGTCAATCGGGACTCGCGCGCGCAACTGCATCAACCGCGCCCCGGCGTCCATAGCGCCGAACAGGAAAGAGGCAATAGTCACTCCCAGAGGATGGATACTGCCTAAAACGGCCACCGCAATACTGTCGAAACCGGAACCTACGTTGAAGCCGGTAGTGAAATTGTAAGGAGGCAAGCCCATCACCTGCACTGCTCCGGCCAGCCCGGCCAGCCCGCCGCTGAGCGCCATGCTGAGCACGATGATGCGATCGACATTGACGCCGGCGTAGCGGGCGGCATGGAGATTCGTGCCCACCGTGCGGATTTCCAGCCCCAGCGTGGTGCGAAAAAGGATCAAATAAGTGACGACGGCCAAAACCAGGGCAAGCAGGATTCCGGCGTGGAGGTGAACGCTGGGCACCAGCTCGGGTAGCCGCGCAGATTCGAAGATGGAGTTCGTCTCTGGCACCACGCTGGAGGCAGCGCGCAAGGGTCCCCGGGCGCCAATGGACCAGGTGATGATGCGGATGGCAATGTAATTGGTCATTAGCGTTGTAATCACCTCGTTGGCGCCATATTTCGCCTTGAGGAAGCCCGGGATAGCCGCCCACAGCGCGCCAGCCAGGGCGCTCACCAGCAACGTCACCGGCAAGTGGATGTAGATCGGAGCATGAAAGGCTGTGCCCACGATCACCGCAGTAATGGAGCCTACGAAGAGCTGCCCCTCTACGCCGATGTTGAACAAGCCGCCCCGAAACGCCACTGCCACGCCCAGCCCCGTAATGAGCAGGGGGGTGCTCTTGATGATAGTGACGCTGAGGCTTTCCAGGCTTCCAAATGCGCCGGCTGCCAGGGCCAGGTAGGCCTGAATGGGATTGGAGCCGGCCAGGAAAATGGCTCCGCTGGCGACGATTAACGCCGTAAAGATCGCCAGCACCGGCACACCTATGGAGGCTAAATTGGCGATAATCTGCCCGGTATGGAGATGGGTAGGAGAGGTCTTGTCGGGAGATGGGGTCATTTTTATGTGGGTTAGAAGAACAAGGTGGAAGAAGTATTTCCAACTGCTTCCACCTGTTCTTCTCGCAAACGGGATGGGCGTTCCCTATTTTACCGGAACGCAGAAAGTATTGGGATTAGAATCCTGGAACGCGGCGCAGGGGTCGATCTCACCCGTGCTGAGCTTTTGGGCGATGTCGGTCAGCTTGGCTTTCACGTCGTCTGGCACTTTGCCATCCAGGTTGTGGAAAGGCGCCAGCGTGGACGGCCCAAAGGTATCGCCGCCTTTGAAGCTGCCATCACTGGCCGCGACGATCAGACCCTTCACGCCGGTGACGATGTCTTTCAAAGCGCTGGTGAGGATGCAATCCTTGACTTCTGGCAAGGTGTTGAATTGATCCATGTCGGTGCCGATGACCATTGCCCCTTTGTTGCAAGCAGTGATCAAAGCGCCATTAGCGGTCAACCCGCCCGCGCCATAGACCACGTCTGCGCCCTGGTCGATAAAGGACTGCGCCGTCTCCGAGCCAAAGGAAGAATCCGCGAAACACTGGTCGATCGAGCCGGGGTGGTAGACGTCGATGATCTTGGCCTGGGGGTT
>JAMCRR010000203.1 GCA_023381565.1 Chloroflexota bacterium
TGTTCCAGAAATACCTCAGTGAGCATAAATCACCATTCCGAACAAAAGCATTTGTAAGGGGGTCGGGATCATGAACAGCCAGACCATGATGAGAGCCCCCCAGCCAAACTTCACAGCCGGGCTTAAGGCGTGGAATGGCGTTTTATCTTTAGAAAATTCAAGCACCGGCATAACGCACTTCCTTAGTAAAGGCATTTACCGTTACCGGCAGGGTCGCGTCGTGAGGGAATAGCTGCAATCCCAGCCGGAAGATGGGCGGCGGCGTCAATCTCGATTGAGCGAGCACCGGGGCGTTGGAGAACAGCTCGCGCGGCGTGCCTTCAAAATCTTCTTCTACCCAGTCGATCACGACCACATTGGAACAATACTCCGCCACCTGCTCCATATCGTGGCTGACCTGGATGACCGTCATCCCCAGCTCGTTGACGTAGGTCCTCAGGATTTCCATCAAGGTGACCGTCAGGTTGCGGTCCAGACCGGTGGTCGGCTCATCCAGGATCAGGATCTCCGGCTGCATGACCAGCATAGTGGCAACTGAGAGCATCCGTTTTTCACCGACCGAGAGGGTATACGGCGAGGCTGTCACGCGTTCCTCCATGCCGATACGCTGCAGCACTTTCGCCACGCGGTTCTCGATCTCGCCGGCAGACAGGTGCTGGCTTAGCCCGTAGCGCAGCTCTTCGCCCACCGTCGGTGTAACGAACTGGTGCTCTGGGTATTGAAAAACGTACCCAACATGACCGCGGGGCGAGACTTTCGTTGTATCGTTTCCGAGCACATCAACAGATCCTTTTGTGGGCACGCGTATCCCGGTGATGATGCTCATCAACGTGCTCTTGCCCGAGCCGTTCTGTCCCACGATCGCCTGAAACTCCGCTTTGCGCACGCTGAATTTAACCCCGCAGAGCACCTCGTTGGTGCCATAGCTGAAATGAATATCCTTCACTTCAACTACCGGGGCAGCACTGTGATTGGATTGGGCTGGCTCGGGCTCGTCGATCACCGGGTGCAGCTGCAGCAGGGGTTCAAAAGCCTGTTCCACAGTCATGGGCAGTGGGGTGTTCGGGCATTTCTCCAAGATGATCGGCCAGACGCTGACCACTTCAGGGATAAACAAGCCCATCTGGACGAGCTCACTGAGGTATTTCTGGAACATAATTTCCGGCGGTTCGTTGTACACAATTTGGCCGCCGTCCATGACAATGATCCGGGTGGCTAACGGCAATAGAGCGTCGATCTTGTTGGAGGCAATCACGATAGTTTTCGTTATCTGAGAACGAACCATTTCCGTGATTGTATCCAGCACTTCGGTAGCTCCCACTGGATCGAGGTTGGTGAGCGGCCCATCCAACAGAAGGATCTCTGGTTTCATCGCCAACCCCGCCGCTATTGCTATCCGCTGCTTCTGCCCGCCAGATAAGGCATAGACAAAAGCGTGGCGGTGCTCTTCGAGACGGGTTTGGCGTAAAACCCAATCCACACGGGAAAGGATCTCGTCTTTGGGTAGAAGAAGATTTTCGGGACCGAAAGCAACCTCATCCTCGACGGTTAGTGAGATCAGCTGCGGCTCGGGATCTTGCAGAACCAGGCCGACCTTACCGCGCAGTGATCCGGGTTGATGCAGGACATCTTGCCCGGCAACGGTAACCTGCCCCCCGATAGTCCCACCGGTTACGTGAGGCGCAACACCGGCGATGATTTGCAGCAGGGTCGATTTGCCAGACCCGGTTGCTCCAATCAAGAGAACTACTTCGCTCTCGCCGATACTCAAAGAAACATCATTGATAACCGAAGGTCCCGTACTGGAGTATTGGAAGTTTACATTTTGTAATGAAATCACATCCACGGGATCCTCTCCCGTACCACAAATTTTAATAGGTGGAATCTGTCAAATGATCGACAGGGTTGGGACTACTTGACTACGACCTCCGCCGGCGGTCTGACTCCAATCCGCTCAAGCGCTTTGCTCAACCAGTAGCCGATGAGACCAGCAGCCACACCGCTGAGGGTTACTTCAATTACGTAGATGATGAAGGCCAGGGGTGGGAGCTGGCTAAAGCCGAAATACAACCACCCGTAAACGAGGCCCAGGTCGGCAGAGAGAATGCCTCCTATGATCGCAACCAGCAGGTCGTGCCGCTTGTTCCGGAAAATAAAGTTGTAGGCGATATCGGGACCGAATCCTTCCCACCCATCGAAGAGAAGAACAGGCAAACCAAAGGGGTGCCGGCAAGGATCTCTACCACTCCGCCTAATACCATAGAAATCGTCCCGCTGAGGGGTTTGCGTACCAATTGGCAGGCCAGGATTGCCCAGACATAGAAACCAGGGCCAATCACGAACTCAGCATAGGGTCCAATCACCGACTCCAGGACCAGGCGTAGCTGTCCCCAATAGGCTTTAGCGACGCCGCCGATGGCGATCAACGCGCCCATAATGACGATGTCACGAGTGGTATAGCTGGCGGCAAAGGAAGTAGCGCCAGAAAGGCCAGCCCAGGTAAGAACGAAGGCGATGGCAAAATAGAAAGCTACTCCCCAGCCGATGGCGACCAGAATCACCGGCCACCCTGATACGCCCCCAAAATAAGCCAGGGCGCCGAAAACGATTAAAAGTAGTAAGTAGAGCGGTTTTTTAGCAACAGCTTTAGGAAATCCACTTAGCCAGTTCATGTTATCCTCCGATTATTAAAAATTGCCGGTCTGATCGAGAACGAAGCAAACATTACATGGATAAGAGGCATGAGAATTTGACTTATAGGTCACCTCCTGAGTTACCGGTATCGAAGTGATGGCGGAAACGTTTCCAGAATTTGAACTCCTCTCTTTTTACCCAGATCAAGCGAGATCTGGGATCGACTGATTATCCTATCTGGCTTGGGTTTATTCCTTGATGGACGAAATATCCGCACTGCTACAGCCCGCTGAAAACACATTACCTTCGTAGCTGATTATGATGAAACCGACCGGCTTATTTCATCATCCGAAGGGATCGTTTTTAAAGAGCGGGCTAACTCTGCCTTTCTTCAGGAACCTTACCCCTATTGCCTCTATTAAATCGATAAATTTACAAAATCACCATCATTATTATAGGACGCGATTTATAGATGTCAACCCGAATAGAGTACCAAAGATATGTCTCCTTGGACACAATCGAGGAAATTTGAGGACTAAGGGATAACAGCCTCGCAGGCTCAGGAAAATCCAGGAACCTACAGGCTAAAATTAGTAAGCAGTAAATACAGAACGGTGATCGCAGCCACAACCGCCAGTGCTAACACCACCAGGATGATCATTTGCAGGGGGGTGAAACGGGTCTTGCGTGGGGGTTTTGCCAATTTTTCTTCCGCATCGGTGGGCGCCGCCGTACTCGGCACAGTTTCAGGTTGGGAGGCGGGCATCCGCATGGAGGAGCCCTCCATGGCAGGAGATGGTTCTTGCCCCACGTCGGTCAGATTGATCAC
Source organism: Chloroflexota bacterium (assembly GCA_023381565.1). Lineage (GTDB taxonomy): Bacteria > Chloroflexota > Anaerolineae > Anaerolineales > Anaerolineaceae > JAMCRR01. Next base: position 3,464 of record JAMCRR010000203.1, read on the forward strand.
ACCGGCAGCAGGGGTTGGCGCCGGAGGATTCGTTTCCAGGCGCGAAAGATCCATGCGCACTGTCTCGTTCTCAGGATTGATCTCCAGCACTTTATGCAGGCAGTATCGCTTCTTATCCACATCATCCAGGCAAGCCGCCAGCCAGAGCCAGGCAGCTTCATCGCGCGGGTCTTGCGCGACGACCTTGGCCAGCAGCCGGGCAGCTGTGTCCCGGTTGCCCGAATTAAGAGCATCGATAGCCTGTTGTTGCAGGTTGGGGTCGCTCATGATCCTCCAATAGGACTTGCATACACTTTGGAATCTTTCGATGAACTTATCAAAGTATACGGCAGGATGGTAAAAAACACAAAGTAAAATCGAATCTGTGATATACGTTAAAATCTTAGGCAGCGGGTAATCGAGCCATTCTGGCGCTTCAAAGAATCTGCCGATATCCAAAGGAGATGCTCATGGAAATAAAAACCGTAAAAATCGAAAAACCGGACGAGATTAACTTTATCCTCGGGCAATCCCACTTTATCAAAACTGTCGAGGATATTTACGAGGTCCTGGTGGCAGCCGTTCCGGGAATTAA
>JAMCRR010000123.1 GCA_023381565.1 Chloroflexota bacterium
TTCATCACCCTCGGCTTCGACATGTTCTACGTCCGCATCATGCTGGTCGGCGCTATCCCGGTAGCCTTTCTGGCGCTGGCTTCTGAAGCTCTCTTGAGAAGCCTGCAGCGCCTCTACCAGGTTCCCGCGTAAAAATCCCCCAAGAACGGCACCCTGAGAGGCGCCGGAACTTACTGTTTACTTTACTATTCGTTACGGAAGGAAAGGAGTTACCATCATGAAAGGTTTTACTCGGCAAGGGCGTTTCTTATCCATCCTGCTTCTGGCGGCGATGCTGCTCAGCGCCTGCGCGCCGGCAGCCAGCACCTCACCAACAGCGAGCAGCACCACTGCCTCGGCGGTCCCGGTGACTGGAAATAAAGGTACGATCATCATCGGCTCGAAGAACTTCACCGAAGAGTACATCGTGGCGAATATGTACGCCCAATTGCTGCAAAACGCAGGCTTTACCGTCGTCACCAAGCTGAATCTGGGTGGCACACCGGTTGCCCAGGCGGCCATCCTCAAGGGCGAGATCGATTTATACCCCGAGTACACCTCGACAGCCCTGCTCACCGTGCTTAACGACCAGCCTCTGCAGAATCCCACCCAGATCTACGACACCGTCAAGAGCCAGTACGAGCAGAAGTACAAGCTGACCTGGCTGGACCCCTCGCCGTTCAACGACACCCAGGCGCTGGCCATGACCCAGGCCGGATCGCAGAAATATGGCATCACCACCTACTCTGAGCTGGCAGCCAAAGCCTCGCAACTGGTCATCGGCGGGCCGGCCGAGTTCCAAACCCGCTCAGACGGACTGCCCGGGCTGCAAAAGGCTTACGGGGGTTTTCAATTCAAATCTTTCGAACAGCTCGGCACGGGCAGCCTGCGCTACCAGGCGCTCCTGAACGGGCAGATCGACGTGGCGGTCGCTTTCAGCACCGATGGGGAAATCCAGGGGGATCACCTCGTGCTGCTCAAGGATGACAAGAATTTCTACCCGGTGTATAACATCGCTCCGGTGGTGCGCATGGATACCCTGCAGAAATACCCGGACATCGCCACCGTGCTGAACAAACTGGCGCCCTACCTGACCACCCCGATCATGTCCGGCTTGAACTGGCAGGTGGATGGTCCCCAGAAGATGGATCCGGCGGTCGTCGCCAAGGACTTCCTGACGCAAAACGGACTCTTGAAATAAGAATGGAGATTGATGGAGCAACCGAATAAAGGAACACTGCCTGCGGCTGAGATTGTATGCGAAGAAGTCACCAAGCAATTCCCCATCGCTTACGGTAAAGCCAAAACCCCCGGAGGCGCAAAGCGCCCTCCGGAGGAGGCAGTGCACCTGGCCGTCGACCACGTCAGCTTTACGGTGGAGGCCGGCAGTCTGGTGGTCTTGCTCGGCCCTTCGGGCTGCGGCAAGACCACCTTGCTCAAAATGGTCAACCGGCTGTACGAGGCGACCTCGGGGAAGATCTGGATCGGCGGCACGGAAATCCACGACCTGCACGCCACCGAGCTGCGCAGGCACATCGGCTACGTGATCCAGCAGGTGGGGCTCTTCCCGCACATGCGCATCGCCGATAATGTATCGGTGGTGCCGCGTTTGCTGGGCTGGGAGCGCGACAAGACCGAGGAGCGGGTGAGGTATCTGATGGACCTGGTCGGGCTGCCGCCTGCCTATCTGGCCCGCTACCCGCGCCAGCTTTCCGGCGGCGAGCAGCAGCGGGTGGGCCTGGTGCGCGCCCTGGCGGCCGATCCCGCCATCCTCTTGATGGACGAGCCTTTCGCCGCCATCGACGCCATCAACCGGGAGCGCCTGCAGGGGGAGCTGCTGGAAATCCAGCGCAAGGTGAACAAGACCATCCTGTTTGTGACCCACGATGTGGAAGAGGCCTTTCGCCTGGCGGATCAGATCGTGGTGATGAGGTCGGGGAAGCTCATCCAGTACGGCACTCCGCTGGAAATCGTCACCCGCCCGCAGAACGAGTTCGTCCAGGAGCTGGTGGGAGCGCAAAATATGCTGCGCCGCCTGAGCCTGATCGACGTCCGTTCCATCCTGGAAGCGCGCCTCAGCTGGGCTTCGGAAAACTCAGCGGCCAGCCTGCAGACCAACCACCTGGCTGAAATCCACCCCGAGGATGACCTGCGCAGCACCCTTTCTCTGCTGTTGGATAGCGGCGGCGACGCCCTGCGCGTGGTCGACCGGTCCGGCCGGGAGATTGGCAAGATCACCTTCGCCGACCTGCGCCTCACGCTGGCCAGGAACGCGCCCAAAATCCAGGAGAAGGCCGGGGATGAGCTATCTGATCGATAATTTCGGCTACGTCGCCCAGCTTTTCGGCCAGCACCTGCAGATGACGGCGGAGGTGTTGGGCTTCTCGCTGCTGATCGCACTCCCGCTGGGGGTGCTCATCGCCCGCGTGCGCTGGCTGCGCGGTCCCACCCTGGCGGTGCTGGGGGTGATCTACACCATCCCCAGCCTGTCCCTGTTCGTCTTGCTCATTCCCATCTTTGGGCTGGGCCTCACTCCGGCGATCATCGCCCTGGTGGCTTACGCCCAACTCATGCTGGTGCGCAACTGGGTCGTCGGGCTGACCTCGCTGGACCCGGCGGTGATCGAAGCGGCGCGCGGCATGGGGATGAACGGTTGGCAGCGCTTCTGGCAGGTGGAGCTGCCGCTGGCGCTGCCGCTGCTGCTGGCGGGCATCCGCCTGGCTGCGCTCTCGACGATCGGCATCGGCACGATTGCCGCCTACATCAATGCGGGGGGGTTGGGGACGCTGCTGTTCATGGGGGTGATCACGGCCAACTATGGGATGATCCTGGCGGGCGCAATCGCGGTTTCGGTCCTGGCCATCGCCATCAACTACGGGCTGCGCTTCATGGAATACCGGGCAGAGAAGTGGACAGTGGAGGGGGGGTAGCAGGTAGTGGGTAGTCCTTCGGCGGTCCTCCGGCGGTCCTTCGGGGGTAAACGGTAAACGGTCCTTCGGCGGTATACGGTGAACAGTGGGCAGTTGGCAGTCCTTCGGCGCTAAATTGTTACCTGCCGCCCAATGTATTCCCCGTGGGCGCTTTTGTTTTCCCACCCTGGATCGCATGCGCTGAGAGGATGAAAGCATTTCGATTTAGGATGATCTGCCCACGGCCTGCGCCACGCGAGGTAAGCCTCGCTCCCCAGCGGCGGGTATCGAAGAGCCTCGAGTGACCATGCTATCACAATCTCGGGGCGTGGGAAGCAGGAGGAAACCCGCGGCCCCGGCCACCAGAGTGACGAGTATGTTGTTTTTAATGTACAAAACCCGAGATTAAAAATAATGATCGGCAGCGTCTGCGAGCGGCGCTTGCCTGAGAGAAAGGCGTCTGTAGACGAGGCGTGCCCTTCTTGCCTTCTCCTAAAGGCTTGTCGCGGTGCTACAAAAAAAGGGGGTGGGGGTTTAGCGCATGGGCACGTCCTTGGTTCTGGGATGTATGCCTGCATTATAGCACAAATATTCTAAGAATGCAAGAATTTTTAAGGTTCAATCTCTTTTTGGGAAGATTAATAAGAGGGGAAAATTCGGGGTGACCCCAAACCCCTCTTATCCAGAACTCAGGGTATTTACACACCACGATCTCTGGCGCCGCGGTTCTCCGTGGGCCTTTATGCTTCGGCTTTCCACGCCATGAGATTCCATCGCATGGACGTGGACCGTCCAAGAACACGTTCCGACGGAGGACCGTCGGAACGAGATGAAAACATAAGTTGGACATTTCGTTGCGAGAGCTCTGTGCCACCCTGGTAACGCTCGGTCGGGCAGGTGAGCCACCCTCAAGTAACCACTAAATTCCGGTTGGGTTGAGCCGCCTGGGATCTTTCTCGGTTCAGAGGAGACCTTCCGCCGCTTGCCTATTTCGGCGTACTCTTAAGTCCATGGTCTCCTGTTGTCACGATCGGTGATAAAAGTACCTCAATCACCGGAATAAGAAGTCCCCTAAACATCACCTAAAATGTACCTTACTTGGGAAACCAAAGGAGGTACGGATGATCAGGAAGGAGGATTTTGCGGTGA
>JAMCRR010000009.1 GCA_023381565.1 Chloroflexota bacterium
TTTCATTGATCGTCATGGGGTCCGTTTCGGACATGGTTAGCTCCGGTAACATTTTCTTTTGAGCTAACCATCTTACTCCAGTAACATTTTAAGTGAACTAACGCGATCTTCCTGACCAATCCCTTTGTTGGGTGTAAAATCGAATCGATGAATGCACCTGAGGTATTTTTGCCTGCTCGCCGTATGGGAATCATCGTTCAAGCTAGCGCCTGTCTTGTCCTGCTCGGGGCGAGCGCAGCAGATTTCTCGCTGGCGCTGCGTTCCGAGGTGGGCGCGGTGTTTCTGCTCTACCTGCTGTTCGCCCTGGCGATCCTGGCCCCGCTGCCCATCGTGGCTTACCGCCTCTACGCCCTGCTCGGTGCTCGCTACATTTTAGACCGCGACGGGCTGCGCCTGAAGTGGGGGTTGCGTTCAGAGGACCTGCCTCTGGGGGAGATCGAATGGATCCGGCCTGCGGCGGAGGTCACCGCTTTGATCCCGTCCGCACCCCGCCATCTCCCCCTCCCCTGGCTGCACTGGCCGGGCGCCCTCGTAGGCAGGCGCCAGGTCAGCAGCCTGGGCCCGGTCGAGTTCCTGGCCACCGGACCGGAACGGCTGCTGCTGGTGGCTACTCCGCAGCGCGTCTTCGCCATTTCTCCGGCGGATCCGAAATCATTCCTGGCTGCGTTCAACCGTATTACCGAGCTGGGCAGCCTGACGCCCCTGCACCATCATTCCACCTACCCGGCGGCCCTGGTTGGGCGACTGTGGGATAACCGCTGGGCGCGCGGTTTGCTTTTAGCGGGCCTGGGCGCCGGTCTCATCTTGCTGATTTGGGTCAGCCTGGCCATCCCGGGGCGGCCCAGCGTTTCGCTGGGCTTTACACCGGCAGGCCTGCCGGTAAACTCCTCTCCCAGCGCCCGGCTGATGCTGCTCCCGGTATTGAACGGCTTTATCTACCTGGGAGACCTGACTGCCGGCCTGTACTTCTATCGCCGCCTTACGCAGCGCCCGGTGGCGTACCTGTTATGGGCAGCCGGCGCATTGACCGGCGTGTTGATGCTGGTCGCGGTGGCATTCATTTTGTAGTACCGGCCCTTGTGGCCGGCAAAGGCGAAGATGAAGGCGCCTGCGGAAAAGAAGGATGAAAGGGCAAGGCTGAAGGCCAAAAAAGCAAGGTTAACTCCTGAATGTTGGCAAGATGGCTTACATCTCAAAAAACCCTCACGCAGCCTCTCCAGTCTTTACAGCGTCAGGAAGTGGGTGGAGGTGAGGGTCGAGGAGAAAGAAAAGGGTAAATAAATTTTGAATCTCCTTATTGGCTTCCTCCTCGCCCTCATCATCTCGCTGCTGGCTTATGCAGCCGGGGCGCTCAGCCGCGGCGGAGCGCTGGCTGCCCTGGTAGTGGGGACAATCGTCTTTGGGTTGGGAGGACTGCCCGCAGCCATCTTGCTGCTGGCGTTTTTCATATCGTCCAGCCTGCTCAGCCGGCTCTTCTCACGGCGGAAAGACACCTTAGCGGAAAAATATTCCAAGACCCCCCGCCGGGATGCGCTCCAGGTAGCGGCCAACGGCGGGCCGGCAACCCTGTTCATCATGCTGCAGAGCCTGTTCCCCGGGCAGCTCTGGCCGTGGTTGGGGTTCGCCGCCAGCCTGGCAGCCGTCAACGCCGACACCTGGGCTACCGAGCTCGGCGTGCTCAGCCCGGCGGCGCCTCGCCTGATCACCACTGGCCGGCAGGTCGAGCGCGGCGATTCCGGGGGGGTAACACTCACAGGCACCCTGGCTGCCCTGGCCGGCGCCCTGCTGATTCCCGTGCTTGCCGTCTTCAACGGTGGCCAGGCATCGAATACGATTCTCGCCGTCATCCTGCTCAGCCTGTGCGGCCTGGTGGGCAGCCTGGTCGATTCACTTCTAGGCGCCACTTTTCAAGCGATATACACCTGCCCGGTCTGCCAGAAAGAGACCGAGCGCCACCCCAGGCATACCTGTGGCGCCCTCACAACCCTCAAGCGCGGCCTGCCCTGGATGAATAACGATCTCGTGAACCTGAGCTGCGCGCTTTCGGGTGCGGGTCTGGCGATCGTGTTGTGGCTCTTCAACCCGGCCTGGTTTTCTGCTCCTCGACTGGACCGGGAGCTTTCTTCACCAGGAGGCAATCTGATGTCCTTCCCAATCTCGAGCTCGTCATTCGAAGAAGGGGGGCTGATCCCCTCCCGCTACACCTGCGACGGTGAAAATCTGTCTCCCGCGCTGAGCTGGAAAGACCTGCCCGGCGGTGTCCGCAGCCTGGCTCTGATCACCGACGACCCAGATGCACCCGGCGGGACTTTCACGCATTGGGTGCTCTACAACATGCCGCCCACCTTGACCATCCTGCCAGAAGGGGTAGCGAAAACGGCTACCCTGCCCAGTGTGGGTACCCAGGGGATCAATGATTTCCGCCGGGTGGGCTATGACGGTCCCTGCCCGCCGCGCGGTCCCCTCCACCGCTATTATTTCAACCTGTACGCGTTGGATACCCCACCCACCCTGCCGCCAGGCTTGAACGCCGCCGGGCTGCGCAAGGAGCTCAAGGGGCACATCCTTGCAGAGGCGCAGTGGATTGGGCGATTTGGGAGATAATTAAAGAGATTAAAATATTAGAAAGGAAATTGGAGCTGTATGTCAGCAATTAATGCATCTGCTCCCGATACAAAGGGGGTGACATTACAGGTTACACCTGGCCCGCGGCCTGGCCTTGTCGGCGGCCATTTGATGGATTTCAATCGCAATCCGTTGGGTTTCTTAGCCCGCTGCGCCCGCCAGTACGGCGACATCGTCGCCTTGCGTTTCGCTAATTTTCCCATCTATCTGGTCAATAACCCGGAGGCGATCAAAGCCATCCTGGTGACCAATAACCGCTCCTTCGTTAAAGGGCGCGGCCTGGGCCGTACGCGCGACATCCTGGGGAACGGGCTGCTAACCAGTGAAGGGGAGTTCTGGCGGCGCCAGAGACGCCTGGCACAACCGGCTTTCCACCAGCAGCGCATCGCCGCATACGGGGAGATCATGCGCGAGCGAACCCGGCGCATGCTGGCGACCTGGAAAGATGGGCAGGCCCTCGACGTGCACGAACGTATGATGGACCTGACCATGGAAATCGTCGCTCAGGCATTGTTCAATGCCGATCTCACCGGGGAGGCGGATACCGTGCGTACCTCCATGAACATCCTGCTCAAGGATTTTTCCGAGCGCAACCGCCAGTTTTTGCTCCCCGACTGGTTCCCCAGCCGTTCCAAACGTCGCCTGGAGCAGTCAGTACACAGTCTCGACAGCGTAGTTTACGGCATCATCCAGCAACGCCGCCAGAACCCGGGTACCCGCACCGGCGACCTGCTGGATATGCTCCTGGAAGCGCGCGATGAAGATGGTTCGGGGATGAGCGACCAGCAGCTGCGCGATGAGGTGATGACCCTGTTCCTCGCCGGGCACGAGACCACCGCCAACGCTATCTCGTGGACTTTGATGCTGCTCTCACAGCACCCCGAAGCTGAAGCCAGACTGCATGCCGAGCTGGATGCCGTTTTAGGCGGGCGCGAGCCGGGGTTGGCCGACCTGCCGCAGCTGCCCTATGCCAGCCATGTAATCAGCGAGGGTATGCGGCTGTTCCCGCCGGCCTGGGTCATCGGGCGCCAGCCGGTGCAAGACGTGGACATCGGCGGAGTAACCCTCCCTGCCGGAGCCGGGATCTTGATGAGCCAATGGGTCATGCACCGCGATCCGCGCTATTATGAGCACCCCGAAGCATTCATTCCTGAGCGCTGGGAAGGGGATTTCGCCAGAAACATTCCCGAGTTTGCTTATTTTCCATTCGGGGGCGGGCCGCGGCTGTGCATTGGCAAACCCTTCGCCCTGCAAGAGGCCGTCCTGGTGCTGGCGATGATCAGTATATTCTGGGCGACCAGTCCGGTGATCGGGCTGGCACTCGCCGCGGCGGCCTTCCTGTTCGCCATCGTCGTCGACAACATCAGCGCGAGGCTGACCTGGGCC
>JAMCRR010000197.1:0-20800 GCA_023381565.1 Chloroflexota bacterium
ACTGCCCGCCATGATCGTGGCCGAGATCACGCGAGGGTCCTGTTCGACTTCGTCGATCAGGGCGTAGAGAGAGCGGCACGGCTCGGTGTTGGTCGATTGGGCAGAGATGGGCACCAGGAAGGGAAGCTGGCGGAAGGCTTTATGGAGCGGTTTTCCCGAAACCAGATAAGAGATGGCCTGGGCGGCGCGCTGCCCGGTCTCGAACAGATCGATATGGGGATAGGTGCGGTAACCAATGAGCACCGAGGCATACTCCACCGAAGGGAGTGCGATGTTCCCATGCAGGTCGAGAGCGGCGACAATAGGGATATCGCCAACGATAGCCCTGACACGCCGCAGGATCTCCGTCTCGCCGTCGTGAAATCCCTCAAACACCATAGCCCCATGCAGGTCCAGGAAGACGCCGTCGAAGGGCCCTTGATCTGAAAGACCCGCAGCAATTAATCCCATAATCTTCTCGAAGGCGTTGGCGGTTACCTGCCCGGCCGGCTCTGCGCAGGCCCAGGTGAGTGGCACGATTTCGTACCCGAGTGGGTCGGCTACATCGAGGAAACCTGCCACGACACTGTTAATGCGCTTTCCCCGAACGTCCAGGATCTCCGGGCCACGGCGAAAACCGGCATACGAATCCCCCTCTACGACGAAATTCTCGAACACGGTGGGCATGGGAGCAAAGGTGTTGGTTTCGTGCAGGAAACCGGCGATTGCAATGCGAGGCGCCATCAGTTATCTCCCAGCCCAACGCTGTTTCGGCTGTAGCTCATCACCGTTTCCTGGGGGAAGCGCCCCGTTTCCCATTCCTCGACCACATCGGTCAGGACGCCGATGGCGAACTGGACATCCTCGGCCGTAACGATCAACGGTGGGTGCAGACGGACGACGTTGTTCGATTCGCCAAAATACCCCGGGTAGAGGCCCTTCTCGACGCAGCGGAAGGCAAACAACCCGCCTAACGCCTGGTTGCTTTTGCCATCGCGGACCTCGAAGCCAACGTGCAGGCCTCTGCCGCGCACCTGGCGTGCGGATGGGTAGCGGTCAACCAGGGACTGCAGCCCCCGCCTCAACTGAATCCCGCGCTCCTCGGCATTCCGGCGCAGGTCTTCTTTCTCGATGACCTCCAGGACTTTGAGGCCCACGGCGCAAGCTGGGGGGTGCCCGCTGAATGTGAACAGATGCTGGGCTTTCCCCAAAGAGGCTGCCATTTCCTGGCGGGCAATGCAGGCGCTCAGGGGGATGTACCCGGAACTGATCGCTTTGGCGGTGCAGAGGATATCTGGGACGACCCCGAAGGTTTCGATCTCCCACCAGCAGCCGCTGCGCCCGACGCCAGATTGGACCTCGTCGACAGCATAGATCGCCCCGTACCGGTGGGCTAATGCGCTCAGGTTCTGATGGAAGTCCTGCGGAGGCTCGACGTTGCCGCCATCCCCCTGGATTGGCTCGGTCACCACGCCCGCCACATCTCCGGCTTTCATCAGCTGCTCAACGGCTTCGAGGGTTTCCTCGGCCTCGACAGGTGTGGATGGAAACTTGAGCATGGAATGGTTCTCGCCTAAGAAGAGGCCTTTTTGCAGGCTGCCGAAGCCGTTGGCAGAGATCGAAAAGCCGGTCGATCCGTGATACCCGCCCCGGAAGGAGATGATACGCGGCTTACCGGTATAACGGCGGGCGATTTTGATGGCAGCATCTACGCTGTCTGAGCCGGAGAGCCCGAAAAGCACCTGTTTGGCATGATCGCCCGGGGTGATATCAATCAATTTCTGAGCGAGATCAAGCGCTTCTTGCGTGGGTGAATAGCCGAACGCGGAGTGCTGGATACGCCCGGCGGTTCGAACGTAGGCATCGATAACGTCCTGCCTGCCATAACCCAGGCTTACGGCAGAGGCGCCGGCCAAAAAATCCAGGAAGACATTGCCGTCGACGTCCGTCAGGTAGGCGCCCGAACCCGATTCGAGGGCAACCCCGAAAAGGCCGCTGTATTCAGCGTACGGGATTAGCTTTTGCATTCTGGCAACCATTGCCTGGGAATTTGGTCCCGGGATGGGGGTGGATACTTTGGTTGGGATCATGCGGTTACCTCGTGATAGCGAATTATGGAAAGGAAATTTCGTAGTACCACCATTAACCGTGGGTTTACACCTTCACCGATCTCCCTACCAGGGGGGAGAAGATCGGATCAACCAAGGTCGGTTAGGGAGGCAGCGGATATTCTCAATTGGTAAGGATAGAGGTAATTATGAGCCAGATCATCAGAGAGATCACCGGCTGAGCGGCTATTATACCAGCCTGACGGTATCGCCTGCCAGTTAGCGGCTTGGATTCTTTTCTTCCTCTGCAGCAGGCTCGGATTCTCTTGCGATAGCCAACACCGGATTTCCCTGCTTTTTCCTGTTTCGCAGATTGATCAAGCCCAACCCGGCAGCAATCAGGGCGGCAACCCCTCCCAGGATCAATCCCCAACGGGGTCCGGCAACCCCGGCAAACCAGCCGACGGCAGGTCCTCCCAGGGTGGTGGACCCAAGGAATGAGATCGTCCAAAAGGACATTACCCGGCCTCTCATTTGCGGAGAGCTATTCAACTGCAGCACGCTGTTACCCAGGGAAGAGAAGTTGATGGAGGCAATCCCCACCAGGACCAGAGCCAGACCCGATAGAGCCAGGGTGGGCATCAGCGCGGCTCCCAAAACACTTAAACCGAACAGCAGGGCGGCAAGCACCAGTTTATTTGGCTGCACTTCTTTTTGCCCGGCAAGCAGCAGCCCTCCGAAAACTGCCCCGATCCCCATGGCAGCGGATAAGAAGGCGTAACTGCTGGCATCGCCGTTGAACGTGAATTGAGCCAGCAGCGGCAAGCTGACCTGGAATTCGAAGGTGAAGGTGCCGATGATGGCCATCATGAGCAGGGTCAGTCCCAATACGGGTGTCGCCACCACATAATTAAACCCCTCGCGCAGCTGGCCTCTGGCACGCGGCACCGGAAGCGAGGGATGCAGCTCGCCGGAACGCATCATTGCCAGCATGATGACCACCGCAGCATACGAGATGCCGTTAATGATGAAGCAAGGGGCTAACCCCACCGAGTAGATCAACGCCCCCGCGATAGTAGGTCCAATCACCCGCGATAGGTTGACCAGGCTCGAATAAAGCGTCACAGCGTTGCGGATATGGTCAGTTCCAACCATTTCCATCACGAAGGTCTGCCGCGTGGGGTTGTCGAAGACATTGATGACACCCAAACAGAAAGCCAATACGTAGACCATCCACAAAGATACCGTCCCGGTGAGGACCAGGAATCCGAGGGTAAGCGCCAGGACCCCGGCTCCGGATTGGGTGAAGTAAAGAATTTTGCGTTTGGAAAACCGGTCGGCTACGATGCCTCCATAAGGTCCCAGGACGAGGATGGGCACATACTGCAGCGCCGACACGATTCCCAGCGCCGTGCCTGAATGGGTCAGACTGAGCACCAACCAGGCTTGCGCGATGGACTGCATAAAAGTACCAGATGTGGATATAATCTGGCCGAGATAATACAGGCGATAATTCCGGATTTTGAAAGAAGAAAAGGTCTCTTGGCCGACACGCTTAAGGGAATACGGTATTTGAGGCATATCTCATAAATTATACCTTCCCATTGAACGATCAGATTACGTATCAGGAGGTTTTCAATGAAATCATCATTCAACGGATTGGGCCTTAATCTGGGGAACTTATCCAGGCTTTCGAACGCCGTCTCGCGTTCAATCAGCCCGGAGAATTTCCAGGGAGAGAAGGGTGCAGGCGGGATGGCCACCCATGGCACCGGCGCAGTTCCGGGGAGAGAGCTGGGGCAGGGGTGGAAGATTTCCCCATCGATCAACATCGACGGCGAGAGTACGACCATCCTGGCTGAGATCGAAGGGCCGGGCGCGATACAGCATATCTGGATGACGGTCAACCCGGCAGCCTGGCGCTGGCTGGTACTGCGCGTCTTTTGGGACGGGGAAAGCCAGCCTTCGATCGAAGTTCCGGTCGGAGATTTCTTCTGCAACGGCTGGGGAGTGCGCTGCAATGTGAGCTCGTTGCCCGTGGCAGTGAACCCGGCAGGAGGCTTCAACTCGTATTGGGAGATGCCATTCCACAAGAGCGCACGCATCACCCTCGAAAATCTATCAGCAGTGAGGGTGGAGGGATTTTATTATTCTATCGATTACACGCTCACCGAGGTCGAAGACGACCGGGCAACGTTCCATGCTCAGTGGCGGCGCTCCAATCCTTTGCCCTATAAACAAGACCACGTAATCCTGGAAGGGGTGCGCGGGCAAGGGCACTTTGTGGGTGTCTACATGGCTCGGGGGGTGAATAACAACGGTTGGTGGGGCGAGGGGGAAATCAAATTCTACCTGGATGGAGATCAGGATTGGCCGACGATCTGCGGGACCGGCACCGAGGATTATTTTGGCGGCGCCTGGAATTTCGAGCAGCCCAAAGGAGAATATGGGGTTTTCACCACAGCTTCCCTGGGAATGCCCCAGGTGATCAAACCGGATGGCCTGTACCACAGCCAGCAGCGATTCGGCATGTACCGATGGCACATCTTCGACCCGATCCGCTTCCAGGAAGATCTGCGGGTGACCATCCAGGCGTTGGGTTGGACCAGTCGCCCCGGGGAACCCGCCCGCTACCTGCCTCTGCAAGATGATATTGCCACCACCGCATTCTGGTACCAGAGCGAGCCGCACGCTCCCTTCCCGAAACTGCCCGGGTTAGACCAGCTCGAGGTGGTGTGATGACCGACAAAACGAGGCCATACTCACCCCCCAGCCTATTTTCCCGCGGACACCAGCGCACCTTCCGGGGACGGAACCTGCTGCAGATCGCCATGCCGCTGGGAGGGATCGGCGCGGGAAGCATTTGCCTGAACGGGCGTGGTGGATTGCAGGATTTCTCCATTCGCAACCAGCCGGCGACGAGTGCCAAAGAGGATGGGAACAATCCGGGGGATGCCGCTTTTGCGCTTTTGCACCTGCCCGGCAGAAACATTACTCGCCTGATCGAAGGTCCCTTCCCGATCGAAAGCGTCTATAACCAGGGCTTGAAAGCCCAGGGCAATTTGGGCGGAGGGTCTGAGGGGCTGCCGCGTTTTCGCGAATGCAGCTTCAAAGGCGAGTATCCCTTCGGATTTGTGTCCCTCTCCGATGCAGAGCTCCCGTTGGCCGTGCGCATCCGCGGTTTCAATCCCTTCATCCCCCTGGATGATAAAAATTCCAGCTTGCCCTGCGCCATCCTTGAGTACACGCTGGTAAATACCTCTTCGCAGCCGGTACAATACGAATTTTCATACCATCTATCCCATCTTGCCCCGGGTGAAGACGCTGCCAACGCTCCTACCAGCCGCAGCGCTGCCATTCCAGAAACGGGAGTATTTTTCTTCAACGAGGAAGACCCTGCGGCGGCTTCTTTTGGCAGCGCAGCTTTGGGCGTCGTAGGGGCATCCCCCCAGATCAAAGCCGAATGGTTTCGCGGCGGGTGGTTTGACGGTATTTCGGCACTCTGGAGAGAGGTATCCACAGGTGCATTCCAGGCTAACGAGGGGAGTAGTCGTCGGGTGCAGGGCAGAAATGGCGGCTCGATCCTGGTCAAAGGCGTTCTGGACCCCGAAGAAAGCGCCACTTATCCGGTGGTGATCGCCTGGTATTTCCCGAACGTCCATTATCTAGCCGGTGGGGTGGAGACCGGCGGGGCAGGGGTTTTTTCGGGCCCGGCTGTGCGCGCGGATCATCGGCGTGAGCCCAGCTGGAGGCCTTATTACACCTCGCAGTGGCAAAATGCGAAAGAGGTTCTGGAGTACGTGGCTGAGCATTACCGCGACCTGCGCTCCAGAACCCAGGCCTTTCACGATGCGTTGTTCGCTTCGACACTGCCGCCTTACGTCCTGGACGCCGTATCGGCAAATCTGGCGATCCTTAAATCGCCCACCGTCTTACGCCAGGAAAACGGTAATGTGTGGGGCTGGGAAGGCTGCTTCTGCGAGCGGGGCTGCTGCTATGGTTCCTGCACGCATGTGTGGAACTACGCCCAATCCATGCCGCACCTGTTCCCCCAACTGGAGAGGACATTACGCGAGCAAGAGCTGGATCGTTCGATGGATGAGGCCGGGCATATCAATTTCCGCGCGGCCCTACCGGATGGACCCACCCACCACAGCTTCCACGCGGCTGCTGATGGGCAGTTAGGCGGCGTCATGAAGGTTTACCGCGAATGGCAGATCTGCGGAGACCACGGCTGGCTGGCGAAGATGTATCCACTGGTCAAACGCAGTATGGACTATGCCATCCGCACCTGGGATCCGAAAATGAAAGGTGTGGTGGAGGAGCCGCACCACAATACATACGATATCGAGTTCTGGGGACCAGACGGGATGCATGCCAGTTTCTACTTGGGAGCGCTGTCTGCTATGGCGGAGCTGGCGCGTGATGCCGGTCATCCACAAGAGGCAAGTTTCTACGAGGGGCTGGCGCAAAAGGGATCGAGCTATATCGATGCGCACCTTTACAATGGAGAATATTACGAGCAGAAAGTGATCTACCGCGGGTTGAGAGATACCTCGTTTGCCAGGTTCGTGGACAGCGTGAATGATGAGAGCCCGGCAGAAGACCAATTGCTCAAACGGGAAGGTCCCAAATACCAATATGCCTCTGGGTGCATCTCGGATGGGGTCTTGGGCGCCTGGATGGCCCTGCAGTGCGGCGTGGCTTCTACGCAGTCGCAGGAAAAGGTGCGCAGCAACCTGCAGGCAATCTTTAATCACAATTTCAAATCATCGCTGTGGGATCATGCCAACCCACAACGCCCGGGGTTTGCCCTGGGGGATGAGCCCGGGCTGCTCTTATGCACCTGGCCCAGGGGAGGCAAACCCACGCTGCCGTTTGTTTACTCGGATGAGGTGTGGACGGGGATCGAGTACCAGGTGGCTTCGCATCTGATTTCGCAAGGGCTGGTTGACGAAGGCCTGACCGTAGTGAAAGCTGTGCGCAGCCGCTACGATGGTTTAAGGCGCAACCCCTGGAATGAATACGAATGTGGCAGTTATTACGCGCGAGCCATGTCCAGCTATGCCCTGCTGAGCGCGCTTTCCGGGTTCCGCTATTCTATGCCGGAAAGGAAGCTTTACTTAGCGCCAAAAATTAATTTACCGCGCTTCGAATGCTTCTTTTCGACGGCTGCGGCCTATGGGACGATCTCTCTATTTCCCCATCAGCTAGAGATAGACCTTGCCGAAGGGGAGCTGGTTGTGGATGGGCTTTATTTAATCCGCGAAGGCGGTACGATCGAGCTCCATCCAGAAATTACCGCGCGGGCTGGTGAGGTCGCCCGGATTAGATTTGAATAGGGGCGCAATTCAATTGCGCCCCTATGGTATCAATCAATCTCGAACGTAGATCCGCGGGACGCGGAAGTTTATGATTGCCGTCACGTCCACGGTGGCAGTTTTCCACCGCTTGCCGAGGTCATCCAGGCTGATCTCTGCATCGCCCTGCTTGCCGAGCAGTACGATCTCCGTTCCCATCGGATAGGCTTTGGGCAGGCGGATCATCGACTGATCCATGCACACCCGGCCGACGACCGGAACGCATCGCCCATCGATTAACACCTCGTTGCCGGGTTGGCGGCGAAAACCATCCCCGTAGCCGACCGGAACCACCCCGATGATCTCATCCTGCTGCAGGATATATTCCTGCCCGTATCCAACTCCCCAACCCTTGGGAAGGATCTTGCAGGACGCCAGGCGGGCTTTCCAGCTAAGTGCAGGGCGCAGATACTCGGGATAAGGCGTATGGTCGAAAGGCCAGATGCCAACCACGGCAGACCCGGCGCGCACCATGGTAAAGCGCGCTTCAGGATGAACCAGTGTGCCTGCAGTATTTGAGAGGTGGACCCAGCGGGGTAGGAGGCCGGCCTGTTCCAGCGCTTCGACTGCACCTTTGAAGCGGGAGACCTGGACCGCAGTTAACGGGTGATCCTCCACGTCGGCCATGGCAAAATGGCTGAACAACCCCTCGATCTGGATATTCCCCTGGCTGAGTGCATAGCGGGCCAGCTCGAGCACTTCTCCAGGCTGTACACCCAGGCGCCCGATGCCGGTATCGATCTTCAAGTGAGCGAGAACCGGTTTACCAACCGCTTTACCGCGCTGAGAAAGCATATCAGCCACCTCGCGGCTATGCAGCGTTACCGATACGTTCGCAGCAATCGCTTCGTCAACCTCTGGCGGAGTGATCATGCCGAGCACGAGGATTGGGGCGGTGATGCCTGCCTGCCGCAAAACGCGAGCTTCGCCGAAGCGGGCAACGCCTAACCAGGTAGCCCCGCCTGCCAGCGCCGCTTTCGATACCTCAACAGAGCCATGCCCGTAGGCGTTGGCTTTGACAACAGCCATTAAAGGGACCCCGGTTCGCTGGACCACGTTGCGTGAATTTTGCTCGATTGCGCTGAGATTGACTTCGAGCCACGTTGGATATGAATGATCGATCATCAAATAATCTCCTGGTTCTATGAATATGCTGTGATTAATTCCATTTCCCATTGCGTGCTCAGACGGGCTGCCAGGCAACGATCACTCGCCCAGAAAAAGCCTGGTTGAACCTGGTTGCATCCACATGCGCATTGCTCTGCAGCTCGGGAGTGCGCCCAGATGGGTTATGCAGGGTAATTATATCCGCGGCCGAGCGGTGCGTTAAGGCTCCGATGATGAGCACGAGATGTCCCCGGTTGCGTGTAATCGGCAGATGAGTGCCCAACTCATACGATACGGAGGCAATGACCAGTTTACCCTGGGCAAGCAACTCGACGATTTCGCCAAGAGATGCCGAGCGAGGTTGTGCCGAGAATCCCTGGTCCTGGATCAGTTTTGCCAGCGAGCAGTGACTCCAACCGCGTTCCACGGCCTCGCCGGATGGCTTGTTCTGAAGGATATATCCATCTCGCTGAAGGCCCATCCGCACCCAATCCATCAGGGTGAGGACCGGCCCGCCTAGCGCTTCCACTGCCATCTTCAGGCAGGCCGGGCCACAGGCGCGCGGCGCCCAATATGCATATTCTTGCGGGGATTTTGCTCCGGTCTGAGCCCAGTTCGGGTCCAGGTAGGGGTCCAGGCCGTGGTCGAATATGTCGGTCGCCAGAGTTGGTGAAGCAACCTGCGCGTAATATGGCACTGCATACGGCGTGTGAATGAAGGCCGGATCTGCCTGCCGCGGCGGGTGGTCATCCACCTTGTGTGGGTCGAAGTGCTCTTCAGGGATAAACAGTTTATCCATACCCACCGGGCTGGCTCGAAGCCAGAGTTTTCATGGTTGCCCAGGCCTGGTTGATCGCCAGCATATCAGCGGCTTCATAAGCAACCGCCGTCCCGCTGAGACGCTGCACCCCCGGCACCATGCTCGCCAGATCGGCGTAGATGGGGCGGAAGAACTCCACCTCGAAGCGGATGGGGGATGAGACCTTAAGCGTCGACATGTCCTGGAGGCGCTGGAGGGCTTTTTTAGCGGAAGCCGCGATCAGCTCCCGAGCCAGCAGGGGGGAGATAGTTTCTGCTGCCCAGGATGTAATGCCCTTCTTGACCACGACGCGTTCGGCCCAGGGCAGTAGAGCTTCCACCTCACGAGAGAGGGCTTCGTCGCCGCTGACGAGGGCCACGGGGATCCCCATGGCGCCGGCCAGGGCAGCGTTGTAACCCGTTTCGCCCACTTCCAGAGCGTTCAGGCGCAGGCGTGCAATCGTGCCGCCCATAAAAGAATGATTGAGGATGCCCCCGCCGGTGCCGGCCTTCGCGTGATAACCGATCAAAAACGCGGCGGCTGTGCCCGGCTCGATGCCCTGCATCATGCCGAAGGGTTTGATGTTACCGCGGATCAGCCTGGCATCTTTGTGCAGCTCCTCGGCCAAAAGATTGCGCATGTGACCGTGGGAATCGTTCACCACAACTTCGCTTGCGCCGCCGGCAAAGGCGCCTTCGATGGCGGCATTGGCTTCACCGGTCATCCAGCGGCGCGCTCGCTCGTACTCCTCGCCTTCAAGCTTGGTCTCGACGTGATGGACGACGCCGGCTATCCCTTCCAGATCCACCGAGATGATAACGCGCATTTTGATTCTCCCTATGGCAAACCTCCTAAGCTGCCCGATCTTGCCCACGGATCCAGCGATAGGAGGTCTACCCATACACGGAACTACCGTGCCAGGATTGTATCCAATTGAAACCCGAACCTTTATACTCGGCTAGAGACTGTCCGGGTGGCTAAGCTAAGCTCGTTTGGTGCTGGCGCGCGGGTCGAGCGCATCGCGCAACCCATCGCCGGCGATGTTCGACGCCAGAACCACCAGCGTCAGCATGATGCCCGGGAATAACGCCAGCCACCAGGCGGTACGGATATAGGGTCTTCCATCAGCCAGCATAGCGCCCCATTCTGGCGTGGGAGGCTGCGCACCCAGACCCAGGAAGCTCAGGCTGGCTCCAGCCAGGATAGCGCCGGAGATGCTCAGGCTGCTGATGACAATGATCGGCGCCAAAACATTCGGAAAAATGTGCCGCCACATGACCTGGAACGAGTTGCATCCCAACGCTCGCGATGCGGACACGTAATCGGCATCTTTGATGGTCAAGACGCTGCCGCGGATCACGCGCGAATACTCGGGCAGCGAGAAGAGAGCGTTTGCCAGAATCACCTGGTTGACGCCTGGACCGATCATCGAGACCAGCCAGATGGCAAAGATGATCCCTGGGAAAGCGAGGATCAAATCCATCACCCTCATGATCGCCCCATCGAGGAGCCCCCCCAGGTAGCCGGCAATCAATCCTAAGGGAACCCCTAACACCAGGCTCAGCACAACCGAAGCCAATCCAACCCACAACGATACCCGGCCTCCGTAGATGATCCGGCTCAGGGAATCTCGGCCGAGCGCATCGGTTCCCAGGATGTATTGGAGCGAGGGTGCGTGGAGACGGTCGGCGATATTCCGTTTGATCGGGTTGTAAGGCGCCAGAAGGGGAGCGGCAACCGAGATGACGATCAGAAAGGCGAGCAGAATCAATGCCGCAATCGCCAACCGGTTATGGCCAAAACGCGACATAGCCAGCTGGATCGGGCTTTTTTCAACTGGACGGTCTTTCAGCTCAATCTTAGTTATATCGGATTCGAGGGTCGACGTAGGCATAGGAAATATCCACGAGCAGGTTTACAAAGAGATAGATCACCACGATAAAGAGCACGGTGCCCTGAATCAGCGAGTAATCCCGGTTGTGTATAGCATTGATCGACAGGGTACCCATCCCAGGGAGACCGAAAATGGATTCGGTGATTACCGCGCCGCCCAACAAGCCACCGATCTGGAAACCGGCGACGGTCAGGATGGGGATCAGAGCATTGCGCAGAGCGTGCTTCAGTACGACCCCAAGTTCTCTCACGCCTTTGGCGCGGGCGGTGCGCACGTAGTCGCTGTTAAGCACTTCGAGCATGGCTGCACGCACCAGGCGAGCCAGGTAGGCTGCGCTGCCGGTTCCCAGGCAGATGGTGGGCAGGATCATACCTCTTACCGACAGCCCTCCCTGGACCGGCAAGATGCCGAAGCCGACGGCAAAGATTAAGATGAGCATCAACCCGAACCAGAAGGTAGGCATCGACGCGCCGGTGACGGTCAGCACCCGGATCAGGTTGTCTAACCAGGTATCGTGCCAATATGCCGTGATCACCCCAATCAGGATACCCAGCAGCATTGTGTACACGAAACAAAGCCCCGTCAGGGTAAGGGTGATTGGCATTGCTTCGACCAATCGCTGTGTCACGAGCTCGCGGGTCATACTGGAGCGGCCCAGGTCGCCGTGAGAAAGGTTCCTGAGGAAATACAGGAATTGCACAATTACAGGTTTATCCAATCCTTGATTGTGGCGGATCTGCTCGATCACCTCTGGCGGAGCATTTTCTCCAGCCAGCACCAGTGCCGGATCGCCAGGCACCACGGTGCGCAGCATGAAAAATACCACCGCAATCAGCGCCAGGACTAGAAAAATCGAGATAAATAAGCGGCGTAGGATGTAGGTGAGCATCTTTTATCCCATACAAGCCGGGGTTTCCAGGTGGAGACCAGGAACAGTCTCCACCTGGATGGATCAATATACTACTGCTTGGTCATCCAAGCGTCCATCGTAAGTATATCGCCCAGTGGGTCGGTAATGATACCGCTGATTTGATCGTTGCGGTAGCCGGCATATACCAGGCGTGAGTACAGCGGAACATTCGGGCGCTGGTCGATCAGGAGCTGCAGAGCTTTGGCAACATCCGCTTTGCGAGTGTTCCAATCCAGAGCGCTGTCGGCAGACTCGAGGAGCTTATCCAGATCCGGATTGTTGAAGCGGGTGCGGTTGGATGCGCCGATATTCTTTGAATCGAACAGGTAGGTCAGAATGCTCGGATCCAGCAAGCCATAGTTGAACAGGATCATCTGATAGGTGCCATCCAGCGTCATCTGCTTGATGGTCTGGACATCTTTCACGTCCAGGGTGACTTTGATGCCGAGATCGGCGAACTGGGCTTGGATGGTTTCAGCGACGGGCTTGAACTCTTCGGCGGTGGGCACTTCCAGGGTTAATTCCAATGGTTTGCCATCTTTGCCAACCATGGTGCCATCTGAGCCTGCGGTGTAACCCAGGTCTGCCAGCATCTGCTTGGCTTTCTCAGGGTCATTGCTCTTCGATTTGCCGTAATCTTCCATCTCCTGACTGTAGCCCATTTCGGAACTGGCCAGGTTGGAGTACATGGGGACGGCCTCACCACTGTAGCCGGCCTGGATGATCTCATCGCGATTGATGGCATACGAAAGGGCAACGCGGAACTGCTGGTTATTGAAGGGCGCTTTCTGGGTGTTGAATCCGAGGTAGACGCCGCCATTTTCCTGGCCTTTCACGATGGTGATATTTTTATTAGCCTGGGCTTGCGGCAGAGATTGAGGTGGGATGTTGGGCAGGACGGTGAGCTCTCCGGTTTCCAATGCGGCGTACTCGACAGCCTGGTCGCTCATGTACTTGATCAGGAACGAATCGGGATAAGCAGGTCCGGGGTTCTTGTAAATCGAAGTCGGAGCCCAATTGTAATCCTCATTACGCGTATACAGTACCGATGTATCCGGAACGATTTCCTTAACGGTCCACGCCCCGGCGCCAACCGGCGCCTGAGCGAATTTGTCTGGTCCGAGTTTCTGGTAAGCAGTAGGGGATACCATCTCTAACGCAGAAAGCTGGAAGAATAGAGGAGCATAGGGTGTTACTAGATCGATCTTCACGGTAGAGGCGTCGGGTGCCTGAACATCTTTGACAACGCCATTCATCCAACCGCCTTCAGGAGCGGCGATGGTGGGATCGGCGTAGTGGTCAAGGTTCCACTTGAGAGCAGCCGCATCGACGGGGGTGCCGTCCTGGAATTTCACATTGGGTTTGACATGGAAGGTTACCGATAAGTTATCCGGGGTTACTTCCCAATTGTCTTCCACCAGGTCACCCACATAGGTAGTCAGGTCTGGTTTGAGCGCCAGCATGGTATCGAAAACGGCGTATTGTGGCGTGGAGTGCCATGGAGAGACAAATGGATCGAGTGTGTAGTACCCGCCCAACTCTGCCCAAACGAGCTGGCCGCCTTTAACCGGAGTACCCGCCGCAGGGGCTGTGGTGGGAGCAGTGACTGGGGCAACTGTCGATTGTGCTGGTGCGGTTGTCGGCTGGGCGCCAGACGGTGTCGTAGGCTGAGCAGAAGTTGAGGGTGGCGTGGTCGGAGCAGTGGTCGGCGTTGCAGAGGGCGCGCAAGCCCCCAGCGCCATGCTCGCCACGACGATTAGTGCAATTATAGTAATAACTGAACGATTGTGTTTCACCTTTTCCTCCAAATGGATGCGATACTTGCATGCAAGATAGGTATACGTGGCTGATGATATGCTTCGTTGGTTATCAGAGATTTTAGGATCTGATCACCTCCTTTCGGTAAGATTTCATCTCTACAGCGAGCAGGGTTCGAGCTATACAAGTTCGATTAGAGATTCGCTTTTCTCTCTGGATTTTTTCTTCTCTTGTTCGGTTGGGTTTTCTTCGATTTTCAACCTGGCCACAGGGGTTAACAGCCAGGTCAGGCGGAGATGGGTGTAGTCTTCCGCATGGCCTTGCTCTACTTCTGGCCGGTTGGCGCGGTCCAGCTTTAAATACTCGCCGCCAATAGTTCGCAGGGTTTGGATCAACGCCTGAGTTTGCTCCGAGGTTAAGAACAGATCGTTTTGATAGTTGAAGGGAGCCTTCGAAAGGGGATCGTGAATGTCAGCCTGGACCAGGTCGAACTTGGCGACTTCCACCATGGCAGTGATCAGGTTGCGCAGGATTTCCATCGTCTGAGAATCGGTCTTATTTTGTGTGGCTCTCAGACGGGCTGGGTCGGTAAGATGGTCTGAGCGGAACTCGCGGGCGCGGGCGCGGTAATATTTCTCCACCACGCCGCCGCGCAGGCGTTCCTCCTGGAATGCGACCAGGCCGACTTTATCGAGGACTTTCAAATGGTAGTGAGCCAGAGGCCTGGGGATGCCCAACACACGTGCCAATTGCGAACCGGTCATAGGGCGGGCAACAAGCAAGTTTAAGATCCGCCACCGGGTTGGTTCTGCGGTGGCCTGGACTTGTTCGAGACTTTTGAAGAAGTAAACATCTTCCATGAGAGGTTGCCTGTACGGAGCTCGAAAAACCTGATCAAATATGGAATTGTAGTTACTGTACGGACAAAAAGTAAAACGGTTAGAAAAGTTCGGGTCTGCCTATTCAGTGAAGACTGAAGCTTCAGCAAATATAATTCATACAACCGGGGATGTCAAGGATATTACCGTTCAGGTTTACATAAAAAGCAGGTGGGGACAATCTTTCGTCCCCACCCGGTAGTGCTTTAAGAAAGCTTACGGTTTGAGAAGGTAGGCATCGCCCAGAAGGTATCCGCCGAGCTTGTCAAACTTCAAGCCACCGACGATATCTTTCCGGTAGCCCAGATAGGTGATCTGCGACCAAATCGGGACGTTCGGGCGGTTGTCGACCAGCAACTTTAAGATATCGGCGACTTTCTGCATGCGGGCATCATAGTTCATTTCACTGTCCGCCGCCACGAGCATCTTATCCAGCTCGGGATTGCTGTAACGCGTGCGGTTCGATTTGCCGATGCGTTCTGAGGAGAACAAGTAGGTGAGGATATTGGGGTCAATCAGGCCGAATCCCCACAGGATCATCTGGTGGGTGCCTTCTACGGTCATCTGCATGACGACCTGGGTTTCCTTGATGTCGATGTTCACCTTGACGCCAATGTCGGCCAATTGGGCCTGGATGGTCTCAGCGCCGCGCTTGCGGGCATCATCCGGGGTGGTCGTCAGGATGTATTCCATCTTCTTCCCGTCCGGTCCAACCCGGATGCCGTCGGAACCCACTTTGTATCCCAGGTCGTCGAGCATCTGTTTGGCGGTATCGACGTTATCGGAGACGGTTTTGGCGTAATCTTCCACCTGCTGGCTGAAACCGATTTCGCTGTTTGCCAGGGGGGTATACATCGGCACGCCTGCGCCGTTTAATGCTGCCTGGATGATCTCGTCACGGTTGATGGCGTAGGAGATGGCCACGCGCACCTTGGGGTTGTCGAAAGGCTTAAATTGGGTGTTGAAACCAAGGTAGGTGCCGCCGGCTTCCTGGCCCTGGACGATGGCGAGGTTGGGGTTGGCTTTGGCTTGCTCGATGAATTGGGAGGGGATGGCAGGCAGGAGGGCGATTTCGCCGGTTTCCAGGGCGGCATATTCAACCTGTTCGTCACCCATATACTTGAAGGTCAACTGATCGGGATATACAGGGCCTTTATTTTCGAAGATTAACGGATTGAACCAGGTGTAATCCTCGTTGCGTACATAGGTGACCGAGTTATCTGCGACGATATCCTTGACCTTCCAGGGGCCGGCGCCGACGGGCGCCTGGGCGAATTTATCTGGACCGGCTGCTTGATAAGCGGTCGGGGAAACGATCTCTAAATTGGCGAGCTCGTTATAGAGCGGAGCATAAGGCGAGGTGAGGTTAACGATCAGGGTGCTGTCGTCTGGGGCTTCGGAGGATTTATACACACCCTGCAGGTTTCCACCACCGGGGGCAGCCACGGTCTGATCCGTCCAATGATCCAGATTCCATTTCAGGGCTGCCGCGTTAACAGGGGTGCCGTCCTGGAATTTCAATCCCGGGCGCACGTGGAAGGTGACTGAAAGGTTATCGGCAGCAGGCTCCCATTTATCTTCCACCAGGTCACCGACGTAACCGGTCAGATCTGGCTTGAGGGTCAGGAGCGTATCATACGTGGCATATTGTGGGGCAGCATGCCAGGGGGTAGCGAAGGGATCCAGGGTATAGTAACCGCCGAGTTCGGCGATCACCAGTGAGCCGCCCTTCGTTGGCCCTGCAGCTGCCGGAGGGGTAGTCGGCGCCGTCGTTGGTGCGGCAACGGGGGGTGTCGTTGGCTGGGCAGCCGGCGGTGTGGTGGGCTGCGCGGCAGGAGGCTGGGTCGGAGCAGGCGCTGCGGTAGGGGTTGCCGCAGGTGCGCACGCCGCCAACAGCATGCTGGCAACCATCAGGAGCGATAGTATGGAGAATATTGAACTCTTGTGTTTCATCTTGATCTCCTCACGAGGCAGTTCGTAATAGGCTGATGAATAGGTACAGTTGACCAATGAGGTTGATGCGGAACTGGATTGCTTTGGAAGACCACCTCCTTTCTTGAGATCTCATCCATCCAAAAGTAACAAGCATCGATCGATTACCGGATCCACACAGATACCGGTAACAAGTGATTTCAAGGGAGAGCTATCGTTTGCCGCTTTCCATCCATGAAGCATCGAATTTACGGAGAGTCGTTCGGTTAGTCCTTATACGAATGCTTGGCGAGCAAAACCAGTCTTTGCGTCAAAATATGCGAATTTGTTAAGTTATCGAAGGGAAATGAACTATGATGCCCGCATGCAAACGGTGTATAATATTGTGACTCTATTCAGCGGATACTGACACTTCAGGATTATATTACAATAAAAAACTAGAGATGTCAAGCATTTAGGTTTAAGATCTGGCATCCTAAACACTACCATCCATCTCCATCAAGGAGTCTCGTCGTGCAAAAGTATCGTTGCGCAATTATTGGTTGCGGGGGGAGATCGATCCGGCATGGGAAGGCATACCGTCTGGTCGAGCGGGGAGAGTTGGTGGCCTGCTGTGATCTTTTACCTGATGCTCGACAAAGCTATGCCGAACGGTTCGATATAAAGGCTTATGCTGATGCGGGTGAGATGATCGATAAAGAAAAACCGGACCTGGTTCACCTGGTGACCTGGCCGGATACACGCGTAGAGCTTATGTCGCTTGTCCACGAACTGGGCGTCCCGGCGTGTATCGTCGAAAAGCCGATCGCCCGCGAAGTCGCCGATTGGAAGGCGCTCAACACGCTGGAACGCATCACAAAGACCAAATTCGCCGTATGCCACCAGTTCCGCTGGCACCAGGATTTATCTACCTGCCGGGAGGCGCTGCGCTCAGGCAGACTGGGAAGCCTGCGCTTTCTAGATTTTACGGCTCGCAATAATATCTCTGACCAGGGGACGCACACCCTGGATTACGCCATGTCTCTGAACGAGGATTCTCCCGTGGTGCGGGTATTCGGCACTGCCAGCGGCAGTGAGGAGATGGAAAGCGGGCATCCGGCGCCGGTGACTGCGGAAGCGCAGGTTCTGTTTGCCAACGGTGTTACCGGACTGTGGAGCACGGGATACGTTTCCCCGCAGGCGGTTTCCGATCCAACCACCTGGAAGCACGTCCGGGTAGAGGCTTATGCCGAGCGAGGCCGCACCTTATGGGAAGAGTTCGGCCGGTGGGAAGTCGTTTCTCCGGATGGGATGCAGTCGGGCAAGATGAACGATATGGACGACTGGGGCAACGGGAACGATGCGGCTCAGGCGAGCATGATCGAGGGCATGTTCGATTGGCTCGAAGACGATCGCCGTCCTGCCGGCACCAA
The DNA here is from genome assembly GCA_023381565.1 of Chloroflexota bacterium. Taxonomy (GTDB): domain Bacteria; phylum Chloroflexota; class Anaerolineae; order Anaerolineales; family Anaerolineaceae; genus JAMCRR01. The sequence goes on from JAMCRR010000197.1 coordinate 18,078, forward strand.
CCTCAAACAATCGTTGCATGAGTGGAATGTGGTGCAGGGGTTGTACGCCAGCGCGGTCTGGCGCAAACCGGTAGAGATCCCTTTCGATCCTCCTGAGGATCTTTTCGTTCAGCTTAGTAAAGCATTAACCAATCCTTTTTAACCGGATCTGGTGGGCGAATTCCAATCATGTTTATAAAGGTTGTCGGCGTTCTATAACAGCAAAGCTCCTGAATAACGTTACCGGTATCGATATTTGAAAAATACATACTCAGTTGTTGGGCACGCTCATGCGTGTGCAGGAACAAGCTAAAGCTTGTTCTACAAGCGCTTGCACAGAACAGGCTAAAGCATGTTCAACAGGCGTTTGCCGTGAACAAGCTAAAGCTTGTTTTACAGGCGTTTGGCATGAACAAGCTAAAGCTTGTTCTACAAGCGCTGGCAAAGAACAGGCTAAAGCATGTTCAACAGGCGTTTGCCGTGAACAAGCTAAAGCTTGTTCTACAGGGGTTTGCCATGAACAAGCTAAAGCTTGTTCTACACCTTGAGGTTGACGATGAAGAAAGCGGTTTTGCTGGGAGAACGAATAGCCGGATTGGTGGAGGTGCCAACGCCAGAACCCAAGGAAGATTGGGCGCTGGTCAAGGTCCACGCGGCTCCGATGTGCGCGGAATATAAGAGCTTCCTGGATGGGCGCAAATCCGCATACCTGGGGCACGAAGCTTCCGGAGAGGTGGTGGCGGTGGCACAACCGGGCCGGGTGAAAGTGGGCGACCGGGTGGTAGTGATGCCCCAATATCCCTGCGGGAAGTGCGACCTGTGCCTGGCCGGCGATTACATCCACTGCGAGCAAAATTATGATTTCGCCGCATTCACCGGGTCCAGGGAAGGCAGCGCGACGATGGCGCAGTACCTGCTGAAGCCCTCCTGGCTGCTCCCTGCCATCCCAGAAGGCGTTTCCTACGAAAAAGCCTCCCTGGCTTGCTGCGCGCTTGGTCCATCCTTCGGGGCTTTCGACGCCCTGGGCGTGGATGCCTTCGATACCGTCCTGGTCACCGGATTAGGCCCGGTCGGGTTGGGTGCAGTCGTGAACGCCCGTTTCCGTGGGGCGCGCGTGCTTGGAGTCGAATCCATCCCCTGGCGCGCTGAGCGAGCGCTTGAGCTCGGCGCGGAGATTGTGCTCGACCCATCGCGCGAGGATACCCTGGATCGCATCCGAACCCTGACCGCAGGCCGGGGGGTTGACAAAGCCATCGACTGCGCGGGCGTACCGCAAGCTCACCGCCTGTGCATCGACGCAGCCCGGCGTAAGGGAAAGGTGGCGTTTATCGGGGAATGCGAGCGAGAGACGTCCATCCGGGTCAGCCCGGATATGATTCGCAAGGGTCTGACCATCATTGGCTCGTGGCATTACAACCTGAAGCTCTTTCCTCAAATCATGCAGGTCATCCAATCCTCACCGGTGATCAACAGGCTGATCAGCCACGTCGTACCCATGAGCGAAATCCACAGAGCTTTCGAGATCTCCGCTTCTCATGAAACGGCCAAGATCATTCTCAAGCCCTGGGAATAAGAAGAGGCGCAGATGAAATTAACAACGATTGACCCAGGTCATCCTGTGGAAGCAGGCAGAATCGTCAAAACCGGAGAGCTGGTGCCCGAGCTGGCGCAGCTCGACCAATTGCTGGTGCGCTTCATGACCGAACACAAGGTTCCCGGCGCTGCCCTGGCTGTGATGCAAGACGGGCAGATGGCTTACAGCCGCGGATTCGGCTGGGGAGACGTGCAAACCCTCGAGCCGGTCCAACCGGCGTCTGTTTTTCGCATTGCCAGCGTCTCAAAACCTTTTACGGCGGTGGGTATCCTGCGGCTGGTCGAGGAGGGCAAACTCTCCCTCACCAGCAAAGCATTTGAGGTGCTGGAAGTAGAGCCCTTCCTGGAAGGGACTGCCCGCCCGGACCCAAGGGTCACGCAAATCACCATCCAGCAATTGCTCAACCATTCCGGCGGTTGGAACCGGGAGAAATCTGGAGACCCGATGTTTTTCCCGGTGAGGATCGCCCACGCACTGGGGGCGCCCGCACCAGCAGAGCCCGCGCAGATCATCCGCTGGGTAGCAGGCCGCCCGCTGGACACGAACCCCGGCCAGGCTTACGCTTATTCGAATTTCGGCTACTGCGTGCTCGGGCGGATCATCGAGAAGCTCAGCGGGCTAAGCTATGAAACCTATATCCGTCAGGCGGTTCTGCAACCGCTGGGGATCACCAGCATGCGCATCGGAAAGACGCGCTCAGCAGGGCGCGCTCCAGGCGAGGTTGTCTACTATCCGGTGACGGATTTCGACCACTCGGTGTTCGAAGAAGAGCTTAACCAGCGCGTACCGGTCAATTATGGCAGCTGGTATCTTGAAGCGATGGATTCCCACGGCGGCTGGATTGCTTCCGCGCCAGACCTGGTGAGATTTGCGGCTGCCTTCGATCATCTCGAGCGTGGAGGAGTGCTTTCCCCAGAATCTGTTATCACCATGTTCGCCTGCCCTCCGGCGCCGCTGGATAAAGATGCGCAGGGCAAGCCGGCCAAAAGCTACTACGCTTGCGGATGGGCAGTTGATCTTCCGGATGGGACCGGCGGTCTGGCGCAGCAGCACCACAACGGCATGCTGGATGGGACTGCCAGCGTTCTGCGTCGCCGGTCGGATGGGATATGCTGGTCAGTTTTGTTCAACTCTGCCCTTGGCCGCAAAG
>JAMCRR010000197.1:20810-184034 GCA_023381565.1 Chloroflexota bacterium
TTGATGAATTCTGCCATTTCTGAGATTCGGGAATGGCCCGCAGGGTAAAGGAGGAAAAGTACATCATGCCTGATCTCGAGCATCGTTTTGAAGCGCCGTTCCGCCAGATCCACATGGACTTCCATACTCACGGCCTGATCCAGGGGGTAGGAACGCAGTTTGATCCCGAAGAGTTCGCCGCCACACTGGAGAAAGCACACGTGAACTCGGTGACGTGCTTTGCCCGCTGCCACCACGGGTGGATGTACTACGACTCGAAGCTTTTCCCCGAGCGCGTGCATCCCCACCTGGCTAACCGGAATTTGCTCAAGGAGCAGATCGAAGCCTGCCACCGCCACGGCATTCGCGTCCCGGTGTATACCTCGGTGCAGTGGGATATGGAAACCGTGCGCGAGCATCCCGAGTGGCGGGTGATCACCGCAGATGGCCGGCTGGCCGGCACCCCGCCGTACGAGCCGGGTTTTTACCGCCACCTGTGCTATAACACCCCCTACCGCGACTGGTTCAAAAGCCACGTGCGCGAGGTGTTGGAGACTCTGCCGGTCGACGGCATGTTTTACGACATTGTCGTGCCGCGCGACTGCTCCTGCTCCTACTGCAAGGGAGAGATGGAGCGCCGCGGGCTGGATCCATCGGATGAAGATGTGCGCCTGGCATTTGCCCGAGAATCGATGAAGAATTTCGTCGAGGATATCAGCCAGTTCACCTGGGCGATCCGCCCCGGGATCAGCATTTACTACAACTCAGCCGGCACCGGAATCCACTTTCGCGATCATGTCAGCTCGCTGTCGCACATCGAATTCGATGCGCTTCCGAGTACAGACCCGGAAGGGTACATGAACTTCCCTCTGATGGCCCGCTACCACCGCAACACCGGGCTGGATTGCGTCGGCCAGACGGGCAAGTTCCATCGCTGGTGGGGTGATTTCCATTCGTACAAGAACCAGGCCGCCCTCGAATATGATTGCTTCCAGCTCCTTGCCCAGGGCTGCAAAGTGATGATCGGCGATCAGCTCCCGCCTTCCGGCAAAATAGACGCGGAGGTGTACAGGCTGGTGATCACCCGCCAGGATCGGTGTACAACCAGGTAGAGCTGAAAGAACCCTGGTGCCGGGGCGCCAAACCGGTCGTCGATATCGGCGTGCTCAACCCCGATGAGTTCCGGGGCTCGAAAGAAACCAGCCACGGCTTTGTACGCATGCTGGAAGAGAGCGGGCACCAGTTCGACATCATCGATACCTACATGGATTTCGACTCGTACAAAGTGTTGGTCCTCCCGGACTGCATCACGGTGGATGACCGGCTCAAAGAAAAGATCCAGCGCTACTTGAGCAACGGCGGCAAACTGCTGGCTTCCTTCGAATCAGGGATGAACCCCGAGAAAACGCAGTTCGCGCTCATGCAATTGGGTGTGGAATGCCTGGGGCCGGGTCCCATAGCCCCAGATGGACTGCCTGCCAGAGGGCGTAAGTTTGACCGCTGCAATTACGCCGATTACATCCTGCCGAAAGGCGCCGTTGGCAAGGGATTGCCCGAAACCGAGCACGTCATGTATACTCGCTGCGTCGATGTGAGCGCGTTGCCCGGGAGTGAAATTCTGGCGCCGGTAATCCTCTCTGTATTCGACCGCACCTACCAGCATTTCAGCTCGCACAACCAGTCGCCTTCATCCGGGCGGGTTGGCTCGGCGGGGATTGTTCGAAGCGGGAACACAATCTATTTTGCCCATAAAATCTTCGAGCTTTATGCGCAGTATGCCACGCGCTGGACCAAGAATCTGTTTGTCAACGCGCTGGAGATGCTGCTGCCGGAGCCGGTGCTCCGCCACGATGGCCCCAGCACGCTGGTCGCGACGGTAAACGCTCAGGAGAAAGAAAATCGCTGGGTGGTCCACCTGCTGCATTACATCCCGCTCCGGCGGGCAACCGAGCTGGAGATTATCGAGGACGTTATTCCCCTGAACGAGGTGAAAGTGAGCCTGCGAGCGCCGAAACCGGTGAAAGATGTTGCCTGCCGTCCGCAGCCCTATACCTCTCTGGATTTCTGGCAGACCGGTAGCTACATCGAGTTCGTCGTGCCGCGTATCGAAGGACACCAGATGATAGAAATTGCGTTTGAATGAAGCGGTTTCTAACTGGTAAGCACCCAATTGGATGAGCGAGGAGATTGCTCATCTGCACCACAGCTGCGGTTTGTGCAGGTGCAGATGTCGACAGGGATGGTCTCGCGATGACATGGATGGATAAGAGGAGAAACCAATGCATGATGAACCGGGCGTTTAACGCCGTACTCTCATTTTTAGGTACAGTTGATCAGCGACTTAGATCTACAAAGGTACACTCATAAAGGAGAAAGATCATGAAAAGCCGTTTTTGGTTAGCAGTATTTACTCTGATGATCGCAGCCAGCCTCGTCTTGAGCGCTTGCCAACCCCAGGCGACGCCAACGGCTGAGGCGCCCACTCAGGCGCCTCCGGCAGCTGCGCCTACCACCCCGCCCTCGGCTCCCACGACCGCACCTGTCGCAGCCCCAACCACAGCTCCGGCGGTGTCCCCAACTACCGCTGCAGCGCCTAAGACCGGCGGGCGCATCACCTACATCGACATCTCCGGTTATTACTCCCCGGATCCCTACCTCACTCCCTGGTACACGCTTTCCTACACGGCCATGTACGATACCCTGGTCGTGACGAACCTGGAGTATAACGGCTATGTGGGTGTCCTGGCAAAGAGCTGGGATATCTCCCCCGACGGGCTCACGGTCACGTTCCACCTGCGCGACGATGTTAAGTTCACCGACGGCACGCCCTTCAATGCCGAGGCTGCTAAATGGAACCTGGATAACTGGCTGGATCCCAATTTCAATGTGGCCTCCCGCTCTAACTGGGTGACCCACACGGCTGAGATCCAGGCGCCCGATGCGACCACTTTGATCTTCAAGCTGAAGGATGCTTACGCCCCCCTGTTCTCAGATCTGACCGCTACCTACTTCGTTTCGCCGACGGCTTATAAGACGCTCGGCCAGGACAACTTTGGTACGGCGCCCGTTGGAACCGGCCCATGGATCGCCAAGGAAGTCGTTCCGAACGATCATATCCTCTACGTCCGCAACCCGGATTACAAGTGGGGACCCAGCTACTATACAAACACGGGCGCGCCCTATCCGGATGAGTTCTACGTGAAATTGGGATCGGACGAGCAGACCGCGTACGCCGCCCTGGAAACCGGCGAAGCCGATATCATCGCCCTGCCGACCCAGTACCTCGAGCAGGCTCAGGGCAACCCGGACCTCGTCGTGAACAAAGGTCTGGATTCGGCGACCAACTATCTGGGCTTCAATGACAAGGTTGCGCCGTTTACTGATCTCAATTTCCGATTGGCGATTGCCTATGCCGTCAACCGGGATGAGATCATTCAGGCTGCTTTCGGTGGAGCGGCTTTCCCGCTCTATTCTGCCTTGGGACCGTCAGCCCTACAGTACAACGACGCCCAGAACGAATATGCTAAGAATGCTCAACCGTACGATCCGGCAAAAGCCACTGAGCTGCTGACCGGATTGGGATACACCCCCGGCTCGGACGGGATCCTGGTGGGTAAAGATGGCAAACAGCTCGATCTGACGCTGAACTTCCCGGCGACAGATGATGCCTACAAGCGCGCCGCCGAAACGATCCAATCAGAGCTCGCCGACATCGGCGTCAAAGTGGAGTTAGGCCCGATGGAAGCCGCGGCCATCGCCGAAATGCTCAACGGTTGCAAGCAGCAAATGTTCATGCGCGCTTACGGCTTGCCGGATGCCGGCATTATCAGCAGTGTATTCGACACGGCAAAAATGGGCAGTGGCAACCGCAACTGCTGGTCTGATCCGAAGACGGATGAGCTGATCAAAACCGCAGACACCACCATGGACCCGACCGCTCGCGGCCAGGCAGTGGACGCACTGGTCAACTACCTGACCGATCAGCGCCCGCATGTTCCCTTATGGGCGAACTACCTCTACACCGCTTACCGGTCCACCCTCAAAGGCCTGAAGTTTGATAAGCCGGGTGGTTTCTTCCTGAATGACGCTTACGTTGATAAATAACCTTTACCATCCATTTAGCTGATTTCGAATCTGAGGATTGGCAGGCCGCTGCGCCTGCCAATCCTCTATCTTGAAAAGGGGTTTGTATGTCCTTCACAGAATTAGAAGATTTTGTTTTTGAGAAGGTTGCTAAAACCCGGCTTCCGGGCGTCAGCGCTGCAGCAATCCGAGATGGAGAAGTAGTCTGGGCCAAAGGTTTTGGCTACCGAAATCTGGCGGATGGCCTGGCAGCCACACCGCATACCCTGTACAGCGTGGGTTCGGTGACCAAATCGTTCACCTCGGTTGCCATCTTGCAGCTCGTCGAGCAGGGCAAGCTGTCATTAGATACGCCGGTTGGGCAAATCATACCGTTCGAGATCCAACCCTGCGGCGAAACGGTGAAGGTCTGGCACCTGCTCAGCCACACCTCGGGCATTCCGGCGCTGGCATATGCCGAAAGCGTGATTCGCGGGGCCACCGGAGCCGGAGAAAGCTGGCTGCCGGTTGCCAGCGGCTCAGATATGCTTACTTTCTTACGCGAAGCCGGCGATTGGGCGTTGAATAAACCCGGCGAGCGCTGGTTTTACCTGAACGAAGGATACGTGCTGCTGAGCATGATCATCGAGAAGCTATCCGGGATGAGATACCAGGAGTACGTAACCGAGAAGATCCTCAAACCTCTGGGGATGACACGGAGCTTCTTCGCCAAACAGGATGTCGATAGCGACCCAGATGCTGCTGTGCCGTATATCGTCGCTGATGATGGCGAACGCAAACCCTCGGCGTACGCCTACGGGTTAAGCGGAGATGGCGGGTTGATCAGCAATGTGCTGGATCTGGCCAAATACGTGACCATGTACCTGGGGTGGGGGACCGGCGGCGGCGGGCAAGTCCTGGCGCGCTCCTCGGTTGAAGAGATGGAAACACCCCGCATTTCGACGCCCAATAAGGGCGGCCCTTTTGGCGATTACCTGTATGCTTTAGGGCTGGGTACCTATAAGAACTTTATGGGCCAGATCCTGGTGGGTCACAGCGGGTCTGTGGGTGTGGCTACCGCGTATATTGGTTTTATTCCCGAAAAGAATGTCGGTATCGCCTTGCTGGCGAACGCCAGCGGCTACGCGCTTTCGCAGTTGGGCATGGCCGGTCTGGCCGTCTTGCTTGGAGAGAAACCTGAAAGCCTGCCTTTTGTGCGCCGGGAGAACGCCTTATCTGAACTGGAAGGCACTTACGAGACATATAAAGGCACGATGAAAGCCCAGGTGAAAAAGATGGGCGATTTCCTGGCTTTTGAAACCCGAACCCGCTATGACACTGAGGTCGTGCCGTTGATTCCCGATACAGTTGAGGGAAACGTGCGCACTTTCCACACGCTATCCGGCGGAAACAGGATCGATGTGGAGTTCCGCGTTCAAGAGGGAGAAATCGGTTTGATCTACGAACGGTATTATTTGAAGCGTACCGGGAAGATTTAATCAATGGCAGTGGCAGCGTCATCCGGAGACGGTCAGGCTTTTCCTATCCTGCTGGAGCAAAATCTGCTCTCAGAAGAGGATATGGAGTTCAGCGCCCAGGACCGCCTCATCCTGCGCGACCTGGCGGCTGAAGTGACTGCCCTGGCCGCGCGCCCGATCGAGGCCGATAAACGCGATCTCTGGCGCAGGCACAACGCCCTCGAGCCGACCCGCCCGTTAATCTTCTGCGACCCGGAAGATGGTTGGATCGAGATCATTCCACCGGAGACACTCAAGTGCGATGGCGCTGTGGCGCAGGATTGGGAGCTGCGCCTGCGCAAAGAGATCTTCTACGGCACACAGATGCTCGACGACTACACGATCCGGCCTTTCTTTGACGTGGCGCACGTGCATACGCTCCCCGATTGGGGATTGCACGAAACCCAGATCGGTGGAGAGAATCGGGGATCCACGCGTTGGGAATCGCCGGTTAGAAACGAAACCGACCTGGAGCGCCTACATTTCCCGCAGATCAGGATAGATTACCGGGCGACGCGCCTGCTCGAAGCTGCTGCTCGGGATATCTTCGGCAACTTGCTCTCCGTGCGTGTGAAAACCTCCTGGTGGTGGTCGGTGGGCATGACCAAAACGCTGGTCTACCTGCGCGGCCTGGAACAAACCATGTTTGATATGTCGGATAACCCCGGCATCGTGCACAGCCTGATGGCGATCCTGCGGGACGGCAACCTGGCGATGATCGATGCCCTCGAGCAAAACGGGCTGCTCTACCCGAATTGGGAGGGGAGTTACGTCGGCTCGGGGGGGTTGGGCTGGACAGACCAGCTCCCGCAAGAGGATTATCAGGGGAGGACGCGGCTGAAAGATCTGTGGGGAAATTCCGAAAGCCAGGAAACGGTGGGGATCTCGCCGCGCATGTTCGCCGAGTTTATCTTTCCCTACCAGCTGGCGTTGGTGGAGCGCTTCGGCCTGAACTGCTACGGCTGCTGCGAGCCCCTGGATAGCCGCTGGCATATTGTGCGGCAGTTCCCGAACCTGCGCCGGGTATCGGTTTCGCCGTGGTCGAACCGGGAGAAGATGGCAGCCAATCTCGAAGACCGCTATATCCTTTCGATGAAGCCGAATCCGGCCGACCTGGCGGTGGATACGTTCGATGAGGAGCGCATACGCTCCATCCTGCGCCGGGATCTGGACCTGACCCGAGGTTGCCGGGTGGAGATCATCATGAAGGATAACCATACTATCCGCCACGACCCAACCCGCCTGACGCGCTTTATCCAGATTGCGCGGGAAGAGGCAGAAAAAACATAACCACAGGGAGCAACAGAGTGCACAAAGGGCACAGAGAAAATATAATTAACAGAAAATTAAACATCAAAATCTCTGTTTCTCTATGCTCCCTGTGATAATTTTCGTTTTCGATTGAGGATAAACCGATGTCATTTATTTTTCCTGCTAAGCTGACCGAAGCCACCTCCTCGGGAGGAGATCTTAATGACGCGCAGGTAGATCTGACCTGGGGTGTTAAGATTCCGCTGCGCGACGGCGCCTCCCTGAACGCCACGATTTACCGGCCGAAGGGGATGCATGAATCCCTACCGGTCATTTTTACCCTGACGCCCTATATCGCCGATTCCTATCATCCCCGTGCTATGTACTTCGCCCGCAATGGGTACGTCTTCGCGCTGGTGGACTGCCGGGGACGAGGCAACTCTGAAGGGCAGTTCGAACCAATGGCGAACGAACCCCAAGACGGCTACGACGTGGTGGAATGGCTGGCGCAACAGCCCTGGTCAAACGGCAAAATCACCATGTGGGGCGGCTCCTACGGTGGTTACGACCAATGGGCGACCCTGAAAGGGTTCCCGCCGCACCTGGAGACGATTGTTCCGGTGGCGTCAGCCTATATGGGCGTCGATTTTCCTCTCTCGGGGAATATCACCTTCCCCTATATGATGCAGTGGCTGACCTATACCAGCGGCGTGACCCCAAATGCCAATTTGTTTGGCGAGCAAGGCTTCTGGATTGAGAAATTTCGCGAGCTGTATCTTTCTCACCGGCCTTTCAAGGAACTCGATCGAATTGTGGGCAACACGACCACCTTTTTCCAGAAGATAATCAGCCATTCCACCCCGGATGCTTATTGGGACGGGATGTGCCCCACGGAGGATGACTTCCACCGCTTCAACCTGCCAATCCTGACAATCACCGGCTCGTACGACGACGACCAGCCCGGAGCCATGGAGTATTACCGCAAGCACATGCAGCTCGGCACCCCGGAGGGGAAGGCCCAACACTACCTGCTCGTCGGTCCGTGGGATCATCCCGGCACACGCACCCCTGCGCGCGAAGTCGGCGGGGTGAAATTTGCCGAAGCCTGCATGCTGGATATGAATAAGCTGCACAAAGAATGGTACGATTGGACGTTGAAGGGAGGGCAAAAGCCAGAGTTCCTTAAGAAGCGGGTAACTTATTATCTGATGGGCGCAGAAGAATGGAAATACGCCGATTCCATTGACGAGATTGACACGGAGAAACGCCGCCTGTATTTGAACTCCAACCAGGGCAGGGCCAACGACGTCTTCCAATCCGGGAACCTCGACGAGGCTTTGGCGGGGGCATCTCAACCAGATGCCTACATCTACGACCCATTAGACGTGCGTCCGGCTGAGCTGGAGCGAGAGATGATCAAGGACTACCTGGTCGATCAGCGCCGCGTTCTCAACCTGTTTGGCAATGGGCTGGTCTACCACACCCAACCCTTCGTCGAAGCTACCGAGATCACCGGGTGGTTGAAGCTGGCGGTATGGGTTTCCCTGGATGTGCCGGATACGGATTTCCTGGCTACGGTATACGAGATTCTGGCGGATGGGAGCAGTATTCAATTGACAACGGCGCAGCTCCGGGCACGCTACCGCCAATCCTTGAGGGTGGAACAGCTGGTCGTTCCTGGAGAAATCAACCTCTATGAGTTCAACGGCTTTACCTTCTTCTCCCGCCAGATTGCCAGGGGGAGCCGCCTGCGCCTGGTTTTCTGCTCTCCAAATACCATCTTTTTGGAAAAGAACTACAACAGTGGAGGCGTGGTGGCTGAGGAATCCGAGAAGGATGCCCGCACCGCTCACGTCACCCTGTATCACGATCCGCAGCATCCCAGCTATCTGGAGCTCCCGGTGGTAAGCTGATTCCAACCAGCTCAGAACACAAGCCGCAGAGGATGTGTAATGGATCAAATCCCTCCCGATCAGGCAGAGTTGCCATTCGTCCTGGCACTGGATGTCGGCACATCCTCAACACGGGCCATGCTCTTCGACCGGCAAAGCCGCGCCCTTGAGGGCGTAACGGCACGTCGCGAATACACCTTCACGACCCGGCCGGATGGAACGGAAGAGACCGACCCGGACAGATTGATGGAGCAGATCTGGGAGTGTATCGACGAACTCATGGCGAAGGCAAAGCCTTCCACCCATGGCATCGTGGGTGTCGCCGTGGATACCTTTGTGGCCAACGTGATGGCGATTGATGAGGCCGGCAAGCCGATTACGTCGCTGATTTCCTATGCAGATACGCGGCCCACGCCTGAGGCTGCGGAATTGCGCCAGCGGTTTGACGAAGAGGCGGTCCACCAGCGCACAGGCGTCTATTTCCATCCGAGCTACGTGCCTGCCCGCTTCCTCTGGTTTGCAAAACATCAACCGGCGGTCCACCAAAACGCCAGGCGGTGGATATCTCTGGGTGAGTATCTCGAGCTGAGACTATTTGGAGAAGTCTCGATCTCTTATTCGGCAGCCTCCTGGACAGGGTTGCTTAACCGGACCAGCCTGGATTGGGATGAAGAGCTTCTGGCGACCTTGCCGGTGGAAAAAAGCCAGCTTTCGCCGCTGGTCGATTTTAAAGACTTCAAACAAGGGCTGCAGCAGGAGTATGCGGAGCGCTGGCCGGCGTTAGCCCAGGCGCCCTGGTTCCCGGCTGTGGGAGACGGGGCAGCCTCGAATGTGGGCAGCGGTTGCACCTCGCCAGGCCAAACTGCAGTAGTCATGGGCACCAGCAGCGCCGTGCGGGTGATCCTGGAGCAAGCCCCGGCGGTCATCCCACACGGCTTATGGAGTTACCGGGTGGACCGCCGGCGCTCGCTCCTGGGTGGCGCTTTGAGCGAGGGCGGCAGTGTTTTCGCCTGGCTCACCCACCTGCTTAACCTGGAAGGCAATGTAGACGCCGACCAGGCGGCAGGCCAGGCACCGCCCGGCGCCAACGGGCTGGTCTTTTTACCCCTGATTTCGGGTGAGCGCAGCCCTGGATGGGCCGGCTCGGCGCGTGGGGCTGTTACGGGGTTGTCGCTGGCGACTACCCCTGCTGAATTGCTGCGATCGGGTATGGAAGGAGTTGCCTGCCGCATCGCCATCGTTTACGATCTGGTGCGCCAGGTGCTCCCGAGTGATCCGCAGATCATTGCCAGCGGAGGAGCCTTGCTGCATTCGCCCGTCTGGCTACAAATCCTGGCGGACGTGCTGGGAAAACCGGTCACAGCCTCTTTAGCGGAAGAAGCCTCGGCGCGCGGGGCAGCCTTGCTGGCTTTCGAAGCGTTGGGGTATTTGGGAGATGTCAGCCAGGCGCCGCAGTTTACCGGCCAGGTCTACCTGCCCGATCCGGCCCGTCATGCACTTTATAAGGACCTGATCGAACAACAAAAGACTTTATACGACCAGGTCATCCGGGGATAGCCCTGGTCGAACTGATGAGTGTAGGGTATCATCCAGCCAACTACGGCCGCGCGCCGCAGGAGAGTACCATTCTGGTGGAGATGCCAGGGTAATGATTGTCACCGTCGAAAGGTTGAAGACCTACTACGAAGCTGTCGGAGAAGGCCGCCAGGTCGTGCTGCTGCATGGTTGGGGAACCGATTCGAGCAGCCTGCGCCCGGTATTGAAAGCCCTTAAGGAAAATCTCCCTGCACGGGTCATCGCCCTCGACTTCCCTGGGTTTGGCTACAGCCAGCCGCCGGGGGAAGCCTGGGACGTCAGTAGTTACACCCGGTTCTTGAGCTGCTTCCTGGATGAGCTGGGTCTGGCAGAGGTCGACATTGTGGCGCATTCTTTTGGCGGTCGGGTGGCGATCAAATTGGCGGCTGAGTATCCGGAGCGAATCCGCCGGCTGGTGCTGGTGGACAGCGCCGGGATTCGCCCGCGCCCGACTCTCCTGACGGGGTTGCGCATAGCCTTGTATAAGACGTTAAAGAAGATTACTCGAGCGTTCCCGGGTGCTGCCCATCTGTTCAGGGTAGACCGCCTCGTAGCACGGCAGGGATCTGATGACTACCGCAATGCCGGAGAGATGCGCCAGACATTTGTGAAAGTGGTGAATGAGGATCTGCGTCCCTGGCTGCGCGCAATCCGTTGCCCGGTGCTTCTGGTGTGGGGTGAACGAGACGACAGCACGCCTCTGGAGGATGGCCGCTTGATGGCTCAGCTCATCCCGCACGCCAAACTGGAGGTCATACCCGGTGCGGGCCATTTCTCATTTGTGGATAACCCCGGATTGTTCAACAGCCTGGCGATCTCCTTCCTGGGAGACAACCTGTGACCGGGGCCTTGCTGGGATTTCTTACCCTGCTGTGGGCGAGCCTGACCCTGACGCATTTTATCAGCCTGCTGCAATATTTCCAACTCCATGAGTACCTGAACCTGAGGTTTTTGAAGTGGGCCGCCGCGAAGTGGCGGACGGTGATTCGCCCGATCGAAATCCTGATCTTGCTCCTTATGGCGGCGGGATGGCTGATCCCTGGGCTGGCGCAGGTTCTTGCGTTGCTCGTCGGCGTAGCGGTGCTGATGGTTTGCTCGGTTGTTTATTTTATCGTCCGGGAACGGAAGCGAAAAATCACGGCGATCAAACCACTGGTATTCACCGGTCGGGTTAAGAGGCTGATCGGAGCCGGCGTGGCGGTCGTATTGCTTGAGCTGATCTTTGTCTTTCGCCTTTGGATAGGCGCCTGGCCGTTCGATCTCTCTGCCTGGTCGATCTCCCCGGACGCCCGTATTTACGGCTACCTGCTTACACTGGCTGTCTTGAGCCAGACCAATTGTCTGAACCTGCCAGCGGCCAACCTGCTGCTGGCCCCGTACGACGCTCTCATGCGCCTCTACTATATTTCCTCGGCAAGACGCATCTTGCAGCGCGTTAATCCTCTCGTCATCGGCATTACCGGCAGCTATGGCAAAACCAGCACGAAGGAGATCCTGGCGCATCTGCTTTCCAACAAGTATGAGGTTTTGAAGACTCCCCGGACATACAATACCATTCTGGGCGTGTGCAAGGTGATCCGGGAGGATCTGCGTCCCAAACACCAGGTTTTTATCGTGGAGATGGGCGCATATCGCCCCGGCGAGATCGCGCAGATCTGCCGGCTGGTCAAGCCTCGTATTGGTATCCTCACAGCGGTCGGTCCCCAGCATCTGGAGCGCTTTAAGACCCTGGAGAATGTCGCCCGGGCGAAATATGAGCTGATTGAAGCCCTGCCCCCAGATGGTACCGCCATTTTCAACGGCAGCGACGCGACCTGTGCCAGCCTTTCGCAGAAAACCAGGGTTAAGGCGCTGCTTTACGCGGCTGCTCCTGGAGAGCTGCAACCAGATCTGTGCCTGCAGAATCTGGAGCTGAGTGACACAGGCACTTCCTTTGAGCTGGTCGGTCGAGAGCAGGCTCCGCTGCCGATACGGATGAAGCTCCTGGGCAGGCACAATGCCACCAACGCCGTGGGGGCCATCCTGGCGGCATTCGTCTGCGGGGTGCCTCTGAAAGAATCGGCGCACCTTCTGGCCTCGGTCAGCCCAATGGAGCACCGTCTGCAACCTATTTACACCCCTAATAACATCACGTATATCGATAATGCCTACAGCTCGAACCCTGAAGGCGCGCGGGTGGCGTTGGAAGTGCTCGCTACTTTTACTGGCCATCGCAAAATCCTGGTGACTCCCGGGTTCGCCGAGTTGGGGAAGATCGAGGCACAGGAACATGAGAAGCTGGGATCTGCCGCGGCAAGAGTCTGCGACATGATTTTTTTAATCGGCGCAGAGCAAAGGATCGAGCCGATCCGCAAGGGTATTGCCCAGGCGAACTTCGCCTCGGAGAGGGTTTATTGTTATAATCGCCTGAGCGAGGCGCGGCTCAAGCTGGCTGAGATCGTCCTGCCGGGAGACGTCATCTTATTCGAGAACGACCTGCCGGATATCTACTAATCCCTGCTGCTCTTAGAGAAAGCATGCTTGTATACAACCCAACCGGGAGCAGCTCTATCTTCATTTCAGGATAAATTCATGGCGAACTATCGCATAGGAGTGATTTTTGGGGGACGGTCTACCGAGCACGAAGTCTCGGTTGTAACGGGGCTGCAGGTGATCTCCTTCTTAGAGCGTCGGCATGAGGTGATCCCGATCTACATCACCAAAGAGGGGCGCTGGCTGACCGGCAAGAACCTCTCCCGGCTGGAGACCTTCAAGGCATTTAATCCCAAGGATCCCGAGCTGGAAACTCTGGCTTTTACTCCCGATACCGGCCTGCAGGCCATCCGCAACCCGCTCCCAAAAGGGATACTGGATAAGCCCAAAAAGCTGGAGCTGGATGTGGTCTTTCCGGCCATGCATGGGATGCATGGGGAAGACGGCACCCTGCAGGGATTGTTGGAGCTGGTGGATCTGCCTTACGTAGGCTCTGGGGTGACGGCTTCGGCGATTTGCATGGATAAGGTGCTGACCAAAGTTGTGCTCAAAGGGTACGGCTTGCCGGTATTGGAAAGCCATGATTTCACCCGGACCCAATGGGAAGAAGATGAGGCAGGGGTCATTGAGCAGATCGAGAGCAAATTCAGCTACCCGATGATCGTCAAGCCGGTCCACCTGGGTTCGAGCATCGCCGTCGAAGTGGCACACGATCAGAATGATCTCAAGTTTCACATCAGTGTAGCCAGCCATTTTGACGCGCAAATATTGGTCGAGCCTTACATTAAGCAAAAAGTCGATATCAATTGTTCGGTACTCGGCAATGAGAATCCGGTGGCGTCGGTCTGCGAGCAGCCGGTATCCAAAGATCAGCTGCTCAGCTTCGCCGATAAGTACCTGCACGACCAGCGCGAGCGGGGGATGGAAGGAGCCACGCGCCTCATCCCGGCGCCGATTGGCGCAGACCTGACGGTGCGCATCCAGCAGATGGCTATCGAGGCATTTCGTCGCGTGGGGGCGGCGGGGATTGCACGGGTCGATTTTCTGCTGGATGGCAGCACCAACCAGGTGTACGTGAACGAGATCAATACCCTGCCTGGATCGTTTGCCTACTACCTGTGGGAACCTGCAGGGATCTCGCCGGAAGAGCTCGCCGACCGGCTGATTGACCTGGCGATGCAAGCCCACCGTGAAAAAAGCAAGACCAATTTCGCCAGCGGGCCGCTGTTGCTGCAGAATGTGGACCTGATTGGGTTAAAGAAATAAATATCGAGTAATACGATTTGAATAGTAGGGATTTCCCTAATTGAGGACTGAGGTTTTTATGTCTATACTGAAAACGTCAGTCCTTAATGTTTAACTTGAGGAAGTCGTTTAATGCTATGGAAAGGAAAATGTCAATGGTTGATATCGAACGGCGAGCAGAAGCTGTCTGGATGGGTGATTTGTGGACCGGAAAAGGGTACATCTCGAGCACAAGTGGAGCGTTGCAGAACGCCGATTATAGCTATGCTACCCGGTTTGAATTTGCCCCTGGCACGAACCCCGAAGAGCTGCTGGCGGCAGCACATGCCGCATGTTATAGCATGGCGTTATCGGCTGCGTTAGGAAGCAAGGGCTATAAACCAGAAAATTTACAGACTCGAGCGATCTGCACGATCAGCTCTCAGGAATCAGGGGGTTTTAAAATTACCGGAATGCAGCTCAACGTGCGGGCGCGCGTTCCAGAAATCAAAGAAGAGGTTTTTCAGGAGCTTATAAAAGTCGCAGATGATGGCTGCCCGGTCTCCAATGTCCTGCGAAAAGGTTTGCATGTAGAAATTCACGCCTCGCTGGTGAAGTAAAGGCAAGCGTTGAAGTAATTCATGGTTGATTTTTTCCACCCTTTACAGGGGGCGTTCAATCCATGGAACGAATGTTGATTATTCAAATGTATGCCCTCCGTGGTTCGCTCCAACGGAGGGTTTTTCATCCATAATCAGCTTTCAAATTTGTAAGTTGACAGACAGGTTCTATAGGTCCAATTAAGAGTAAAATAGGCATAATTGAACCTGCTGCCCGCGTAAGCGGGAGCTCAGCCGGGGTTGAACTTATTGGATTAAAAACGATGATCACCCAGATAGATTTTCAAATTGCACAAAAACGCGCTCTGGAGTATTTGCAGCGAGCTGGGATCGCCATTACGCCGGGCGATGCCGAAAACATCGAAGTGGCAGATTATGGGCTTGGCGAGCTCTGGCAAACCGGTCTGGAGCTGCTCACTTACCTGCATTCCGATCGGGTATGCGCCCGAGAATTGGTGCTGCTACCCTGGCAGACCTGCCCGGAGCACCTTCATCCCACCATGGATGGCCAGGCAGGGAAGGAAGAAACCATACGCTGCCGGTGGGGAACCGTTTATCTGTACACTCCTGGAAGACCAGCCCCTTCTCCGCGGGCGCGCCCGCCTGAGAACCGCACCCGATATTATTCGGTCTGGCACGAGACCGTTCTAAGGCCTGGCGATCAGGTTACCCTCTCCCCAGACACCAAACACTGGTTCCAGAGCGGGGCAGCCGGGGCGGTAATCTCGGAGTTCTCCAATGCCTGCGGCGAAGAATACGATCTGTTCACCGATCCGGGAATTCAACGCGTGACCCTGGTAAACGGCGATTAGACCTCGGCGATTTTTAGACTGTTCAAATCGCTGTTCCCTAAACCCATCTCTGAACCGGCAACAACATAAGCCAGATCGGTTGGCTGCATGCCAAACAGCGTCGAGGCATAGGCGTCTGCGGCAATCAGGTCGCGGCTGGCAATCACCGTGTCCAGCTTTTTAACGTCATCCAGGTTACCCCCGGTGGGCCCGTTTGCGGTTAAGATACGCACAGCATCGACGATGGTCAACGTTGGCAAGATCCGGCTGGCCAGATCAGCCAGGCGCTGCCCAATGTTCTGGTGCATAGCCGTCCGGTCGGCGATTACGCCCAGCAAGTTCTTCATGCCGATTGTGAGCTTTGCCAGATTGTGGTGTTTGGCAATGGGTACGTTGATCAGCACATTCGCCTGCAAAATATCGCCGTAAATTTTGGTGCTCTTCAGGGATTTCCCCTGGGGGATATCCATTTTGACGTATTTATAGCCCGGCATGAACTCCATCGATCCGCCAGCTGCTTCGACCTGCTCGCGGATGCCGCTGATGTTGTAGGCTTCTTCCGCCGTCCCGCCGAAGGGATAATCCATCACCTTAACGTGCGCAGCGCCGGCTTCCAGGCACATGCGCACGACGGCGGCCACGACCCAGGGATTGGTGGTTGCCGCGTATTCATAGGTGTGATAAGCGACGCAAATATTCGGCTTGACAATCACTTCGTCACCCTGGTGGACGAACTGCTCGATCCCTCCTAAAGCCGCCACGGCGCGCCGGACCAGGTCCTCAGGCTCACCGCCGCGGGCGACTACCAGATCAGCCTGGGCCGGGGTGGGAGTGGGGTTGGGGGTGGAGGAAGAAGAAGCTGTGGTAGGTACCCCTGAAGCCGTCGCTGTGGGTGGAATTGGCGTGGGTGAAGCCTCGTCTGCCGCGGAAGTGGTGAGGTGGGTGGCCGGCAGAGTCGGATCGGGAGGGGGGGTGTTTTCCACACCGCAAGCGTTCAGGAACCAGGTTCCGGCAGCTCCACCCAGACCGGTGGCGATACGTCGTAGGAATTCTCTTCGGCTGAGATGGTTCATGGCATGAAGGCTCCTCTCATTGCGGGAGTAAAGCGCTGCAGCCTGTGACCCAGGTTTATCTGCCTGCTGCAGTGATGTAAAAATAATCTTTCGGATAAGCGTACAGATATCGGTTGGGATTATCCCTGCCCATATAATCGAACAGGGGGAGAGTTGTGGGTTTGCCACCTTCGAACTGAATGGCGTCGAAATGGACCCAGTAGTTGTTAATATCCAGCTGGATTGCGTCGCTGGCGCCAGAGCCGGCGATTGCATGTGCAAAGGCGGGCAGCGTGAGGCTTGGACCGGCGAAGTAGTATAAAGTACGGCCATCTGCGCTTAAACCCACTCCAGAGCGCCAGATGGGCGCCGTCTCTTTGATCGTATAGCCCCAGATCTCGGGTGCTGCCTCCATCACCAATGGGTTCACCACCCCATGCTGGACGACCAGGGGGCCGTTTTGGCGTAGAACGATCTGGTCGGGTGAAGCCGTCAGGCCGGTTCCCCAGGCGCCGAGGCGCACCTGCCCATCCCGGTAGATGGCCAGCGTACCCAGGCCATCTTTCAGCGGGACGAGGGTCGTCGAATTCACAGCCACACCAAATTTGCCGTGGCGAGTTTTAAAGCCACCATTGAAAATGGCCAGGAGAATGCCGGGCTTGACCTGATCCTTGGGGATCTCTCCAGTGCGGGTAATTCTGGCGTCGGAAATGGGCTCTTCGGTGCCCAAAACGTAGTTCAGCCGTGTGGTTTGCAGGTCAAAGGCGATCACTGCCACTACGGCATAATCTCTCAGAGGGTCGGGCTGAAGAAAAGCCCGATACGCTACGGTCCTGCCGGAAGCGTCCTGAATGTACGGAGACCATTGGCCTTCTCCCTCCAGGTTGCCCAGGGGAATTAAAGACGCAGGCACCCAGGGAGCCTGGGTAGGAACTGGAGAGGCGGTCGGCTCTGGCGCCGGCGAGGGGGTTACAGTACCTTCGCCAACAGGAGCTGCGCTCGGCATTGGATCTGTTGACGTGGGTAGGGCGGTAAGCCGGAGGGATGGCGTTGAGGTTTCTGGCCGGGCGGCGGCCTGGACAGATCCTCCCGACCAGGGAGCGGAGGCTTTTGAGCCCATCAGGCTGTAGCGCAGGCGCAGCAAGGTGTCTTGGATCTGGTAGGTGGTCGTTTCGAGCAGAGCCACGGGCTGGTCGCCGAATAGGCCTCGCAGCACGTCGGCTGCCTGCGCAGCTGTCCCCGGATATGCGTTGACCAGGGTATAACCCCCTATTGCAACGAGGAATGCAGCCAGAATGACGAAAAGCAATACCCTCGTAAGAGTTAATCTCTTTGGAACTCTATTCAATTCCATTAACTCCCACCCTTATTCACCTGAACTACCTTGATAATCGATCCAGAGATAACGGTCGATTGTGCTCCCAGGTACCTGATCAATTCTTTATCTGCTTGCGACGCATTCCCTCTTTCCACCCCCCGCCGCACGCATTCTCCTAAAAGAACAATGGAGGTCTAGCCAACTCCACGTGTATTTTATACCGCAAATCTGACCAATCGTAAAGTCCGAGAACTCAGGGGGGTAGAATTAATGATCTCGAAATGCATTCTCTACCCAATTAGCCGGATGCCATTGATAAACCTAGATCACCTTAGATGCACTCAGGGCTAGATTCCTCGGGCTTCTGCAAATGCTTCCCAGGTTTCGCGACCTAACCAAATTAAGAATACCAATGCCGCTATGTTTTCCGCCCAATACCAATGGAACAGTGTGTTAAGCAATAGCCCAATTAAAACTGTTCCAGCCATGTAAGCACAAGTGAGAGAGGCTATGGCGTCATCAGCCAGCGCCCCACTCCGTAGTTCATTGGCTATTCGTTTTTTCCGAAAAGCCAGGAACGGCATAATGATGACTGCTGCCAGGGAGATGCCAATCCCAAGCGGGGAACTCTCTACCCGGGAATGAGCTACCAAACCATAGATTGATGATATTGCCACATAGAGACAGAGGAGGAAGAGAACGATAGTTGTTAATACCGAAGCACGTTTTTCAGCTTTTTCTATCCGTCTTTGGTCAGTATGGTTGGCTTCGACCTGCAAACGCCACAACAAGATCATGCCCGATGACAGCTCAATCACCGAATCGATTCCAAATGCGGCCAGCAACGCACTATGTGCATTGACTGCTGCTGCTAGAGAAACGGCAGCCTCAATAAGCATATAAAACAGAGTAAACTTTTCGAGCTGGATCCCAGCCCGGACTGTAACCAGGTTATCCATAATTGTTCAATGCTTGCGAGTGATTACATTTAGAGAGATGCCTCCGTTTTTTTTACCCGATGGAATCCAGGGTTGTTGAGCTTTTAACGGTCTCCATCTCGCTGGACGAATCCCGGTCTGCAATATTGATACTGGCTAGACCACTCAGGTCATGAATCACGAGATAGCTATCCCTCTGTACTCAATCCACGATCCGCAACGCTTATTAAAACGCTGACGGTCTCAGGCTAATTCCAGGCTTAAAGATTTCAATGCTTGCTCAGCCGCTTGCTGCCCCTGGTGGATGCAGTCCGGAATGCCCACGCCATCGTAGGCGCTGCCGCACAGGAACACACCGGGATGGTTCGCAACTCGATTGCGGATCTGCTCGACGCGCTCGAGGTGACCCACATCGTACAGAGGATTGGCTTTGTTCCAGCGGTACACCCGGGCAAACAAGGGTTGGGCGTTGATGCCCATCATCTCAGCCAGCTCCCGGCGGGCAACGTTCACCAGCTCGGGATTTTCCAGCGAAACCAGTTCTTCACGGCCAGGCCCACCGACGAAACAGCGCAGAAGGAGGCCGTCTTGGGGAGCGCGGGAGTCGAATTTGATCGAGGACCAGGTGCAGGCCGAAACCTGGCGCTGCTCGCTGCGCGGCGTCACGTAGCCGAAGCCATTCAGGGGGTGTTTCACAGAGTTGCGGGTATATGCCAGGGAAATCGTAGCGGTGGAGACGTAGCGAATGGCAGAAAGCATGGAGGAGAGTTCCGCGTCCAGATGGGAAACGAGATCGGCTGATATGTACGCCGGAACCGCCAGGATGACTGCATCGGCTTCCCAGGTTTCTCCAGTTGTGCTGCCCACACGGAAACCGTTCTGCGTACGCTCGAGCGAGCTCACTTTAACCCCGGTGTAAAGGTCGCCTTCCGTTAACGCTTCCTGAAGCACAGCCACCAACTCGCCCAGGCCACTGCGCAGGGAGATGAACATCGAGGCAGGGGTGCCATTTGAGCTGCTGGGTGCTGTATTCCCGCTGTGGTTGTGGTTCGACCGTTTTTGTGCCAGCATACCGCGGATCAAGCTGCCATGCTGCTCCTCCAGCGCCCGAAAACGTGGGAAGGTAGCCAGCAGGCTCTGGCTTTCCGGATCCGAGACGTGGATTCCCGAGAGCAACGGTTCGGCGATCTTATCCAGCGCTTCGCCTCCCAGGCGTCGTCGAACGAAAGCCCCCACGCTCTCATCATCCTTCTCTTCCCGGCGAGGGATGAAAAAATCGAGGCCCATACGCAGCTTGCCCGGCCAGGAGATGAGGGAGGAAGTGATGAACGGCGTAATGCGGGTGGGCACGATCAGCATGACACCGTCCGGCAGGGGGGTAAGGCGCTGCTTCTGCACTACGAAAGTCTTGCGGCGCTCGTCATTGGTGCCGATCAGCTCCCCACCTAACCCCAGGCTCTGGCACAGCTCTGTCGCCCAAGGTTTCTGGCGAATATAGCAGTCTGGCCCGCCTTCAATGGTGAACCCGCCCACGTGTTCGGTGAGGATCTTGCCGCCGAAGCGATCGCTGCTTTCCAGCAGGGTAAAACGAGTGGGGATGTTCGCCTTGCGAGACTGCTCCTGGAGAGCATAGGCTGCAGCCAGCCCGGTAATGCCTCCGCCAACGATGACAACGCGGCGAGGCGAGTGGTCGGTGACTATTGGTGCGGCATTCATATCGAAGCAGAGCCCATCCCGGCCAGTTTTTCGACGTCATCCATATAGGGGAATGAGCCTGGCTCGTAAGCGCAGAAAGGCTCTTCAGCAAGCACGTCCCCGCTGACGGCATAGGCGCGTGAGCGCGAACCGCCGCATACCCAACGGAACTCGCACAGCCCGCAGCGGCCCTTGAGTTGGTCTTTATCCCGCAGGGACTGCAGCAAAGGGCTGTTCTGATAGATGTCTTTCAACTCGGTTTCGCGCACGTTGCCGGCTTTGAGGGGCAGGTAGCCGCTGGGGAACACATCGCCCCGTAAAGAGATGAAGATAAAGCCCTGACCTGAGTTGATGTGCATCGGCGTGCGCCGGACGTGATCTGAGGCAGCCACCAGCGGCAGGCCCCGGGTCTGGTCCTGTAGTGCGGATTTCAGGCGTGTATAAGTGCCGTTCAACGATAGGACCTGCTCCGGTGGGATTCCCCTGGCCTCCAGGGCAGCCCTTTGCAGGACCACGCGCTTATAGTGATGGCCTTCGGTCGTCTTCAAACCGATGTACTTCGAAGCGTCATAGAGGAAATTCATGACGGCTTCGTAATCCTCTGGCGAGATCTCATCTTCAGAGACCCCCCGGCCGGTCGGCACCAGGAAGAAGAGGCTCCAGGTCATTGCGCCCATCGTACGTACCAGGGTAAATATATTGGGCAGGTCGAAGAGGTTGTAGCGGGTGACGGTAGTGTTGATTTGCAGTTTCAACCCGACGGATTGGGCCGCACGCCAGCCGTTGAGCGTCCAATCGTACGAGCCTGGAACCCGGCGGAAATCATCGTGGATGGCAGCCGTAGAGCCGTCCAGGCTGAGCGAAATCACCTTGGCGCCGCTGTCCTTAAGTCGCTGCAGATTGGTTTGATTGAGCAGAGGGGTACCCGAAGGGGAGACCGCCGCAGGCATGCTGCGTTGCGAAGCATAACTAACCAGGTCGAAGATATCGGCCCGCTTGAAAGGGTCGCCGCCGGTGAGAATGAAGAGGGGGTGTGGAGAGCCGAAGCGCTCCACCTGGTCGATGAGCTGGCAGCCCTCTTGAAAAGAGAGCGCCTGGGGATCGTGGAAAGGGCTGGCTTCTGCCCGGCAGTGCCGGCAGGCCAGGTCGCAGGCCTGGGTGGTTTCCCAGATGATCAGAAATGGGCGTTCGTTAAGATCGTAGGCGGGTTTGCGAATGAGCTGCATAGGGGGCATCCTTACGAATAATGGATAAGCATCTAGTCTAATTTGTCGTGGCAGAAACTATCCACCATGGCCACCATCAGGGCGTCCATAAAATCGTTGGTGCGCTGGTAGAGCCGTTTTCCGGCGTCGTCTAGATGGCCGTTCAGCGAGCTGGTTTCGAAGATCATATCCATAATCGAGTGCTGGAAGAAAAGAAAAGCCTGCACGGCATCCGAAACGTTCATCCTGGCCTGGGCGCAAATTGTGCCGTAGTCCTGGGCCAGGTGCTCGGCTTCGCGCAAGAAGACCTCGCCGGAATCGAGGCGGCTATTGTACTGCATCAAGAGTCCCAGCAGCATCTGGCCGGAGTACTTGAATTTCATGCGCTGGATTTCATCGAGATGGTTGATCCAGCCTTCACGCGGCATGCCGTGCTCGACGATGTGGCGCCGCACCAGGTCGTTCGAGTGCTCGACGGGCAAGGCGAGAGACTTTACTTGAGGAGAAGGGAGACGCGATTGGCTGACGAAGCGCTCCAGATCGGCGAGGGCGAAGCGGCGCCGGCCGCCGGGGGTGCGCATGCAGGAAACCTTACCGGCATCTGCCCAGCGGCGCAGGGTGGTGAAATGCACGCCCAGATAGCGAGCGGCGGCGGCAAGATCGAGCCAGGTTGTGGAAGGGGTTTCGAAGGTGGTGGTTTTAGTCTCCATAGTCCATACCTGATTCTTAGTGAATCTATGTAATTCTTAGCTTGGATATTAATCAAAGAGAGTTTAGCAAGGATGGGCAGCCTTGTCAAGGAATCCCCCGATGGTGAATGAAATACTCTAATCTGATTCTCAGAATTCTATTTGCGGTGCAACCTACACCGGCCACTCCGGCGACCCTCACTCCGGGCATTGGAACTCGATGAACTGCAGGATGTCGAACAGGTCCTCTGGCCGGGGAATCAGTTTTCCTGGTAAGAGGCGGTCGGCGGAGTAGATCTCGCCGTAGCGGTCGATGGTGTAGATCGCGGGGTAGAAACCCTGCGGGGTGGGCACGGCAAATAAACGGTCAGCTTTTCCTTCCGGATCGGAGAGGAAAGTGAAAGGCAGAGAAGCCCATGCGGCGGGTTGATCTTGGTTCAGTGGCAGCACCACGAGCAGGCGCGTATTTTGCTCGCTCAGCTCACGCGCACCCTCTGCCAGACCAGCCAGCAGATCCTCTATGCGTGGGTCAGGGGGCTGACCCACAAAGACCAGGATCAGGTTGCTGCGGTTGCGAAAATCGGAAAGGCGCAGGGTTTCGCCGCGTAAACTGGGGAGGGAGAAATCCGGCGCCATCTCGCCGGGTTCAGGAAGTTGTTTTGTTCCGGGCATACGAATGCTCTTGTAATATCACCATTGAAGAACTGATGGGATGCGCACAGCCGCGGATTTACGTGGATAACTTTAAAACTGAGAGAATCTGCATTTTCCAGCGTTCATCCGCGTCCTAGTCTATATATATTAGTCCTCATAATCGACCATCAACTTTTCCATACGGCCTAGGCTGTCGGATAGGCCTCCCGGGCGGTTGCGCCTCAGCCAGATGCGCCGGTAGGCCGGTAAAATCCTTACCAGGTCAGTTTTTAGCTTTCCGCGCAGCCGGGCCGCTTTTTGCGGGTCCTGCTCGAAAGCCAGCCGGCCGCGGTCGCAGGCGTGGCGCAGCAGGCGAACGACCAGCCGGTATTCATCGCGTACCAAAGATGCATCCCGGCCTTCCATCCTGGCTTTTCCCAGCAACCTGGCCGCCTGATCCACTGCCTGGAGCACCCCCCGGAAAGAATGCATATAAGCCTCTCCTTGCGAACGGATCGCTTCCAGCGGCAGTTGCAGGATCCAGAACAAGGCTGAGGAGTTCTCGGGTTCGATCCCCACGGCACGATACACATTCCCCAGGTCAAATGCGAGGCGTCCCATCGATCCGCTCGGGTCATGGAAGGCGTGCAGGCTGATGGCTGCGGCGATATCCAGGTCGCGGTTGGCCTGGAGGGACCAGCTGTAGGCGCTCCCTGCGGCGAAACCGAGATAGCTTACCGGCAGGGGTTGCCAGTGGCCGCGGTCGCCCCAATCGGTGATCAAATATCCAACAGCATGGTGCTTCAGGCCGTTCTCCGCCGCGTTGAGCAGGTTAGCCAGGGCGTTATCGGTGCGTCCGGCCAGGCTGTTCCAGCTCGAAGTACCCGGACACACATAGAATGTCACCCCGGCGGATTGGTAGACAGCCCCGCGCTGATCGAACGGATGGTTGGCTTCGTATCCCCACTCCAGGGCGATCGCATCGCCGGGAACTTCCGGGATGATTTCGGGGTGGTTAACGAGCATATCTCCCCAAAACTGCATCGTCCGGCCGCGGGCGTGCAGGGAGCGGTCGATGGCGAGCAAGAAATCCAGGTAGAGGCGTTCGGCGCCCACCTGCCGGGCAGCCTCCTGGCTGCGACCGTGTCCGACGTCGAAAGTCTCATCGCAGCCCACATTCACCATCCGGCTGGAGAAATTGGGCAGCAGCTCGTCGAACCAGCTCTCCACGAGCTGCAGGCTGCCGGGGTCGATCGGGCACAGGCTGTACGGCCCGCGTTCCATGCCCCAGGGCGTGGAGAACTCACCGTGCGTCTCGGCAAGGTGCGCATAGGCGGGAAGGCGTAGCCAGTTCGTCAGGTGCCCGAATGAGTTCTGGTTGGGGACAAGCTCGACGAAACGCTCCCGGCAGAACTGGTCCAGCAGCAAGATATCCTGGCTGGTGATGGGGGAGGCGTCCTTCCAGGCGGTGGGGTGGTTTTGATAGGCGAAGGTATTCTCAGTATAGAGCTGAAGCTGGTTGATTTTCCAACCGGCCAGCAAGTCGATGAGCTCCATCAGGGTTTCGAGGGTGGGAACTTTATCCCGACTGACGTCTAGCATCACACCGCGGGCGGGAAAATCCGGCCAATCGGAAATCTCCATGCAGGGGATGGCATCTTCGACCTGCCCCGCGATCTGAAGCAGAGTGGATACGCCGTAAAAGACTCCATTGGGAGTGGACCCCTCGATGGTGATGCCGGTCACGCTGATCGATAGCGTGTATCCCTGTGGGTGGTCGATTTTTTCTGGGGAGATTCTCAGGGTTATGCCGCTGATATCGAGCGGGGCAGCTCCCCCGGCGATTAGTTCGATATTAATCCCTGAGTGTTCGCGCAAGCCTTTTTGTAAGCGCAGGGCCGAGAACAGTAGCTCCTGGGGGTTGGGCGCTTCAATCGTTAAGAAATGTATTCCACCGAGAGCAACTGCTCCGGGGCCGTACACCCGTTGCCGGGGAATGGGGAGGAGATTAATGGAGGAAATGATTTTTGCCTCCTGCAAAACGGGCGTTTGGATACGCGTAAATGGATAAAGAATCTGATCGCCCTGTTTTCGGAAATTCATTATACAAATGATCCGCAGATCGGGCTAGAGCCCTGTTTGATCAGATCGGATAGAGCCGGTGGAGATCTTTTTCCTGAATCACCCGGGCTATTTTCATCCAATGGCAGACATGAGGTACTAGACAATTCCGGAATAACCCTTATAATAATGGTAATAATACTCCAATAATCTATGGGGTGTGAAAATACCGGCTCTCAGGCGGGACGAAGAAGCGGGTATTTGGAGCAGGTTGGAATGACTGGCGAGGTAGTATACCGGACGAAATCCGGAAACATTTCAACGGCGATCTCCACCCCCCTTCGCGATCCTCGCTCAGGTCATTGGACGGCA
Source organism: Chloroflexota bacterium (assembly GCA_023381565.1). Classification (GTDB taxonomy): domain Bacteria; phylum Chloroflexota; class Anaerolineae; order Anaerolineales; family Anaerolineaceae; genus JAMCRR01. The sequence goes on from JAMCRR010000197.1 coordinate 46,157, forward strand.
AATCAGGCCACGGCAGCGATCATCGCTCTCCCTGGAGGCAGGCAGCTGCTCCTGGGTGTTCTGGCAGGGTTGGAAGATGGAAACGGGGAGCTCGGCAAGCCGGCAGACCGGGATATTAAAGCTGTAATCTTACAGAAATGTATCGAGCAGTCTTCGCAGGATGTCGCAATGCTGCCTCTGTACGCAATGATGGCAGCCGAACGTGAATTCATGGCGAGCCCTGGCCAAACCAGGCTCAGGTGGGGTGCAGTTTGCGTGGCGATCCAGGAGGACCATCTGGTCCTTGCGCATCGAGGCAGCTACGAGACAGGGTTGATCCGCAAAGGCCGCTTTTATTCGCTAACCCAACGTCCCCGCCCCGAAATGATGCATGACCCGGATCTTCGCCTTCAGCAAAATATCCTGTTTCCTGAGATTTTGGGTAAGGATGAACAAGATTTTATCGATAGTGAAATCTACATGCCCGGCAGTGCAGGTATGTTATCCATCAAGCTGCTGCCCGGCGATGGCATCTTGCTAAGCAGAGGGGAAGTAATGAAACATCTGACAGCCGAAAACGGGGGAAATCTGCTGCACCGGGGCTTTCTCAGCCTGTATCTGGGCAACCCTGTTGAAGTAACCGCCAACAGTCTGGCACGCTTTGCCGCAGGAGACGACCCTGAAGACACCCAGGCGGTGGTCGTGATGAAATCTGAAGATCAGCCGCCTTCTTCGAAACCGCCTCGCTGGCGAGGTTCTTGTCTATGGCAAGCCGGGATTTTGTTCCTGATTCTGATCGTGTCTGCGGCTTTGGGCCTGGGGGCTGCTTACGGCCTTCCACGCTTGATGAACCCAAAGCCCGTCCCGGTTACGGGGGCTGGAGGTGTGGTACCGCCGGGGTTTTTCCTCGTCGAGAAGGCAGGGGCGGGAGTGCAGTACGCCACCGTCAGCAAGAATCTAACCCCATTGGTTTCTGGGGGGCTGATTGAAGTTACTGCCGGCACCCAGATCCGCACCGCCCAGGGTGAGGCTGAGTTCAAAATGAGCGATGGGTCTCAGATTGTGCTTGGGAACTCAACCGAGGTGACGTTTTTCTCTGTAGCCAACCCGAGCAGGCCGGTAAACTCTACCAACCTCAGCCTTGAATTGGGGAATGTGCTCGTCAGCGATACCTCCACCGCCGGCACTGGAATCATTGTAACAACCCCGGATCAGAATTTAGGAAAGGCTTTGGGCGATCTCTATGGCGTGACGTACACGCCCGAGCAAAATCGCTTCGACCTCGACTGTCTGCGAGGCGCATGCAAGCTGCTGGCGCCAACCACCAGCCGGGATCTACAGGCTGGGCAGCATTCTTTTATCATGGATGGGGTGATCGGAGGCCTGGATGCCGCTCGCGTATCTGATTGGACGGCCCTTTGCGGGAGCATGTGCACCCAACAAGCTCAATCCCCCACGCCTACGCCTTACCTTGGGTCTGGCAGCTTGTCAGGCTCCTCTGGTGCAATAAGCTTCCTGGGAGAGATCCATGGCGGCGAAAAATGGATCGGCGGGTTGGGATTGCCTCTCGCCGGATTTCTGGCGATCGGGCTGGTGGGAGCCGGTTTGTTCAGGGTGTCGTGGGCTTTTATCCGGTTGATCTGGGAGGGGGAAAAAGATGAAGATGAAGATGACAATGAGCCACCCCAGTGATCAAGACGGGTGGACACGCGATCCCGCGGTTAGCCAGGCGCCCGGAGAGTCCCGATCTATCGCTAACTCTGCAGTACCGCTCGGCGACGCAATCAACGAAGTGGATGTATCGATCATCTTGCCCTGCTTGAATGAACGGGCAACGCTCGCTGGGTGTATCGACCAGGCGCGGATAGCCATCCAGTGTGAGGGTCTTTCCGGAGAGATCATCGTCGCCGATAACGGCTCGACAGACGGGTGTGTGGAAATCGCCACCAGTATGGGAGCGCGGGTGGTGGAGGTTGCAAGGCGAGGATATGGAGTGGCTTTGATACACGGCTGCCGGGCCGCATCGGGGCGCTACCTGGTGATTGGTGACGCCGATGCATCTTATGATCTCGGCGAAGGCATTGCCATGGTCAGAGCGCTGCGGCAGGGATATGACCTGGTGATCGGGTCGCGCCTGCAGGGAACCATCCTGCCGGGGGCGATGCCCTGGAAAAACCGCCACATCGGCAACCCGGTACTGACCGGTATTTTGAACCTGTTCTTCCGGGCGGGAATATCGGACGCACATTGCGGCCTGCGTGCCATGCGCAGGGAAGCCTTCGAGCGTATGGATTTACGCTGTTCCGGTATGGAATTTGCCAGCGAGATGATCGTCAAAGCGGTGCTGCTCAATATGCGCCGGACCGAAATCCCAATCACTTACTACCCGGATGGTAGAGATCGCCCGCCTCACCTGCGCCCCTGGCGGGATGGGTGGCGCCACCTGCGTTTTCTATTACTCTTCAGCCCCCTCTGGCTTTACCTGATCCCAGGAGCAGGCTTGTTGCTGGGCGGGATTTCGTTGAACACTTTTCTTACCTTGATTCCCGAAAGAGATTTTCTGACTTTTGGATCCTTTTTCTTAGGTACCCATTGGACAATTCCGGCGACACTTGCGGCTATTTTCGGGCTGCAGACCTTGTTCTTGGGGTTGATCGCTTCGATGTACTCGGTCCAGACCGGGATCTATCCTGCGTCACGCTGGCATGCCAGGGTGCTGCGAAATTTTTCCCTTGAAGGTGGGTTGGTCGGAGGCCTCGCCCTGATTCTGATTGGCTCAGGGATCGAAGGGTTTATTTTGCTCCAGTGGATCGTCAAATCCTTCGGCCCACTGGCGGAGTTTCGCCTGGGGATGTTTGGATTGATGTGGATTGTGCTGGGAGCAGAAATCCTGTTTAATAGCTTCGTCTTGGGATTGATCGCCGGAGGGGTGGAGACCCTGCCACCGGCTCATACCCGGGAGGTCGATCATCTTTAGAAGATAGATTCTTACAAATATCAAGAGACCATGTCATATTATTATCGGAAAATAGGTTGGATAAGCTGTTCTTTAAATTACGGTCGTGAAAACATTGAGAAATTTTGTTTGCAGGCACTGCCCTACGACAGTGTAATGGATATTGGAGCCGGCAGCGGAGATGACTTGAAAATAGCCCTCGGAGTTAACCCCTCGGCAAAAGCTTACGCAGTCGAAGTGAACCCGGTAAGCGCTCATAGCCTGGCACAGCACGGTGTGGAAGTTTTCAATATCAACATCGAGCGGCAGAGGATCCCCTTGGGAGATGGAACCGTCGATCTGGTGATCTTGAACCAGGTGCTCGAGCACATTAAAGACGTCTATTGGGTAGCTCACGAAATCTCTCGTCTGCTGCCTACCGGTGGAAAGCTGATTATCGGAGTGCCGAACCTGGCTTCTTTGCACAACCGTCTTCTCCTGATGTTTGGGCGCCAACCGACCAGTATCAAGACGAACTCCGCTCATGTACGAGGTTTTACCCGAGGAGACCTGCTCCAATTTTTCGATGAAATCTTCCCCGGGGGCTACCACCTCCAGGGGATCAGGGGAGCCAATTTCTATCCCTTCCCGCCACCGGTTGCCAGGCTCATGGCGGTTGCTTTCCCCTCTTTGGCCTGGGGGATGTTCCTCCTGCTGAGAAAAGAGCGTGATTACCACCAGGAGTTTCTTGAGGCGCCGATCATCGAGGAGCTCGAGACCAATTTCTTTGTGGGTAGAAATGAAGATCGCTCTGATTCACGATTTTCTCTTTGAATACGCCGGTTCCGAAAGGGTGACCGAGCAAATCCTGCGCGCTTACCCCGAAAGCGACCTGCACTGCCTGGTAGATTATCTAAAGCCAGTGCAGCGGGGTTTTATCCAGCAGAAACCTACCCGAACCAGCTTCATCCAAAAGCTCCCTCTGCTCTCCAGGAACCCCGCCCGCTACCTTCCCTATGTTGTTCCCCTTCTTCCGCTGGCTGTCGAGCAGTTCGATCTCTCGGGTTACGACCTGGTCTTATCCAGCTCGCATACGGCTGCCAAGGGAGTGCTGACCGGGCCAGACCAGCTTCATATTGCCTATATCCATTCTCCCATGCGCTATGCCTGGGATCTTCAATCGACCTATCTGAATGCCGGAGGGATAGGGAAGGGCTTGCGTGGCAGCCTTGCCCGGTTGATGCTGGCTTACTTGCGCGGGTGGGATGCCCGCTCGGCCAATGGCGTAGATGTCTTCCTGGCAAATTCTCACTTCGTTGCCCGCAGAATCTGGAAAACGTATCGCCGAGAAGCCGCGGTGATCTATCCTCCGGTGGATACAGAAGCATTTCCTTATCAGGAGCAAAAAGAGGATTATTACGTCACTGTCTCGCGATTAGTTGCTTACAAACGAGTGGATGTGATCGTCTCCGCCTTTGACAGCATGCCTCAGAAAAAGTTGCTGGTCATCGGCGCAGGCCCCGAGTACCGCCGCTTACAAACACTGTGCGGACCGAACGTGACGCTGGCAGGCTACCAGCAAGACAGCAATGTGCGCAAAGCGCTCCAGAAGGCGCGGGGATTTATTATCGCGGCAGAGGAGGATTTTGGCATCGCGCCGGTGGAAGCCCAGGCTTGCGGGACCCCGGTGATCGCCTACCACCGGGGAGGAGTTGCCGAGACAATCCAGGGATTAGATCAAGACCAGCCTACCGGCTTATTTTTTGACCGCCAGGATCCTCAGGCGGTTGTCGAAGCGGTTGAACAATTCGAGCGCCTTGCCGGAGAAATCGCACCGGCGGCCTGCCGCGCGAACGCGCTGCGCTTTTCCCCACACAGATTTATCGCACAGTTCCGAGAGGCAGTCGAACAAGAATGGTCGCTATTCCAAACGCGCAGCCTCAATTGGGCCTACCAATCGAGGCTGCGGTAGGAATTTATGGCTGAGGCTACCGCCCCGAGTACATCTGGGCGTCTTCCGCGGATCTCTAAACGCTTGCGCCTCGTTACAGCAGGCAGGCTTTCCTCGCGCAGTGGGTGGGTTACCCTGGCAGGGGTTTTGTTGATGCTGGGCATCTGGCTGGTGGATAAAGGGCCGACTCTGGCGGCCAACGCCGCCCCGTCTGGTGCGGACCCGGGGAACTGGCTCTCGCTCGCCTGGGGCATCACCGGGCAGAGTGCCAGGTTGGCTCCATGGGCATATCCCCCGCTTACCTTCGTTGCCTTGCGTATCTTCCTGGCCTTTATGGCTCCACTGACGGCTCTAAAAGTCCTGGGCGTGCTGACCTGGATCGGTATGGGGGCAGCTTTTTGGATCGTAATGCAGCGTTTCATCCGGCGCCTCCCCATCTACGTGCGCTTTGCTCTCGCGATCCTGTTCGCATTCAGCGGGTATGAGGCTGAGATCTTTGCCTGGGGCGGCTATCCTCAGCTGGCAGGGATGGCTTTCCTCATCCTGGCTATCCCTTACACCGAGAAATGGCTGGAAGATGGCGAGCGCAGGGATGGGCTGGCCGCGGCTGTTTTTATCGGGGCGGTGATTTTCACCCACCACCTGCTGACCGCCATGCTCCCGGTCCTCTGGGTGGTGCTTTTCATGTGGAGTTGGCTGCAAAAAAAAGACAGCCGAAAAATGGTGCTGCGCAGGTTTCTGGTCCTTTCGGTGGCCATCTTTGGGATTTCTCTGGCAGCCCTACCCATCTATTGGAAATATATTTCGCTGTTAGCCGGGAATCCTGCCAATAGCAGCGGGTTCGGCTTCCAGACGCTGCCTTTATTGATCAGCTACCTTTTCCGGCAGGCTGCCTGGTTGTGGATCGCGCTCACATTCGTTGCAATAATCGCCCCTTTCTGGCTACGCCGCCATCCTTTGTCGGGGAGCGTGCTTGCCTTTACCTGGGGATCGTTGTTTTGCTTCGCGGTCTTGTGGGAGGTGCGCCTGCTCCAGGGATTATTTGCCGGTATCGTCCTGGGGTTGGCGCTGGTTCTGGATGAAGCCTGGGGCAAACGGTTGGCGCCTGGCCTGCAGGAGATCGTGCGGGGAAGCTCCACGGTGCTTCTGGGTGGCGTCTTGCTCGTGCTGATCCCGGCCGGGCAGCAGCAGTTCCTCCAGGCGTCTGCATATTACCGGGTTGCAAGCAATGACATGCTCCCCGGGATCACCTGGCTGAAAGACCACTCACAACCAGGAGATCGGGTGGCATCATCGAAAACGAACCCAGATCTACTGGGGTGGTGGATTGAGGGATTAGCCGGCAGGCCGACTTTTTATGCTACCGACCTGCGCTGGCTTTCGTTTACACAAGAACGCAGCAATGCCGAGATTGCCAACACGATTTTCAACCCGAGCACGCCTCCCCGGAAAGCCGAAGCTCTGATTGGGGCGTATCATATCCGCTGGATCTTTGTCGACGAGAACACCTCAAAGAACTCCCTGCCTGCGCTGGTACAGGCGGGAGTGCTTAGCATCGCCTACCAGGATAATAGGGTAACCATCTTTAAAGTAAATAAGCTCCCGGCGGCTTCCCTGACGGGCGGACATTAAAAACCTATTTCCACGGAATCACGCATGCTGCCGGCGATCAGAACGCCTGGAGATTTGGTTCTCACCTCAAGTATAATAAAGGTAAATTTTAAGGTGTTTGAAATGGACACGGGGGAGGAACGATGAAAACTACGAATGGAAATGCCTGGTGGGTCTTGGGACTCGCGGTTTTTTGCCTGGGGATCGGCCTGGTTAGCGGTGGGGCAATCGACCGCTTTATTGTCCCTGTACTGATCCAACCTTCTACGGCGAGCCCGAGTTCGAGCTCAACGCAGACCTTGAATTACAAACTTATCGAGCAAGCCTGGAATTATGTCAATCAGGATTACGTCGACCGGGCTGCAGTACAGCCGACAACCCTCACGTATGCCGCAATCAGCGGCATGGTTGACGCGCTTGGCGATACCGGGCACAGCCGCTTCCTGACGCCTGAGATGGTCAAACAAGAGCAGAATTTTACGCAGGGATCTTTCGACGGTATTGGCGCAGAGGTTCAGCAAACGACCAACGGCGATGTGGTGATTGTGGCTCCGATCGATGGCTCACCCGCGCAGAAAGCCGGCTTGAAGCCCGGAGACGTGATCGTGCAGGTCAATGGTAAAAGTGTGAGCGGTTTACCCTTAGACCAGGTGGTCAATCAAATCCTCGGACCGGCAGGCACCCAGGTTACGGTGACCATCCTGCGTCCCTCCACCGGTAAAACCGAGCAATTCACCCTGACCCGGGCCAAGATCGAAATCCAGAATGTGACCTGGACGCGCATCCCCGGCACGAATATCGCCGACTTGCGCATCGCCGGTTTCAGCTCCGGGGTGGGAAATGACGTCAAGCAGGCTCTGGTGCAAATCGAGCAGCAAAAATTCACCGGCGTAATCCTGGATTTGCGCAACAACCCGGGAGGACTGCTGGACGAGGCGGTGGTGACGGCCAGCCAGTTCTTGCCAAACGGCAATGTTTTGGAGGTGAAGAACGCACAGGGTAAGATTTCGCCAATTCCGGTACAGCCTGGAGGTGTGGATCCGAACCTGCCGATGGTCGTGCTGATTAATCAGGGTACTGCCAGCGCTTCAGAGATCGTCAGCGGTGCGTTGCAGGATTATGGACGCGCAAAGCTGGTCGGAGAAACCACGTTCGGCACCGGCACGGTGCTGAATCAGTTCAATTTGTCGGATGGATCGGCGCTTCTCCTGGCAACGGAAGAATGGCTGACCCCGAAAGGTAGAGTGATCTGGCACAAGGGAATCACCCCCGATGTGATCGTCTCTCTCAGCACATCCGCTATTCCCCTGACGCCAGATGCGCTTAAACAGATGACCCCTAACCAGCTGCAGAACAGCGGAGATACGCAATTACTGAAGGGGCTCCAAATCTTAACCAGTCCTGGCACTGTAAATACTCCCTGATCGAGGATGTGATATGGCGAACCGAACTGATGGCATCACCCAGCCTGCTCAAGTTACGGAGGATGAAAAGATCAAACATCTGGTCACTGCATTGGGTGAACTCAACGATGTGAAGCGATTTCAGGCTCGCAAGGCTCTGGTATTAATGGGTTCGAAGGCTGTCCCGGCATTGCGGGAAAAGCTCAAGGATCCCAACCACCTGGTCCGATGGGGCGTTGTAAAGACGTTATGCGAAATTGGAGACCCAACCACCGCCCCGTTGCTGGTCCAGATTTTAGAAGACGACGTGTTCGATATCCGCTGGCTGGCTTCAGAAGGATTGATTGCCATGGGATTTGCTGGACTCGAGCCTCTTCTGCTGGCGCTGGTCCATCAGTCTGATATTGCCAGCCTGCGAGAGGGAGCGCTGCACATCCTGCATGTGCATAGCCGTTTAGGGATGGGCACGCTGCTGTCTCCGATCATATCAGCGCTGGAGGGGATGGAACCCGCTGTTACAGTTCCTCCTGCCGCTCAACGCATATTGAAAGATATTCAAGCTTTGAAATAAGACAATCTTATTACATATCCCCCATTGATTATCGGGTGCTTTTGCGGTATCCTGAATAACCATATATTGATGAATTATTACCAGATCGATGAGGGCGATTACAAGTGAATGGTGAGTAGACAACATACTGAGCTTGTCGGAAGGTGGAAAGGAACTATGTCACCCATCCGTGTCATTTTGGCTGACGATCACCCTGTAGTACGAACAGGCATCCGTAACATGTTGAGCAAATCGCCGGATATTGAGATCGTAGCTGAGGCGAGCGATGGCCCTGCTGCGCTCCGATTGGTGCAGGAGCATCAGCCAGATGTATTGTTGCTGGATATGGAAATGCCTGGTTTAAAGGGAGTGGAGGTCGCTCAACAGCTGCGCTCATCTGGATCGAAAGTCCGTATCTTAGCTCTGAGCGCCTATGACGATAAACAATATATTCTCGAACTGCTCGAAAACGGCGCCGCAGGATATCTGACCAAAGAAGAAGCCCCCGAAACGATCATTGATGCCATCCGTGGGGTTTCGCAAGGGGAACAGGGTTGGGTGAGCCGGCGAGTTGCCGCTCAAATGTCAGGCTGGATGCGCGACGATGAGCTTGAGCCCAACCGCCTGACCAATCGAGAAATGGAAGTGCTGCGATTGGTGGTCGCCGGGAAGACTAATCAGGGGATCGGTATGGAGTTAGGAATCAGCGAGAAAACAGTCGAGAAATATCTGGAAGCTGTCTTTACGAAGCTGGGGGTGTCTTCACGAGTGGAAGCGGCTGTCTATGCTGTGCGTGAAGGATTAGTGTAGAAAAATCGGCTTGAACCATATTGCAACCTGAGGGGAGGTTGTTGATCGGGGGTGCACCGCAACTCGGATCGACAATCTCTTCCTTTCATTCCAATGTAGCCCATCAAGCCCTATATGGGCGCCACGCCGGTCTCCGGTGAGTGGAATCGATTGCTTGTGGGTTATAGTGGCGCTGCCTTATATAGATAATATTTATAAATAATGGTATATTATAGGCAATGTTGGATGGATTATCACTCATCAACAGTCCATAGATCATCACTTGCTGGAATCGGGAAAAAAATGGCATCTGATCTAAGAGCGCGCCTGTTTGCGTGCATTTTACGTGAATTCAAGGCATCTCTCCCATCACTCGGGAGTACATTTGTTCAATAAGCGAAGTACGAGTTCTTCCACAGAGGATGATGGGCAAACGCTCATTATTCGACGCTTTACCAAGATTCATAATAAATCGAGGTTGCTATGAATTCAGAGTATAAACCCACCATTCACCAGATTGCATTTATCGGCAATTACCTGCCACGCCAATGCGGTATCGCGACTTTCACCAGCGGGCTGGCCGAGACTATTGCCCTGGAATCGGTCGGAGCCACTTGTTTCGCCCTGGCCGTAAACGATATCGATGAGGGCTACGATTACCCTTCGCGAGTCAGGTTCGAGCTGACGGAGAACGATATCGAATCCTACCGGCGTGCAGCCGATTTTCTCAATATGAGCAGTGCAGATGTGGTTTCACTCCAGCATGAGTTTGGCATTTATGGAGGCACCGCGGGGGCTCATATCCTGGCGCTGCTAAAAGCCGTGCGCATGCCGGTAGTCACCACCTTCCATACGATCCTGCGCGAGCCGGATAAACACCAATATAAGGTGATGAAGGAGATCGCCGATCGATCGAACCGTGTCATCTCGATGAGCTGGCGCGGGGTCGAATACCTGCGCGATGTTTACCACATCCCGCCCGAAAAGATCGACTATATTCCTCACGGTATCCCGGATGTGCCCTTTGTGGATCCCAACTTCTTCAAAGATAAGTTCAAGGTTGAGGGGAAGATTGTCCTTTTGACCTTTGGCCTCTTATCCAGGAACAAAGGGATCGAATACGTGCTGAAAGCTATCCCTGAGATCGTCGAGCAATTCCCGAACCTGGTCTATATTGTCCTGGGGGCAACCCATCCCAATGTTCTCCGGCAAGAAGGTGAATCCTACCGCAAGCACCTTCAGCGCCTGACCAGCCGTCTGGGAATCGATGACCACGTAATCTTCGAAAACCGTTTCGTCTCCAATGAGGAGTTGGTCGAATATATTGGAGCGGCAGATATTTACATCACGCCTTACCTCAACCTCCAGCAGATCACATCGGGGACACTGGCGTATACTGTAGGCGCGGGCAAGGCGGTCATCTCGACACCGTACTGGCATGCTGAGGAGCTGCTCTCTGACCAACGTGGTGTCCTGGTCCCATTTCGAAATTCTCAAGCCATTGCAAAAGAGGTGATTTACCTGCTGGAAAATGAGGCCGAAAGGCATTTAATGCGTAAAAAAGCATATCTTCATGGGAGAGATATGATCTGGCCTCAAGTTGCCCTCCAATATCTTGAATCTTTTGAGAGAGCGCGCAGCGAACCTGCCATGCAAAATCGGGCGTTTGTGGCATCTCCCAAATACGATCCTCCCGGGCCAGACCTGCCGTCGCTGAACCTGTATCAGCTTTCGCGGCTCACAGACTCGACCGGCATCCTGCAGCATGCCATATACAGCCTTCCGAATTATAACGAGGGCTACACCACGGATGATAATGCCCGAGCGCTGATCGCAGCCGTTATGCTCGAGCAGTTGGGCGAGGAGTGGTATGCCAGTGCAGAGGATTATGGATTCCGCTACCTGGCTTTTCTCTGGCATGCCTTCAATCAGAAAGCCGGCAGGTTCCATAATATGTTTAGCTATGACCGGCGCTGGCTCGAAGAGGTTGGCTCTGAGGATAGCCACGGCCGGGCAATCTGGGCGCTGGGGGCGGTCGTCGGGCGGTCGAACCAGGAAGCTCTGCGCCCCGTGGCGGGCATGCTCTTCAACTGGGCTCTGCCGGTTGTGATGAACCTGACCAGCCCGCGCGCCTGGGCATTTTCTCTATTGGGGATCGATGAGTACCTGAAACGATTTGAAGGGGACCGGGAGACAAACACCATCAGCCGCGAGCTGGCGCAACGCCTGATGGACCAATACATCTCCCTGAATTCCTCGGATTGGAAATGGTTTGAAAACCACGTTACCTACTGCAATGCCGTTCTGCCCCATGCCTTGCTGCGAGCGGGGCAATGGCTGAATAGTAATGAAATGATAGAAGCCGGGATTGAGACCCTCAACTGGCTGGTTTCGATTCAGCTCTCTGAAGACGGCCATTTTGCACCGGTGGGCAGCAATGGCTTCTACACGCGGGGTGGCGAGAAGGCACGCTTCGACCAGCAGCCCGTTGAGGCGCATGGTATGGTCTCCGCTTGCCTGGAGGCTTATCGTCTTACTGCTGACGAAACCTGGTTGGGACAAGCAAACCGAGCCTTTGACTGGTTCTTGGGCGCTAATGAGTTGGGGATATCCCTGTACGACCCAGAAACAGGCGGCTGCCGGGATGGGCTGCATCCTGATCGAGTGAACCAGAATCAGGGCGCCGAATCTACGTTATCCTTCTACCTCTCGCTGCTGGAGTTGCGCCTGTTTGAAAAGGCAATGCGCTCGGCTGTCGCTCAAGACCCGTCCTTCACGGTGATGGGCAGTAAGGCGCGGGTGGATACGGAATAACACCTGTTATGAAAAAAGGTTTACAATTCTATCAACCAGTCTTATCCTACCCCTCCCTGGTGGGATAGCAGAGCGCTCTTGTTGCTCAGCGAAGGGAGAGTGGTCAGGGGAAATCGGTGAAGCTGTAGAGCCGCAAGCGCTTGCGACTCTGCCAGAAGATATTTGATAGAGGGGAAAATAGTAGATGTTATATCCTGATCATGAGAGGCTCTTTCACCGTTATCCGGGCAATCCATTGCTCACCGCAGAAGATTGGCCGTACTCGGTGAACACAGTATTTAACCCCGCGGCAACGATGCTTCAAGACGGCACAACCCTGCTATTATGCCGTGTGGAAGACCACCGCGGCCATTCTCATCTGTGCGCGGCGCGTTCGGCTGACGGCCTGACCGATTGGGAGATCGACCCCCAACCCACACTGATGCCCGAGCCTGAAAAAAACCCGGAGGATCTCTGGGGGATTGAAGACCCGCGCATCACCTACGTGCCAGAGCTGGAAAAATACGTGGTCGTCTTCACATCTTATTCGCGAGGCGGACCTGGGGTTTCTCTTGCGCTGACTGCGGATTTTAAGACCTTCGAACGTTGCGGCGTCGTCATGTCTCCGGAAGACAAAGATGCAGCTTTGCTGCCGCACCGTATTCGCGGATTATGGGCGCTGATCCACCGTCCGGTGGGATGGCTGGGAGCGCACATGTGGATTTCTTTCTCACCCGATTTGCGCAATTGGGGCGATCACAAATTAATGCTCGAAGCGCGCATGGGCGCATGGTGGGATGCCAACAAGATTGGCCTCTGCCCGCCTCCTATCGAAACCCCTCGTGGCTGGTTGACGATCTACCACGGCGTCCGCCAAACTGCCGCTGGGGCGATCTACCGCCTAGGGTTGGCTCTGTTTGACCTGGAAGCTCCCGAAATATGCCTGCTGAGAGGAGATAGCTGGGTATTTGGCCCGGAAGAACCTTACGAACGGTTTGGGGATGTAAACAACGTCATCTTTCCATGCGGCTCGACCCTTGGGAAAGATGGAGATACCCTTACGATTTACTACGGCGGCGCGGATACCTGCGTTGCGGCTGCAACGGCCAGCATCCACGAAATGCTCGGGTGGCTCGATCGCAATGGCCGCCCCCCTCAAGCCGGTTAATGATCAGAGGAGTATGGTCGGTAAATCAGAGGAAACCCAGCAGGGCTCTGATCGGAATGGGAAACATTACGGCCTGATCGTCGTCGCGCACCCTGACGACGAGACGCTTTGGACCGGAGGTTATCTTTTGATGCACCCGGAGTGGTCCTGGTACATCGCTTGCCTGACGCGCAGCAGCGACCCCGACCGGGCGCCAAAATTCAGGCAGGTGCTCCGGCGTTACGGGGCGGCTGGAGAAATGGCCGACATGGATGACGGTCCTGAGCAAACCCCGCTGCCGAAAGATCTTTTGAAGAGTACCATTCTCTCCCTATTGATGAGAACATCTTTTGATCTGATCCTCACCCACGGCGCCCATGGCGAATATACGCGCCATCGCAGGCATGAAGAGACCGGGGAAGCTGTACTGTCTCTCTGGCTGGAGGGGCGGATCACAACCAGTTCGTTATGGCGGTTTGCCTATCATGACCGGCAAAAAACCATACTGCCACAAGCCGAGGCGCATGCAGACCGGATTTTCACCTTGCCAGAGCCTATCTGGCAGGAAAAATATGCTGTAATCACCGGTTTGTATGGTTTCGACCCGCTGAGTTGGGAAGCCAGAACCACCCCTCGCCGGGAGGCATTTTTGTGTTTTTCTTTTCCCAATGCAATCTCGAATAGCACCACCCTTCCCAATGGTTGACAATCCTCGGTTTATTGGGATGTCATCCATCATTCTACCTACGAAAGGGATTATTTAAAAGAGTATGAAAGTCCTGCTATTGTATGAATATCCGGCTTCGCCATCAGGACTGGCAACACAAGGTGATCTACTATACCGGGGGTTAGCCGAGATGGGCGTTGATGTTCGGGCAGTCAACTTGCAATCGTCGGTTGAGAAACGTTGGTATTACGACTGGTTCAAACCCGACGTGGTCGTCGGGATCGGATATTGGGGTTATACCCCGGATATTATTCTCCATCCGCAGAGCTTTGGCGCATTGGCCGTTCCCTGGTTGGTGGCGGACGGCTACATTGCTAACTATCAAGAGGTGTTAAACTCCCTACCCCTGATCCTGGTCACCTCGAACTGGGTCAAAGAAGTCTATCTGCGGGACGGCATCCGGGACGACCGCATTGAGGTGCTGCCGGTAGGCTGCGATACCGATGCATTCGTCCCCCGCACTAAACAGGATCCGCGCGTTTCCAATATCCGCCGGGAGCTGGGGGTGGATCCCGAAGAGATCCTGATTTTGACGGTTGGCGGAGACCTGGCGTCAAAAGGCGGTCAGGAGGTGCTGCAGGCCCTGGCCATGATCGATAAAGAAGTCCCCGCCTGGAGATACGTCGGCAAGTGCTGGCCGCAGGCTCGCACGATCGCGCAAAACGAGCAAGATATGCAGCTGGCCAAGAAGCTGGGCATTGCCGATAAGTTCAGCCTGGTGACCGATATCGTAAGCCGCAACTATATGCCTTACTTGCTGGCAGCCAGTGATATTTATGCGGCGCCCTCACGCCTGGAAGGGTACGGCATGCTGCAAGTTGAGGCAGGCGCCTGCGAGAAACCTGTGGTGAGCATACACGCTATGGGCATGTTGGATACCCTGGTAGATGGCGAAACCGCCTACCTGGCTAAAGTGGGCGTGGAAAACCGTATTGGCGAGAGCATATTGGGCCCCGAAGCGGGGTATGAGGAGAAGCATAAGGTGATTTTCGATCCCCCTCGGATTGTAGATTACCGTGCGGATGTCGAAAGCCTGGCTGCTTCGCTCTTAAAGCTGATGAACGACCCAGAACTACGCAAGAAAATGGGGGCCGCTGGTCGTAAAAGGGTAGTAGAGTGTTTCGATTATCGCTTGGTTGCCAGACAGTTTGTGCAGATTATCGGCAAACGGTTAGGGCTTACCTGAAAGGCAGCAGCACATGGAAGCGATAATCGAAGAAATGCGGCAGGCAGCCATGGAGGTTTTACTGCATAATGCTCAAGGCCCGTTCGAAGGGCTTCCGCGGGCAGCAGGGTGGGGTTACCCAGAACCGTACACGCGTGACCTGATGATCTCATCCCTGGGCATTCTGGTGAGCAATCACTCTGAATTGATCTCTGCCCTGCGCCAGACCCTGGCTGCCCTGGCGCGCAGCCAATCACCTCTTGGGCAGATTTCCTCGCTGGCGCACGATCCCTCGGATTTGGGGTCAAGTGATACGACCCCCTGGTTTCTGATCAGCTTATCCCTGTATCGGAAGGCTACCGGGGAGAGCGATTTTTTGCAGGATGCCGCCCAAAAAGCGTTGAACTGGCAGCAATATCAAAGCCCGGAAGAGGATGGGCTGATTCCACAACTGCCTACCAGCGACTGGCGGGATGAGCAGTGGGTATTGGGTTATGGGCTGTACGTTAACACCCTGGTCTATACCTACCTGCGCCTGTATGGAATGGAAGCACAGGCTGCAGCCATGCTGGAACTGATCCAGCACGTCGACATTCGGACCGTGAGGATCGAACAACGTATCCACGAGGGCCTCAGTGTCCCGGATAAACCCTATTATGCGCTCTGGTCGTACAAGATGTACAACAATGAGCGTTTTGACCTTCTTGGAAACAGCCTGGCGATCCTGGCGGGAATTGCCTCCCCCGACCGCGCCAGGAACATCATCCAATGGATCGAAAGCACCTGCATGGATTTGCGAGAAACGGGAGAGCTTGGGTTGAATTTGCCTCCTTGCCTGATTCCCTTTATTTTGCCCGGCGACCCTGATTGGTACCCGCGACTGGAGCGGTTCAACCAACCGGGGGAATATCATAACGGCGGGATCTGGCCCTTCGTATGCGGGTTTTACGTCGCCGCTCTGGCTGCGGCCGGCGAAATTGGGCTTGCCGGCGAAAAGCTGTTGGAACTGACCCATTTAATTAGAACCACGCGGCGGTCCGACCTGCCCTATGGATTTAACGAGTGGCACCGCGCCCAAGATGGCTCGCCCCGGGGGCAAGATTGGCAGACCTGGTCTGCAGCGATGTATCTGTATGCAGCGGCGGCGGTCGAACAAGGTAAGCCCCCATTGCTCGATGCGCTCTCCGAGGGGTATCGTTCGCGGCAGGTCACCCAAAGCTCCGATCCGGGTAAGGATGAAAATTCCAACGATCCGTCAAAATAACCGTTTCAAAAACCTCTGTCCTGGGCTATAATTCGAATGCACAGGTAACAAGTATATCCAATCTCTCCTGAAACCTAAGGCAGGGAATCATCATCGATGTAAACCGAAGGATGGGGATGAGGCCTAATATTCATAGATCATCCGGGGATGGCCGAATGCGCATCGCCTTGCAGGCAATTCGCCTGGTGATTATTGCCATAATCGCCGCAGCTTCGATCGGGTATCCGGTTCACGCGCAAGAAAATGGTGGGTGGCGACCGATCGACATGATGATCTTGATTGATAACTCCTGCAGCATGTTCCCGCTCAGCCGTATCCCGGCGAGCTGCGACGCCTGGGGAGCAGACCCCAACTACTTACGCATCGTCGGGGCAGACCTCTTTATTGCCCGCCTGGGCTTTGCGCAAGCCAACGAGAGCGAATACCAACTCGGTGTGATCAGCTTTGGTGATGCCCCAGAGATGATCAGCCCGCTCCAGCCGGTCACCGATCGCGATGCTCTGGCGAGCAAGATTGCCAACCCCCGGCCGCAGCCTGCCACGCGCCTGATCCCGGCGTTGCAGATGGCTTACGACGAGTTGAAGAATTCGCCGAACCGCAACACTGCTCACCTGCCGGCAGTAGTATTGATTACGGATGGAATCCCCTGGCCCAAAGAAGACCAGAGCAACGCCGATATCGAGCAATTGATTAGTAAACACCCTGAGGCGCCGCTGTTTGTAATGCTGTTAAAAGATCCAAACCGTCCATCTCAGGACTACGAGGACTATATCCGCTTCTGGGAATCAATGCAGGTGAAATACCCGCAAGTCACCGTTTACCAGATTGAAAATGCTGATCAGATCCAGGAAACCTATAATGAAATCCTGGGATCCTTGCAGAACACCATTCCGACCCACGGAACCACAGTAACCCCGGGTATTCCGCTCCAATTCACTGTGGGGGGGTATTCCCAGCGCGTGATCATAACGGTTATCCGCAACCCAGGCTCCACCGGCGGGACAGTCACGGTCAGTGATCCATTGGGGAATGCGGTAAAGAAAGAAGACCCTGGGGTGGTCTATTTTCGCGGCAAAGTCAATCCGATCGAGGTATATTCAATCGCCAGTCCAAGGTTGGCTGCGGAGCTGAAGGGGCAGAGTTGGACGGTTACGGCCACCGAACCGATGATGGTGATCATCGATCGGGAGGGGGCTTACGATATTCAATTCACCAGTCCAAAAGCAACCGCCGGCGATATCGCCAACGTATTCCAGGCGACCGAACGGCAATCGCTCAACCAGGAGTTCTTCCTCCAATTTAACCTGGTGGATGACCTTGGGAATCCGGTGAAAGACCCGCAGCCGGTACGCGGGCAAGCCATCGCTCCAGACGGAACCACGAAAGATTTAGGCGTTTTGGCGAATTTACAGCCCGATCAAAGCGGGGCTTACATCGCAGGGATTGACTTGCGGTCGATTTTCCCTGGACTTACGGATTACTCTGGAAAATATCATTTTGTAATCGATGCGGGGCTGGTCGATGAGAAAGTGAGCGATTCGCCGCCCATCGCTTCTGCCCAGATCTATGTGGATTTTACCACCGTGCCTTTTATTCGCTCGGTAGCCCCCTCACCCCTGCAGTGCCTGCCCGGGCAGCCGCTCGAACTGCGCGTTTCAATCGGCGACCTGCCCGCGGGTATGGAAAGCCAACCCCTGGTGAAAGCCGCAAGCGGAGATCAAACCATCTCGCTCGAACCTGATGGTTCAGGCGACTACCGCGCCGATATCTCGGCCCTCTGCCAAAAAGCGATTACGACGGTTCCTTGCGGGCAAGATCAGGTAGACACCGTTACCGTCCAGCTTGAGGCGATTCCCATAGGGGATATCACCTTCCCTGCGCTCACCCAAGAAGTGGAAATGGATGTGGCCGCCCCGGCTTGCACAGCCACACCGCTTCCAACGACAAGACCGACTCCCACTCCAACCCCTATACCGCTCCCCGATAAGGACCATGACGGGCTCTATGATGCAATCGACCGCTGCCCGGATACCCCCGGAATTCCGCAAGCCAACGGATGCATTCCCTGGAACTGGCTGGGAGAGGGATTGGCAGGGCTTGCGGTGCTGGCATTTGTTGGCGGGTGGGTCTGGCCCTGGATGAAAGTCCGCTGGGTAAGCCCGCCGCCAGTAGCATTCGTCCTGATCTGCAGAGAAGGATCGCCTGCTGCGCAGCCGGTGGCTGTGCAGCAAGTCGGCCGTTCTAAGCGCACGAACCGGGTCACGATTGGCGGAAGTAAGAGGAAAGCCAATATTTACGTTGAGGGGCTGAAGCCGGTAGAGTTGATGGTTGAATGGGAAAATACGCTGGTGGCGATGAGAGATATTGAGGAAAAAGAACCCTTCGCCTATTTCGATGAGGGGGTGCGGATTATCCGGACCAGCGATCCGAAAGTAATCTTGAAGATCAGCCTGTCGCCTGACCAGCTCAAATGTTGATCTGGAATTAAGCATTACTGCCCAGAAGTTGCACTCTGGGCAGTAATTGCAGTACCCTTCCCCTATACGGGTTTCAATTGGCTAGCGGAATTGTTCGATGAAAGCCTCACTGATCATGGGATCGAATTGCGACCCTGAGCAGGCTTGAATTTCGGCGACGGCTCCGGCGTGGCTGAATATGTGGTTGTAGACGCGCGGCTCGGTCATCGAACCGTATGCATCGACGACCGAGAGGATTCGTGCCCCGCGCGGGATGCTTTTACCTTTCAATCCGGCCGGGTAACCGCTGCCATCGAATTTTTCGTGGTGAGTCAGGATGATTTTCTTGACGTCGCCGAGTCTATTATCTTGCTCGATCATCTTTGCCCCGATTTGAGGATGGAGTTTCATGATCTTCCATTCTTCCTCTGTAAGCGGGCCGGGTTTTTGCAGGATTGTTTTGGGAATCCCCAGTTTTCCGATATCGTGAAGCAATGTAGCCCAACCGATGGTTTGGATTTCAGCCTCACTGCAGCCTAAGCGGCGGGCGGTGAAAGTTGCCCACGGAACCAGACGCAAGCTGTGCTGGTAAGTGGATAGATCCCAGGTGGTCATCAGCTTTAGCAAAGCCTGGATGGTATCCAGTGTGGAACCTTCTCCCTGATGATCTCTGGCAAGGCAATACATCAGGTCAGCCACTACGTTGCCCATAGAGTTCATCAGCATCAATTCGTTGGGAGAGAGTTTTCTGCGATGAGCGGCCCACAAGGCGCCAAAATTATAGCCGCGGATATTTAAGGGCGTGTGCGCCAGGTAGGGAGTGGAATTGAGGGTTTCCGACGCAAATGGGGTCGACACCGACAGGTTCACATCTTGCAGCGACACCTGTCCGGTGGTCGACACCAAATTGGATATATCATGATCGGGTTTGAGGCTGCTTCCTGTCCAGCGATTCCAGCATGCCCGCCCTAACTCGACCATCACCTCGGTTTGATCCGAGTTGTACTTGACCACCAAGAGCCCTTCGGCATCCAGCAGGCGCGTAAGCTCATCCATTAATGGCGGCACCGTCAGGATGTATCCTGGGAAGACGTAAAGCATATCTGGGATGGCTGTAATGTTGTCTGCTTCCATATATAATTCAACTGATATCGAGAACCACTATATGATGAATCTTGGTTTTTTATCCTGATACGGTCGATGGGTCTCCGGCGAATGGTGGGTTGCCACTTTGTTGGCAAAATCGGTCAGGGTAGTTGCATGAATTGAGAGGATCAAATCTTTTTCGTGGCCGTTCAGGGAAAAGCTCTCGCCATTGAAACCGGAATTCAAAGCTTTTTCAGGGTTGCTCAGCAGCAATTTTCTAAAACCCTGGTTGATAACGGCTGCGGTGAGTAGCCGGCTGATGTTAGCCGATGGTACGGGTTGACGATAAGGCGTCGCCATAGGTATCTCCTGATAATTGGGTGATTTGCCTGGAAGGTCTCCCGAGAGACCAGCACGATACCAGTGCTCCAGCTGCGATGAGGATATCCCCCAGACTTAATGCAGATACGTAGGGGAAACCGTCAGGGAGTAAAAACCGATCCGACAACCACCAAAGGCGCGTGGCTGGTAGGGTCAGAACGATATCTTTCGTGTAACCAAGACGGCTGCCTATTGCCCAGGAGCCGGGTGCAGCGCCAGGAGCCAACCGTGTCACCAGATCCGGGCTGATTGGCATCCACCCGCCATTCAGGGCGATGACCAGAAAGTTTAGCGCCAGTCCTGCGCCCAGGATCCAAAAGCCGGGTTGCCTGCGGTTTACCCAGGCGAAGATGAGTAAAACCGCCTGCGAGCTGACCAACAACAGAGATGCGAACTGATCCGGTATCGCAACCCGTATGGCTGGGATTCGGAAGACGATGGCTTGTGCGAGAAAAGCAACCGCTAACAACCACACCAGGCGAAGTTGGAACGGCCGCAAGCTGTGTTTTCCGATGAGCGCCCGTGCGAAGCCAGCCAGGAGGCCAAGAAGTATCGCCGTCAGTAAGATCAAGGGTTATCCACCAAATCCGCCGTCTGAAGCCGGGGCGCCGGCGGTAAGAAGGAACATAGCCAGGCTCAGAATGATCACAACCATCTGAATGGTGCGGCGGTCGACACGGCTGATTGCCAGAGTGATATCGCGAGCGATGGATTTCATGATTCCCTCCCAGGAAATGATTGAAAGTGTAATACGTATATTTTCCGTCAACCGAGGCTCAGAAACAGGCTCAGAAACAGGCTCAATTGATTAAAATAAGTTAAGAATATCATTAAAATAAGATTAGAATATCGCGATTCCCCCCGGCTTATCGCAACCGCGAGGTATTTGCTACCCGGATTACATGTATGCAATTCGCTTAATTCAATGATGCTGAAGGTGAGATAATCAGAACATCTGCCGGTTTAGCGGGTAAGGGTTTCGAACAAGGCGTTGGTTTCTGTAGAGGGTAGCAACCTGATCTCGTCCATCAGGCTATGCTGGCAGCGTTCGAACTGCCGCACAACCGCTACCTTATTTCCCATGGCAGCGTAGATGCGCATGGCAAGGCGGTGCGCTTCTTCAAGGCAGGCATCCTTAGCTAGCAGGTCCTGGCAGAAATCGAGCGCCTGTTTATGTTCTCCCTGGGAAAGATAAAGTTCGGCCAGGTGCAGCGCAGAGTGGAGATAAGCCTGGTAGAGCCGCTCTCGTTCGGGAAGCACCCAGACGCCAAATGCTTCTGGCAGGTATTCGCCTTTATACAGGTGCAGGCCAGATTTAAGGAGGTTGATTTCCTTGTCGATCTCCCCCGCAACCTGCGACTGGGCCAGCTTTGTCGTGAAAGTCTCGACGTCGTATTCGTAATCGAGGGAATGGTTGAAAAGGTATCGGTCGTGATCCAGGGTAATCACGTCCTGTTCGAGGGCGTGTCTGAGCCGGTAGATGGCGTTCTTGAATTGCAGCTTGCCCTGTGCTAAGGTGCTGTCAGCCCATAGAAAGCCTCCGATCGCCTCTTTCGTCAAACCTTCGGGATGCGCCAGGAGCAGGAAAAACAGATCTCGCGCGGCCTGTGATTGCCAGCCTACATCGGAAACTGAGCGACCATCGATCGTCACCTGGATTTTCCCCAGGGCGTGGATTCCCAGCCTGGGTGGAGCAAAAGGCACCAGAGAAGCCTGCCGCCGTAAACGCCTGCGCAGGGTGGGGATCTTTTTCTCGAATTCTCCGACCTGCTCTAATAGCCCCTCAATAGGTGCTTTCAATCCCGCGAGGGAGCGCGCCTCATCCAGGATAGGCATAACCTCGCGTGCACCCACGACCAGAAAATGCCGGCTCTCCATTTGGGAGGATAAATGAAGGGCTTGTTTGAGATGGCTCGTGGCGCGGTCCATCTCACCTGATTGGAGGAGGGCGCATCCCAGGTAAAGATGGGCTTGCGAATCTTCGATGCGCTGCCCCCCGAGTTGAAAACAATCGCATGCATCTTGCAGCTCGTGCACAGCCTTGGTGAAATCACCTGCCAGGAGGGAGAGCCTGCCGCTCTCCAACGAATAGGTCCCTTTTTCGACGACAGACTGGCTCTGATTGAGCAGCGATGCAGCCTGCACAGCGAGTTCTCTGGCTTGCTCCCAACCTTTTCGCAGCCGGAACAGCGAAACCTGAGCGACTGCCAGGTAGAAGAGTAAGAATCGTTCGCCGATTTGCTGGGAAATTTCAATCGACTGGTGGTAAGCTTTCTCTGCCGCATCCAGGGCATCCAGGTCGCGGTAAAGATCCCCGATGCTCGCCAGGCATAAGGCTTCCATGCGGATAAAACCGCTCTGTTTGGCTGCGGTCAGTGCTCGTTCCAACAAACCCCCGGCAAGTTCGTATTCTCCCTGGACCTGGTAAAGCACCCCCAGGTTGTTCATCACGGTTGCCAGACGAGCGAGATCACCGATTTTTTCCAGAGAACGGATGGCGTGTTCGTAGGCGAAGCGCGACTTTTTATAAAGCCCCGAGTTTTGAAAGATGGTTCCTAAATCAATTTGAACGAGGGCTAGATTTTCGGAGTTGCCAAGGGTATCAAAGATGCCTGCTGCTTCCGAAAGACAATCTACCGCTTCGCTCCAGTGGCCAAGCCGAAATAAACTCAGCCCCTTGGCCCGCAGGGCTAAGGCTTTAACCATGCTCAGAGATTCGGATTCACCAACCAGGGTAATTGCTTCCTCGGCATCGGCCAGAGCAGCCTGGTAATCTCCCAGGTAGTAGAGGGTCAGCGCCCTGCGGTGGAGGGTATTTGCCAGTTGGGTGGTCTTGCCGTCTTTGCGCAAAGCTTTTTCGCTGGCGTTGAACAGGACCAGGCTGCGCTCGACCTCGCCGGAGGTCGCGGCGACCGTTCCGCGCAACGAAAGAATCGAGGGGTTGGATAGCAATTCCGCAGCTGGAAGCCCATCAATCCAGGATGCCAGGGTAGACAACCTGCCAATTTTTATCAAAACCGGGCCGGTCTGTTCTATGAGCTCAATGACATCGGCGGTATCTCCCAGCCGTCGGAACAATGCATGGGCTTTCTCCCATTCTCCGCGCAAGGCATATACTTTAGCCAGTCTCTGGTTGATCCGCGCTTCCTCGCCCGGGTTTTCATTAGCCAGCCTCATCTGCAGGAAATCGCGGAACAGATGGTGGTAGCGCAGCCAAAGACCTTTCTCGCCTACCGGCAGGATGAAGAGGTTGTTGTGGAGCACGGTTTCCATCAGATCCTGCCAGCTCTCACCTCCAGGATAGCCTGGCTGGCCAAAGATGGTCTCGCATAGCTCGGCATCGAACTCTTCCAGGATGGAAGTGCGCAACAGAAAATCGCGCACCGGCGGGGTTTGCCGGTCGAGCACCTGTTGGGCCAGGTAATCGTACAGGCCTATTTTCGAAACCCTGGCCGACTGCAGGCGGGTAGAAATTTCCTGCCATTTCGAGCTGTTCGACAGCAGCAGCCCGGTAATCCAGCCTTCCGTTTCCTGGGCTAATACTTCAGCTTCTTCGACGGTCAGGGTAACGTGATAGTTTTGCTGGATGAGATTGCGGATTTCCTCTGCCTGGAAGGTAAGCTGGTCGAATCCCAGGCCGCCGACCTGAGAGCGAGCCACCATCAGCGGCAGGTCGGGCAAACTTAAAAGGGTGCGAGAGGCGACGACCAGGTGGCAGTTCTCGTCCATAGCCTGCAAGAATAGCCCCATAAAGCGGTTGATCTCTTCTTGGTCGTCGACAAAATGATAATCATCCAGGACAATCAGAAAATGCTCCTGGATGTTTTCGTAGGCTTCGTTGGCAATGACTGTAACGAGCTGGTTGAGATCTGGATTGGCCGCCGGAAGGTTCTGGAGGGTGAGCGCCGACTGCTTTCCGAAAGCTGGGAAGCGCTGGCTGATGGAGGCAAGGAGGTGGGCAGCAAAACGCTTGAAGTCTTTATCAAGGGGGTCGAGAGCGTACCAGCTAACCGGAATTTCAGTCTGATGCGCAAGATCAATGAGCAGAGAAGTTTTGCCGTATCCGGCTGGAGCGGCGATGATGATCAGCTTATTATCCAACAGCTCCGTCATAGCGTCTAACAGACGCTGCCGGGATAACAGATCGGCGCGACGGCGCGGCAATACTATTTTGGTGCGTGTAACCGGCTGATTCATGAAGACTCCAAAACATTGTTATATTAACCCTTACTGCCTTGCTTCGTCAATAGGGATTACCTCTCAATTATGTGGAAAAACAACCGGGTATAATATCCAGCATCCTATGAACTTGATCCTATTAGGATTATTTTATGAATAAGTCGCTTAGTTTTTATTCTGCATTAGAAGACTTTCACCGGGAGCGCCGCCTGGCCGACTTGCAAGTCATTTTTAGCAGGCTTACCGGTAAACCCGTTGATTTATTGTCGTTTGATGATGTAGCTGCAAAATTGAAACTGGCCGGAAGATCGGATCGCGGGCTGCAAGAAATCCCTGTGGCAGCCATCATCGGCAGCGCAGGAAGGTACAGCGAATTTACCCGCACCTTCCTCCCAAAAGCCAGCATCGACAGCCAGCGTTGGGCGCGTGTCAAAACCGAGATGGTGGCGTCCCCGGGCGGTCTGCCCCCGATCGAGGTATATAAAATTGACGAAAGCTATTTTGTCAAAGACGGGCATCACCGCGTATCGGTCGCCCGGCAGTTAGGTATGGATACCATTCAGGCATACGTCACCGAGGTGCGTACCAAAATTCCCCTCACGCCAGATATCTCTCCCGAGGAGCTAATCCTCAGGACAGAGAACCTCGATTTCCTCGAACACACCCACCTGAAAGAAATCTACCCTTCAGTTGAGCTGACCGTGTCTATCCCCGGGCTGTATCCCAAGCTGGAAGAACACATCCACGTCCACCGGTATTTTATGGGATTGGACCAACAACGGGATATCTCACTCGAAGAAGCGGTCAGGGACTGGTATGAGACCGAGTACCGGCCCGTTGTTGAGGCGATTGAGGAGCGAGGCGTGCTCTATGAATTTCCTGGAATGACGGTTACCGACCTGTATATCTGGATTTCAGAACACCGCTACCTGGTGGAACAAGAGCTCGGCTGGCGCATCCGGTCTGACAAAGCAGCCGATGACCTAATCCAGCAAATGAGCGCGAACCCCGCGCGCGCGGCAAAAAGAATTCGCCGCAACGTGATTGACCATTTGATCTCCGACGAATTGGAGGGGAACAAAGCCGGCAAAGAAGGGGAGCAAATGGATGAGACAGGTCAATTGTGTATCTTTTACGATTTTCTGGTCCCGGTCAGCGGGGAGGAAATCGGATGGTCGGCGTTGGAGCAGGCTTTCATGCTGGCTCGCTGTGAAGGGTCGACCATGCACGGAATCCACATTTTGCCGGGGAGCGACCAATTGGCCAGCGCCTCAGCACAGGGGGTGAAAGAGCGCTTTGACGAACGCTGCCGCCAGGCAGGCATATCTGGAAGCCTGGCTCTGGTGAAAGGGGAAGTATCCCAGCAGGTGGTTGAAAAAGCCGTTTTTGCAGACCTGGTCGTACTCAACGTGGCGCACCCGCCGGCTTCTAATATTCTCTCCAGGCTGGATTCTGGATTGCAGACGATTGTACAGCGCTGTCCCCGGCCGATCCTGGCGGTTCCCGGTAAGGCAACATCTTTCGACCGCCTGCTGCTTGGATACGACGGCAGCCCGAAATCTCGACAGGCCCTGTACGTTTCCGCTTTCATGGCAGGCAAGTGGGGGGTACCCCTGCACGTCGTTACCGTTGTTGATCCGGGACGCGATTCGGCTGCGACTCTACGCTCAGCCCAGGATTATCTCGAGGCCCGGCAAATCCAGGCTGAGTATCATCTGCTGGATGGACAGGCGGGAACCGCCATCCTGAATGCAGCGCAATTGTACGGAACCAATCTGATCCTGGTCGGCGGATATGGTTTCAGCGCCGCAGTCGAAATCGTGTTGGGGAGTGCCATCGAAGTGGTCTTGCAAGAAACCGAGGTGCCGGTCTTGATCTGCCCTTGATGCGAATCAGATACCCAGGTAGGCGGATTTCACCTGCGAGTTCTGGCTGAGGTCGCTGGCTTTACCGGAGAGCACAATCCGGCCGGTTTCGAGCACGTAGGCCCGGTGGGCAATCGAGAGCGCCATGAGGGCGTTCTGCTCGACCAGCAGGATGCTCGTTCCCTGGGCGTTAATCTCCTGGATGATGCGGAAGATTTCCTCGACCAGGATTGGGCTGAGCCCCATAGATGGTTCGTCCAGCAGGAGCAGGGAAGGGTGGCTCATTAAACCGCGGGCGGTTGCCAGCATCTGCTGCTCGCCGCCTGAAAGCGTGCCGCCAAGCTGGTTCAGGCGCTCTTTCAAGCGGGGAAAGCTGGTAAAGACGCGTTCCATAGATTGCTGGATCTCAACCGGATCCTTCCGGGTGTAGGCGCCCATGTCCAGGTTCTCTTTTACGGTCAGCGGTGCGAAAATCTTACGTCCTTCTGGCACTTGACTGATCCCCAGGCTGACAATTTTTTCAGCCGGAATTACGGTGATCTCCTGGTCTCTGAATTTAATCGAACCATGACGCGGGCGTAGCAGCCCTGAGATGGTCCTCAGGGTAGTCGATTTTCCTGCCCCGTTGGCTCCGATAAGCGATACAATCTCGCCCTCTTCCACATTAAAAGATATTCCCTGTAGGGCATGGATGGCCCCGTAATAAACGTCTAAATCCTGCACTTCAAGCAGCATGAGCGGCTCCCTTACCCAGGTAGGCTTCGATCACTTTGGGATTATCCTGGATTTCTTTCGGTGTCCCTCGGGCGATCACTTCGCCGAAATCCATCACTGTAATATGCTCGCAGATTCCCATCACCACCCGCATCTGGTGTTCGATCAGCAAAATGGTCAGTTTGAAACGGTCACGGACAAAATGGATCAACTCCATCAATTGGACGATCTCGCGTGGGTTCATCCCCGCAGCGGGTTCATCGAGCAAGAGAAGCTGCGGGTTGCAGGCCAGAGCGCGCGCGATCTCGACCCGGCGCTGTTCGCCATAGGGTAAGTTTTTCGCCAGTTCATTCTGGATATTCTCCAGGTTGAAGATCGCCAGGAAATCTTGTGCTTGCTCGGTGAGCTCGCGTTCTTTGGCCTCATATTTCGAATTCCGAAAAATTGCGTCAAACATGCTGTATCCGGCGCGCGGGTGGTAAGCGATGCGCACATTATCGAGAACGGACAGGTTCGGGAAGAGGCGGATATTTTGGAAGGTGCGTCCGATCCCGGCGCGGGTGATCTCGAATGGCTCCTGACCGAGGATGGTCTCACCCAGGAAACAGATTTCCCCTCCGGAGGGCACATATAAACCGGTGATCATGTTGAAGATCGTCGTTTTTCCGGCACCATTCGGACCAATCAGACCCAGAAGCTGTCCAGGTTGGATGGTCAGATCGAAATTATGGACGGCTCGCAGTCCACCAAAGAACTTGGTCAGGCCGGTGATTGTTAAAACGGGTTCAGTCTGGATGGGTGTGGTCTCCATGGTCAATCCAACCCCTGTTGGGACTCGGCAGGTGCGATCGGGCCTGGAGCAGCTACCTGGGGTTTAACCCGGGGCTTGATCAGTATATCCTTCAAAAAGCCCCATTCTGTGGTGCCTAACAGACCCTGAGGCCGGATCAGCATCACTACGAGCAGCGTCACCGGATAGAGCACGTAACGCCAGGTAGGCGCGTCTGTGCCCATCGTTCCCAGCAGGTTGCGTAGCAAACCTTCCAGGAAGAAGGTCCATCCGAAGGTGGCCGCGATGGTGCCACTCATACTGCCTAATCCACCGAAAACGACGATGATCAATGGATTAAAACTCAACAAGAAGTTGAACGTGTTCGGGCTCAAGAAACCGATATAATGCGCGTAAATCGCTCCTCCAATGCCCGCAAAGAGGCTGCCGACCATAAAAGAAATCAGCTTGGTGTCAGCCACATCTACGCCCATAGCTCGGGCGGCGACTTCATCCTCGCGGACGGACATGATCGTGCGCCCAGACGAAGAACGGATGATGTTTCGCATGACGACAATGACCAATACTAAGAATACAAAAGCCCAAAACCAGGTAGTCAACTTCGGAATGCCGATCATCCCGCGGCCACCTTTCATCTCGGGGAAGGGCAGGATCGTATCAGAGTTGAGCATCAGGGTGTTCACCACGATAGTGAAACCCAGGGTGGCAATCCCGAAGTAATCGCTCCCCAGGGTGAGAACGGGCAAACCAAACAAAAAGCTCGTTTCGGCTGCGAACACCCCTGCACAGATGATTGCTAAGAAGAAAACCACCTGAAGAGGGATGCCTTGCGCCAGCGCACCTGGGACGAGGTTGGTACCCAGCAAGGGGTTAATCGCGGGAGCAATTCCACGGCCAATATACACTGCAACGATGCCGGCGAGGATTGTACCCACCAGATACAATGTAAACTGGGTGAGGACGGGAATACCTCTGTAGCGATGGATAATTTGGCGCAGGCCAAAAATCATGAGGCCCACGATGATGACCCCGGATAAGACCACGATCAGACCGCGCGCGTCCCCATTGATCCAGCGATAGGTGATATCTGCAGCCGTATAGGCACCGATGCCGTAAAAACCATATTGCCCAAGGCTGAACTGGCCGTTAAATCCGTAGATCAGATTTAAACCCAGGGCTACCATGGTCATGGAGCAAGCCTGGAAAAGTAGCCCGAGGTCAAATCCATTGAATATCGGTGATCCGCCAATATTTACGGTTATGACGAGCTGAATGATCCCGAACGCCACCAGGATGCCTGCGATTTTGACCCAGCGGGAGGATTTGCCCAATACCCACAGCAAGCCATAGACGTACGCCAGGACGGCAATGATCTTTACCAGAGAGGTGAAAATGTCGATAAGTCCCATGGCTGCTTCCTCAGGCTTTCTCTTTTTCGGGTTCGCCAAAGAGCCCGGTTGGGCGGATCAGCAGTACCAGGATCAAGATTGTGAAAGCCACAGCATCACGCATGGGAGTGGAGATATATCCCATGGTGAGGTTCTCGGCCAGGCCCATAATTAATGCGCCAACAAAAGCCCCGGGGATGCTGCCAATACCTCCCACCACGGCAGCAACAAATGCTTTCAAACCGGGCAAAATCCCAAGCTGTGTCCAGATTGAGCTGTAGGCTATGGCGTACAACACGCCTCCCAGTCCGGCAAAAGCTGCACCAACCGCGAAGGTAAACGAGATCACCTGGTCCACATTGATCCCCATTAAGCGTGCTGCGGGCTTGTCAAAGGAGGTTGCCCGCATGGCAATGCCAATTTTTGTGCGGTGGACAAGGTATTGAAGCAAGAATTGAACCAGAAGTGTAGCTACGATGAAGATCACAAAAATGCTGGTAAAGGTCACCACATGCCCCGGCAAGGGTTTGCCTGGGACCATCATCTGGATACCATTATTAATGTAAAAAGTGACAACCGTGAACGGCGAGGGATAAGGGATAAACTCGGGCGTGAAAACGAATTTCAAAGCCCCGAAATATTCAAGGAAAAATGAGACACCAATGGCCGTGATCAAAGCTGCAATGCGGGGGGCATCGCGCAAGGGTTTGTAGGCTACCCGCTCGATCGTGATGGCGAGCACCGTGCAAACGATCATGGAGAGCAAAATCACTGTCAATGTACCAATAACCACTACCACAGCAGCAGGCAGCCCGGGAAACACCACGGCCGGCCAGGATTCAAGGTTAAACTTGGTCACTGAGAAAAAACTTACGAAAGCTCCGACCATGAAAACATCGCCGTGGGCAAAGTTGATTAATTTCACGATGCCATACACCATGGTGTAGCCCAGGGCAATCAAGGCATACACAAAACCCAATTGCAATCCGCCGATAATAATTTGGCCGAATTGAACGGGGTCTTGGATAAGGTTGCGAACAACGATGTATAAGGCCAGCACAGCCAGGATGAGTAGGAACCCCTGACCAACCCAGGCTAACCTGGTTTTGGGACCGTGCGCAAGGGTTGGGGCGGTTGTAGAAACACTCGCCTTTTGCATCCGATACGAACCTCCTGAAGTAGGGTGG
This sequence comes from Chloroflexota bacterium, assembly GCA_023381565.1. Classification (GTDB taxonomy): domain Bacteria; phylum Chloroflexota; class Anaerolineae; order Anaerolineales; family Anaerolineaceae; genus JAMCRR01. The sequence continues at coordinate 76,517 of JAMCRR010000197.1, forward strand.
ATTAGCTCAGGTTCACAAGGTGGAGGGCGATCTTGAATTCGCCCTCCACAAAGCAAACGAATCAAGCATCCATCAAATGGTTACGGGGCAATCGTGGCAACCCATTCTTTCTTCCCGCCGGTGACGTGAATGACCACGGCGGATTTGATTGGGTCGTGCTGCGCGTCGTAGGTGATCGTCCCAGAAACTGCGTCAAACTTGATATTTTGCAGGGCGGTCGCGACCTTCGTCGTATCATCCGCACCGGCGTTCTGGATACCGGTCAGCAGCAGGTTGGTGGCGTCGTATGCCAGGGCAGCCAGGGCATCGGGAACCTTACCGCTGTATTCGGCGCCATAGTCCTTCAGGAAGTTCTGGACCTCAGGGCGAGTGTCGCCCGGATCGTAGTGGTTGGTGTAGTATCCGCCGTCTGCTGCAGCTACATCCAGGTCGGCAGAATCCCAGCCATCGCCGCCCATAAAGGGAGCAGCAATGCCCATTTGCTTGGCCTGTTTGGTCACCAGGTTGACGATGTTGTAGTAGTCAGGCAGGTAGACCAGATCAGGACTGGCGGTTGAGACTTTGGAAAGAATGGCGGAAAAGTCGGTGTCAGTATTCGTGTAGGTTTCTTTACCTACAATCTTGCCGCCGAGCTGGGTGAAGGAAGCTTCAAAGGCCTCAGCCAGACCGCGCACGTAGTCGCTGGATTGGTTGTACATAATGAAGGCCGTCTTGGCTTTCAAGGTATCGACCGCGAACTTGGCGCCAACTTTGCCCTGGAATGGGTCAATGAAGCAAGCGCGGAAGATGTATTGCTTCGTCTGGCCGTTCTGATCCACGGTTACCAGAGGGTTCGTTGAGGTGGGGCTCATCTGGATCACTTTCGCCGCATTGGCGATATCCGAAACCGGGATGGAAGCCGCCGAGCAGACTTCGCCGATGATGTAGTGGATCTTATCCTGGTTAATGACCTTGTTGGCCGCATTCACCGCAGGGTCGGGGAGGCACTGGCTATCTTCCACGTCGGTAACGATCTGCATCCCCAGGACGCCGCCCTTGGCATTCCATTGCTTGATGGCTAATAAAGCGCCATCGCGAGTACTTACTCCAAACGTAGGCTGTCCACCAGAGAGAGGAGCCAAAATGGCAACTTTCAAAGTACCGCCGCTGGAAGCGGCTGGTGCTGTGGCGGGGGCTGCTGGAGCCGTGGTGGGTGCTGTTTGTTGTGGTGGCGTTGTGGGTGCTGCGGTGGGCGCTGCGGCGGGGGTGCATGCTGCCACGAGCATGGCGATAAGGGCTAATACAGAAAACACTTTATAGGCACGCATCAGATTTCTTCTCCTATCATGTATGGAAATCAAGAACTGACTACCTTATTGCAAGACATCTAGCGCGTTACCAGAGACTGTAATTTCCTCTGGTTCTCTCGATAGTAGCCCGAAACCACCTCCCTTCTAATGAAGTAATTCATATACTCCGATAAGAATGCCTAGTATAGAGGAATATTGTTTTTAATGAGGAAACCAAACTAAACCAGATAGATGATATTGAGATGGTTTATAGATATTGTGAAGGAATTAAATTATCAAATGAATATACAGAATAATATGAGAACTGTCAAGATGTAATATGAAGCCAATTCACTCCGGATGTCTTGACATTAGAGTTTTTGCTCACTATAATCGTGAGAACCCTCAAAACCCTGATGGAACTCTCACATTTGAGCAGGAAAGGGGCGTTTATGATACGCCAGACTCTAGCTAAAAAACCGGTGATTATCAGCTTATTGATTCTCCAGGTCATCCCGCTGGTTATGTTTCCCGCCGCCTCATTCGCTGCGGATACTCAAGAGTGGTGGCTGCCTGTCTTATTAGCCATATTGGTTGTGGCAGCTGATGCCCGGTTGTTGGCGCGTAGGGGAGAGATCACCTGGCCTTGGCACTTAATCGCCTTTGCCCAGGGTTTGAGCATAATCAGCCGGTTAATGATGCTTATGCCCCATGCGATCGAGACGATCAACGGAGCCCAGGTTGTCGATACAGGCTACATTATTCTTTCCGTTCTTTCGATGCTTCTGTCAGCCGTGTTGATCTGGTACGTCGAGCTTCCCGAAGTACGCATGGCGATGATTAGAGATTGAGCGACCGGTCAAATTAGCAGGTCAGTGGGGGTGGATTTGAGATCTGTGCAGGACCAGTAAAGTAATGTCATCCGAGGGTGGGGCATCACCGGAAAATTCGGTGTTGGATCGGTCGAGGATCCCTGCCAGCTCTTGGGCAGTCTGCGCAGGCCTCGATTGGATCGCTTCTAATAATCTTTCTTCCCCGAAGATCTCCCCTTCTGGGGAAAAAGCCTCGGTGATACCATCGGTATAAAGCACGAGGCTATCTCCCGGTGATAAAACCACCCGGTGATCTTCCAGGTTTATCTCCTTAAATACCGCCAGCGCAGTGCCCCCTTTTGCCAGATGCTCGGACTGGTTGGTTCCTGACTTCACGAGCAGGGGGATATTATGGCCGGCGTTGGCATATAGCACGCTGCCATCCTTCAGGGATACGATGGCGTAGATAGCTGTCACAAACATGGCGTACTGCGAATCCATCAAGAGCAGGTCGTTTACCCGCTTTAATACTTTCGCCGGAGAAGAGATTTCCTGGGCGGCAGCGCGGATCAGTGTGCGAGTAACGGTCATGTACAATGCCGCCGGCATCCCCTTATCCGACACATCGGCGATCACCAACCCTAATTTCCTCCCTGGCAGATGAAACACGTCGTAAAAGTCGCCGCCCACCTGCCGTGCAGGCCGCCAGCGCACGTCCATCTCCCACCCACCTATCGAAGGAAGCTTCCCCGGTAAAAAGGCTTGCTGGATCTCTCGCGCCAGTTGGAACTCGCGTTCCAGCCGCTCATGCTCCACGACCTCCTTATTAAACCGGTCGTTCTGGATTGCCAGAGAGATTTGTTGGGTAACTCCGTGGATGATCTCGACACGCCGCTCGCGAAACGCAGGCGCCACCCCAGATTCCTGGGTAAGAAGAACACCGTATACGTCACCCTTGACAGATAATGGGAAACCCATCACTAAACTTCCGGATTTTTCCAGGAGTGGATTAGTGTCGCTCTGAGAGCTCGCCTGAGGGATCAACGAGAGCCAGCGGTCAGGTGATAGAGCCTCTTCAGTCTGGCACACAACCAGATCATCACTGTCTTTCACCCCATCCAATAGTGGGTACTCCCCCGTAGAATAAGCTCGTGAAGAAAACAGAGCATCGATCTCCCACGTACCCGGGTAGATTTCTCCCAAGTGGAATACCTGGCGGCGCTCGTCCCACAGATAGATAACGCTGCAGTCGATCCCGATCAGTATTGGTAGGGTTTGCAAAATTGAGGCCAGGATGTCTTCGAGCTCATTCGAGCTTACCACCGTCTGGGCGACCTGCAGCAGCACGGCTGTGACGTAGGCTTCTTCCTGTTTTGCTTCCAGGAGGTGGATATTCTCTACCCCAACCGCGGCCTGCTGAGCAATACCTTGTAAAACAGCCAGGCGCTCATCAACAATCGTATTGGCGCCTTCGGGGGTGGGTTGTTCTTTGAGATGTTCGATCAGAAATGCCCCCAGGACTTCATTGTGAGTGAGAAGGGGCAGGAGGACGAAAACGTAGTTATCCTGAACGCAGGAGACTGAACCGGCTAATCGCAGCTCCTGCTGGCAATCCTGAATAAAGACAGGCTGCTTGCCGAAGCGGACCTCGTCGAAAGCCAGAGCTTCGCCAGGCTTGATCGGATGGAGGCGCAAATCAGCCTGGTACTCGGCATCGATGCCGTGCGCCGCGGCGAGCTGGTACCTTTCGGAGCCTGGATCCCATAGGAAGAACGCGCAACCTTTGACGCCCACCAGCATGGGGGTCAGGCGGGCGATCGTATTGAGAAGCTCGTTGACTGAAGAAAGCGATTGGGTAGCCTCAGACACTTGAAGCATGACGGTAGCAACCCAGGCTTGATCCTGGGCAGTATCATACAATTTGGCATTGTCGATGGCGACCGCAGCGTAGCTGGCGAATGCAGCCGTCATCTTCTGCGCTTCGCTGCCGTAGCGACCCGAGGTGGGGTGAGCCAGAGCCATCACGCCCAGACGCCGGTCGCCAACCCGTAACGGGGCGCCAATCGATGAGTAAGCGGGAGGGTAGCTTAAAGCTCTTCCCAAGGGACCGGGTTGGTCTTCACCTGGTCGAATGATCGGCTGGTCGCTGTAAAACGTTTTGCTCAGCCAATAATCCTTGCCCGGTATCATGCTGCGGATATCGTTTATCCGCTGGCTATCGCGCCCGTGAATAGCCGCCAGGTAAAGGGAGGGTTCACCAGAAACTGAAGGCGATGTCCCTTCATCGATGAGCCAGATGGCAGCCACGTCGCAGGGCAGGTTGCGGTCCAGCTCGGTCAGGATCGCTTCCAGCATCTGGTCCAGGGTCACGCCAGATGAAAGCAAACCGGCGATATCTCTCAGGCTATCTGCCACCTGCCGCCGCCAGCTCTCAGAGTAGTACAGGAAGGCGTTGCGGACGGCCACAGCGATGGTGTCTGCCAGCGCTTCAAATAACGAGCGGGCATCGTCGTCGAAAGCGTTGTATTGATCGCTCTGCACGTCCATCACACCCAAAACATCATCCCCGAAAAGCAGGGGGACGGCGAGTTCAGAGCGGGTTTCGAGCGGTAGCAGTGGGGAAGGGAGGTAAAGCGGTTCCTTTTCTATGTCGTTCGCCACGACCGTCTTTCCCGTGCGAGCCACCCAGGGGATCACCCCCTGAGGAGCGTCCAGGTCGTACGTAAGACCCTGCTCGCGAAATGCCTGGCTACGCTTTCCGCTGCCGGCCTGGTAGATCACCTTCCTGCGGCCGGGGTGTACGGTAAAAATGTGCACGAACGGGTAGCCGAAACGCTTGTGCAGCAGTGTAACGATCTCATCCAACAGCTGATCCAGGTCTAGAATGGAGGTAATTGCCCGGCTGACCTCGGAGACCGCGGCAATCTGGTCAGTTCTCCTCTTTAGATTATCATAAAGGCGCGCTCCTTCGACGGCAACGGCGATGTTATCCGCTAAGACCTGTAAAACCATGCGGTCGATCTCGTGGAAGGCGTTGAGCCGGTTATTCTGGATATCCAGGACACCTAAAACGCGGTTCTCGATTTTCAGGGGCAGGGCATATTCCGACTGGGTTTCAGGAAGGGAATCTACGTAATGGTAGCGCGGTTCGAGGCGGACGTCGGCAGCCAGGATCTCTTCTCCCGTTGCAGCTACCTGTCCAACAATCCCCTCGCCCAGGCAGATCGTAAATTCGGGCACATCGCTGTGCTGGTGATTTTCGGCGTTAGAACCCGCGCTGGCACGGAAACGCAAGCAGCCCTGTTTAATCTCGAGGGTGAAGATACCTACATAATAAAACTTGAACGTATCCTGGATCAGAGTTGTCACTTGCCGGGAAAGCTCGCTTAAATCGAGAATGTTGGCAATGTGCGCGCTAACCGAGCGGACGAGGGAGAGTTGCTCGAGGCGCCAATTCTTGATCGCTACCTGGTGAGTGACTGACAGCACCTCAGAAATATATTTAATCGCCTCCGAAATAAAGCCAATTTCTTCTTGGGAAAAAACGGGACCACCCGAACGAGTAACTTCTAATGCTCCGATCGGCGTATCTTGAGCCAGCAGGGGGATCGCCATGGTGACTACCCGCTGCTTCGAATCCAGATCCTCCTGCCCGGTTTTCATCCAGGAGAGCTGGATCTGGCGGGTTTCGTAGGCTTGCTTCATCAAGATCGAAGCAGTATCCCCCGAAACGCGGTCGATTTTCTCCACTCCGGGCAAGATGAAAGCCGTGTCAGCGAAGCAAAGCATCACCTGGCAACCGAACAATGCTGACAGCTCACGAACGATGAAATCGCGTTGGGCTGCGGTCGACGGCAATCCGATCAACCGGGAGCTGATCTCCAGCAGTTGTTTCCATAGGGAAAGGCGTTCGGGCGGAAACCGATCTTTCAAGATATCCTTTTCCTTTTTATCAGGATCAACTGGTTGCCGGAATTTGCAGATGAATCAAAATGGATTTCATCCATCAATTTCTGGATAAAGTAAAGACCTAAACCTCCCTCTTTGCGATGCGATAAATCGGCATGAAGGTTTGGGGGAGGCACGCAGCGCGGGTCGAAAGGGAGCCCGTGGTCAACCAGGGTTATGGTCAAACCGCTTTCATCGGGACAGACCGTACAAAAGATGCTGCCTTTTCCCTCCCCGCCGTAGGCATGCTCGATGATATTGGAACATGCCTCTTCCACGGCGATTCGTACGGAATAGATATCGTCTTCATTCAGGCCGGCCAGTTCAGCGCCTTGCCTGACAAATTCATCGATCCTGGCCAGGTTCTCAAAGCGGCCTGGAAAAGTGGAGCTCGCCATGCGTAATGAATGCTTATGAAAAGGTTAGAAATACCCTACTGCGGCGGTAACGTCGTCAAATGTCCTGAAAAATGGGACAAACCCGGCTAGATCGAGCGTTGAATAGATGCGAGCAGGGACGCATGCCAGGACAATCTCGCCGCGGTTGTAGCGCTTGGAGGTTTTTTGAGCGTTCACCAAAACCCACAACCCCGAGCTGGATATGAAATCAACCGCGGCCATATCAAAGACAATTTTATAACGTCCATTTTTTTGGATGTTATTAAAAGTTTCCGCCAGTTGAGAGGAAGTGGCGCTATCGATCCGGCCGGTAACTTTTACGAGATCGCTGCGTTTGAATGAATTGGTAATGATTTCCATCTGAAACCCTCCTGATGCTAGGATATGTTCACCAGCAGATTGCTTATCAATGGAATTATAACATTACCCTCTATACGACTGCTGTCTCTTGATCCGCAAAATACCGCCATAGACCGATCCAGTGTGTCTTGCAGACGGCCTATGGCGGGAGCAAATAATTGTGATTTGAGATTAGAGAGTTACCTGATCCGGCACCCGGAAGACCTCATTCCGCTTGCGGACCTCATCCGTAACATTGAAATTGAAGTCGGCGCCAATCATCTGGCGGGTGAAGTTTTTCAGGGATGTGTTCCAATGCCTCTTGGTGACATAGTAGACGCGGGCGCCCCCGAGTTCGTGCTGGTATTCAGGCCATGGGTAAGTAGGTTGGGCCATTTCAAGACCGGCCATTCTCCAGCCATTGTAGCTCTCAAATGTAGACCACCACTCCTTGCAACCCAGGGTCTCGAGGGCGTAGAAGCTCTTCGCATAATACATGGCGTAGCCAATGCGTCCGCCACGGGCGAAGGTCATCGTGTGCAGGCTAATGGCAATGTCTTCATTCATCACGCGGCCGTTAGCGAACCCGGCCAGCATTCCATCGAATAAGCCGATCAGGGTGAAGGGATCTTTGACGCGTTTGCGCTGCCATCCCAATATTTCGGCATACACGCGAGCACCGACGATGTCATAGAAATCGTGATCGCAATCCATCACCTTCTTCATGTACTCTAGTAGCAACGGGACGTCGTCCAGTCGGGCTTCGCGAATGTACAACACCCGCCCATCCTTGAGGGTGATCATCGCTTCGGGCCATGGTTTCAAATCCATCGGCGGAGCTTGAAGCAAAGGTTCGATTTCACGTACATCCAGGGTGATCTGTTCTTGCGATACTTTTTCTGGGGGATCTAGTTTCATTCCTGCGGCTCCTTTTGGGTATCTATTCGATTAAAGATTGATCCAGCTCATAAAAAGCCCGAGCAACAACCCTCTGATTGTTACCCATGGGAACGACCTGCGTGTAGCTGTACGTGTCGAAATAAATCGGGCGTTGGAAACCGGTTCAACTGATTATACCCCGAGTTATCAACCGGCTTTATCCGGGTTGGCAGTGCTTATGACATTTGTCTGAGAAATAAATCACACAGCACAATTGTGAAATGATTGACACGAGGTTAAACTGATGCTATACTCACTTTTGAAGCTTGCGGCAGCAAGTTTTTCGTCCCAAATTTCCGTGAGATTATTGACATCGGTATATCTAGATCAATTTGCTGAAACCAATGCTCGTGAATAAGGTCGGGGTTAATACTCTTACCCATGAGAAGTACTGGTAACATGCGTCAGAGAATATTTCTGAAGCCGCATCAATTAATCCCGCCTCAACGATATGAATGATCTCCCCTGTCAAGATACCATGGCTGGACAGGCAGATTTATTTTTTTACTCCCTTATTTGTATACCTAATAGTATAAAAAATTAGTTCGATCAAGCAATAATAGTGGGACCACGGCTTTATTCGAACATTTATTTCAGGAGGATAACTTGGCAAGTATCAAAGTTGAAATCCGATCTGGCGCGTATTATGATTCGGCATTCCTGATGCAACTGCAGCGATCGCTGGCTACCCTCCCCGGTGTCCAGGATGCAGGGGTGATCATGGGAACAGAAGCCAACAAGGAGCTGCTCGCGCACATCGATCTGCTCCCGGCAGAAGCGGAGTCAGCCAAACCGGATGATCTCATTATTGTCGTGCGCGCTGAGACTGAGACGGGGGCGATTGAAGCGCTCTCCAAAGTGGATGAGCTGATCAACAGGCGCAAATCCACCAGCAGCCAGGAACACCGCCCGCAGAGCCTGGAGACCGCCGTCCAGGAGCTCCCGGAGGCGGAATGGGTTCTCGTCTCGGTCGCCGGACGCTACGCGGCCGGGGTAACCCGCCAGGCGCTGCGGCTGAATAAGCACGTCTTCCTATTCAGCGATAATGTTTCCGTTGATGAAGAGATAGAGCTCAAACAAATCTCTTCAGAAAAAGGATTGCTGGTGATGGGACCCGATTGCGGCACAGCCATCATCCGCGGGGTTGGCCTGGGCTTTGCCAATAAAGTGCGCCTGGGTCCGATTGGGGTGGTGGCGGCAGCCGGCACCGGCTTGCAGCAGGTGACCTCCCACATCCATCAACTCGGCAGCGGGATTACCTACGGCATCGGTACGGGCGGACGCGATCTTTCTGAGAAGGTCGGAGCGGTGACCTTCTTGCAGGGGATCGATGTGCTGAGCAGGGATCCTGAAACGCGCGTCATCGTGCTGGTTTCCAAGCCACCGGCGCCAAAAGTCGCCGAGAAGGTCCTCGAGGTTGCCCGGCGCGCGGGCAAACCGGTGGTGGTGAACTTCATCGGGCGCACGCCTGCCGCGCGCCAGGTGGACAATCTGACCTTTGCCGGCAGTCTGGACGATGCGGCGGAGCAGGCAGTGAAAATTGCCAACCAGGGGACGCCGGTCGCTGAGGAATCAAAAGTCAAGATTGACCGCTTCGCTCCAGGCCAGCGTTATCTGCGCGGGCTGTTTTCTGGCGGCACACTGGCTTATGAAGCGCAGTTCATCCTGCAAGATTACCTGCCGCGTGTGTTCGCCAATGCCCCATTGAATAAAGAGAACCGCCTGCCAAACTCGCTGGTTAGCCAGGAGCATACCATTGTTGACCTGGGTGAAGACGAGTTCACCGTCGGACGGCTGCATCCTATGATGGATAACGAGCTACGCATCCGCAGGCTGCTGGAGGAAGCTGCCGATCCACAGGTGGCGGTGATTATGCTGGACGTGGTGCTGGGATATGGCTCCCATCCAGATCCGGCGGGTGAGCTTGGCCCGGCAATTGCGAAGGCGCGAAAGTTGGCTGAAGCAGCCGGCCGCTACCTGGAAGTGGTGGCGGTGGTTACCGGCACAGATGAAGACCCGCAAACCCTCGACCATCAGATCGAGCAATTGAAAGCTGCCGGGGCCTGGGTGCATCCCAGCAATGAAACCGTGGTGCGCTACGCCGGCAGGATCCTTCAGGCGCTCAACCAGCCCAAAGAGCAACCAGAAGCAGCAGCCACAACACCGGTTGCGTTGGCCACGTTGCAGGGCACGTTGATCGCGATCAACGTTGGATTGGAGTCCTTTGCGGAAAACCTGACTGCCCAGGGAACTCCGGTCATCCAGGTAGATTGGCGGCCTCCAGCCGGAGGGAATGAACGGTTGATGTCCATTCTGGAGAAGATGAAGAAGTAATTATTACCACTCGAGGTTAAGGGTAGCCATCCCGCCTCGAGTGATTTTTTTGGAGGATAAACCATGGTCGATATTGAACAGGCAAATGCCAAAGCTGTGGAACGGATGATGGAAGCGCGTCCGGTTTTGGTGGGCGTGGCAAAAGCGATCGAGGTAATCCCGGGAATGCACCCCAATTTGCTCTTGCATGCGGGACCCCCGGTCACCTGGGACCGCATGGCGGGGCCGGTTAAAGGCGCAGTATTTGGAGCTTTGATCTTCGAAGGCAAGGCAAAAAATGCTGAAGAGGCTGAAGCTCTGGTGCAGGCTGGGAAAGTGGAATTCGCTCCCTGCCACCACCACGACGCAGTCGGCCCAATGGCGGGTGTCATCTCACCCTCGATGATGGTGTACATTGTCGAGAATAAAACCCACGGGAACAGGGCGTATTCAGGCCTTAACGAAGGGCGCGGCAAAGTCCTGCGCATGGGCGCCTACAGCCCCGAAGTCATTGCCAAAATGCAGTGGATGAATGAGGTGCTCGGTCCTGTGCTGGATTCAGCCATTAAAGAGGGCGATGGGGTCGACATCCGCACGCTCCTGGCGAAAGCTCTACATATGGGCGACGACGGCCACAACCGTCTGGATGCGGCGTCATTGCAGTATACCAATATCCTGGCTCCCAACATCGTGCGCGTGACCAAAGAAAAGAATACCGCCGCTGAGATCATCCGATTCCTGGGAGATAACGCCCTGAGCATTTTGAACCCGGTGATGGCGGGTTGCAAGACCATGACCTTAGCCGGGCACAATGTCGAAGGGTCGACCATTGTGACGGTGATGGCCCGTAATGGGACGGATTTCGGCATCCGTGTCAGTGGGTTAGGTGATCAATGGTTCACCGGTCCCGCAGGACACGTCAAGGCTCTGTATTTTCCCGGTTTTACAGACAAAGATGCCAACCCCGACATCGGCGACAGCACGATCACCGAGACGGCCGGTATCGGCGGGTTTGCCATGGCTGCCGCTCCGGCGATCGTTACCTTTATCAGTGGAACGCCGAAGGATGCCATCAATACTACCCTGGATATGTATGAGATCACTTTTGCAGAGCATAAATACTTCACTATTCCTCAGCTCGACTTCCGCGGTACCCCGACGGGGATCGATATCCGCAAAGTGGTCGAGAAGGGCATGCTGCCCAGGGTGAATACAGGCGTCGCCCATAAAGACCCAGGCATCGGCCAGGTCGGCGCGGGCGTAGTGACCCCACCGATGAATATCTTTGAAGATGCTCTGGTTGCCTTTGCAGAAAAATACGGTTTCTAACCAAAATCCATACCATTTCTGGAGGGATGTATGAAACGGGACGAATTTATCAATATGATGGCTAATGCCAAGGCGTTCGATTTGACTCAGGGGTGCAGCATTTTCACTCCACCCTGGCCGGGAGAGAAATCGTTGGAGGTACATTTCTTCAAACGCCTGACAGGCGCATATGGGGGCGGCGCAGGAGCGAATGGTCAGATCTTAAATTGGAGCAATACGGTGGGTACGCACCTGGTGGGCGAGCGCGCCTTCCATTCGGCGGGACGTGCTATCGCGGATATCCCCTTGAAGGCGCTGAGTGGGCCCGGTGTGGTAGTCGACATTTCGGATGAGGTATCCGATTACAGCCTTTATACGCCTGAAATGATCATGGCTAAAGCCAACGTCAAGAAAGGCGATATCCTGATCATCAATACCGGTTACCATCGTTATTCTTGGGATCGACCCGATACCCTGAACCCAAATGCCCAGGGTGGGGTTGAATCAAAAGAGTTCGGATTTTACGTCCGCCATCCAGGCCCTTCCCCCGAGTTCTTCCAATGGGCGTTGGATATGCAGTTTAAAGTGGTCGGCGTGGACTGCGGGTGCGCTGAGCATCCCATGAACACCCCGATCCGGCGCATGCACGAAAACCACTTCCAAAAAGCGGAAGAGAAGCTCAAGAAAGAGTACGGTAAAACCTGGGATGAGATGTTCCCGCAAGATGAATATTACACCATGACGCACATCACGCTGCCGAAAGCCCACCTGGTCTTTGCCGAAGCGCTTGTGGGTGATATCGATAAGCTCAGCAACCAGCGTGCCTGGATCACCATCCAACCGATCCCCTTCATGGAAGTCGAAGCGGCCTGGGCGCGGGTTGTGGCTTACCAGGCTCCGAAAGGGATGTCCGAGGATGAGTTCTTCAAGGAGATGGAAGCCTGCGAGATGCTGGACATGACCGTGCCTTTCAGCGTACAGAACCCGCAGTGGGCCAACTACGTGCCGCTGACCGTGACCTATACCAAGCGAGTTGGCGGGCAACATTTTGGGATGGGGCGCAACGGCTCGATCTGCAACGCCAGTATCCACCTGGGAACCCATATGGATGGGGAGAAGCACTTCTACCCCACCGGCGGGCGAACTATCGGCCAGGTACCCCTTGAAGAATGGGTTGGCCCAGGCGTGGTGGCCGATATCTCTGAGCTTGTCAGCAATTCGAGCGTATATACGCCAAAGATGATCATGGATGTCGTCGATGTCCATGAAGGCGACATCCTGATTATCAAAATCGGATGGTCAAAATATGGATGGAACAGCCCAGACTCCGATGAATTCCGCTATATGATCAAGCACCCGGGTCCCTCTCCGGACTTTGGACAATGGTGTGTCGATATGAAGATTAAATGGATCGGGATCGACGCCGTCTCTGCTGACCACCCCATGAACACCATCCAGCGTATCTGGCACCCCAAGACCTTCGCCGAAGCTAATGCTAAATTGAAGAGAGATTTCGGTAAAGAGTGGGATGAGATGTACCCATACGATCAATATTATCAGGACATGCATTTTAACCTGTTCCCAAAAAGGATTGTCCATGCCGAAAACCTGGGTGGGCAGATTGCCGATATGCCCAGCGGACGGTACTACATCGGGTGCTTTGTCCAGAAAGCCATGGAAGCCGAGTCCATGTGGGGCCGCTTCGTGGCCTTTAAAGAAGGATAGGAATAAGCATATCCGGAGGCCTGCTCCCGCAAGGAGAACCGATCTCATCGGGGACAGGCTCCGGATCGACGTTACCACTTTTTTCCCATAATTTTCCCCCTGCAACAGGAGGGTATTAGGAAATGAAACCCGCTTCATTTGAGTACTACGCCCCAACCAATGTAGACGAGGCGTTGGCCCGTCTGGCAGAGTTGGGTTATGGGGTCAAAGTACTGGCTGGGGGGCAAAGCCTGGTTCCTTCGATGAACTTCCGCCTTGCCCAACCGCCTGCGCTTCTCGACTTGAATAATGTTCAAGAGCTGTTTTACATCCGGCCCACCTCCGATGGAGGCGTGGCGATTGGAACGATGACACGCGACAGCCAGGTCGAGCACGATGCCCTGATCAAAGAGAAATTCCCGATCATCGCAGCGGCCATGCATTTTATGGCTCACCCGCAGATCCGCAACCGGGGGACGTTCGGAGGGGCGATCGCGCACGCCGACCCCACCGCGCAGCTCCCGGCAGTCGTGTTAGCGCTCAACGGACGGATGCGCATCCGCAGCCAGCAGGGCGAGCGCTGGGTCGCCGCAGAAGAATTTTTCGTCGGGCCGTTTACATCGGTGCTCGAACCGGAAGAGCTGCTCGTCGAGGTCGAGCTTCCCCCCACGCCTGCGCACAGCGGGTGGAGCTACCGGCAGATGGAACGCCAGGCAGGCGCTCAGGCACTCGTCGGAGTCGCCGTAATGGTATCGCTGGATGAAGCCGGTAAATGCCGGTCTGCGCGGATTGCATTCCTCAGTGTGGGAGAAACTGCCGTACTGGCGAGGCAAGCGGCGCAGATGCTTACCGGACAGAAGCCAACGGCGGAGTTGATCCACGCGGCTGCCGAGACAGCAGCGAATGTCGATATCGAACCCGGGGGCGACATCCACTGCTCGGTGGAATATCGACGTCACCTGGCTGAGGTTCTGGCCCGCCAGGCTCTCACCGAAGCCTTCGAACGGGCGGGGCGGTGAGGAGGGAGATATGAGTGATTTGATTAATGTTAAAGTCACTGTGAACGGAATGGCCTACGAGCGTGAGGTGGAACCGCGCATGCTCCTGGTGGATTTTATCCGCCACGAGCTGGGCCTTACCGGAACGCATGTCGGATGCGAGCATGGCGTGTGCGGCACCTGCACCATCTTGTTTGACGGCTCACCCGTCCGGTCGTGCCTGCTGTTTGCGGTTCAGGCAGTCGGGCATGAAATCCGGACGATCGAGGGGTTGGGCACGATCGATCATCTTCACCCGGTACAGGAGGCCTTCCGCGAAGCTCACGGGGCGCAGTGTGGTTTCTGTACCCCCGGCATGATCATGAGCGTCTTGCCTTTCCTCGAAGAAAATCAGGACCCAACCGAGCAAGAAATTCGGGAAGCGATCGATGGCAACCTCTGCCGGTGCACCGGCTACCAGCACATCATCCAGGCTGTAGAACTCGCCTCAGATAAGTTGGCCGAACAGCGCCAGTCGGTAAAGGAGGGGAGGTAGAGCCATGGAAACCAAATACTTTGGCAAGCGTATCCAAAGGAATGAAGATCCCCGCATATTAACCGGGCAGGCATTGTTTGTCGATGACGTCGAGTTGCCGGACATGCTCCACGCAACCTTTTTGCGCAGCGATTACCCTCACGCTCGCATTAACAGCATCGATATATCCGCGGCGCTGGCGAGGCCGGGGGTGATCGCCGTATATACCGCCAAAGATATGGGCGATTATTGGAAACCCGGCCCGCTGCTGGTGCCTGCGCCGACGGCGATTCCGGGGGTGGTCTTCAATAAACGTACTCAAGTTCCGATGGCACGCGAAGAAATCCGCCACCAGGGCGAGCCAATCGCAGTGGTCATCGCCAAAAGCCGCTATATTGCTGAAGATGCGCTGGCGGATATCGTTGCCGATCTGGAGCCACTCGATCCGGTTGTGGACGTGGAAAAAGCGCTCGAACCCGGCTCGCCACTCGTCTATAACGATCTGGGCACCAACCTGGCGTCGCACGTTCAGCAAGAAAACGGCAATTACGCCGCGGCGGCTGCTCAGGCAGATGTGGTCATCAAAGCCCATATCGTCATCGACCGCGGCATTGCCGGGGCGATGGAAAACCGCGGGCTGGTCGTGCAGTGGGACCCGAAAAGCCAGCACCTGACTGTGTGGGCGACCACGCAGGCGCCAATTGCCCTGCGGAATGGGTTGTCGGGTATCCTGGGGCTATCCGAAAGCCAGGTGCGGGTGATCGCGCCTTTCGTGGGCGGCGGTTTTGGCCCCAAGATCATGGTTTTCCAACCCGAAGAGGTGGTGCTGACCTGGGCTTCAATGAAGCTCGGCCTGCCCATTAAATATATCGAAGACCGGCAGGAGAATTTCCTGGCGATGACCCAGGAACGCAACCAGATCCACGATGCTGAGATCGCCTTGACCAAAGACGGGAAGATTCTGGGGGTGAAGGACGTATTCGTGCAGGATACGGGAGCCTTCAACTCCTATGCGCTGACTGTTCCCCTCAATACACAGACGCACACCACGGGTCCTTACAAAGTGCCGAATTACTATTCCGAGTTCAGGGTAGCGTTCACCGACCGGATATTGGTAACGCCGGTGCGCGGCGCCGGCCGGCCATACGGGGTGTTCGTCATGGAGCGGCTGATGGATCTGGCAGCCAAGAAATTGGGCCTCGATCCCACAGAGATTCGCCGGCGCAACTACCTGCAGCCGGAGGAATTCCCTTACCGGACCGGGATCATCGGCCAGGATTTTGCCAAGAACATCCTGGACAGCGGGAACTACCCGGCAACGCTCGACAAAGCGCTGGAAATGATTGAGTACGAACAATTTATAAAAGAAGAACAACCAAAATTGAGGGCGCAAGGCAAACATGTCGGCATTGGCGTGGTCACCTTTACCGAAGGGACCGGCGTCGGGCCTTATGAAGGCGGCCGGGTCACCGTGGAAGCCAGCGGCAAGGTGAGTGTGGCAACCGGGGTAGGCACGCAAGGGCAGGGCCATTACACTTCCTTTGCACAGGTAGTAGCTGAACAGCTCGGCGTGCCGGTCGAGGATGTGCGTGTAGTCACCGGCGATACCGACCAGTTCCATTGGGGAGCTGGCACTTTCGCCAGCCGCGGCGCGACGGTTGCCGGCAATGCTATCCATGCAGCCGCCTCCCTGGTGAGGGCCAAGATCCTCAAACTAGCCAGCAAAACGCTGCAGGTGCCTGAGGAAGACCTGGTGTTGGAAAACAGCGAGATTCACTCGGCGACCCACCCAACGACCTGCATCCCGTTGGGTGAGCTGGCGGTCAAAGCCAACCCTTCGCGCGGCGCTGTGGAACCGGGGGCCGAGCCTGGGTTGGAAGCCACGGCATACTACGGCCCTCCGTATGGGGCGACAGCCGGTGGCACGGTCGCCATGATCGTCGAGGTCGATACCGAGCTCATGCGAGTGGAGATCAAGCGCTATGTGATTGCTCACGACTGCGGCACTGTAATCAATCCCCTGATTGTCGACGGTCAGATTCACGGCGGGGTGTCGCTTGGAGTAGGCAACTCATTCTTTGAGAAGCTGGTTTACGATGAGAATGGGCAATTGATGAACGGCACTTTCATGGATTATCTGATACCCAGAGCCACGGATATGCCTTACATCGAAATCGGACATTTATCTACCCCTTCTCCGCTGAACCCCTTGGGCATCAAGGGTGTGGGAGAAGCCGGAGCAATCCCCACACCGGCCGCCTTTGCCCAGGCAGTTGAAAATGCGCTGGCGGATTACAACCTGGAAGTTCGCGAGATTCCGTTGAGCCCGAACCGCCTGTTCGAGCTGCTCGAGGAAAGTAAAACATCTTGAGACTCGCCTGAGTCTGGGATGCACATTGTCTGTTTACTTGGGAGGGATGAGATCGATGAAACTGGAAGGTGAATATCTTTTCAACGGGCCGCGGGAAGAAGTATGGAACATTGTGAGAGACCCGGATGTGCTTGCCACGTGCATACCCGGAACCCAAACCCTAAAACAGGTGAACGAGAATGAATACGAAGGGGCGATCGGTGTGCGTATTGGGCCGGTCAACGCTGCCTTTACAGGAAAGCTGACTGTTTCCGATGAAATCCCTCCTGAGAGCTGCACACTGACTGCGGAAGGGAAGGGCGCGGCAGGGTTTGCCCGGGGAGTCGGTCACGTGGTCCTGGAGGAACAAGGCAGCGACAAAACTTTGCTCAAATATACCGGTGAGCTGATCATCGGCGGGAAATTGATGAGCGTTGGGCAAAGGCTCATCGATAGCGTTGGCAAAAGCATGATCAATAAGGGTTTTGAAACTTTGGACAAGACTCTGGCAACCCGCCTGGCGGCAAAATCATAACGGAGATAGTGGCGCTGACCCGAAAAACACTTTTAGACGATAAGGATTGAAAATGGCCGAACAATTTCCAGAAATTGAGACCAAAGCAGAGACAGAAGAAGAGCCCAAACAAAATTCCAGCGAGTTACATACTTTATCCGATCGGACAGAAGGTGATAAACGCGACTGGAAGTCCATTGCTGAAGTGAGAATGGTGATGTATGTAGTGCCCGTGGCAATCGTCTTCGTCATCATTGCCTGGCTCATGTCACACTACGTCCGCTGAAATTTACAATCGCCATGGCTGCGTGATCCATAATATTATGATTTTTTATTATTCTGGATCTGCGAACGATCGCGCAACCGGCTGAAAGGAGGCAACTGATCACTAACGGATTCTGTTGAACCCATTTCGGCAGGGATGTCGGCTTCCGTGTACAGGAAGTATAGGGAAGAATCGCATCCTCAACTAAGCAAGCTGTCAACGACTATCCTGATCAGGAATACTTTATCTATCCAAGGAAGGAAGACGCAAATGGCCACAACAGCAGCAAAAGTCAAACCGGCAGTCATGGGTTATCTGCCGAATGACCAGCCTCCTTTCGGCAAAATGATCTTGCTAGGCCTGCAGCACGTGATCACTATGTTCCCGGCGACAGTTTTATGCGCCATGCTCATGGGGTTCCATGTGAGCACAGTGCTGACGATCACCGGCCTGGGCACGATCACGGCGTTGATCGGGTCAAAGCTAAGCATGGGCAAGTTCATCCCTCTCTACTACGGCTCCAGCTTCAGCTATATTGCAGCAGTCACCGCCGTCACCCATGCACAATTTGGGGTTCCGGTGAGCGACCACCTGCTCTCTATCGTCCAGGCGGGCTTCCTCGCCACCGGTATCATCAATGTCGTGGTTGGGTTGCTCATTCGTCTGGTCGGCGGAAAAGAGGCCGTCGATGTAGTTCTGCCCCCCATTGTCACCGGTTCAGTCGCCTGCACCATTGGTATTGGCCTGGGCGCCGCGGCATTGGGCATGGCCTCTGGCTCATCCAGCGGCATTGCAACTGGCTCGAACACCTGGTGGGTGGTGGCTTTGATCACCCTCGTGGCGACGATCTGCTACTCTGTTTACCTGCAGGGTAAGGGCTTTATCGGGCTGCTTCCAATTCTACTCGGCGGCATCACCGGCTACATCATCGCCATCCCCTTTGGCCTCGTAAACCTGGCCTTCACCTCGGCGGTTATCCGCGCTCCGCACATCACCTTCCCGGTCTTTAACGACCCGATGACTATCTCGATCATCTTCAGTGTAGGCGTCATGTGCATCGCCACCATCCCCGAGTCGACGGCGCACCTGTATCAGATCAGCCTGTACGTCGACCACCTGGCTGAACAGAAGGGTGTGCAAAAAGTTGGATTAAGCCGCTACATAGGCCTGAACCTGATGCTGGATGGCCTCGACGACATCATCAACGGCATCTTCGGCAGCACGGCGGGCACAAACTACGGTGAGAACAACTCATTGATGGTGATCACCCGCAACTACTCCGGACCGGTCCTGATCGCTGCTGGTGCCATCGCCATCCTCCTGGGCTTCATCGGCCCTCTGGCGGACCTGGTCACGAGCATCCCGACCGCAGTGTCCGGTGGATTGGCGATCTACCTGTACGGCGTGATCGGCATGCAGGGTATTGCCCTGATGATGTCGGAGAAGGTCAACCTCTTCGATCCCCGGCAGCTCGCCATTGGCGCAGTGATCCTGATCGTCGGCATCGGCGGGAACATCGGCTACCCCGGTGGATTCATTCCCTTCCCGATCCTCACGGGAATCTTCCCCTCAGGTCTGCCTGCGATTGCTACAGGCGCCGTGTTTGGTATTTTGTTAAACCTGATCTTTGTCTTCTTCAAGCCTGCGGTTGAACGCGAGGCAATCGGCGAAAAAGCCGCAACCGATTAAACCGCGGTTCTTTCTACGCGAAACCCTGAAGCGGGGTCGGGAATTCCTGACCCCGCTGATGTGGTTCGATAAGTTCCTTCGATACTGGTAGAATGATAGGATGCAGGCGATGCTTACATGCGATGTGTGCGGTAGAGAGATCGATAACGAAGGTGAGAAGGTCCACCTCTACACCGCGAAATTGATCAGCAGGGAAGTTGGGGACCGCGTGCTGGTTACATCGAAAACTACCAGCGCTTTCAAGGATTTCCGTCCGGTGGAAGTGACGGTCTGCCCTCGTCACAGGCGTGAACTTTTTGTGCAACGCCTGATGCCGGGCGTGATCATCTTTGTGATCTTCTTCATCCCGATATTTTTCTTTACGGTCAAGCTCCCCAGGATATTTCTGGGTCCCATTCCTTTGCAGTATCTGGCCGGGGTCATTATCGATCTGGTACTGGTTTTTTTTGTCGTGCGGTTGATACAGCTGGACGGGTTGGTGGCGGCTTCCCTGACCATTCAGGAAAAAAGAAAAAAGACCGGGATTGAGTACCTGACTGAAAAGAAATACCAGCGGGCATTAGGGACAAAAAGGCCGGAACCAGTCAAGAAATCTGTAAAATCAAAATCCCAACACCGTTGAAAGCCGGAGAATCAGAATGATCATCGTGACAGGGGCAGGTGGCAAAACCGGCCGGGCTGTGCTTCAAGCGTGCTCGCGCCGGAAGCTAAAAGTGCGCGCAGTCGTCCACCACCCTGACCAGACCCAGAAAGCGCTTGATCTGGGGGCTGAGGAAGCTCTCTGGGGAGACATTCAGGACGACCAATTCTTGGAAGAGGCTTTTCGAGATGGAGAGGCGGTCTATCACATCTGCCCAAACGTGCATCCTGAAGAGATCTCGATTGGTCGGGCTGTGATCCAGGCGGCGCGATCTGCGGGGGTGGGTCATATTGTCTACCATTCCGTCCTGCACCCCCAGGTTGAGGTCATGCCGCACCATTGGAAGAAGCTCAGGGTAGAAGAAGCCTTGTTCGCGTCAGGGCTGGAGTTCACCATCCTACAGCCCACCGTGTATATGCAGAACGTACTCGCCCAGTGGAAATCCATCACCGAGCGCGGCGTTTATCTGGTCCCCTACCCGGTAGAGACGCGATTGAGTCTGCTCGATCTCGAGGATCTGGGGGAGGTTGTTGCCGCCGTGCTCTGCGAACCACAGCACCGCGGGGCAGTATACGAACTGGTTGGGACGCCGCCGATGAGCCAGCAGGAAGTGGCTGAGGCGCTGAGCGCAGTGATCGGCAGGTCGGTAAGGGCTGAAGAATCTTCCTTAGATGTGTGGGAACGCCAGGCACGCGCTGCCGGGCAAAGCGATTTTGCGATAGGCACCCTCCTCGGAATGTTCCGCTACTATGCTGAGCACGGGTTATGGGGCAGCCCGCAGGTTCTCCGCTGGCTGCTTGGCCGGGAACCGCATACGTTTCAGGAATTTTTAAGCGCCTACCATTAGTTAAAAAACCAACTAAAAGCAACGATTCCCAACGAGACCGGCACCCACCAGAGATGCTGGTATTGGGTGTGGATGGTATTGATATACATGAGTATTCCGAGCATAATGATCACGTAGCCTGAGCCCCCAATAA
The DNA here is from genome assembly GCA_023381565.1 of Chloroflexota bacterium. GTDB lineage: Bacteria > Chloroflexota > Anaerolineae > Anaerolineales > Anaerolineaceae > JAMCRR01. Next base: position 97,496 of record JAMCRR010000197.1, read on the forward strand.
ACCAGTCCTTCTTTTTTTTGCTGAAAGAACCGAAAGAAGGGGGTGAAGCGGGCAAATTTTTTAACGCCTTCTTCTTATTTGCAGCCCGATCGTGCGCTGCTCTCCATTCCACGGCTTTACGGCGCTGTGCAGTGATCATCTTTGCGTAGAACGCCAGTACAGCCAGGATCAGGGCGATCGTGCCGATATCGATATTCATGGAAGCTCCTCATTCCGGTTCAAGTAGCCGCTTCACCAAGGGTAATTGCGGGCCAGGATTGGCTTGCACCGATAATTAATGACATCCCCAGGAGCGCATCTGCGCCGGAAGAATTGCCCCAGGAGCATAATCCCTCCACGCAGCGCTCCACGGCCGGGTGGCCGGAAATTATTGCATCCATCGCCGCGATCAGGCGTTCGTCAGCCTGCCCGGCAGCGGCGCACTCGATCAAGTTGGCGCTCAGCGTGGTAGTTATTGCATAGGCGGCGTCGATCAAAGAGCGGGTAAACGCTTCGGATTGGGAGGCTTCGATGTGACTTCGAAAACTGGAGAGTGCCAGCATAACACCTATAATGAAGTCGTCGCCGGAAGGGGTCAATCCGATTCCCAGTCCCAGGAATTTCTCACAGGCGCGTTCCAATCCTGAGTGCAGCCCACTCCGGGCTGCATTCATGCATTCTTCGAGCAAGCCCGGCAGGCCGGGATAATCAGGAGAAGCATATGAGATGCCCGGTGATTCTTGCCGACGAGAAGTATAGCGGATCAGCCCAGCGCCATTTTTCCTTTCCCGGACGGCTGTGATGACGGCATTCAGGCGTGCGGCGATATCTTCAAATGGCTCTCCGTTATAAAGGGTTGGTTTTGCCTGCCAGACCCGCGCCTCCATTGTGGAGATTGTTGGATTCGGCGCTGGAAATCTCAAGCGTCCAGCGTGAATACTCACAGGATCGCCAGCCTCGATCTGAGTCAGGCGCCCGGCTCGGGGATCAATATTGATTGTAAGTGGCCCACGGAAAGGCTCGTAGGATAGGAAGATCATCCGGTTAGGAGGCAGGTGAACAAAAATACCGCGCGAAATGACCCCTCTCACCTCGCCCAGGCAGGCTAATTTCAGCAGTGACCTGGCAGCCGACCCGATGCTGTAGGCGGATAGCTGCGACGCAGGTGGATCCGTCTGGAGAGGCGGAATGTCAGACATCCTGACCAACTTTCAACTATTTTGGGATATAATACCAAGCAGTAGAAATTATACCTTGTTTGATGACTGTCGTTATTATCACCATCAATTTGAAAACCAAAGCCCCAGAACAGACAGGAAAGGTAGGCATGCCAGTCCTGTGTGATGTGTATCACTAATCATTGATGACATTTGCCAATTGCTAGATTTATAGGTTCAGGCGAAGATTAGAAGCAAAGTACCGGATTTATCGCGGCTTTTTTTAGAATTCCAGGTTTTATTTATATTCAAATTAAAATTGACTTTCGTGGAAGTAAACTGTACCGGGTAATTGCGATATCTGTTTATCTATCCTTGCAGGCACTCGCCTGGGGAATCAGTCCATGATTTGACGAGGATGTTTGCTTATGATAAACGTTCATGCAGGTCTTCCAGAATTTGAGTACGTTAAGCCTGGGACCATGGCAGAAGCCAGCCGGTTCCTGGTAGATCACGTTGGTGAGGCGCGCCTTTTCACCGGGGGGACAGACACTTTCGTACGCATGCGGGATGGGTTTTGGAAAGAAAAGTACCTGGTGGATGTAAAACACCTGCAGGGGATGAGAACGATCCGCTTTGACCCTGAAAAGGGCCTGACCCTGGGTGCGGCGGTGAATATGAACGAGGTGATTGCCTCGGCCGAAGTCAACGCGCATTACCCCTTATTAGCCGAGGCAGCCCAAACGGTAGCCAGCTATCAGCTTCGCAACCGGGCAACGATTGCCGGGAATATCTGCAACGCTTCTCCTGCGGGAGATACCCTCGGCGCCTGCCTCGTCTATAATGCCTCCCTGTATGTCCATGGTGTGGACGGCTTACGCGATGAGCTGCTGCGCACCTTCTTCTGCGGGCCGGGGAAGACGGTCTTGCACGTTGGAGATATCGTGACCGAGCTCAACTTTCCGATCCCACCCCAGGGAGCGCGAGGGAAGTATATCAAGCTCGGGCGCAACGTCATCAGCGACCTGGCAATCGTCGGCATAACCGTGCTGGGTTTTCCGGACGCGGATGTTCCCTCGGGTTTCCGCTACCGGATTGCGCTGGCGTCTGTTGCCCCAACTCCGCTGGTGGTTGAGGCGGCCGGTGGGCTGTTGGAGGAGAAGGCTGCCTCAGCAGAAACGATTGAGGCTGCCGCGCAGTTGGTGATGGAAGCCTGTTCGCCCATCGATGATGTACGGGGAAGCGCCAGGTACCGTAAATTAATGGTTCGTAACTTGACCCGCCGCGCGCTTACTCAGGTAGCCAGCGATCTGGCAGCTTCTGGCGAAGCCCATTAGAGGAGGCAACAACGATGTCTAATCACAAGATCAATGTCACGGTCAATGGCGAGGTCGAGGTTGTAGAAGTCCCTGCGAATATGACTTTATTGCGCATGCTGCGGGAGAAGCTCGCCCTGACTGGCACGAAAAACGGTTGCTCGGCGGGTGAATGCGGCGCTTGTACGGTGATCTTGAATGGCGAGCCGGTGAACAGCTGCATGGTCCTGGCCGTCGAATGCGATGGAGCTTCAGTCATGACGATCGAAGGCCTCTCGAAAGATGGCCAGCTGCATGCCTTGCAGCAAGCGGTGATCGACCAGGGGGCTGTGCAGTGCGGCTTTTGCACACCAGGGGTTCTCATGTCGGCATATGCTTTGCTGCAGCGGAATGCCAAACCGACCGATGAAGAGATACGCGAAGCCCTGGTGGGGAACCTGTGCCGCTGCACGGGGTACAACCGCATTGTCGAGGCGGTCAAGCAAGCAGCCGATCAGCCAGAAACTGTGGCTGCGTGATGCAGGGACCGCCGGCCGGCCAGTAACCATGGTTCGGCAAAGGCGGCTTACGGGCAGTTTCACCGCAGTGTGGAGGATACTATGGCAAATAAGGAAGCTCAGCGAGAGAAGATCCCGAATCCAATCGGGGTGAGCGTACCTCGTATTGATGCACGTGAGAAAGTCACCGGAGCGGCAATTTACGCGGACGATATTCAATATGGTCCCGGATTGTTATACGCGCGGATTAAACGCAGCCCTCATCCTCATGCGCTGATCAAGAGTATTGATTGTAGTAAAGCCAAGGCGCTACCGGGGGTTAAAGCGGTTGTCACTGGAGATGATTTCCCGGGATATATCGGCCTGTACCTGCAGGACCGCTATATTTTCTGCCGGGACCGGGTGCGCTACGTCGGCGACCCGGTGGCGGGTGTGGCTGCGATCAGCGAAGAGATTGCTGAGCAAGCTGTGGAGCTGATCAATGTGGAGTATGAGGTGCTGGAGCCGGTATTAAACCCTGAGTTCGGCGCCGGGCCGGATGCAGCCATCATCCACCCAAAACTGGGCGAATACGTTGTGGCCAACTTCATCTTCCCCGAGCCGGGATCCAATATCTCCAACCATTTTCGCATCCGCAAGGGAGATGTGGAGGGTGCCTGGAAAGACTGTGCCGCGATTGTCGAGAAGCGATACCAGATACCGCACGTGCAGCACGTGCCAATCGAACCCCACATCGCTGTTGCGAAAGTCGACGAGAATGGGAAAGTGACCCTGTGGGGGAGCTCGCAGTCGCCTTTCGCGCAGCGGAACCTGATCGCATCTGCATTGGGAAAATCGCAGAGCGATGTAGAAGTGATTGCGCCTTTTGTTGGCGGCGGTTTTGGTTCGAAGGCCGGGGTTAGCATGGAATCGCTGGCAGTGGCTATCGCCACGAGGGTCAAGGGACGCCCGGTCAAACTGCGTCTAACTCGTGAGGAGGAGTTTTATACAGCCTTCGTACGCCAGGGGCTGATCGCTTATTTCAAGATGGGCTGCGACAAGGATGGGCGCTTGCTGGCCATGGAGAACCGCTTTTATTGGGACGGCGGGGCGTACACCGAATACAGCGTCAATATTACCCGGGCAGCCGGGTACAGCAGCTCTGGTCCGTATGACGTCCCCAACGTCAAGGCCGACAGCTATTGTGTATATACCAACCACCCGGTAACAGGCCCGATGCGCGGTTTTGGGATGCCCGAAATGCATTCGGGTTTGGAGCAGTGCATCGATGACCTGGCCCATGAGATTGGCATCGACCCCGTACAGTTCCGCCTGCTCAACTGCGTGCGCACCGGCGATACGATTGTGACCGGGATGAAGATGCACCCCACCGGCCTTTCGGAGTGTATCGAAAAGGTAGCTAAAGCCATCCAGTGGGGAGAGAAAGCGCCTCCCAGTGCCCCGAACAAAAGGCGTGGAAAAGGGATTGCCATCATGTGGAAGGCTCCAGCCATGCCTCCGAATGCAGGTTCGAGCGCCTGGGTTGAAATGAACGAAGATGGCACGGCGACAGTCGGTGTAGGCGGGCAGGAGCTGGGTCAGGGGACCTTCACGGTGATGGCACAGATGGCGGCTGGAGCTCTGGGTATCCCTTACGAGGATGTGCGTGTAGCCAGACCAGTCGATACGGATTACAGCCCCTATGAATGGCAGACGGTAGCCAGCCGCCTGACCTGGAGCATGGGGAATGCCGTGGTCAACGCGGCGAAAGATGCCCGCCGGCAGATCCTTGAAATGGTGGCTCAATCCTGGGATGAGAACCCGGATGATCTGGATATCGTCAACGGTGTGGTGATCTCGTACAAATCCGAAGAAGCAGTGCCTCTGAAAAACCTGGTGATCTACGGCTTACCGAAACCCAACGACCAGGGCTGGATTGGCGGGCCGGTGGTGGGGCGGGGCAAATTTATGCCGACCTACGTCACCGGGCTGGATCCTCAAACCGGGCAGGGACCGCGCGCTGTAGTGCACTATACCACCGGCGCTGAGGCTGTTGAGCTGGAAGTGGACATCGAAACCGGAAAGGTGGAGGTGATCCGGGGAGTAGCGGCGTTCGATGTCGGCAAGGCGATCAACCCGGATATGGTCAAAGCACAGGTAGAGGGCGGGTTTGTCCAGGGCCTGAGCACCGCATTCTTCGAAAGCCTGATCCTGAAAGATGGGGTGCTGCAAAATCCAAGCTTTGTCGATTACCGTATCGCCACCAGCGCTGATGCGCCCAAGGACATTCAGGCGATTATAGTCGAGGTGGCTCAAGACGATGGCCCCTATGGCGCGCGCGGGGTTGGCGAGCATCCCCTCGTTCCCACTATCCCTGCCATCGGCAACGCCATCTACGACGCAATTGGGGTGCGAGTGGGGGCGCCGCCCTTCTCGGCAGAGAAAGTTTACCTGGCCATGGTAGACGCCGGGATCATCGCATAAGCCACAGGGAACAATATTTATGTAAAAACACTTGCCCATTCCAATCAATTCTGAGATGGGCAAGTATTTTCAAGAATAAAGGACTGTTCTTCAGGAGTCGAAATATGGAATTAACGGAAAACAATCAACCCAAGTCTGAGGAAGTGGAGGGAGTTCAGATCGATCCTCATCAAGCAATGATCGACGAGCTCAAAGAAAAACGCTCTCAGGCTTCCCAGGGAGGGGGCAAAGCACGCATTGACGCTCAGCGCGCTAAGGGCAAACAAACGGCGCGGGAACGCGTTTACAAACTCCTCGACGAAGGGTCTTTCCAGGAAGTCGACGCGCTCATGTCTCACCGCCACACCGATTTTGGCATGGATCAGCAGCGCTTCCTTGGGGATGGTGTGGTGACCGGCTTTGGCAAGATCAACGGACGCCGCGTATGCGTCTATGCCCAGGATTTCACCATCCTGGGAGGGACGTTTTCGGAGGTAGCCGGGCAAAAAGTCAGCAAGCTCATGGACCTGGCTATGGAAGCCGGAGTACCGGTGATTGCCCTCAATGACAGCGGTGGTGCTCGCATCCAGGAAGGTGTCCATTCGTTGGATGCCTATGGACAGCTTTTCTGGCGCAACACGCAGGCCAGTGGAGTGATTCCCCAGCTCAGTGTGATCATGGGGCCCTGCGCAGGGGGAGCGGTGTATTCTCCAGGACTGACCGATTTCATCTTTATGTCTGCTCAAACGAGTAATATGTTCATCACCGGGCCTGAGGTGATCAAAACCGTGACCGGCGAAACGGTCGACTTTGAAACACTGGGCGGGGCCTCGGCGCACAGCGCGACCAGTGGCGTAGCTCACTTCGTAGGCAGCAGTGAGGACCACACGCTCGAGCTGGTGAGGACTTTAATCGGTTACTTGCCCTCGAACAACGCCGAACCGGCGCCTGCGATCGTGCCTGAAGATGACCCCAATCGCAAGGATGCTTTGCTTAACCGCATCGTGCCCGCTGACCCCAATGAGCCTTACGATATGAAGGAAGTCATCATCCGGATAGTCGATACGGGCAGCTTCTTCGAGGTGCATGAAAATTTTGCCCGCAATGCCTTGGTCGGGTTCGCCCGGCTGCACGGCCAGGTGGTGGGCATTGTTGCCCAGCAGCCCATGTACCTGGCAGGGTGTATCGACATAGACGCCTCGGATAAGATGGCCCGCTTCGTGCGCTTCTGCGATGCCTTCAATATCCCCCTGGTCACATTTGTCGATTCTCCAGGATTCTTACCCGGTGTGGTGCAGGAGCACGGCGGGATCATCCGGCACGGTGCAAAGATCGTCTACGCATACTCGGAAGCCACCGTTCCAATGGTCTCGATCGTTACCCGCAAGGGCTATGGGGGCGCCTACCTGGTGATGGGCAGCAAGAGCATCCACGCTGACCTGGCTTTTGCCTGGCCAACGGCCGAAATTGCCGTTATGGGTGCAGACGGCGCGGTCAACATCCTGTATCGTAAGCAGATTCAGGAAAAAGAAAATGCAGCCGAAGAAAGAAAACGCCTGATCAAAGAATTCCGGGAGAAATTCTCCAATCCTTACCAGGCGGCGAAATTCGGGTTTGTCGATGAAGTTCTGATCCCCGAAGAAACCCGGCCGAGGCTCATCGGCGCGTTGGAACTGCTGCGAGATAAGCATCACACTCGCTTTCCCAGGAAGCATGGTACCATGCCGTTATGAGCTCGGCAACGTATAAGATGGAGGTGGACACTTGAGTGAATTCACGCAAGGTTTGATGGTGAGCCTGTGGGGATTGGCGTCGACTTTTATCGCCATTGGCTTGCTGGTTGTGGTCATCATCTTGATCGACAAAGCTTTTCCGGAAAAGGCTGAAGAAGAGAAAGAAGAAGTCCCGGAACTTTCTACCAGCATCCTTTGTGAGACCGAGCCGCCGGTATCAGAAGCTGAGATCGCCGCGGTGATTGCAGCCGCGATCTACGCATTAAGGGAAACAGAACCGGTATCCGCTGACCTGGGCCGGGCATTGGAAGCCGGCCACGGACCCTGGTGGGCGATGCACCAGACGTCTAACGCGACCCATCAATTGAGGAGATCTGAGAAGTGAATATACAAATCAATAAGCCAATCAAGATCGTAATCAATGGGAAGACTTATGAGGTTGAGGTCGATGAAGCTGGCGACACCACTATGACGGTCTGCGTCAATGGAGAATATTTCACTGTGGAACTCGAAGAAGAGTTCCGCCTGGCAAGCCAGCCAAAACCCCTGCCTGCAGCGGCTGAGCCGAAAACGCCACCGGCGCCGCCAAAGCCTGCACCAGTTACCCAACCCGTGCGTCCGGTTCAGACGCCAACCCCGGCTGCCGGACCCGGACAGGGGTTTCAGATCAAGGCGCCTATGCCTGGCACAATCCTGGACATTAACGTCAAGGTCGGTGAAACGGTACAGGTCGGTAAGCAGCTTTGCGCGCTAGAAGCCATGAAGATGAAAAACGCCATCCGGGCGCCCAAAGAGGGAGTCGTCGCCAGCGTGAACGTGAACGAAGGGCAGACGGTTGCCTACGGGATGCTGTTGTTCATCCTGGAGTGAGGCATTCATGACAAATTATCTGCAACTCCTCTTACAAGGTCCTCTTCATTTCGATTGGCGGATGGCTATCATGATGGTGATCGGGGGCGTCCTGATCTACCTCGCCATCGCTAAAGACTTCGAGCCGGTCTTGCTGCTGCCCATTGGCTTTGGGGCGATCCTCACCAATCTCCCTCTGACCGGTATCACTGATGCGGGTGGGCTGCTCGGGATCCTTTACAATGCTGGCATCCAGACCGAGCTATTCCCGTTGCTGATTTTCATCGGTATCGGGGCCATGACCGACTTTGGACCGCTACTTGAAAACCCGCGCATGGCCTTTCTGGGGGCAGCCGGTCAGTTCGGGATTTTCGCCACGCTCCTGCTGGCATTGATGGTTGGTTTTCGGCTGAATGAGGCTGCTTCGATCGGGATAATCGGAGCGATCGATGGGCCTACAGCGATCTATGTTTCCTCAAAACTGGCGCCCCATTTGCTCGGTCCGATTGCGGTCACGGCTTACAGCTATATGTCGCTGGTACCGATCATTCAACCGCCGGTGATGCGCCTTCTGACCAACCAGAAAGAACGGCTTGTACGCATGCCGTATTCGGAGCGCAAAGTATCCCGCACAACCCGCATCGTCTTCCCCATTGTCGTCACGATCATCATTTCATTCCTCTCTCCGAAAGCGTCGCCGTTGATCGCCTCTCTGATGTTTGGCAACTTGCTGCGTGAATCGCTGGCTGTGGAACGCTTGAGCAAAGCAGCACAGAATGAGATCGCCAATGTGACGACGGTTTTCTTGGGATTGACCATCGGTTCCACCATGACCGGAGCGACCTTTATCCAACCTACCACACTCCTCATCCTGGCAATGGGACTGCTGGCATTTATTTTCGATACTGCGGGTGGCGTGCTATTGGGCAAGTTATTCTATTGGCTATCCAATAAGAAGTTCAACCCCTTAATCGGGGCAGCAGGCATCAGCGCATTCCCAATGTCTGCCCGCATCGTCCAACGCTTTGCCGCGAAGTATGATTTCGAGAACTTTCTATTAATGCACGCGATGGGCGCCAACGCTGCCGGGCAGTTAGGCAGCGTGGTTGCCGGCGGGATAGTCCTGGCTATTTTGGCGGGATCCTTCTGAGTTGGTGAATGGATCAATCCGAGGGGTTAACCCAATATCTATTAATCAAAAAGGAGAAAACCATGAAACTGATCGATCTGACTATTCCTTTGGGCGTTGGCACGCCTCCCTGGCCTACTTATGAGCCCCTGCAGCTTAAATACTTCAAGCGTCTGTCTTCTAATGGCGCAAACGGGCAGGTTTTGACGCATTCCAACCACCTGGGCACCCACCTGGATGGCGAAATCCACTTCCATACCCCTGGCAAAGACATCGCTCAACTGGAGTTGGATTACCTGGTGAACGAGGGCGCTATCGTCGATTTGAGCGATTGCGTGGGTGATTACGACGTGTACACCAGCAAAATGATCGAGGATAAAGTTGAGGTTCACGAGGGCGATATTCTCATCCTGCATACCGGGTATCACCACTTCGGCTGGGATATGCCCACAGCCAATGAAGTACGTTACATGGTGCAGCACCCTGGACCTGATCGTGAAATGGCTGAGTGGATGAAGAAAAAGAAGATCAAATGGTTTGGGGTCGACTGCGGCAGTGCAGATCACCCCATGAACACGATCGTGCGCGACTGGGCTCCGCGCCAGGCACGCATCGCCGATAAGGTCTTCCGCAAGAAATTTGGCAAGCCGATGGCTGAGGTCTTCGACGATACCAAATATCAGCTGATGCATCTGGAAATGTTCCCGTATGGGATCATTCATGCCGAATGCATCGGCGGTGAGATTGATCTTCTCTTGAATAAGCGGTTAAAAATCGGTTTCTTCCCCTGGCGCTTCGTCGATGGCGAGTCCTGCATCGGCAGGTGTGTGGCGATGGTGGAGGATGACGAGTACGAAGAGCTAATGCAGAAGAAGGCTACCATGCCCAAGACGAAGTTCGGAGATGCCTTCAACCCCAAGCACGTCGAGATCATCAACCAGCATACAGCAGAAAACCTGGCCTGATTAATATTCCTTCACCGTAGAGGAGATGATAAATGTACCTCGAACCGCCTGAAAAGGTATCTCAAGAACAGATTACCCTGGATGTCCGGGAAATCGAGCCGCTGCTCCAGGCGCCTCCTATGGATGTTCCGGCCTGGCCGGGAGCCATGATTACCTTGAAAGATGGCCGCAAAATGTATATCCGGGAGGCTAAGCTTAGCGAAGCCCCCATGATGATGGAATACATGAAGAAGGTCATGGAGAGCGACCACGATTTCTACGACGTGGTAGGGGCGCGGGTGTATGCTGAGATCGTGGGCTGGTACCGAAAACGCCTCAAAGATCCCTATGTGTTGCTGGGCTTGATCGACGGTTTATGGGTAGGTTTCGCCAACGGGCGCCTGCAGAACGCCGATATCAACATCAGCCTGCACACCATGGCGTTGGCGCGCGGTGGGCGCATTGGCGCGGTGATGTACTACGCCAAAGCCTATTACGGGTTCGAAATCCTGGGCAACAAAGAGTGGTGGGCCACCTATGAGAGTTATAATGGCTGGCACCGCTGGGGCCTGGGAATGGCCCAACCGAGCTACCCGTGGCCTGAGTACCAGCACGAGCTGGGCGGCGCCCGGGTGTATTATGTGACCAAGAAATACTGGGATACGACGGTGAAGCAATACGTGCGCCAGATGGTCGGCGCCGACCTCGTTTTCGATGTGCCGGATGAGATCATCAAAGCGAATGAAGTAATGCACCCTCCGGAGGAAGTCCTGGTATAACGCCTGGCTGCAGGAAGGAGATTTGGGGGAGCCGGCATCCAGCCGCTCCCCCTTTTGATTGATCCGATGAAACACATCTTTTACGATATCCAAAGTTTGTTCGACCAGCAGGAATGTTTCGCTCTGGCGACGATCCTCGAACGAGCCGGGTCAGCGCCGCGTGGAGTTGGAGCCCGGATGGCGATCCGGCAAGGGGGAGGAATTATAGGGACAATCGGCGGTGGCCTGCTTGAGGCGGAGGTGATCCAGCTGGGGCAGGAGATCCTGCAAAAGGGGACGGCTTCCTTGCGCTCGTACCATTTCAACGCCAAACAGGCGGGGGATGCCGGCATGCTCTGCGGCGGTCAGGTGCGGGTATTGGTGCAGCGTATGGATGGAAATGACTCAGAGCAGGGCGGGATCTTTGCGGAGCTCACGCGAGCGTTGAAATCAGGCCGCAAAGCCTGGCTGGTCACCGAGATAGAGGGAGAGGATGGCGATCGGGATATTCGCATAGCCCAAGGGGTGGGAGTTGAGGATGGGTCTGTGACTGGCGGGCTGCAGGTGGGCGGTCCGGAATTAAAAGAAACGCTAATGGGGACCTGGAGCCGCGGTCCGGAATGGGTAGACTTGCAGGGCCACCGCTTGCTGATCGAGCCGGTGCGCAGCCAGGATACGGTCTATATTTTCGGAGCCGGGCATATTTCACAGATGCTGGCCCCACTTACTACCTGGGTCGGTTTTCGGACCGTCGTTCTGGATGACCGCGCAGATTTTGCCTGCCAGGAGCGCTTCGCCACCGCTGATCAGATCGAAGTTGTGAACTCCTTTGACCGCGCTTTTGAAGGCCTCGAGATCGGTGAAGATAGCTACCTGGTGATCGTCACCCGCGGGCACATGGACGACCGGACCGTGCTGGCGCAGGCGCTGCACACCGGCGCCGGGTATATCGGGATGATCGGCAGCCAGCGTAAACGCGACCTGATCTACCGCTCGCTGCTAGAAGAAGGCGTGGAAGCGCACGATCTGGCTCGCGTGCGTTCGCCAATCGGGATCGATATCCATGCCGAAACGCCGGAGGAGATCGCCATCAGCATCCTGGCGGAGCTGATCAAAGCCAGGGCGGAAAGAGGGTAGGTGTAAGACAAGCTTGAAGCTTGTCTGCGTGTAGGAAAAGTATCTAACTTTTCCAGGGTTAAGAGGAAATCTTGCCCTACATGGATTCGCCTAAAATGGCATTGTCGATCAACCTGGTGCGACCGATCTTTACGGCTAACAGCACGAGCTCGCCGCCGGAAAGCCGGTCGCGCGTGCGGAACGTCTCCGGATCGACAATGGCGATATATTGGATGTTTGCCAGGGGTTCCCGGTCGAATATCTCCTGCATGGCTGCGCGTACAATCTCGGCCCGAGTTTCTCCAGATCTTACTGCGGCCTGAGCCGCGAGGAGGGAACGGTACAAGACTGTCGCAGCCTGCCGTTCCTCGACGTTCAGGTAGACGTTCCGGCTCGACATTGCCAGGCCGTCTGGCTCGCGCGCGATCGGGCAAATGACGATCTCTATCGGGAAATTAAGGTCGCGGACCATACGGCCGATCACGGCAGCCTGCTGGGCATCCTTCTGCCCAAAATATGCTTTTTGCGGCTGGACCGCGTTGAAGAGCTTGGAGACCACGGTGGTCACCCCGCGGAAATGCCCGGGTCGCAGCGCCCCTTCCAACGGTGCGGTCAAATCATCGACGGAAACCCATGTCTGAAAACCGGGCGGGTACATTTCGTCTGCCGAGGGCGACCAGACCAAGTCGACATGAGCTTCTTCGAGGAGAGCGAGGTCGCGCTGCAGGTTGCGCGGGTACGATGCCAGGTCTTCAGATGGCCCAAACTGCGTTGGGTTAACGAAAATGCTGACTACTACACTGGCGCAAGCTGCGCGAGCCTGGCGCACAAGGGATAGATGCCCTTCGTGCAGGTAGCCCATGGTGGGCACAAATCCCACCGGAGCCGGAAGCTGTGCTCGAGCCTGGCGGAGATCATCCAGGGAAATCACGGTTTTCATGGTGTGGTAATTCTTTGCAGCTCAACTTTGGATCTGATTAGCTGCCAGAGCAGGCGGTTGGCCGGAGCCGAAACTCCGAGCGTTTCTCCCGTGAGTACGATAGCTCCGTTAATGGCGTCGATTTCAGTGGGAGCCTCGCGGCGCAGATCCTGAACCATCGAGGAAATATTGCCGGCGGTTTGTTCCAATACGGTATCGACCATGCGAATCGTTTCATCTGGCGAGAGAGGGATACCTTTATGTCCGGCTACGTCGATCGTCTCGCGGATGACCGAGTGGATCAATTCCATAGCAGCGGGAGATTGGCGCAGCTGGCCATTGGTGGCGTCGAGCAGGGCGCTCAGCGGATTGATCGCCGCGTTCGCTGCCAGCTTGCGCCATACCACCCTTTGCAGGTCAGGCTCGATCTGTACCCCGAACCCTGCCCGGCGTAAGATCGCTTCCCATTCGCCAATCCGAGAACGCTCGCCAAGGTTGACCAATCCTTGCCCCTGCGAGCGGACAATCCCCGGAGCGACGAGCGCAGCCCCCAGGGTCACCGTTCCGGCAGCCACGCGTGCTTCTCCCAGGGCGTCGGTTAATATTTCGACATTTCCCAGGCCATTCTGCAAGGTGAGCGCCAGCCCGGTAGGGCTCAGGATGTGCGCCAACTGTCCGGCGGCTCTCTCAGTCTGCCAGGTTTTAACAAGGACCAGAGCCATCTTGGATTCATGGCACTCGTCCGGGTTATCGGTGGCGCGCACGGGGAAAGATTGCAATTCGCCGTTCAGGCCAATTACGCGGATACCGTTCTCCTGCAGCGCGTGAATGCCTTCACGCCAGGTTCCCAGCAAGGTGACCGGCAAACCGACCGCGGAAAAACGGGCGCCAAATATGCAGGCTAATGCGCCAGTGCCTGCAATCAAGATCTCCTCGACCATTCCCTTATTCCCTGAGCTCTTTCAGCAGGGTCTCCCACTCCTCATCCGGCATCTCGACGGTGTGTTCGCTGGCGGGGAAACTTCCTGCTTCCACGTCTTCTTTATAAGCCGAGAAAGCGCGCATCATCTCCTGGTATAAATTCGCATACCTCTTGACGAATTTGGGAGTAAAACGTTCGAACAGCCCGAGCATATCGTGGGTGACCAGTACCTGACCATCGCAGCCGGCGCCGGCCCCGATACCAATGGTGGGTATGGACAGCTTTTGTGAGATGAGAGCGGCCAGGCGAGCGGGGACAGATTCCAGGACGATGCCGAAGCAGCCCGCGTCTTGCAAGATGAGCGCATCTTCCAGAAGCCCACGGGCAGGCTGGGCAGATAATCCCTGGGGGAGGAAACCACCAAACTGGCGCACGCTCTGCGGGGTCAACCCCAGATGCCCCATTACCGGAATTCCCGTGGCGACGATCCGGCGTATGGTTTCAGCGCGCTCGCGCCCTCCCTCGAGCTTCACGGCATCCATACCAGCTTCTTGCAGGAACCGGCCTGCGTTGCGCACGGCTTCATTGTCCGATACCTGGAAGGAGAGAAACGGCATATCGCCGATCAGCAAGGCATACCGCACGCCCCTGGCGACCGCTTTACAGTGGTGTAGCATATCATCTATGGTCACTGGAAGGGTGGTCTCATATCCCAAAACGACCATCCCCAGCGAATCACCCACCAGAATAGAATCTAAACCGGCCTGGTCGAGGGCGACGGCCGTCTGGAAATCGTAGGCGGTGAGCATAGAGATCCGTTCGCCGTGCTGTTTCTTCAGGCGAAAGGTGCGTGTAGTAACCTTTTTGCGTTTTTGGGATTGAGAAGATTCGATCGGAGTGGTGGACATGAGTAGTTCCTCGAAGTGATTATATCCTTATTTGAGGGATCTTTGATATAATCAAGCATACTTATTTAATGATTATTCGGATGGTGGGTAATGAGCCCGATGGTACGCACGCCTCTTTCGATTGAGCTGGCTTTGTTGGGATTATTTCGTAGCCGGCCTCGTTATGGATACGAAATTCACCACCAGTTAACCCAGCCTACCGGCCTGGGATTGATCTGGAGGCTGAAACAAAGCCAATTGTATGCCCTGCTCGACCGGTTGGAAGGGGAGGGATTATTAGAAGCCAGGTTAGAGCAGCAAGAGTCTCGCCCGCCGCGGAAAATCTTCAAATTAACCGAGCAGGGATTGAGCGCTTTTCTGGAATGGCTGCAATCTCCGGTTCCTCACGGGCGGATGCTGCGGCAGGAGTTCCTGGCAAAGCTGTACTTTGCTCGCAACGAGCCGGCTCCATCAGCTCGCCTTCTGCTGGAGGCACAGCGCCAGGCATGCAGAGATTGGCTGGGGTCCCTGAAAAAGCAAGCCGAAAGCCTTTCGAGCGAGCGTAAGTATGATTGGCTGGTTTGCCAGTACCGCATCCGGCAAAGCGAGGCAGTCCTTCCCTGGCTCGACCTCTGCGAAAAAACCTTATTGGATGCGACAATTTACTCAGGTCAAAGTGAAAATCTGCTCGAAGCAGACATAACAAAATGAAGGGATTATTCAGAGCCAGTTTATTCGCATTAATCATGGTCTTTGTCGTTGGCTGCACGCCTGGTACCGTGAGGGCAATTTCTGGGGTAGCCGGCGGAACACAAGACCCCAGGTCCGCTGCTGCTGCCTCCAGCATTCCTGTGCATCCGGCAACACTCACCGTGTTGGCCGCGGCTTCTCTCACCGAGCCTTTCACGGAAATCGGGGATGAGTTCGAAGCCCTCCATCCCGGCATGACCATCCAGTTCAATTTTGCCGGTTCCCAACAACTCTCCCAGCAGATAGCTGAGGGTGCTCCCGCGGATATCTTTGCCAGCGCCAATCAGACCCAGATGGATGTGGCCATTCAAGCAGGAGGAGTTAAGCCGGGAACTGCCCATGTCTTTGTCCACAACCGCCTGGTAGTCATTCTTCCTAAGGGGAATCCGGGCCAGATCCACTCACTTCAAGATCTGGCAAAACCAGGACTAGAAATCATCCTGGCAGCAAATGCTGTCCCTGTAGGCCAATACAGCCTGGAATTCCTGCAGAAAGCCAGCCAATCCCCTGCATTTGGTCCTGCTTTTGAGGCAGACGTCTTGAAAAACGTGGTCTCTTATGAAGAGAATGTGCAGGCGATAGTCACGAAGATTGCTCTGGGTGAAGGAGATGCGGGGATCGTGTACACCAGCGATGTACAGAAAGCCGATTCGGATATCTCTCTGACTATCCCCGACGCTTTGAACGTGATTGCCAGTTACCCAATTGCTGCCATAACCTACAGCAAGCACATTGACCAGGCGAACTCCCTGATCGAATTTATATTATCCGCACAAGGCCAATCCATTCTTGAGAAGTACGGGTTTATCCCTGCCGCTTCCTGAGGATAGCCGGATTCTGTATGGCTGCGAAAAGACTCACTCCTCAATTGATCAAAGAACTCAGGCAGGTCGAGGGACCCGAAGATCAGGATGCAGAAACCCGCTCTTTGCGGCGTTCCTGGCTGAAGAAGCAGCAGCAGAACCTGTGGCGCTGGTTGAGCATACCCATTTTGGCGTTCATTCTCCTGCCGCTGGGGACTTTGCTGCTGCGCATCCCACCAGGTGAATGGCTGGCCAACCTCAACCTGCTTCAGGTCCGAGAAGCATTCTTTTTAAGTTTAAGCACTACCCTGGTCACTCTCGCCGTTACCATTATTTTTGGAACGCCGGTTGCCTATTGGCTGGCACGGAACAAGTCGATCCCTGGGCGCATCCTGGATAGTGTGATCGATCTGCCGACCGTATTGCCCCCCGCTGTAGCCGGGGTGGCCCTACTGCTGGCATTCGGGCGCAGGGGTTTGATGGGCGGGGTGTTCGACGCGGGAGGCATCCAGGTGGTTTTCACTCCCCTGGCGGTGATTATGGCCCAAACCTTTGTCGCTTCACCGTACTACATCCGGGCTGCGATGGTGGGCTTTACCGGCATTGAGGAAGAGCTGAAGCAGGCGGCGGCTCTGGATGGAGCCAACAATTGGGAAATCTTCCGCTTTATCGCCGCTCCTTTGGCTGCCTCTTCTGTGTTCAGCGGTGCGGTGATGAGTTGGGCGCGCGCCCTGGGGGAATTTGGCGCCACGATTATCTTCGCCGGGAATTTCCCGGGCCGCACCCAGACCATGCCACTGGCAATTTATATGGGTTTCCAGCTCGATTTAAACGTAGCGCTGACCCTTTCCGTCACGCTGCTGCTGATCTCTTTTATCGTGCTGATGGTGGTCAAGGGCCTGCTGCACGGCGAGTGGAGATAGCCTCCGCGAAAGTACGCCTGGGTTAATCGTGGTTGTTCACCAGACCCCTGCCGACCCCAAAGTAGGTGAAACCCATGGAGCGCAGCTTATCCGGGTCCCATTGGTTGCGCCCATCGACGAGCACCGGAGTGCGCATCAGCTCGTGCAGCCGGGCAAAGTCCAATTGCTTAAACTCATTCCACTCAGTCGCTAACACAAGGGCGTCTGCGCCGCGAGCCACCTCGTAAGGATTCTCGCACAGGTCCAGGCGCTTCATCATCCGGGCAGCGGCTCCCATCGCCTGGGGATCATAGGCGCGCACGATCGCGCCTTCATTCTCTAACAGGTGAATCACCTCCAGGGCGGGGGCTTCGCGGATGTCGTCGGTATTGGGTTTGAAGGATAAGCCCAGGACGCCGATCACTTTTTCATTGAGGCTGCCCAGCGCCCGGCGCAGCCGCAGGACAACCCGGCGCCGCTGATTCCGGTTAATTTCCATGACTGCCTGTAGAAGCTGCGGGTGGGTGCCATGCAATACAGCCATGTGAGCGAGCGCTTTGACATCTTTGGGGAAGCAGCTGCCTCCCCACCCCAGGCCTGCATCCAGGAAGTCGTGCCCGATGCGGTGGTCGTAGCCCATCCCCAGGGCAACCTCGCTCACATCTGCGCCCATCTCTTCGCACATGTTGGCGATTTCATTAATGAAGGAGATGCGTGTAGCCAGGAAAGCATTGGAAGCGTATTTGATCATCTCGGCGGTGCGCAGATCTGTGATGATGATCGGGCAGCGCAGGCTGAGGTAAAGTTGAGCCACACTGCTGGCTGCATCATGGTCGAGCGATCCCAGGACAACCCGGTCGGGGCACATAAAATCGTTGATCGCCGACCCTTCACGCAAAAATTCTGGGTTGGAAACCACCGAAAACGCGAAAGGCTTATCGTTGCAGCGGCGGGTGATAATATCTGAAACCCAATCCCCGGTGCCGACCGGGACCGTAGATTTGTTGACCACGATAATTGGATGATCGACCTCATCGGCGATCACTTCCGCGGCCGACCGGACGTATTGCAGGTCGGCTTCTCCATCCACGCCGGAAGGGGTTCCAACGGCGACGAAGGCAAACTCGGCATTTTTCAAGGCTTCGCAATAATCGCATGTGAAGCTGATGCGCCCGCCGCGCACATTCTGGTCAACTAACTGTTTCAAGCCGGGTTCGTAGATTGGCATGATTCCCTGATTGAGCTTATCAATGCGGTCATGATCTACATCCATGCAGATGACGGTATTTCCCAGATCGGCGAAACACGCTCCGGTTACCAAACCTACATATCCGGTCCCGATCACGCAGATATTGCTCATTGATTGTCCTCCAAGGGATAAGAGATGATCTTCATGGTTGGCCGGTGATTGGGCTAACCCAGGGTTAAATTGAGCACTTCAAGGAATAACCTTACAGGTTTCGATATTATACCGACAAATTTATCTTTTTGGGAAGCAGTCACAGACGGTTGAAATCGAGAGAAAGATGGAATAGCATTGGCCGCATTGCGCCAATTTTCACCAGTTTTAACCGCGTGCCTTGTGTCAGTACCATTGGGTTCTCTGTGGTAGGTGTATAATCCGAAAAGACACGCACCAATTCATATATACCATAGGAGTCTAGGATGACCGCACAATTAATTGATGGGACCGCGATTGCGGAGCAAATTCGAGCGGGGGTAGCGGCTGATGTCAAGGCCAGGAAAGAGGCCGGCAAGTCTATTCCCGGACTGGCGACTGTCCTGATTGGGGAAAACCCGGCTTCACAGGTCTATGTGCGCTCGAAGCAGAAAGCCTGCGCAGAAGTTGGCATCCAGTCTTTCGGCCAGACTCTCCCGGCGACGGTTTCTCAGGCTGAAGCTGAGGCTCTGATAAAGGAGCTGAATGACAACCCGGCAGTCAATGGGATTCTCGTGCAGCTTCCACTGCCGAAGGGCCTGGATGAGGAACGCATCTTGAATACCATCCGCCTGGATAAGGATGTGGATGGGTTCCACCCGGTGAACATCGGGCGGCTGGCGCAGAAAGGCCGCGACCCGTTGTTTGTTCCTTGCACTCCCTCCGGCGTGATGTATATGCTGGAAAAATCCCTACCCAGCCTGGAAGGCGTCAATGCGGTCGTCCTGGGGCGGTCGAATATCGTAGGGATGCCCGTTGCGTTGCTCCTGGTGAGGGCGAATGCCACGGTGACCATCTGCCACTCTCGCACGCACAACCTTCCGGATGTCGTGCGGTCGGCGGACGTGCTTGTGGCGGCGGTCGGCAAAGCCGAGATGGTGCGCGGCAGCTGGGTTAAACCCGGCGCCGTCGTGATCGACGTCGGCATCAACCGGGTTGAGGATGCTACCCGGCCCCGCGGCTACCGGCTGGTGGGCGATGTGGCTTTCGATGAGGTCAAAGAAGTTGCCGGGGCGATCACGCCGGTCCCCGGAGGGGTGGGCCCGATGACAATCGCCATGCTTTTGAAGAATACCCTCGCGGCGGCAGAAATGTCAGACAAATAGCAAAATTGCTATTGTCAGACAATTGACAAATTCCGCAAACATCATTACACTTGGGGCAGTGTTAGATCTTTAGGATTGCACGAGCGTCCACTTACCAATCGTATAGATTCTATTCGTCAGCACTGCCCCTACATATGTCTACTCTCCTTGTTCGTCATGCTGCTCTGCTGGTTACAATGGATGACCAGCGTCGAGAAATTCCAGACGGGGGATTGTACGTACAAGACGGTTTCATTGAAAATATTGGAAAAACAGAAGACTTACCCAAGTCTGCGGATACAATTCTGGATCTGGACGGTCATATCCTCCTCCCCGGGTTAATCAACACCCACCACCATTTTTACCAGACCCTTACGCGCGCCGTCCCTGCAGCACAGGACGCGAATTTATTTCACTGGCTGAAAACGCTCTACCCCATTTGGGCGCGCATGACTCCTGAAGACATCTATATTTCCACGCAAACTGCCCTGGCAGAGCTGGCGCTATCGGGGTGCACTACCGCATCAGATCACCTCTACCTGTTCCCGAACGGCTCCCGGTTAGACGATGAGATCGAAGCTGCTCGCCAGGTTGGTTTGCGGCTGCACGCCTCGCGCGGTTCGATGAGCCTGGGTGAGAGCCAGGGTGGGTTACCCCCCGATACTGTCGTCGATACTCCCGAGCAGATACTGCGTGACAGCCAACGCTTGATCGAGCAATACCACGATTCGCAACCCGGCGCAATGACCCGTATTGTGCTGGCGCCTTGCTCACCATTCAGCGTTACCGGGGACCTGATGCGAGAGAGCGCTAAAATGGCTCGCCATTATGGGGTGCATTTGCACACCCATCTGGCTGAGACTAAGGACGAAGAAGTATTTTGCCTCGAGAAATTTGGAAAACGTCCGGTCGCCTACATGCAGTCTTTAGACTGGGTAGGGCCGGACGTTTGGTTTGCCCACTCTGTTCACGTCAACAACGACGAGATTGGGGTGTATGCCCAGACCGGCTGCGGTGTGGCGCACTGCCCCAGCTCGAATATGCGCCTGGCTTCGGGAATTGCTCCCCTGTGGGAGTGGCAGAGAGCCGGGGTGCGTGTAGGGCTGGGAGTCGACGGTTCGGCCAGCAACGACAGCTCGCATATGCTGGCTGAGGCGCGCCAGGCTTTGCTTCTGGCGCGTATCCGGGCCGGATTGTTGGGCGCCTCGCTGTCTGCAGAAGGAGCGCCTCCGCTTCTTAGCGCCCGCCAGGCGCTGGAGTTGGCCACTCGGGGTGGAGCTTCTGTCCTGGGCCGCCAGGATATTGGCGTCCTTGCGAACGGGAAGTGCGCAGACTTCATTGCCATCAACTTGAATCACCTGGGGTTGGCCGGCGCATTGGCTGACCCTCTGGCTGCGCTGGTGTTCTGCGAGCCTCAGACTGTAGATTTCAACGTTGTGCAGGGGAAATTCGTTGTCAGGGATGGAGAACTCTGCACCATCGACGTTCCTCGCCTGGTCGAAAAACACAACCAGGCCTCAATGCGGCTCTTATCCTAATCTGTGTTTGTTTCGGGTGCTTTCCCCTCAGGGTTGATTACGCTGAGGATGAATTGCCGTGGAAGGATTTTCAAGAAAGGAGACGTGATTGGCTAATAAACATTCTGCAGGTTATCAACATCAGCGGAAGAACCTGTATGAAGTCACGCAGGACGTTGTTGCTACGGCCATGGGTAGGGAACCCGCCGATCTCCTCATTCGCAGCGGACGCCTGGTGAACGTGAACGTCGGCCGCATCCAGGATGGCGTAAGCGTGGCGATCCGTCATGGGATTATCGCCTACGTCGGCAGCAGCGATCACATCCAGATTGGCAAGCATACGAGGGTGGTCGACGCCGGTGGCCGCTTTCTTGCGCCCGGATTTATCGATACCCACGACCACGTAGAGAGCAGCATGGTGGACGTGCGCAGTTTTGCGGCAGGGGTGCTGCCTCACGGAACGACGACCATCGCCTGCGATAACCACGAGATTACGAACGTATTTGGGCTGCGGGCGGTCGAGTTATTTCACAAGGCGGCAGAAGGGCTGCCCTTGAAGGTGCTGGTGGCCATGCCGGTGTGCGTTCCCTCGATACCGGGGTTTGAAGACACGGGAGCGAGGATCACGGCTTCAGAAACGACAGAAGCCTACCGCCAGGGTTGGGCTCAGCTGCAGGGCGAACAAATGAATTTCCCGGGGGTGATCTACGGCGACCCCGATGTGCACGCTATCACCGCCTCTTCGTTAAAAGCCGGAGTCGTATTGACAGGTCATTATGCCAGCCTGGAGCTGGACAAAGGGCTGCCCGCCTTCATTGCTTCTGGCGTGACCGCCTGTCATGAGGCGACCACCGCCGAAGCGGTCATGCGACGCGCAGAACTGGGCTGCTACGCACAGCAGCGTTATGGCACCGCCTGGCTGGATATGCCCAATACCATCCGCGCCATCACCGAAAACCCGGGCCTGGACACGCGATTTTTCACACTGGTCACGGATGACGTGACCCCGGCGACCATTGCCGAGCAAGGCCATATGAGCCGGGTAGTACGCGATGCGATTGCGCAGGGAGTCTCCCCGATCCAGGCGATCCAGATGGTGACGATCAATGCAGCTCAGCTCCTGGAGAAGTCGCGCTGGATTGGCACGATCTCACCCGGCCGCGCTGCCGATATTTTAATAATTAGTGATCTGGTGAATGTGAAAATTGACCAGGTATTCGCAGACGGGGTATTGGTCGCCGAAAATGGGAAAATGGTCGTCCAGCTGAATGATTATCGCTATCCAGAGTGGGCGCTGCACTCGGTCTTTGTGCCTCCACTTTCGGCTGCGGACTTCGCCATTCCCGCTGAAAAACCGGTCAAAGTGCGGGTCATGCGGCTCTTTCCTGGAAAAGTGCACACCGTTGAGGAATTTCACGATCTTAAACCCAGCCATGGTCAGCTTCAAGCCGATCCTGCCCGCGACCTGGCAAAAGTCGCTGTGATTTATCGGCATGAGCCCCGCCCAGAGGTGAAAAAAACCAGGGAGTTGGGTTTTGTCACCGGGTTGAATTTCAAACCTGGTTCAGCTTACGCCTCGACTGTATCGCACGACTGCCACAACCTGCTGGTAATTGGCACCAGCGATGAAGCGATGGCCAAAGCTGCAAATGAGCTGATTAAATCTGGCGGCGGGCTGTGCGTTGTCGTTGGAGGAAATGTTGAGGCCGTGCTGCCGCTGCCGCTGGGTGGGCTGATGTCGTTGGAATCGGTGGGTGTCGTTGCCGAGCAGGTGAATTCGATTGAGAAAGCACTCAAGAAGGCCGGATCTCCTGATAGTTCCATTGAAATGACGATGAGTCTGCTGGGTCTGATTGTGCTCGAAGAGCTGCACATTTCCAACCAGGGTCTGGTAGAACTAAAACCCGGCCAAATGCCAAAATTTGTGGACCTGGTAGTCAACCATTAAAGGAATGATTATGAGTGAGACAATCCATCCCTTCCAGCGACTGACAAACATGCTGGCCGCGTTAATAGCAGAAACCCCGCCTGGCGAGAGGCTTCCATCCGAACCGGACCTGGCACGCAGTATGGGCGTCTCACGGGCTACTTTACGAGAGGCAATGCGTTCATTCGAGGGGCAGGGGCTTATTCGCAGGCGTCAGGGGGTCGGGACGTTTGTCGTCGGGCGCTCTCAGATCATTGAGAGTGGGCTGGAGGTTCTGGAAAGCATCGAAGCGCTGGCCAACAGAATCCAACTTGATGTGGCTATGGGCGCTTTGCACGTCACTCAGGTGAAAGCCGATGCTTTCCAGGCTGCACAGTTGAACTGCCAAAGCGGAGATCCGTTGATCGAAGTGTCGCGTGTGATCCTGGCGGATAACCGGCCGGTGGCTTATCTGGTGGATCTCCTGCCTGAAGATGTTTTGTCGCCAAGTGATTTATCCAATGGATTTACAGGCTCGGTCCTCGATTTGCTTCTCCAACGAGGAGAGCTCCAACTGGCGCAATCGCGCACAGAAATCCGGGCGGTTGCAGCCTCGGCAGAGCTGGCGAGAGCGCTGCAAATCCAAAGAAGCGATGTACTTCTGCTCTTCGTGGCTTTTCTATACACGACAGCCGGGAGGGTTGTTGATTATTCACTCAGCTACTTTTTGCCGGGTTACTTCCGCTTCCATGTCGTGCGGAGTGTCGGATTTGATGCCTCGATCCCCCGGGGCAGCCGAGCAAGAGAGGAGGAAATACAGGCATAGGGATACGCAGTTGCACAAAACTACTGAATGAGCAGGTTGAGAATCTGCATATTCGAACCATTAAAACATATTTAACCAGGAGGTAATAAACCATGCGTAGCTTTTCAGGTCGTGACATTCTATCTCTCAAGGATTTCGAAAGAGAGGAGTTCTTTCGTATCTTCGAAGTTGCCAAAGAATTGGAACCCATCGCCCGCAACCGCCGCAACAGCGACATTCTCGCCAACAAAACATTGGTAACCGCTTTTTATCAGCCCAGCACGCGCACGCGTCTGGCTCACGAAGCCGCCATGCACCGTCTCGGTGGTCATGTCACCGGATTCGCGGATGCGAAGATGACCCGCGCCGGAGATTTCTATCAGGAATCCATCAAAGATACTGTAAAAATGCTGGAGTTCTACGGCGACGTCATTGTGATGCGCCACTTCCAGCAAGGCGCGCCGCAAGAGGCCGCGCGTTGGGCAAGCGTACCGGTGATTAATGCTGGCGATGGGTGGGGAGAACACCCTACCCAGATCTTAACTGACCTGTACACGGTTCTGCAAGAGAAAGGCCGGATCGATGGGTTGCGCTGGCTGGCAGTCGGCGATATGCGCATGCGCACCATGCACTCGCTGGCGTACGCCCTCACCCAATTTGATTGCCCGATTACGTTTGTTTCTCCGCCGGATATGTCCTTGACGGAAGAGTTCAAGGCTGAGCTGCAGAAGTACAGCCTGAATTTCACCGAGGCCGACCACGTTGAGAAAGCCATAAGCCAGGCAGACGTCATTCTGGTCGAACCGGTGGTGCAGCCCGATTACACCAAGTCGCGCCAGGAAGCCGGCGAGCATGGTCTGACCCCGGCGAACTACAAGATCACTCGTGAACTGCTTTCCTCCAAGGCGAAATCGGATGCCATCCTGCTGCACTCACTGCCGCGCATGGATGAGGTCCCCACAGATGTGGATATCACCCGCTGGTCGCGCTACTGGCAGGAAGCCTTCAACGGCGTCGTGATGCGTATGTCTCTGTTGGCCCTGATATTAGGTGCAATGGAGTAATCATAGCCAATGGACAATAAATAGTGGACGGTGAGCGGTTGACGGTATATAATAAGTGACGGGGGCATAATGTGTATTACCACTGATCACTTAGTACTGACAACCGATCACTGAACACTAATAATTGTTCTCGGAGGAGTACATCATGCAAACATTTTTACATGGTCGTGACCTGATCGGAGACCTGGATTTCAGCAAGGAAGAGGTCGAGACAGTTTTAGATGTTGCGTTTGACCTCAAACGGAAGCGTGCGCTCAACGAGCCCCATGCTTACCTCAGGGATAAAGTCCTGGCGATGCTGTTCTTCTTCAGCAGCACGCGTACTCGAGGCTCATTCGAGGCCGGCATGGCGCAGCTTGGCGGGCACGGCGCTTTTATCGAATCGCGCACCACGCAAATCGCCCATGGCGACACGCCGAAAGAGATTGGCGAGATCTTCGGGCGCTATTTCGACGGCATCGCCATCCGGCACGTGGATTGGGGTGTCGGGAATGGTTATCTCAATGCTGTCGCTAAAGCCTCGCGGGTGCCTGTCCTGAATATGCAGTGCGATATCTACCATCCTTTCCAGATCCTGGCCGACCTGATGACCATCGTCGAGAAGAAAGGCCGTGATCTGCGGCGGAAGAAGATGGTCGTTTCCTGGGCTTATGCAGCCTCCTATCAGAAACCTATGTCGGTGCCGCAATCTTTGGTGCTGCAGATGCCGCGCTTTGGGATGGATGTAGTTTTGGCGCACCCGCCGGAGTTTCGCCTGATGCCCGAGATCATGGATCAGGCTCGCGAGCAGGCGCGCAAGTTTGGCGTTGGATTTGAGGTGGTGGACGATATGGAAGCGGCATTCAAAGATGCCGATGTCGTCTATGCCAAATCCTGGGGCGCGATGGTGCATACACCGGACCCTGATAAAGGCGCTGAAATCATCAAGAAATACTCGCATTGGATCACCGACGAACGCAAGATGGCGCTGGCAAAACCAGATGCAATCTATATGCATCCGCTGCCTGCCGACCGTAACATCGAGGTCACAGATGGCGTCATGGATGGGCCGCATTCGGTGGTTTACGACGAGGCCGAAAACCGCCTGCATGCCCAAAAGGCGGTGATGGCTTTAACCATGGGCTAATTTGAAGACCTTCGAGGAGGATTACTGAATGGCAAAAAAAGTTGCAGTTGTTGCGATTGGCGGCAATTCATTGATCAAGGATAAGAATCACCAATCGGTGGAGGACCAATATCTAGCCGCCAAGGAGACCACCCATCACATTGCCGATATGATCGAAGCCGGCTGGGATGTAGCGATTGGGCACGGAAACGGGCCCCAGGTGGGTTTCATCCTACGCCGGTCTGAAATCGCCCACAAGGTCGAGGGGATGCACGAAATCCCGTTGGATGTGTGCGGCGCCGACAGCCAGGGCGCCATCGGCTACGCCTTGCAGCAGACGCTGCAGAACGAGCTGGTTAACCGTGGAATCGTAAAACCGGTTGCTACAGTCGTAACCCAGGTGTGTGTAGATAAAAACGACCAGGCGTTCCGAAATCCATCAAAACCGATCGGCGGTTTCATGGACGAAGGCGATGCCAAAACTCGAGCGCGCGATCTGGGATGGACGGTGGTGGAAGATGCCGGGCGGGGATGGCGACGGGTGGTTGCTTCACCCATCCCGACCGAAGTAGTCGAGCTTCCCTCGGTGAAGGCATTGATCGATGCCGGACATGTCGTCATCACCGTCGGCGGCGGAGGAATCCCCGTGATCGATAATGGCAACCACTGCTATGAAGGCACGGCAGCAGTTATCGATAAGGATTATGCCAGCAGCCTGCTCGCCCGCCTCATCAAAGCCGACCTGTTCTTAATCTCGACGGCAGTGGAGAAAGTGGCGCTGAACTTTGGCAAACCCAACCAGCAGTTGATCGACCGTATGACTCTGGCCGAAGCCAAGAAATATCTGGCCGAAGGGGTTCATTTTGCTAAAGGTTCCATGGCGCCCAAGATCCAGGCCATTATCTGGTTCCTGGAAGCCGGCGGTAAGCAAGCCATCATCACCAATCCCGAAAATATCGGCCGCGCTTTAGCCGGTGATACCGGTACCCTGATTGTTCCATAAGGGAACGGTTCGTTTTTATGAATGGTGTACAATAATCGTGTATAAATACACAAACCATTCATAAACTAGGCACGAGAAACCGGCTGACGGCTTGCAGGCTCAACGGTTAGCCGGTTTCTCGGGATTATAGCTCTCCCAACCGGTCAAGGAAAGGAGGAAGAAGGCTCGAGATACAACCACTCACATACGAATGTCTATTCTTAATTTAAACCATTAGGTAAGTATGTTCGGAGGAGATGTGTAATGAATAAAAATTTGTTGTGGCGAAGCTTTGCAATGCTCATCGTTGCAACATTCCTTGTCACCGCTTGCGCTCCGGCGGCAACCTCTACGCCCGCACCGACGGTAGCACCAACCAGCGCACCCGCCCCTACGACTGCCCCGACGACTGCACCAACTAGCGCAGCTGCACCCACGACAGCGCCGACCAGTGGAGCCGCACCGACGGCTGCACCAACAGCTGCACCTACCCCTACCGTTGCAGTGGCACCCACTGTTGCGGCAACAGGCGCCGCATCAGGTACGCCGATCACGATAGGCGAAATTCTGGTCGGACCTCACAACGATACCGGCTGGAGCCAGGCTACCTATGAGGGCCTTCAGTACGTCCAGAGCAAGCTGCCTGGAACGAAGCTGATCTACATCGATAACGCCTTTAACTACCAGGGCACCACCCCGGCCCAACTGGCCGAGCAGCTGCTTGCCCAGGGTGCTAACGTGATCGTTTTCAACTCAGACAGCTTTATGGATGACTCCAATACCTTCGCAGCGGCTCATCCGACCATCCCGGTGATCATGCTTTCCGGAGATCAAAACTGGGCCGAAGGCCAGGATTATAAGAACATCCCCAATATGATCGACATCATGGGTCAGATGGAGTATATGAAAGAGATCGCCGGCTGTGCGGCGGCTCTGACCACCCAGACAGGTAAGATTGGCTTCCTGGGCCCATTAATCAATCCTGAAACCCGCCGCCTGGCCTCTTCAGCTTTCCTGGGCGCTGAGTACTGCTGGACCAAGGTGCTCAACAAGAATGCCAGCGATTTATCGTTCGACGTTACCTGGATTGGCAACTGGTTCAACGTCCCCGGGCAGACCCTCGACCCCACCCAGGTCGCCGACCAGTTCTTTAACAGCGGTCATGATGTCGTTATTTCAGGCATCGACACGACCGAGGCGTTGCAAGAGGCCAAGAAGATGACCGATAATGGCATGAAGGTATTTGCCATTCCCTACGATTATCATGCGGCTTGCGATGTGGCGCCCTCGGTATGTTTGGGCGTACCGTATTTCAACTGGGGTCCTGCCCTGCTGACGAATATCAAAGCCATTCAGGATGGCACCTGGAAACCTCACTTCGAATGGAATCCACCCGATTGGGCTCACTTTAACAACCCAGACTACGGCGCGGTGGGCTTTAACGAAGGCCCTGCGCTGACCGCAGCGAACAAAGCCACGCTGGATAAGTTCATCAGCGATCTGGCCGGCGGGTTAGACTTGTGGACAGGCCCGATCACACTTCAGGACGGCACCGTCTATGTCCAGGCAGGTGTTGCCGCTACTCCACAGCAGATCTGGTACCTGCCTCAACTGCTGAAGGGTATGACCGGCGCAAGCAAATAAAATCGTTTAAGATTTAGGTTTCTCTAGAACAAGGGCACGGCGGTGATTCCAAGCTTTTCTGAGGTCATTGAACCGCCGTGCCCAATAAGGCAATCTGATGCAAGTTGAACTGCATGATATTCACAAAACCTTTGGCCCGGTATATGCCAATAAAGGTCTGACCCTAGTGGTTCCTTCCGGGATGATCCAGGGGATTCTCGGCGAAAACGGCGCCGGGAAAAGTACCCTGATGAAGATTCTATCGGGGTTTATCCAGGCTGACCGCGGAGAGATCATCCTGAACGGGAAGCAAGTTGTCATTAAATCTCCTGCGGATGCTATCAAGCATGGTATCGGCATGCTTCACCAGGATCCGCTCGATTTCCCGCCCATGCAGATACTGGATAATTTTCTGATTGGGCACAGCGGCGGGATTTTCCCCCAGAAGATTAAAGCCAAGCGTGAGTTTCTAAATCTGGCAAAGGAGTTTGGGTTTTCCCTGGATCCAAACAATTACGTCGACGCCCTGACCGTGGGAGAACGCCAACAGCTCGAAATCATGCGTTTGTTGTGGCTTGGAGTAGATGTCCTGATTCTCGATGAGCCGACAACCGGGATCAGCGCCGAGCAAAAGAAGAAGCTCTTTGAAACCCTGCGTAAACTTGCTGCCGGGGGTAAGACGATCATTTTCGTTTCTCATAAACTTGAGGATGTTGGCGATCTTTGCGCGCGCGTGGCAGTCTTGCGTGAGGGCGAGTTGGTCGGTTCGATGGAGCCGCCATTTGATAACGAGAAATTGGTTGAGATGATGTTCGGCAAGGTGATCGTCCAGCCACAACTCCAGACGATAAAACCGGGTGAATGTGTCCTGGAAATGCGGGACGTGGCGATCGAGGATTACCGTTTGAAGATGTCGGAGATCAACCTCGAAGCCTACGCAGGAGAGGTGATTGGATTGGCCGGCATGGAAGGCAGCGGGCAAAGTCTTTTCCTGAAAGCCTGTGCAGGGCTCCTCCGCCCGGTCGGCGGAGCTGTCTATGTCCACAATGAAAATATGACCGGAAAGGTTTACCGGTCTTTCTTGCAAAGGGGGGTTGCCTACCTGCCCGCCTCGCGTTTAGAAGAAGGCCTGGTGCCTGGCTTGACTCTAAGCGAGCATTTTTGTTTAGCGGATGGCAACACTGGCTTTTTCATCGATCGTAAACAAAATCTGGCATTAACGAACACCCGTATCAAAGACTTCAATATCCATGGTTTGGCTACGACGCCAGTCGAATCGCTTTCTGGTGGTAACCAACAGCGTGCATTACTGGCGTTGCTGAAGGATAAACTGTCATTAATCCTGTTAGAGCACCCTACACGCGGATTGGATATTGAATCGGCGATCTACATCTGGCGTAAATTAAAGGCTCGCTGCAATGATGGAACTGCTATCATTTTTATCTCCTCGGATTTGGAAGAGGTATTGAACTACAGCGATCGTATCCTGGTATTTTTTAGCGGCAGAGTATCGCGACCCATTCGTGCCGATAAGACCAATGTTGAGGAATTGGGAGAATTGATCGGCGGTAGAGGTTGGACTAAATTAGCCACATAATAAGGGACCGGAATATGCTGCAAAAACAAACCTCGCGATGGGTCAATCTGGGATTCCAATTCCTGGCAATCCTGGTTGCTTTGGCTTTTACGACACTCCTTTTGGTGCTGTCTGGCGCGCCTCCAATTCAGGCTTATAAGGAACTGATCCTTGGGGCTTTCGGATCCATTGACAACGTATCCAATGTATTGATTGCCTGGGCGCCTCTCCTGATTACTACCGCCGGGCTTCTGGTTACATTTGCTGCGGGTTTATGGAATATTGGCATCGAGGGGCAAATTACCCTTGGAGCCATCTTTACCACCTGGGTATTGCGCAGTTTTGAGAATAGCTCCCTTTCACCGACGATGATCATCATCCTGAGTATCGTGGCGGGGATGTTTGGCGGTATGTTATGGGCTTCATTGGTAGGCGTTCTGAAGACTTTTGGCGGAGTCAATGAAATTTTTGGCGGGTTAGGCTTAAATTTTATTGCCAGTACCCTCGTGCTCTACCTGATCTATGGCCCCTGGCGTCGCCCAGGTGTAGCCTCTTTGAGCGGCACCGAAATCTTCCCGAATAGACTTTGGCTTCCCTCCATTTCGAACCTGGGGATCAGTCCCTGGGCATTTGCCCTGGGCATTCTCGGTATCCTGATTATTTATTTCTTCTTACGGGGCACCTATATCGGTTTGAAATTAAAAGCCATTGGTAAGAACATACGGTCTGCCCATACCCTGGGAATTCCCACCTGGCAATACATGATGCTTTCGTTTATGATCTGCGGATTGTTTGCCGGTTTGACTGGAGCGCTTCAAGTCACGAATGTCTATCACCGGCTGCTTCCCTACATTACCAGCGGCTATGGATTTTTAGGACTGCTGGTAGCCATGCTGATCAACTACCAGGCCATTTGGGTCGCACCGATCACACTGTTTTATGTTGCCCTGAATGTCGGCAGTGTGCAACTCCCAATCGCATTAAAATTGGACTCAAATCTTTCGGGCGTTCTACAGGGTTTTTTGGTGCTTTTTGTATTATTGATGGAAGGCGTTCGCCAGAAGTTGACCCGAAAGGTCTAAGAGGTAAAAAGGCATGAGCTTTGAAATCGTCTTGATTGGCCTGGCAACAGTCATCATTTCTGCAGCTCCGATAGTATTTGCAGTCATCGGTGAAACCTTCTCCGAGCGATCGGGCGTCATCAACCTTTCCCTCAATGGAACGATCGTCCTTTCAGCGATGATCAGTTTTGCTGTTGCTGTTCATACCAACAGCTTAATTTTTGGCTATTTGTCGGGGATGGTTGTGGGTGCAATCTTAGCCTGGATTGTTGCCTTCAGCAGCATTTCCCTTCATCAGTCTCAAGTTGCGGTTGGCTTTGTCTTGACGGAAACCGCGCTCAGTCTGGCTTATTTTCTGGGCAGTCCTTATACGAATTCCCAGGGACCTACCATTCAGAGAGTTCCTATCCCTCTCTTATCTAGCATCCCAGTCATCGGCCCATTGCTCTTCAATGCCGACCCGCTGACCTATCTGAGCTATCTCCTGATTATCGGCGCCTGGATCTACGTGTTCAAAACCCGTCCAGGTTTGATCCTGCAGGGGATTGGCGAGCGGCCCGCAGCGGCCTTCGTGCGTGGAGCAAACGTAAACCGCTTGCGCTACATGTATACCATTTTAGGCGGCGCGCTGGTCGGGCTGGCAGGTCCAATTTTCTCTTTAGGGGTGAAGGCGGGTTGGAAAGGCACGATTTCGGGACTGGACGGCTTTGGCTGGATTGCCCTTTCGATCACCATCTTTGGCGGTTGGAACCCGGTCCGGGCTGCTTTTGGCGCGTACCTGTTCTCTTTGTTGCAGTGGCTGAGTTTGATCGCCCAACCGGCATTCCCATCCATTCCGGGTGCGGTGCTGCAGGTGGCGCCCTTCCCGCTGATGATCCTCACACTGCTTCTGGTCAATATTAGCGATGCGGAATGGGTTAACCGTACCCTGGCCGGAATGCCCGAATCTACCCGCAAGGTGATTGCCCGTATCTTACGGGCGTTGCACGCCTCTCCGCCCGCCGGGCTGGGGATACCCTTTGAAAACGAATAGGTGATGAATTAATGGATCCATTCCAAAGTTATGAATGTTCGTTATGCGGCGCCGAATATCTTCCTGGTCAGGTAGAGTATGTTTGCCCCAAGGATGGGGGCAACCTGAATGTGCTCCTGGATTATGCGGCGATCCGCCAAAAATTCCATATTGAGGACCTTACCTCACGGACCGATTATTCGTTATGGCGCTATCTGCCCCTGCTGCCGGTGACCGACCCGGGAGGACAAGGCACCCCGCTGCGCATGGCTGGATGGACTCCTACCTATGCACCTGCCCGGCTGGCGGAACAGCTGGGTTTGAAACACCTGTGGGTTAAAGATGAGGGACGCAACCCAACCGCATCTTTTAAGGATCGCGCCAGCGCAGTCGTCGTGGCTCGAGCGCAGCAGATTGGGGCGCAGGTTGTCGTCACAGCCTCTACCGGGAATGCCGGAGCGGCTTTAGCGGGGATGGCCGCGGCAGTTGGCCAAAAAGCAGTCATCTTCGCCCCCAAGACGGCGCCGCCCGCCAAGATCGCTCAACTGCTTATTTATGGGTCGCAGGTACTGCTCGTGGATGGGAATTATGATCAGGCTTTTGATCTGACCATCGATGCGGCCCGCGAATTTGGCTGGTACTGCCGGAATACAGGCTACAACCCTTTTACCGTCGAGGGCAAGAAAACCGCTGCCTTTGAAATTTGGGAGAGAGTCATGCTCCCCGGTAACCTGGATAAACCTCTGGTCGTGTTTACCTCGGTAGGCGACGGCAATATCATCTCGGGTTTGCATAAGGGTTTCAAGGATCTGGTTAAGCTCGGCTGGCTCGAACAGCCCCCCAGATTATTTGGCATTCAGGCAGAGGGATCGGCCGCTATCGCAAATGCTTTCCAAGCCCACACGGAGAAAATCACGCCGGTTTCAGCGAAGACGATCGCCGACAGCATTTCGGTGGACTTGCCGCGCGATGGGGTGCGGGCGGTTAGAGCCGCGACTCAAACGGATGGCACCTTCCTGACCGTCTCGGATGCCGAGATCATCAAGGCAATTGCTGCGCTTGGGAAAGTGGGTATCTTTGCCGAGCCTGCGGGGGCGGCAGGGTATGCCGGGCTTACGAAAGCCGTGCAGCAGGGGTTGATCGGTACTGACGATCCGGTGCTGGTGCTCAATACCGGCAGCGGTTTAAAAGATGTGCGCGCGGCCATGCAAGCAGTGGTTGAGGCGCCGGTGATTGAACCCTCTCTGGACGCGGTCAGGCGAATCTTGAAAATATAGAACGGTAAAATGCAACCTACCTACTCCATCATTGCGCCCATCTACAACGAGCTTCAGAATCTGCCCGTCCTCTACGACCGAATCTGCGAGGTGATGGAAAAGACCGGCGAACCCTGGGAATTAGTCTTGGTTGACGATGGATCGCGCGATGGCTCGACCGGGGTTATCCACCAGCTTGCCGAGCGGGACCCGAGGGTGCGCCCTGTGATCTTTGCGCGCAACTTCGGCCACCAGATTGCAGTGACTGCCGGATTGGATTTCAGCCGGGGGCAGGCTGTGGCAATCATCGACGCGGACTTGCAGGATCCGCCGGAAGTGATCCTGGAGATGATTGCCCGTTGGAAGGAAGGGAACCAGGTGGTATATGGCGTGAGGGTGGAGCGCGAGGGCGAAACCTGGTTCAAGAAAACGACTGCTGCATTGTTTTACCGCCTCATCTATCGCATCACCGAAGTGAATATCCCGCTGGACAGCGGCGACTTCCGCCTGCTCGACCGGAAGGTCGTGGACGTGATGAAAAAAATGCGCGAGCGGCACCGCTTCTTGCGAGGCATGTCTTCCTGGGTAGGTTTTTCACAGGTAGGCGTTCCCTACCGGCGTGCGGCGCGTTTCGCCGGTGAGACGCACTATCCATTCCGGAAAATGCTGCGTCTGGCGCTCAATGCCGTCACCAGTTTCTCGTATTTCCCCCTGCAGGTAGCAACTTATATGGGTTTTATCTCAGCTGGTATTGCGATTGTCGCCATACCGATTGTCGTTGTGCTCAGGCTGGCAGTTGGGTACAGTATATTTGGAGGCCAGGCGACGACCTTGATCGCCGTGCTGTTTCTTGGCGGTGTCCAGTTGATTTCGCTTGGCATTTTGGGTGAATATATTGGCAGGGTTTATGACGAAGTCAAAGGTCGCCCGCTGTATATTACCAGTGAAGAACCTCAACCCGATCAAGATCTTAATCCTTAAGGAGTAAATTCAAAATGGCAAGTATCGATCTTACCCTTCAACCCGAGCGTCTGGAACGCGTAGTTAAGCGTGCCCGCGAGCGGAATATTATCATCCCCACCTTTGCCCAACAAAAGAATCCCAATCTTGTTCCTGCGAAGGTCAAAGCTGAGCTCAAGAAGATCGGTTTATGGGATGTAGCACCTCGCAACCTCTTTCGCATTACCTGGAAGAACGAACCGACTGCATTTGGTGGCAGCTTTGGTGGGGTGAATTATATGGAATTGCCCTCCAGCCTGACCGGAGTGGAGGCGCGCATTGTCGTCCTGGTCGGGAAGTGGTTCCCCACCGGTGCGCATAAAGTGGGGGCAGCGTTTGGCTGCCTGGTGCCACGGTTGGTGACTGGTCAGTTCGATCCGACGACTCAAAAAGCGGTCTGGCCTTCGACGGGTAACTTCTGCCGGGGTGGAGCCTACGATTCTGCCCTGCTGGCAACGACTTCAATTGCGATCCTGCCAGAAGGTATGAGCCGCGAGCGCTTCGAATGGCTATCGAAAATCTCTGGCGAGGTCATCGCCACCCCTGGGACTGAATCGAACGTCAAAGAAATTTTCGATAAATGCT
Source organism: Chloroflexota bacterium (assembly GCA_023381565.1). Lineage (GTDB taxonomy): Bacteria > Chloroflexota > Anaerolineae > Anaerolineales > Anaerolineaceae > JAMCRR01. Next base: position 132,613 of record JAMCRR010000197.1, read on the forward strand.
GGGAGCTGCGTAAATCTGGCGAGGATCTGATGATCTTCAACCAGTTCGAAGAGTTCGGCAACTACCTCTGGCATTATGAGGTCACCGGCCATGCTATGGAGGAAGTGCTCCAAAAGGTGATGGGCCCTGGCGACCACTTCCGGGGCATAGCCTCCGCCACAGGGTCGGCCGGCACGATTGCTTCGGGTGATTACATGAAGCAGATCTTCCCTGACAGCAAGATCGTCGCCAGCGAAGCGCTGCAGTGCCCGACCTTGCTTGAAAACGGTTTCGGTGCTCACCGCATCGAAGGTATTGGCGATAAACACGTTCCCTGGATCCATAATGTGAAAAACACGGATATGGTTGTGGCAATCGATGATGCCGCAGTGGTGAATCTGGCGCGGTTGTTCAACGAGCCGGACGGCCGTGCATACCTGGTCAAGAAGGGCGTACCTGAAGATCTGGTTAGCAAGCTGGACTTGATGGGTTTCTCGGGTATCTCCAATGTGCTTTCAGCGATTAAATTCGCCAAGTATTACGAGCTCGGCCGGAACGATGTCGTCATGACCGTACTCACTGACTCGATGGAACTCTACGGCAGCCGTTTGAAAGAAATGCGCCAGGAGAGCGGCGAGTACACAGCTTCTGATGCGGCTGCAGATTTTGCTCAATACCTGCATGGGCAGTCGACCGATAACCTGCTCGAGCTTCGTTATACAGACCGCCGCCGGGTGCATAATTTGAAATATTTCACCTGGGTCGAACAGCAAGGCAAGACTTACGATGAGATTAAAGCTCAATGGAACGCCCCGGATTATTTTACAGACGTACAAAAGCAGACCGAAGAAATCGACAGTTTGATCACCGCTTTTAATGAGCGGGTTGGATTGGTTAAAGAACTTTGAGTAACTAGCCTGGCGCTTCTCTCGCTTTGTAATTGCCGTTTCATCCTGAAGCGGGAGAAGCGCCCCAACTATTTTCCATGGAAAGCTACCCACCTCCGACATCTCTGATCCTGGTTGCGGTAGTCCCCTCAGCGAGGGACCTGGAGATCGCGCGGGTATTGGGTTGGTATCGAATCCCGCTGCGTAAAGCGCCTAAGGTGGTCGCGGTAGATTATCTGGCATTTTACCAAACAGCGGCTTTTGGAGATGCGGATAAGTGGCAAATCCAATACGTGGCGCCCGTGCGTGGCCACGAGCTGACGACGCGGGCTGAGCTTCTTAGGGATGAGCCCGACCATCCTCGAGCTAACGAGGAATATTATAAGATCCAGATTGGACCGTTGCAGCGGCTGCCGCGAGCGATCCCAGCCGATAAATGGCGCCGGGTGACTTTTTTCTATACAACGGGTGAGTATCTGAGCCAGGCAATGGATGTGAATGACCTGGTTGTACAGACGGATGAGCGCGAGGTGCTTTGGTCGGCATTGCGCGAACGCGCTATCTCCAGTGGTCAATATCTGGCTGAGGAGCTCCCCGATTTGGAACTTGATCCGGCTGTGATCGCTTTATTCGAGGCATTTGCATTGGGGAAAAAGAATAACCCCGATATGGAGTAGACTATGGCTTTATTGATCAAATCTGGAACGATTATTACTGCCAGCGAGACATTTACCGGCGATATTCTTGTAGAAGGGGAAAAGATCTCTTCGGTAGGCGCCAATCTGCATGTCGATGGGGTTGAGGTGATCGATGCTGCGGGGAAGCTTGTCCTTCCGGGAGGGATCGACCCGCATGTCCACCTGGATTTGCCGATGGCGGGGACTGTCTCGTCCGACGACCATTATACCGGGACAAAAGCGGCAGCCTTTGGAGGAACCACCACTGTTTTAGATTTTGTTAGCCAGGATACCTCTCCGTTAACCGCGAACGTCGGCGCGTGGCGGTTAAAGGCGGAGAAGGCTGCTATAGATTATGCGGCGCACATGAATATTACCCGGTTGGATCAGAAGGTCGCCGGGGAGATCCCCGATCTGGTGGAAGAAGGGATCACCAGCTTGAAAGTTTTCACGGCCTACAATGGGCGCTTGCGGCTGCAAGATGGTGAAATCTTTCGAGTTTTGCGCATAGCCAGAGAGCGCGGGATGATCACTATGTTGCACGCTGAAAATGGAGACGTGATCGACCTGCTGGTTGCCGAAGCGCTTGTTTCCGGGCACACCACGCCCGAGTGGCACGCGCGAACTCGCCCGGCTTGGGGCGCGGTGGAAGCTGTCTTAAGAGCCTCTGCTCTGGCGGCACAGGCCGAGGCGCCTCTCTATATCGTGCACATGAATGTGGCCGGTGAAGTAGACCAGCTCCGGTATGCACGCGAGCGCGGCGTAAAGGTCATGGGCGAAACCTGCCCTCAATATCTGTTTTTCTCCATCGAACACCTTCGCCGCTCTGACGGGGCGAAATGGTTGTGCTCGCCGCCGATGCGAACGCCGGAGGATAACGACCGTCTTTGGAAAGGCCTGGCCGACGGCACGATCCAGACCATTGGTACCGACCATTGCCCCTTCTTTTTCGATGGGACAAAACCGATTACCTACGAGGGTACATCCATCGCTATCCCTGGGAAGGAACTGGGCAAAGACGATTTCTCCAAAGTCCCCAACGGCTTGCCCGGGGTGGGCGACCGCCTGCCGGTAATGTGGACATATGGTGTGCGCGCCGGGCACATCACTCCTAACCAGTTTGTGGCTCTAACCAGTACCAATCCGGCCAAGATCTTCGGTCTGTATCCTCGTAAAGGGAGCCTGCTTCCGGGAGCCGATGCGGATATCGTAATCTGGGATCCGGAACGGCGCCTGACCTATGGTATTGCTTATGCCAAGCACCGCACCGATTACAACCTGTATGAGGGTTGGGAGTTGGTCGGTTATCCTGACAAGGTGTTTCTGCGTGGGAACCTGATTGTGGACGGCGACCGTTGGGTAGGCCGTTCGGGTATGGGGCGCTTTATCCCCTGCCAACCCGGGGCGCCCGCTCTCTAACCCTGTCCTTTGTATTTTTTCCCTTCAGGCATTTTTCATGCTGGTTTTGCTGCCGGTAGCATTCCTGATCGTTTCGGCTCTGGCGATCCTGATCATCCACTGGCTTCGACCCGAGTTTATCGGCTCCTGGCTGATTGCAGCCGTTGGGGCTTTCTTGAGTTGGGCAGTGATCCTGTTTCTACGCTTCCGGCTGCCGCAGCAGATTTCGCTGGCCGTCTGGCAGCCGGTTGAATTATTTACTTCCTCGCCGGCGCTGGTGTTCGACCGGGTGTCCTGGTTATATGCCTTAAGCGTTGCCACTCTGGCCTTTGCCGTGATTCTGACCGCCACCGCGCGGGGGCAGTACCAGACCAATGTCTCTGCCTGGGCAGGGAGTCTGATCCTGGGCGGTTTGGGATTGCTGGCCGTTCTGGCAGCAAACCCATTAACCCTCGTCATCACCTGGGCTGCCCTGGACCTGGCAGAGCTTGCCATCATGTTGGGCAGCGTTGAAGGTGAGGAATTGGGCCAGAGGACGGTGTTGGCGTTTGCCGCCAGAGTAACCGGAATCTTTTTTATCCTTTGGGCAATCATCAGCAGCCGCGCCCAGGGTGTTAACCTGGAGTTTTCATCGGTCCCCAGCGGGGTCGGGTTTTTCATTTTGCTGGGAGCTGGTTTGCGGCTGGGTGTGCTGCCGCTGCACCTCCCGTTTCCTGCAGAGCCGCGCATGCGGCGAGGCCTGGGGAATATCCTCCGCCTTATCCCGGCCGCCTCCAGTCTGGTGATCCTGGCGCGCTTGCCCGAGGCGGTTGTCCCGCAGGCATGGATGCCATACGTGATGGTTCTGCTGGTTTTCACCGCAGTCTACGGAGCAGCCATGTGGGCGCTGGCTACCGATGAGCTCAACGGCCGCCCATATTGGATCATCAGCCTGGCGGCCCTGGCGCTTATCTGTGTGGTGCGTGGCGACCCGGGCGCCTCTGCTGCCTGGGGCACGGCTTTACTGCTCTCAGGAGGACTGCTCTTCCTCTATTCTGCGCGCGACCGTCGATTGGGTGTGATCTGGCTGCTCGGTGTGTGGGGGTTTTCCGGCATTCCCTTCTCCCCGGTCGCTAATGGGTGGAGGGGCTTGTGGGCGGTGCCGTTCTCGGGATTGAATCTCGTTTTTCTGGTTGTATTACCCCTCTTGCTTTTCGGTTATATCAAGCATGCTTTGCTTCCCGGGGATCCGCTGTTTGCCATGGAACGCTGGATCCAGACGATCTACCCGCTGGGATTGCTGGTCCTCCCGGTTACACACCTAGCGATTGCTGTGTCGAATTGGTCGCGCCAGGTTGACCCTGGCATCTGGTGGGCAGGCGGCGTCCTATCCAGCCTCCTTACGGTGGCCACTTTATGGGTTTGGCGCATGCCCGACTCGCGAGTCCAGCGTATTTTATCCGACCCCTCACGCAAGCTGCTTGAACCGGTATTCTTACCAATCTTGAATTGGATTACTGCTTTCCTCGGATTGGAGTGGCTTTACCGCTGGTTATGGGCAATTTTCAGATTGGTTGGGAAGCTGGTGTCGGTGATTACCATGGTGATCGAAGGGGATGGCGGCGTTTTGTGGGCATTGGTATTCCTGGCGCTGTTGATCTCGCTTATCAGGGTCGGAGCAAACCCATGAACGCCACTTTACAGGCTTACCTGGTTATCGCCCTCCTCGCCTTATCCTCCCTCGTGATCGTCATTAACCTGGATTGGCGTGTCAATATCTTTGCGCTAGCCGCTCAATACGTGGGAGTGTTCCTTTTGGTGGCGGGGGAATGGCCGACCGGGATGGCGCTGACGAAACTGGCCGTCGGTTGGATGGCTGCAGCGGTGCTGATGATCACTCGCATAGCGCAGAAGGAGGAACCTCGTGAGACTTCGTGGCCGTCGGGCAGAGTGTTCCGCTTATTGGCCGCCGGATTGGTGCTGCTGACCGTGTGGTCGGCTTCAGCTGTGGTCGCAGAATGGTTACCTAATCTGGCGCTCTTCCAGATCCAGGCAGGCCTGATATTGATCGGCATGGGCTTGCTGCAGCTAGGGTTGACCGCCCAGCCGCTGCGGGTCACCATCGGGCTCCTAACCTTGATGGCCGGGTTTGAGATCATCTATGCGGCGGTAGAGATTTCATTGCTGGTGGCAGGACTGCTGGCGGGTGTGAATCTGGGATTGGCATTTTTCGGGGCTTATCTGATTACGGCTCCTTCACAGGAGGAGCACCAGTGAGCGCTCCCATTCTTTGGATCTTCGCACCACTGGCTGCCGGGTTGGCGATGTTATCCATTCCCAGGCGAACGCATTTAAAGGCTGTCCTCGGGACGGGCATATTGGTTTTGCTGGCCTGGGCGACCTGGATCCTCCCTACCGTAGACACAGTTTCAATAGGATCGTTATCCATAGGTATTTCCGATACGTTGAATATTCTGGGGAGGAAGTTTATCCTGTCCGCCGGTGATCGGGGTTTGGTCATCTTGATTGATCTCATCACGGCTTTCTGGTTTACCGGGACCCTGGCGGTAAAAGTCAACCGCATGTTTATTCCGCTCGGGCTTGGAATCGTGTCCGCCGAAGTGGCCGCTTTGATGGTCGACCCATTCTTATACGCGGCTCTGCTCATCGAGCTGGCAGTGCTCATAGCAATCCCGATCCTGGCTCCAATGGGAAAACCAATCGGACGCGGGGTGATACGCTTCCTGATCTTCCAGACTCTGGCGCTCCCTTTCATCTTATTTACCGGTTGGATGCTCACCGGTGTTGAAGCGGGTACGGCTGATCCAGCGCTGATCCTGCGAGCAGGCACTTTGTTGGGGCTGGGGTTTGCTTTCCTGCTGGCGATCTTCCCGTTTCACACGTGGATTCCTCTGGTGGCTGAGGAGAACCATCCTTACGAGGCGGGGTTTGTCTTCATGATGCAGTCGACGGTTGTCCTTCTCTTTGGGGTTAATCTGATGAGCCGGTATTCCTGGCTGAACTCCTCAGCGGATGTGTATGCTATTCTGCGTCTGGTAGGTGCCTTGATGGTGGTGATTGGCGGGCTATCGGCGGCTTTCGAGAATCATCTCGGACGGATGATGGGATATGCTGTAATCGCAGAGACAGGTTTCTCCCTCCTGGCTGCAAGTTTGGGGACCCAGAGCGGAACGGAAATATTCAGCCTGTTATTTCTTCCACGAGTTCTCGGTTTTGGCGTCTGGGCTATAACGCTTTCAATCTTACGCAGCCTGGTAGGGTCGCTCCACTTCAGCACGATCCAGGGAGCGGGGAGGAAATACCCATTGGTGGTCGTCGGGTTGGTCTTGGCACAACTTTCCATCGTGGGATTGCCCCTGCTGGCGGGTTTTCCGGTTAAGCTGGCGCTTTTCGAAGCGTTGGCTAGCCAATCTTCTCAAGCAGCATTGTGGCCCCTGCTGGGGAGCGCTTTTTTGCTGACGGGTGTGCTTCATTCCCTGGGTGTGCTCACGATCGGAAAGCAGCGGAAGTTCGCAGCAGGGGTTTCTCGGATGCAATACCTGCTGCTTGGAGCGGGAGGGCTTGCTTTGCTAGTTATTGGGATCCAGCCGCAAACCGTGTATCCGGCTTTGAATATCCTGCTTTCTTCGATAGGTCAATTGGCGCATTAAATACTGAAGCTGTCGCGAGAGCGAATGGTATAATTTTATTAACGTTGCTCTGAAATTTCCCCGCTTAGACGTAAAGGATAAAAACCCATGGACCAGGAACAATTGATCAAACGTCTGGAATGGCTGGACGATGAACACCGCAAGGATAAGACGATTTTATCCACCCTGGAAAAACGCCTCGAGGCCCTGGAAGGCGGCATTCCGGCGCTCAATGCGCAGTTTAAAGAGCTTAGCGGCGAGCTGGCGCGATTGACTGCCGTCCAGACCAGGATCGATCAGCTCGAGGCTTCTGTGGGCCAGGTCCGCATCGATTTAACACGTAATCTGGAAGCTGTCGAAAAAATGCGCCTCGACCACGAGCGGGAAACTGAGAAGATCAAACGTGCCAGCCGGAATTCTTTCAATAAAGCCATCGGGGAAATCAGGAAAGGGTTGGACCAGATCCCGGAGTTGAAGAAGACCCTGCAGGCACGCGTGGAGGAAGAATTCCGGCTGGCACGTTTGATCGAGGAGGTCGAAAAAAGGATTGTCGAATCTCGCCGAGATGACGAGGAATATAAGCGGGCTCAGCGCATCCTCGAGGAAGGGCGCCGGCAGGATAACAAACGTTTGACCGACATGGTAGGGGAGGTAGCCGCTTTACGCAAGCGGATCGACGAGCAGCGGGGGAAGGTGGATCTTACGGCCGACCAGTTCCGGAAAATCGAAGCGCGCCTTGGCGAGCTTACCTCCGGCGAAATCGAACGGCGCCAGGCGCAGGCAGCCTTCGTCGAAAAACAAACCCTGCTCCAGGTTGAACGCGAACGGACCTGGAAGGAATGGCTGGTGCGTTTCGAATCGGTGGAAAAACAGGCTGCAAACCTGGATACACAGCTCTTGAACCTGGATGCCATCAACCGTTCCGTGAAGAAATCTCAGGAAGGGCTGGATGAAGTCACACAAAGGATTGAGAGGCGCATCAATGAGATCACAGAGGTGCAACGGTTAACCGATGACCGTTTCAGGCAGGATTGGACTGCTTTCAAGGCAGATGACCAGAAACGGTGGACGAATTACACGATCTCTCAAGAAGAACAGCAGCGCGAGTTTAACCGGCAATTCGATAAGATAACCGAGAGGTTCAGCAACCTGGAAGATCTAACCCACGATTTGCAGGATATGCTGCGTCAGATCAATGAAGAGTCAGAGAAGAGACTGCAGGGCTTATTAACGCTCTCTCACGAGTGGATGGCAGCGTATGAGCGTACGTTCAGCCAATCGGGTTAAGCGTAAGAGGTAAAATGCGTGTAATCGGCACCGCCGGGCATGTGGATCACGGTAAATCCACCCTGGTTGCAGCACTGACCGGAACTCACCCCGACCGCCTGAAGGAAGAGCGCGACCGGGAGATGACAATCGACCTGGGGTTCGCCTGGCTGCAGATCCCAAATGGTGAGACGATCGGGATTATAGACGTTCCCGGGCATCGCGATTTCATCGAAAATATGTTGGCGGGTGTAGGGGGGATCGATGCAGCGCTGTTCGTGGTAGCTGCAGACGAAGGCGTTATGCCCCAGACACGCGAACACCTGGCGATCCTCGATATTCTGCAGATTCCAGGCGGCGTGATCGCCCTGACCAAGATCGATCTGATCGAGGACCCGGAGTGGCTGGAGCTGGTCGAAAGTGATCTGCGCACTGCCGTCCAGGGGACAGTCCTGGAAGGCGCCCCGCTTATCCGGGTATCGGCCCGCACGCGAGTGGGACTGGCAGAGCTTGTCGATGTGCTTGCGGCGAACCTGGCACAAACCCCAGAGCGTCCTGACCTGGGCCGGCCGCGGCTCCCGGTTGACCGCGTTTTTTCCATGCCGGGTTTTGGGACCGTGGTTACCGGAACACTCTCCGACGGCAAATTCCAGGTCGGCGAAGAGGTGGAGGTTTTACCTTCTGGGCTAAAGGGACGTATCCGAGGCCTTCAAACACACAATCAGAAGGAAGAAACCGCTTTGCCCGGCAGCCGGACGGCGATCAACATCTCTGGCATCGATGCGTCTGCGATCCGGCGCGGCGAGGTGGTGGCGCATCCGGGTAAATATATTCCCACGCGCCGCCTGGACGTGCAATTCCGCCTGCTGCCTGATGCATCTGGCCCACTCAAGCACAGCAGTGAGGTGAAATTGTTCATTGGCGCCACCGAGGTCTTGGGGAGAGTACGCACGTTAGGGCTGGAAGAGATAAAACCCGGCGGAACGGGCTGGCTGCAGCTTGAGTTGCGCGAGCCGGTGATCGCGCTACGAGGGGACCGGTATATCCTGCGCAGGCCGTCTCCCGGGGAAACGCTAGGCGGCGGGCTCGTGGTGAATCCCCACCCGGACGAGCGCCACAAACGCTTCGACGATGAGGTCTTGCGCCAGCTCAATGCGTATCTTGAGGGCTCACCCGATGAAATCCTATTGCAGGTGAGCGAAGCTCTAGGACCGGCCTCCGTCCGAGATGTGATCCAAAAAAGCCGGCTCGAGGAGAAATCGGCCGATGCGGCTTTGCAGGAATTAATTGGGCGAGGGTTTATCTTGCTCATCAAAGAGGAAATGGCTGGTGCTGAGAAGGAGAGATTGATCATTTCCCTCTCGCGATGGAAGGCAGCAGTAGATCTGATCGACGCAGAGCTGAGAGCTTACCATGTCGCCTACCCACTGCGCAAGGGAATGCCGCGCGAAGAGCTCAAAAGCCGGATGAAGTTGGCCGGCCGGGTGTTCAATGCCATTCTTGAGCTGGCGAAGCACGAAGGGCTTCTCGTTGAGAATGGTGTTTTTATCCGGCTACCGGAACACGAAATCAGGCTTTCTGCTCGCCAGCAGGAGCAGGTTGACAGGTTGATGGCTCGATTTAGGCAGGATCCTTTCTCGCCTCCGACCGTAAAGGAATGCCAGGCTGAGGTAGGGGAGGAGGTGTTCAATGCTCTGATCGAGACCAACCGGCTGATGCAGGTTTCACCCGATGTGGTCTACCTGCGTGACGATTATGACCGGTTGATCGCAGAGGTCCGCAAGCATTTCGAGCAGAACGCTACACTGACCGTAGCCGAGTTCCGTGACAAATTCCACACCAGCCGCCGGTATGCCCTGGCGTTCCTGGAGCACGCCGATGCCACAGGGTTAACGGTGAGGGAGGGAGACCTGCGCCGCCTGCGCAAATCACCCCTCGGCTGAATGATCGATTCTCATTGACAAGGCATCCCCCTTCCGGTATAATATCACCACCTTGCCCCGGCAGGAAATGCTGGGGTATCTATATGTATCCCCAACTTCCCCGAGATCCGGCGCGACGGGCGCGGGAAAACCGGCGAAGTGAAGATTGGAGAAAAGAATGAAGTACGCAATTATTGAAAGCGGCGGAAAGCAGTACAAAGCCGTTGAAGGCAGCCAGATTGAAGTAGACCTGCTGCAGCTCCAGCCGGGAGAATCCTGTGTTCTGGATCAGGTCCTCCTGGTAGTGGATGATGAAGCGGTATCGGTGGGCGCTCCAACGGTAAAAGGCGCCCATGTGCAGGCGACCGTCGTGGGTCATACCAAAGGGCCAAAGATCGTCGTGTTCAAGTACCGCCCCAAGAAACATTATCGTGTCAAGACTGGTCACCGGCAGCAATATACTCGCCTGCAGGTGGAATCGATTTCTCTGGAGAAGTAGCCATGGCTCATAAAAAAGGTGGTGGTTCCACACGCAACGGCCGCGACAGCAATTCCCAACGTCTCGGCGTAAAGAAATATGCAGGTCAGGCTGTGCTTTCGGGTAATATCCTGGTTCGCCAGCGTGGCACTCACATTAAGCCCGGCAAGAATGTTGATATCGGGAAAGACGACACCCTGTTTGCCACTGCGGAGGGCGTAGTGATGTTTGAAACCCTCCCCGACGGCCGCAAACGGGTGAACGTGCTGCCCGCCGAATCGGAATGAGGTTATTATGAAAAAAGATATCCATCCCACGTTTTACCCCGATGCGCAGGTGATATGCGCCTGCGGTAACACCTGGACAACCGGATCGACCAAGAAGGTCATCCATACCGAAGTGTGCTCGAAATGCCATCCGTTCTTTACCGGGCAACAGCAACGCCTGATCGATATCGAAGGGCAGGTCGATCGCTTCTATAAGAAACTGCAAGCTCGCCAGAATTTCGTGGATCAGAAAAAGGCGCGCGAAATGGAACGCACCTCACCCGACCGTCCGATTGCCGAGCTAGGGATAGGGGTACGACCCACCGAGGCTCTGGCAAAAGCAGGGTTAACCAATGTCGGCCAGATCTTAGAAAAACTGGCGCAGGGTGAATCCGCCTTACTGGCAGTAGATGGATTTGGCAGGAAATCATTGATCGATCTGAAAAAACATCTCCGTCAGTTTGGTTATCGCTTGCCTGCTGCCGCGGAAGAGATTTCCGTTTAGCTTCGCCATCAGCTCGAGTTTAAGGTAAACTTAACAGGCAGATGCACTTTGCATCTGCCTGTTCCTATCTAAAATTACACATGAGGCCTGCATGAAACATCATTCCGGGGTTGTCGAAGTCATCTGTGGTTCCATGTTCAGCGGTAAAACCGACGAATTGATCCGCCGGCTGCGGCGGGCAACTATTGCACGGCAGAAGGTGCAGGTGTTTAAACCGGCTATCGACGACCGGTATGCAGTGCAAAAGGTCACTTCGCACGCTGGGACCGATTATGCTGCGATCCCGATCAACAATGCGGCAGATATTCTGGATAAGGTTGATAATGACACCACCGTTGTGGGGATCGACGAGGCCCAATTCCTCGATCCCGAAGTGATCCCCATCGTGCAGAAGCTCGCCAACCAGGGCATGCGAGTGATCATTACCGGGCTGGATACGGATTTTCGCGGGGAACCTTTCGGCCCGATGCCGGTCTTGATGGCTCAAGCGGAACACGTGGATAAACTCCAGGCAATCTGTATGACTTGCGGAGAGCCTGCCTCGCGGACACAACGGTTGGTTAACGGTCGACCCGCCCATTACAACGATCCGGTGGTGATTGTAGGGGCCGCCGAGATGTATGAAGCTCGTTGTCGCGTACACCACGAAGTCCCTCGCGATTAACTGAATCCGGTAGAGAGAAAAGAGCCTAACATGCAAGATTATCATGACTTTCTCGGGGAGATCCTGATCACGGAGGATGCCCTACAAAAGCGCATAGCCGAATTAGGCGAGGAGATCAGCCGCGATTACCAGGGTTTGGATCTGGTGCTCGTGTGTATTCTGCGCGGAGGGGTGATGTTCCTGACCGATTTGATGCGCCACATTACCATCCCTCACGCCATCGAATTTATGGCCGTCTCCTCGTATGGGATTGGCAACCGCCAGACGACGGGGCAGGTGCGCATCACCCTGGACTTGAATACCGACGTCAGCGGGCGGGATGTGATCCTGGTGGAAGATATCATCGACAGCGGGAGGACAATTGCCAGCGTGCTGGAATTCCTCTCCACCCGTCACCCGAAAAGCCTGTGCGTGTGCACGTTGTTAGATAAATCCGAGCGTCGGGAAGTCTATGTCCCTGTCCGTTATTGCGGCTTTTCGATACCCGACCGGTTTGTATTCGGTTATGGATTGGACATCGATGAGTATTATCGCAACTTGCCATTTGTTGGCGTTGTCGATCTGGACCGCTATAAGCTAAATCCGTAAGCCATTGATCGTGACTGAGACAGTCTATCGATTTTCCACTTTTTCACCTTTCCTTGAAACCATCTGGGCGGTTCTTCCCCCTGAAAAGGAAATCTACCTGGTGGGTGGCGCCGTGCGAGATGCGTTACTGCAGAAGCCGGTCCACGATCTAGATTTTGCCGTTCCTGCCGAGGCCTCGAGCCTGGCGAGGCGCGTGGCGAAATCCTTGGGAGCAGCATATTACCGCCTGGATGACGAACGCGATACGGCGCGGGTGGTACTGTCTGGAGAGAATGGTTCGCAGCAAACCATCGATTTTGCAGCCTTCCGCGGCCCGGACCTGGAAAGTGACCTGCGCGGGAGGGATTTCACCATCAATGCAATGGCTGTCGAGAGGAGCGACCCCCAGCATTTGATCGATCCCCTGGGTGGAGCTGCGGATCTTAGAAATGGGGTGCTGCGCGATTGTTCACCCTCCTCGATGGCGGATGATCCTATCCGGGTGTTGCGCGCTGTGCGGTTGGCTTCCGCTTTTAACTGCCGCATCGATCCGAGTACATTGCGGCGCGTGCGAGAAGCCGCCCCATCCCTGTCCAGCGTGTCGGCCGAGCGCCTGCGGGATGAGCTTTTTCGCATTCTGGAGGGACCCAAGCCGGCAAAAACACTACGCGCTCTGGATGCTTTGGGCGCCCTGGGGATTGTGCTGCCAGAACTGGCCAATTCGAAAGGCGTGCGGCAATCTCCGCCGCATATCTGGGATGTATGGACGCATACCCTGAGCTTGATTGATCACCTCGATGACTTGCTGTCTGCCTTGCAGAGAGAATATTCCCAGGATAAAGTTGCCAATCTGAATCTGGGCTTACTGGTACTGTATTTGGGCCGTTACCGCGAAGCAATCAGCTCGCACGTTGAACAGCGCCTGAACCCTCAGCGCTCCGTCAGGGGGCTGCTGTTCCTGGCCGGGTTGTACCACGATGTAGCCAAGCCTGATACCTGGCAGATCCAGGAAGGTGGCCGCATCCGGAATTTTGGGCACGAGCAGCAGGGCGCTCTGGCAGCAACCCAGCGCGGCCAGGCGTTGCAGTTGAGCGGCCTGGAGATCGCCAGATTGGCCAGTATCGTACGCAACCATATGCGCATCCACCAGCTTGCGCAGGAAGGCAAAAAACCCAGCCGCCGGGCGATCTACCGCTATTTTAGAGATACCGGCAATGCCGGCATCGATATTTGCCTGCTGTCGCTGGCTGACACGCTGGCTACCTACGGGCCGGGAATTCCTACCGAGGTCTGGAGGGGGGAGCTGGAGGTATGCCGCTACCTGATGGAAAGTCTATGGGAGAAACCGGCGGAAGCTATAACGCCACCGGTGTGGTTAAATGGCAATGATCTTCAAGAGGAGCTCGGTTTGCATCCAGGTCCGGCAGTTGGCAGGTTGCTAGAAGCGCTGCGTGAAGCTGGAGCCGCAGGGAAGATCCATTCACGCGAAGAAGCGTTGGATTTTGCCCGCCTCTGGCTGCAGAACACGGAATAAATCGTTCAATCAGGGAGGAAATGGATGGTCAATCATCTGGTCAGGTTATTTTACGAGGAACATGGGTCGGGTTTACCCCTGGTGCTGATCCACGGATTTCCGTTCAACCATACAATTTGGTCTGAGGTGATCCCCGAGCTGGCGAAACAGGCGCGGGTCATTGTCCCCGACCTGCGTGGCTTTGGGCGCTCTGAAGCGCCGCCAGGCGTTTACACCATGCGGCAGATGGCGGCTGATATCGCCGAGTTGCTGGATGCGCTCAAAATCCAGAAAACGACCCTGGTTGGGCACTCGATGGGAGGATATGTATCCCTGGCTTTTGCCCAGGCTTATCCTGACCAGATGCTTGCCCTGGGGATGGTGGCCAGCCATGCGGCTGCGGATACTCCCGAGAAGCGAGCCGACCGTTATGCGACCGCAGCAGAGGTCCTCTTGCAGGGGCCAGAGGTTGTCGCGCGGAGCATGGTCCCAAAGTTAACTTCAGATCGTGCGCTGCAAGAGAATATACACCGTATGATCCTCGGTACACAGCCCGTTGGATTGATCGGAGCCCTAAAAGGGATGGCGGAGAGGATTGACTCGCTGCCGCTCCTGGCAGCCATGAAATTCCCTGTGATGATTATCGCAGGCGGTTCTGATCAATTGGTACCGCTTGAAAGGGCGCGCGAGATGGTCGCCAGGATGCCGAAGGCGCAAATGGTGGTTATCCCCGAGGCAGGGCACATGCCAATGCTTGAAACTCCGACCAAAGTTGCCGGAGCTCTGGTCGATCTATGCCATGAAGTAAAAAAAATATTTTAGGGGAAGAGCTCGTCAAGGACCGGTTCGTAAAAGCAACGGCAGCCGTGAGGGTGCGAGCAACCTTCAATCGGGAGAAGCGGTACGGCGTCTTTCGGATAGGTGCCCTGGTGCTCCCGGCATACTGGGCAGGCATCCCCGGCGGTCGAAATCCGTATCTGGCTAACACGGGGGTTATTTTTCAAGCGCTTCAAAGCTGCAGATGTTGTGGAAAAGTCCCTTAGATCAGCGTGGCAATTTTCGCAGTATATGGCTGTGTCAGGCGACTGCGCGTGGCAGCGATTACAGGTTTGCACGTCACTCTCTCCATTTGGATTTCCCCCATTGTACTGCAAAGAGAGGCGTAGGGAAGGGCTATTCCAGGTAAGCAGGCGTGTAAAGGGGATTCTCGACTTTGGATCGCCGGACGAGTTTGTTGATGTGAGCCACCAGGACCCCGCTCGGCACTGGTTTGATCAGATACTCGTCCGCACCTGCATCCAATGCGCGCACCACCATCCCCGGATTATCCAGCGCAGATAAAATGATGATCGGCACCCGGCTCACCTCTCGTATCAACCGGCATACTTCCCAACCATCTACCTCCGGCATCATCATATCGAGAATGACAATATCGGGTTCATTCTGCCTGGCTAGCTGCACACCTTCTTTTCCCGAATTAGCAGTAATAATACTCTTGGTCAGTGATTGCAAGAGTATTTTGAGCAATTCTGTCATCGCAGGGTCATCATCAATGACCAGGATTTTCATCGAGCCTCCAAAAGAATGGCGTTGATATGTTCTATTATGCTCCAGTTGGAGTCGGGTGAACCTTGCAGATGGTTAACAGATGAACGCCCCAATTTGCTTTGTGAAAAAAAAGACTTTGTGATAAAATTACTCCTTTGGTGTCATAATATGGTTGGTTTATTGCTTACTTAAGATCTAAACATCCGTTGCTCTACATGGGTGTGATCTATCAGAGGAGGAATTCCATGGTTGAAAAGAAGTGGGTGTATTTATTCGATGAGCTAGACAAAGTACAAAGTTACGTTGGTGGAGATTGGGACAAGGTTCTCGGTCTCCTGGGCGGCAAAGGCGGCAACCTGGCAGAAATGACCCGGATTGGTGTTCCAGTACCCCCCGGTTTTACCATCACAACTGAGGCATGCAATGCATATTTGGAAGTAGGGGAGAAATTCCCGGAAGGGATGTGGGACCAGGCGCTTGAAGCGCTGCATAAAGTAGAAGCTCAAGCCGGCAAGAAGTTCGGAGATGCGAAAAATCCTCTGCTGGTCTCATGCCGCTCGGGGGCAAAGTTTTCCATGCCGGGCATGATGGATACGGTGTTGAACATCGGATTGAACGACGAGACCGCTCGAGGGATGGTTGCCCTGACCGAGAACGAACGCTTCGTCTACGACGCATACCGGCGTTTGGTTCAGATGTTCGGTTCGGTGGTTCTGGATATTCCGGATGAGGCTTTCGAGGAAGTGTTGGATTCCTTCAAAAATAAGAAGAATGTAAAGGCCGATACCGATCTGAAAGCTGATGATTTGAAAGAGCTGACCAATCAGTTCAAAGCCGTAGTGCGCAAACACAAAGGATTCGATTTCCCCCAGAATCCTTTAGATCAACTCCGACTGGCAACCGAGGCGGTTTTTAAATCATGGAACGGCAAACGTGCTCGCGATTACCGCCGGGCGACGAAAATCCGCGATGATCTCGGTACCGCCGTCAACATTGTTACGATGGTCTTCGGCAACATGGGCTGGGATTCTGGCACCGGCGTGGCGTTCACTCGCAACCCGGCAAATGGCGAAATGAAGATGTATGGCGATTACCTTCTGAATGCCCAAGGCGAGGATGTGGTGGCGGGCATTCGCAACACCGAAAAGATCGATAACCTCGCTAACGCCATGCCCGGCGTCTACAAACAATTCATCGAGATCACTGATAAGCTCGAGCGCCATTATAAAGATATGCAGGACGTTGAGTTCACGATCGAGCGTGGACGCTTGTGGATGTTGCAGACGCGTAATGGCAAGAGGACAGCCCGAGCTGCTGTGAAAGTCGCCGTCGACATGGCGAACGAAGGCCTGATCACGAAAGAGCAGGCTATCCTGCGGGTAACTCCAGAGCAGGTCGATACCCTGTTACACCCCCAGTTTGACCTGGCGACAAAGGATAAAGCCAAGGAGGACGGTCAGTTTTATGCCAGCGGTGTGAACGCTTCCCCCGGCGCGGCAGTGGGGCAGATCTATTTTGACGCCGATACCGCCGAGAAAATGGCAAAAGAGAATAAGCAAGATGTGATCATGGTGAGACCATTCACCAAGCCCGATGATGTGCACGGTATGCTGGCAGCAAAAGGCATCTTGACGAGCGAAGGCGGGGCAACCTCCCACGCGGCGGTGGTAGCGCGGCAGTTTGGCGTGCCTTGCGTGGTGGGAGCCTCGATGGTGCGCATCGATATGGAAAAGCGCCAGATGGAGGTGAACAGCACGGTTGTCAAAGAAGGAGACTGGATCTCGGTTGATGGAACCACCGGCGAAGTCTACCTGGGCAAGCTGGCCCTCACCATCCCCACGCTTGACGAACAAACTGACTTGCTTACTCTGCTGGGGTGGGCGGATCAAGTCTGCGCCCGGCCGGGCATACGCAATGCCCCCGAGGGCTGGCCGACTACAGGCCTGCAGGTTTGGGCAAACGCCGATTACCCGAAAGACGCCCAGCGTGCCCGTTCTTACGGGGCCAAGGGTATCGGGCTCTGCCGCACCGAGCACATGTTCTTCGAGCAGGTGCGCCTGCCGATCGTTCAACGTATGATTTTGTCAGAGACCATCGAAGGTCGTGTAGAGGCATTGAACGAGCTGCTTCCCTACCAGCGCTCAGACTTCGAAGGCCTGTTCGAAGCCATGGACGGCTACCCGGTTATCATCCGCTTGATCGACCCGCCGCTGCACGAGTTCTTACCCTCCGAAGAGCAGCTGCTGGAAGAAGTGATCACCATGCGGGTTAAAGGCGAGACGAAAGGTCTTAAGGAGAAAGAAAAACTTCTCAGCGAGGTCCAATCGATGCACGAGAGCAACCCGATGATGGGCTTGCGTGGCATTCGTCTGAGCATCGTCATGCCCCAAATCGTGGAAATGCAGGTGCGGGCTATTTTCGAAGCTGCGGCCAATATGACGAAGAAGGGCATGAACCCCAAACCTGAGGTGATGATCCCACTCACGGGGCATGTGAACGAGCTCAAATACATTCAGCCCAGGCTCGAGAAGATTGCCAAACAGGTAATGGAAGAGAAAGGCGTCTCTTTTGGATATAAATTTGGGACGATGATCGAGATCCCCCGCGCGGCAGTGACCGCGGGTGAGATCGCCGAAGTAGCCGAATTCTTCTCCTTCGGGACGAACGACCTGACCCAAATGACCTTCGGCTACAGCCGGGACGACGCCGAGCGTAATTTCCTGGTGACCTACATCGAAGAGGGCATCCTGCCCAAGAATCCATTCCAGACAATCGACCGGGACGGTGTGGGCCGTTTGATGAAGCTGGCAGTGGATGAGGGACGCAAAGCCCGCGTGACTCTGGAGGTGGGCATCTGCGGTGAGCACGGCGGCGACCCTGATTCTGTCGAATTCTGCCATATCATCGGGCAGAACTACGTGAGCTGCTCGCCCTTCCGCGTGCCAATCGCCAGGCTGGCGGCTGCACATGCCGCATTGAAATATCAGAAAGTCGAAGCGGGAGAAGCAATTCCGGCGTAAATTGATGATTGGTCACGATTGAAACTTGACCGATCAGGTGTACTGGTTTGAGTTACTTCCGGGGTTGTCCGTAAATATGGGACAACCCCGGTTTTTCTAATTGATTTGTGTATTATATTGATTATTATTATCGACGCAATCTGGTATAATTTCTGTGAGGATGTACGGCGGGGGCAAGTAATCAAGTCTGTTAAACCGCGTTTTCGCCGGCATCATTCAAAGCTGCCAGGAGGGTTTTATAGAATGGAGAAACGCGAACACCTGGATCTATATTTCCAGATGGTAACGATACGGCGGCTCGAAGAGCGGGCTGCCGAACTTTATCAGGAGGGCAAGATCGGAGGCTTCCTGCATCTCTACATTGGCCAGGAAGCAGTCAGTACGGGAGTGATCTCGGCGCGCCAACCTGAAGATCGCATCATTACCGCTTACCGCGACCATGGGGTGGCGATTAACTGTGGTATTCCAGCCAGGGTCGTGATGGCCGAGCTCATGGGGAAAGCAACCGGATGTTCAAAAGGTAAGGGCGGTTCGATGCATATGGCAGATGTCACTAAGAACTACTTCGGTGGACATGCCATCGTGGGATCGCACCTCCCGCTTGCCTCGGGACTGGCCCTGGGGGATCTTTACCAGCATAACCCGCGCGTCACCGTGTGCATGTTTGGCGATGGCGCTACCAATATCGGTTTTTTCCACGAAGCGGTCAATCTTTCCAAAGTGTGGAACCTGCCCATCTTGTGGCTGTGTGAGAACAACCAATACGGCATGGGCACCGCCGTCGAGCGGGCTTCCGCTGTTCCGGAAATCCCCCAGAAGGCAGAAGGATACGGCATCCCAAACTCACGCGTGGATGGGATGAACATCATGGAAGTGCGTGAAGCTGCGCTGGAAATCATTAAGAAGATTCGGGAGGGCGGCGGGCCGTATTTTCTGGAAGCGGTCACTTATCGCTACCGGGGTCACTCGATGGGAGATCCCGAGCGCTACCGTAAACCAGAGGAGATCCACCACTGGCAGGAGAATGACCCGATCGGCATCTACCGGCGTTACCTGGTCGACCGCCAGCTTGCCAGTGAAGAGGAATTGAATCAAAAGGATATCGACGCTCAGACCGAGATCGACGAAGCCGTCCAGTTCGCCGAATCCAGTCCTGAGCCGGCGCCTGAGTCCTTGTACCAGGACGTATTCGTAGAACCATAAGCGTTTCATCATTTGAAAGGGGAAAAGAATGGCGCGAATCACCATGCGGGAAGCTATCTCTCAGGCGCTCTGGGAGGAAATGGAACGCGACCCGAAGGTTTTTATCCAGGGAGAAGAAGTCGGTGTTTGGGGCGGTTCGTATGCTGTCACACGCGGCTTTTATGATCATTTTGGGGGCGAGCGAGTCCGCGACACCCCCATCTCTGAGTCGGCGATTATTGGCAGCGCGATCGGCGCGGCTCTGACCGGCTTGCGACCGGTAGCCGAATTGATGACCATCAATTTTGCTTTCGTCGCGATGGACCATATCGTCAATCAGGCAGCCAAGCTGCATTATATGTTCGGCGGACAGATGGTCTTGCCGATTGTCATTCGCGCCGTCAGCGGGGGTGGGCGCCAGCTGGCTGCAACGCATTCCCAGACGCCTGACGTAATCTTCGCCCATTTCCCTGGGCTGAAGGTCGTTGCGCCGGGCACCCCATACGACGCCAAAGGCCTGTTGAAATCAGCGATCCGCTCCGATGACCCCGTGCTGTACATCGAGCATGCTACCCTTTACCAAATGCGCGGCGAGGTGCCCGATGGCGAGTACCTGGAACCGCTTGGCAAGTCGAAGATCCAGCGCCCGGGGAAAGATGTGACGATTGTTACCTACAGCAAAGGGCTGGACCTATCAATGAAAGCCGCCACTGAGCTTGCCAAGGATGGCATCGAGGCAGAGATCGTCGACCTGCGCAGCCTGCAGCCTCTGGACATGGAGCCGGTGTATGAGTCATTCAAGAAGACCAACCGCGCCGTGATCGTCGAGGAGGGATGGCGGACTTTCGGAATAGGCGCGGAGATATCCGCCCGGATTTACGAGGAAGCCTTTGATTACATCGATGCGCCCATCGTGCGCATCGGGCAAAAACAGGTGCCTCTCCCCTATAACCGCAACCTCGAACAGATGGCGCTCCCCCAGGTAGAAGACGTAATTAAGGGAGTCAAGGAGATCGTGTAATGGCTGATACAGTGATTATGCCCAAATTGGGCTTCGATATGGCTGAAGGAACCCTGGTTCGCTGGGTGAAGAATGAGGGAGAAGCGGTCAAAAAAGGTGAAGTGCTGGCCGAGATCGAAACCGACAAGGCGACTGTGGAGGTCGAATCAAATTTCGGCGGGTTCGTGCGCAGGCTGCTGGTCGATGCAGGAGCGGTCGTTCCAGTAGGGACGCCGATCGCCGTTATTGGAGAGAAAGACGAAAAGATCGAGGAAGCAGCTGAGGTGAAAACCCCTGCGGCTGCCGTTCAGGCAGGAGAGCAGCCCGCGGCGGTGAAAGCACCTGCAGCGCCTCCTGCTCGAGAAGGCACTCTCCAGGCAGCGGAGGAGGTGCGCGCTTCACCCCTGGCGCGCCGCATCGCACGCGACCAGGGAGTCGACCTGAGCACCATCCAGGGCAGCGGGCCTGGAGGACGGGTCACCCGGCGGGATATCGAGACTGCAGTCTCAGAAGTCCAACCGGCAGAAGCTCCGACCCCCGCCATAACGAAGCCGCAAGCTGCCTTCCCGGCGGCGCCATCTCTGAAGGAAGAAGGCGTACCCCTGGCGCGTATGCGCGCTCTCATTGGCAGGCGAATGGCCGAATCCAAGCAGCAGGTCCCCCACTTTTACGTCAGCCACGAGTTCGACATGGCCAGGGTGACGGAGATCCGCCAGCTGATCAACGAGAATCAGCCGGACGATCAGAAGATCACGGTGAACGACTTCATTGTCAAGGCATCTGCCCTGGCGCTGCGGCAGTTTCCGAACCTGAATGCTTCGCTGGCAGAAAATCAAATCCTGCGGCACGGCAATATCAATATTGGGGTGGCAGTGGCAACTGAGGCGGGTTTGATGACTGTGGTTTGCCACGATGCCGACCAAAAATCCCTGGGTCAAATCTCGAAGGAGGTGCGCGAAATGGCCATCCGGGCGCGCTCGGGGAAGGTTCGTCCGGAGGATATCGAAGGCTCGACGTTTTCCATAAGCAACCTGGGCATGTTCGACGTGGAGAATTTCATCGCCATCATCAACCCCCCAGAGGCGGCCATCCTGGCCGTTGGCTCTTCAAAGCAGATGCCGGTTGTCGAAGACGGGCAGCTCAAAGTAGGCTTTCGCATGAAGGCCACGATCTCTGCGGACCACCGCGTCACCGATGGAGCCGAAGCGGCGCGCTTCATGCAGACGCTGGCGCAATTCCTGGAGTCACCCATGAAGTTATTGATATAGAAATCGTACGCTCGCCAACTTTTTTCCCAGCGCAGAAGTCGTTCTTCCAAATCCTCAGGTAAACCAGGTCGACCACCCTGTATTTTCCTCCCAGGCGGTAAAAACAACCGAATCCTCCTGCACTTTTTATACTTACCGCAGCCCGGGATCGAAGGATTTTCAAATGCTCGAGGTGACATACTGGGTGGATGTCCCTGGAGGAGCTTCTACGGCAGATTGGCAGCGTGTTTGGACAGCAGCTGGCCAGGCTGGTGATTCTGTGCCCGGAATTGGTGACGGCGCATTCTTCAATGATGGGCGATTGACATTTGAGCAAGACAACGTCTATTTCACCCTGGCAATTAATTCTATCAGGTTGAAAATAACCCCTACGGTGGGAGGCAACCAGACCCTCGACCTCGAAAAACAACTGGCTTTGGATATACTCAACCAATTAAGCAGGCAGCCGGGTTTTTAAGGTCGGTTGAAGAGCCAGCGATAGATCGAATAGACCTCGTAGATATGCATGATGTAGTCGCGGGTCTCCTGAATGCGGACGACCTCCAGGAACAGGTCGGGGTCGCCGCCGGCGAGCTCATTCCAGGCAGCGGCATTGCCAGGGCCGGCGTTGTAGGCTGCCAGGGCAGCGAACATATCGCCGTCGAAGTAGCTCACCTGCTGGGAGAGATAATGGATTCCCAGGCGGGCGCTAACGATGGGGCGGTAGAGGTCATTGTCGGTGTAATTCGCCGGCCAGGCCATATTGGCTGCGATGCTGGCACCTGTCGATGGGACAATCTGCATCAGCCCGCGCGCTCCGGCGCTGGAGCGCGCATAACCATCGAAGAGACTTTCCTGGCGCATCTGGCTGAATACCAGCAGAGGATCGATCCCCTCCGAAAGCGAGTTGGACATCACCAGATCGCGATAATAGGTGCCGAAACGAAGGTGGGTGAAAAAGCGCGGAGCATTCAGGGATTGGGTATCGTTCATCCCGGCGAGGGTGAGAACCTGCCGCCCGGCCTGGATCGCCGAGCGGTAAAACCCCTGAGAATATAGATAATTCGCGAG
The DNA here is from genome assembly GCA_023381565.1 of Chloroflexota bacterium. GTDB lineage: Bacteria > Chloroflexota > Anaerolineae > Anaerolineales > Anaerolineaceae > JAMCRR01. The sequence continues at coordinate 155,432 of JAMCRR010000197.1, forward strand.
ACGGTAGGTGGCTACGGGATCAGAGCTGACCTCCTGGCGCAAGCTCTCAAATTCAGCCTGAGCTTCGGTATACAGCCCCAGACTGATATATTCCTGGCCGCGTTTGATACGCGGGTCATCAGCCAGCGTACCCAGCCCGGATAGATCTGTTCCTGCAGGTAAATTGAACTCTTTCTTTAACCAGGTCTCGGCCTCAGGTTGTTCGCTGCGCAGGTCGTATCCCATGTCCAGGGTCGCCGGTGGGGTGAATGGATTCTGGCCCGAGAGCAGGTCGCGAGCGCGTTCGCTGTAATAGCCGGTTGGGTCGGCTCTCTCGGCTTGTTGCCAGGCAGCTTGCGCTGCGGCAGCGTTATTCTGCGCTTGCTCGATCTTGCCAATCCACAGGTTGGCGGCTGCCTGGTCTTCTGGATTGACTGCCAGGAGCAGGCTCCGCTGGAAAGATAAGATTGCCGAAGACAGGTTAGCCAGGCGGTAGTAGGTTACCCCTGCCAGGAAAAGGCCTCGGAAAGTCTGGTCAGATGATGGGTATTCGCTGCCCAGTCGCTCCCAGGTTTGGGCTGCCTCGGTGAGGAGATTGGCTCTCTCGTAAATACGGGCGGCATCAAAAATCGCCTGGGGAGCCTGGCTGCTGGAGGGGTTGGATTTTACCAGATCGAGCAAGGTCTGCGCAGCCGGTTTGTATTGATCCAGGTCCGCCCAGAGGATATAGGCTTTCTCCTCCCAGGCGTCCGCCCAATATTCGCTTTCCGGATAATTCTGGATAAGCGCCTCCCAGGCTGAAATTGCCCCCGCATAATCTCCCAGGGCATCCAGGGTCAGAGCTTCGTAGTAGTAGGCGCTCCCGTCCTGATTGGTGGCAGATTGAACGTATCGGTCGAGCGCTGCCAGGGCGGCATTGTACTGCCCGGCAAAATAATCGACCACGCCGCGGTAATAATCGCTGACCGCCATGCCGTTATTTACCAGCGTGACCAGGGCAGCATAAGAGCTGGAAGAGCGGGGGAAATTCACGACTGCATCGATAAACCGATCTTTGGCTGAGGTCGGGTCACCCAGCGCAAGATAAGCCTGCCCGCAAAGGAAATCTACATCTGCTTTGGTGTAATCGCTGTCCGCGCTGGTATAGATCGAGTCATACATTTTGATTGCGGTGGTGAAATCTCCCGAGTCGGCGTATGTTCGAGCCAGTTTGACTTCCAGAGCGGAGTAATCTTCCAGGTGGTCTCCCTGGGTGGCCTGGGAGTAGGCTGCGATTGCCCCAGGATAATCCCCAGTAGCAACCAGCGCGTCGCCGCGCAGCTCTTGGACATACGCATCCAGGAGGCCTGGGCGAAGACTGAGATATTTCTCGTAGGCCTCCGCAGCTTCAGGGTAACGCTTGAGAGCGTTGAAGGTTTCACCTAAATAGAATTCAGCCTGCGCCATTGCCGGAGATTGCGCATAGTTATCGGAGACTTCCCGTAAGGCATCCAGGGCTTCTGGATATTCCTGGAGGGCATAATGAGCTCTTCCCAGACCTACCCAGGCCTGTGCTTTCGTTTCATCGTCTGACGAGCCGTCTAAAACGGCCTGGTACTCATCCAGAGCGCGGTTGTAATCGCCCAAAGCCAGAGCCTGGCTGGCCGATTCGAGATGGGCGGCCGGAGCCGGGGTGGGGGTCAGGGTTGGTATTGGGGTAAAGGTTGGTGTAGGGACGAACGTGGGGGTGGAAGTGGCAGCTCGCGTGGCTGTAGCAACCGGGGTAAGGGGAGAACCTCGATAGCATCCCATTACAGTCAGAAGGATTGCCAGGCAGGGAAGCAGACGTTTGATGGGCATCATGAAACTTATAACGGAAGTCGGTTATGATGTCAATGCTTTGACAAAGAATAAATATAGTGTTAAACTTTCTCTGCGTTTAGTTTCCGACGCTCTCCTGGGAGGGCGTCTTTTGGTGTCAAGAGATGCGTACTCTTCAGTGGGATCCAGAAAACCAAAAAATATCCATGATCGACCAGCGCATGCTGCCGGCAAAGTTGGAAATCGTGTCTTACGACGATCCTCTGCAGATCGCCCGGGCAATTCGCGAGATGGTCGTGCGCGGCGCGCCGGCAATTGGGGTAGCAGGGGCGTACGGCATGGCGTTGGCTGGTCTCAAATCATCTGCTGTTACTCGTGAAGCCCTTCTTAGAGATCTACAGCTGGCAGCAAAAGCACTGAGAGATTCTCGACCTACGGCAGTCAACCTGGGGTGGGCTGTGGATCTTATGCTCAACTTTGCTACTCGGGCGCAAGGTAATATTGCCGAGGTCAAGCAGCAGCTCTTGAATGAGGCTCACCGCATGGCCGATGAAGATGTGGAAATCAACCGCCGTATGGCTGCCCACGGCGCCGCCTTGATCCAGGATGGCGATACTATTATCCATCATTGTAACACAGGCGCCCTGGCCACGGTGGATTGGGGCACTGCGTTGGGCGTCATCCGCATGGCCCATGAGAACGGCAAGCGCGTCCATGTACTGGTCGACGAAACCCGGCCCCGGCTGCAGGGTGCCCGCCTGACTGCCTGGGAGCTTGGCGAGTACGGCATTCCATACGAAATCATTAGCGATAATGCTGCAGGTTATTTCCTGCACAGCGGCCAGGTTCAGAAAGTGCTTTACGGCGCCGATCGCGTGGCGGCCAACGGCGATGTGGCCAATAAGATCGGTTCCTATATGCTGGCATTAGCAGCGCACGATAACGACGTTCCGGTCTATTCGGTTTTCCCCATCTCAACCGTAGACCTATCCATGCCCAATGGGGAAGATATCGCCATCGAAGAGCGCAGTCCCGATGAGGTGCTGAATATCCAGGTGAATGGCGAGTACGTCGCGCCGCAAGGGGCGCTAGCGCGCAACCCTGCATTTGATATCACCCCGCACCGGCTGCTGACCGGACTGGTAACGGAAAATGGCGTTGTCTACCCGCCGTTTTCGATCAACCTGCCAAATGTCGTTCATCCGCCTGAACTCTAGCCCAAGGATCGGAGTCTCATGAACATTGTCTGCACCGGATCCATTGCGTATGATTATTTAATGTCCTTTCCAGGATATTTTCGAGATCACATCCTGGCCGACCGGCTGGATACGATCAGCCTTTCTTTTCTCGTCGATAATATGGTGCGTCAGCGTGGCGGCACCGCGGCGAATATCGCCTACACCCTGGCGCTGCTGGGCGGCAGGCCGAAGCTGATGGCTACCGTAGGGGAGGACTTCGAGGAGTACCGGCAGTGGCTGGAAAGCAAAGGGGTGGATACCTCTTCCGTGCGTATCATCCCCGGAAAATATACTGCCTCATTTTTTGCAAATACCGACCTGGCCAATGCTCAGATCTCCAGTTTCTATGCGGGGGCCATGGCAGATGCCGGAGAGCTTTCATTAGCGGACCTGGAAGGGGAAAAGCCTGATCTGGTGATTATCTCCCCGAACGATCCGGGAGCCATGAACCGCATGGCCTGCGAATGCCAGGAGATGGGCATCGCCAGTCTGTACGACCCCAGCCAGCAGATCGTCAGGATGTCTGCAGAGGAGATCCGCCGCGGAGTCGAGAGCGCCATGGCGCTCTTCGTCAATGAATACGAATACGAGCTGCTGCGTAAGCACACTGGAATGAGCGAGGCGGAAATCCTCTCTCGCGTCAGCTTCATGGTCATTACCTGTGGGGAACACGGAGCGCGCATTTTCACGGATGGAAATGTGACCGAAATTCCACCGGTAATTCCCGAACACATCGCCGACCCAACCGGGGTGGGAGATGCATTTCGCGGTGGATTTGTCACCGGTTACCGGCTTAAACTGAGCCTGGAAACTTGCGGACGCATGGGAGCCCTGGCAGCAACCTACTGCCTGGAAGAACGCGGGCCCCAATCTCACACTTATACTCCTGCCGAGTTTGTGAAGCGCTACAAAAAAGAGTTCGGGACTTCAGATCGGCTCGAAACTACCCTGCTCGCGCAGGGCGACAAATAATCAAAACTACCGTGGAGGAATAGAAATGTCGCAATACCACATTAAGGATCCCAATCAAGCAGAGGGGGGGCGAAGGCGAATCGATTGGGCTGAGCGCGAAATGCCTGTCCTTCGGTTGATCCGTGAGCGTTTCACGAAAGAACGCCCACTGGCCGGGATGCGCCTTTCGGCCTGCCTGCACGTGACGACCGAGACGGCCAACCTGGTCAAAACTCTTCAGGCGGGGGGAGCAGACATCGTTTTGACCGCTTCCAACCCGCTCTCAACCCAGGATGATGTAGCAGCTTCCCTGGTCACGCATAACGAGATCCCGGTCTATGCCATCAAGGGCGAGGATAACGTTACCTACTACAAACACCTGAACGCCGCCCTGGATCACAAGCCGAACATCACAATGGACGACGGCGCCGACCTGGTGAGCACGATCCATAAAGATCGCCGCGAGCTGCTCAAAGACATGGTGGGGGGAACCGAAGAAACCACCACGGGTGTGATCCGGCTGCGCGCCATGGCGGCCGATGGAGCACTGGGTTTCCCGGTGATCGCGGTCAATGATGCTATGACCAAGCATTTCTTCGACAACCGCTACGGCACCGGCCAATCGACGATCGATGGTATCGTGCGTGCCACGAATATTCTGTTAGCCGGGAAGACCTTTGTAGTAGCCGGCTACGGTTGGTGCGGGCGCGGGCTGGCCATGCGGGCGCGCGGCATGGGGGCAAATGTAGTTGTCACCGAGGTGAACCCACTGCCAGCTTTGGAAGCGGTAATGGATGGCTACCGGGTAATGCCGATGGAGGAAGCAGCCAAGATCGGCGATATCTTCGTCACTCTGACCGGTGATATCAACGTGATCGATCGCCACCATTTCGAGGTCATGAAAGACGGGGCCATTGTTGCCAATTCGGGGCATTTCAATGTCGAGATCAATTTGCCTGCCCTGGAAGAAATGAGCACCGGCAAGCGGTTGGTGAGGCCCTTTGTCGAGCAGTATGCCCTCAATGATGGGCGGCAGATTCATATCCTGGGAGAAGGACGGTTGATCAATCTGGCTGCGGCAGAGGGGCACCCTGCCAGCGTCATGGATATGTCTTTCGCCAACCAGGCGCTTGCGGCAGAATATATGGTACGGCATGCCGCCGAGCTCTCTAAGAAGGTTTACAGCGTGCCTGAGGATATCGATAAAGAGATCGCCCGCCTTAAGTTGGAAGCCATGGGTGTGACCATCGATACACTCACCGCAGTGCAGGTGAAATACTTGAACTCCTGGGAAGAGGGCACATAATTAGAGCATTCCATCAGGATTTGGGGAATCTTCCGGGATGGGCTGGCCGATATCCCACAGCTTGATAATTCTTTCGCCCTCAAAACGTAAAATATGCGTGGTGGCAAATCCTGGCGAGTCGGGGTTTGCCACCACACGCGCATGAACGGCAACGAGATCTCCATCGCTAAGCACATTTTTGATAGAAATGCACTCTACCGGAAACCGAGCGCGGTGATCGGGCTAATTATCTCAATCTGAATCGGGCTATTGTGGATCTCTTCATACAGTCTCAAAATGATTGTTCCACGAGCCGTTTTAAGGTGGCGAGCATCATGTTCCAATTATTTTCAGAATGGGTCTTCTCTTCCTTGGATGCGTTGTTATCCTGGGTCAAGACCAGGCGCGTTCCGCCTTCGTGCGGGGTTAGCCTGTAGCCGACCATATGATAGTTCTCCGGTGCGTCAGGCACCCCCGATAACGGAGACCAGTGTGTCGTAATGAGAAGTCGCTCCGGTACGACCTTCACCACCCACCCTTTGTCCTCGAAAGGTTTGCCTTGCCAGAGACCTTTATAAAGTATCGGGCTGCCCTCTTTCCAATCGGTGACCACATCGGCGCCGAACATAATTTGCTTAACGATCTCGGGATTGGTTAATGCTTCCCAGACTTTTGAGGGGGGAGCCTGAATGGTAACGGCCGATTCTGCGACCCAGCCTCTTTGCGCGATGTGATCTGGCTGGTAGGAGAGTAAAACGTTACCGTTGCGAAACGTCCTTGCATTCATAAGTTTCAGATTGATCGCAACGTCGAGGTCTTTAAATAATCGCATACCTCGACCCAGGACGATCGGGTTGATCATCACCCGAAATTCATCAATTAATTCATTCCGGATTAACTCAGTCGCCAAATCGGCGCTGCCAAAGATGAGCCAGTCTTTGCCGGACTGCTGCTTAAGTGTATGAATTTCCTCGACGATATTTTGCTTCACCAGGCGTGTATTCTCCCATTCCGGCTTTTCCAGTGTGCTCGAAACGACGATTTTAGGGATGCTGTTCATTTTCCCGGCGACTAGCGGGTCATCTTCGAGGGCCATCTGGGTTGGCCAATAGCTCGCCATCAGCTCGTACGTCTTACGACCGAATATAAGTCCATTCGCTGAGTTTAATTGATCGATGGCAAATTCGTTGAATTCCTCATCTACGTGATGCCAATCGATTTCCCCCTGGGAGCCTGCAAAAAAGCCGTCCAGGGTCGCCATATTGAATAATATTACCTTGCTCATAAACTATCTCCTAATTTTGACTGAAACATATTAATTAGAAAAAGGTCCCCCTGCCTGAGGTTTTCCCCCTAATTTACCATCCTTTACACTTCTTCGGTCAACCCACCCTCTTCTTCACTGCCTCCAAAAGGCAAGGGTAGGCTTCCGCCCGAACTGCGCTGCCGGACAGCCGTCTCGATCTCCTGTGACAACTCGGGGTTCTGGCGCAGGAACTCCTTTGCATTTTCGCGACCCTGACCGAGGCGAATATCGCCATAGGAGAAGAAAGCGCCGCGTTTGGCGATGATCTCGAGCTGGGTGCCGAGGTCGACGATATCGCCGGCCTTGGAGATGCCCTCGTTATACATGATGTCGAATTCGGCGGTACGGAAGGGGGCTGCCACCTTGTTTTTCACTACGCGCACGCGCACCCGGCTGCCGGTGATTTCAGGACCGACCTTGATAGCCTGAATGCGGCGCACGTCCAGACGCACGGAGGCGTAGAATTTCAGCGCCAGCCCGCCGGGTGTGGTTTCGGGGTTGCCGAACATGATCCCGATCTTCTGGCGGAGCTGGTTGGTGAAAACCACCGCAGTCTTGGTCTGGTTGATGGCGCCGGAAAGCTTGCGTAAAGCCTGCGACATCAGCCTAGCCTGCATGCCCATGGTGGCGTCACCCATATCGCCTTCAATTTCGGAGCGGGGCACCAGGGCAGCCACTGAGTCGATCACCACCAGGTCAACCGCCCCCGAGCGGACCAGCGTTTCGGTAATCTCGAGAGCCTGCTCGCCGGTATCGGGCTGGGAGATGAGCAGATTATCCACATTCACGCCACAACGGGCAGCATATACCGGGTCGAGAGCATGTTCCATATCGATATAGGCTGCCGTCCCGCCCATTTTTTGCACTTCAGCCACAATGTGCTGGCAAATGGTCGTCTTCCCGGAGGATTCGGGACCGTATATCTCGGTGATGCGGGCACGGGGAATGCCGCCGACGCCCAGTGCGATGTCGAGCGAGAGGGACCCCGTGGGGATCGCCTCAACAGACATGTGATGCGCTTCGCCAAGACGCATGATCGACCCCTCACCGTAGCGTTTGACGATATCGTTCAGGGCTTTATCCAGCACGGCGCGACGGGCATCATCGCTATTCGAATCGTCGCTGCTCAACGGCAGGGATTGGGTGGTGGGGGTCGGTTTACGAGGCATATTTATTTTCTCCTGAATGTTCGGGACATCGGTCCACGAAGCAATGGTAGATCAAGACCATAGACTCGGTGTTTCGAGTTTCTGCGACGTTGAAGTAATGAGTGTTTTTAAGTATAACGCCAAATGCTCAAATTGCGACCAGATAGATAAATTATAGCACAAGCGTTCTAAAAGTCAAGGGGAAGGGGTCGGGAAAATATACGCCGCAGTCAGGTCCGGCAAACCGGTGGTGAAATTCCTCGGTCCCTGGAAGCGAAAATAGCTCACCTGTCCTGGGTAGATATGCACCTGAAGGCGGTAGGAGACCCCATAGTACACCACCCAGACGAAATAATCTCCGGCAGGCAAATCGCTGATGACCACGTTTTCGCGATAATATGCATCGGGGTTGGCGATGGACGACCCATAAGTGCGCGCGACAAAGGTGTGCGTCCCGTCCGCCGATTTCACGGAGATTTCCTTTTTGCGAATCAACGCGCCGCTCGGGTCCATTATCCGACCAGCAAGCACACCCCACCCCTGGGGAGGCACCAGCCAGAGCTCCGGATTGCGTGTAGCGAAGAAATAGTCATCACCCAAACGGACCTCAAAGTGCAGGTGGGGACCGGTGGTGTTGCCCGTAATCCCAACCAGACCGAGGCGCTGGCCTGTTTCAACCCACTCGCCAACCGCTACGTCTGTCCGCTTGAGGTGAGCGTACACGGTGAATAAACGTTGTCCCCGGTAACCAAAGCTGTGCTGGATGGCGACTGCCAGCCCGTATGGATCTTTCGAATCGTAATAGCCTTTGAAGAACCCATAACCCGACCAAACCACCCGCCCGGACGCGGCAGCCAGGACGGTCGTACCCAGCGGCGCATCGATGTCTACACCCGTATGCACAACATCGGTTTCTGGCAATATGCCTCCATAACGATAGTCGGCTAAGGGCCAGTTCACCTCATCGGCTGCGATCGGGCGGCTGAAGTAAAAATGGTCGACCGGGGTAAGCGCCCAGGGAGTGTCGTACAGAGGCGGGCGCCAGGCAGATACTGCTTCCGGCGCAGGGGTTGGGAAAACGAAGCGCAGAGGTGCTTCTGTGGGGGAGGTTAATGTGGGGGTTGCCGCGCCACCCACGGCTGGGGAAATCGGGGAGGGGGTCGTGACGACGCCTGGTGTTGGAGAGGAGCTTACGGATTGCGCCAGGGCGAGCTGCGCGAATCTACCCTCCCGAGCAGCAGGCAAAACCAAAACGGCGGGCAGGACGGCTGCCAGCAATATGCCAGTGGCAAATATGCGAGTTGGCGACCAGCTGGCAGGCGAGCAAGTTTTGCCAAACTGGGCGATCTGAGCGAGAATTCCTGAGATAGATAGATCGTGTTTCATGGCATGAATCAGGGCCGCGGTGTCCAGGTCGGGCGGCGGGTGGGCGTGCTCGAAGGCAGCGGTGTCAGGCTTGGGGTAGGAGACCTGAACCATGAAGGCGCAGGCGTGGCTGTGTATCCCTTGGTTGGCAAAAGTGTGGGCGTGAGCAAGACTTCTGGTGGGTACAGCTCCAGCATGGCAGCTTCCCAATCCAGGTTTTCGCGCAGCACAAATTCATTCACCCGGGAAGCCGGGTAGAAAGAGCGCCAGTTTGCCAAAGCCGGCTGGCGTTCCCAGCCAAAGCGGGAGGCAATGTCGGTAAAATCCAACCAGTAACCGCCTGGGATCGAGGCTGCCGGGCTGCCACCCTGGTCGTACTCGTGCGGATCCATACTGTAGCGGTTGGTCAGATCCCAGGGGATTTGCATCAGCGGCGCTCCCTGGGAACCATCCTGGTAGCGGGTTTTTACATACACGCGCCAGTAAGTTGAGCCGCCATAATCTTCCCGAACGGTGACCAGCCAGCCGGCCGTCGACGGGAGGGTGTTCACCGCGATTGCCCTCCCGGTGTACAACCAATCGTTCCCCAAACCGGGAGCGAGCGGGGAGGTCAGGGGAACGTAAGCGTTCTCCAGGGTGGAGAGAAAATCCCAACCGAGCTCATCGGTCACCCGGCTGCGCAGCGCCCGGAAAGCCTGCACAGCATTTTCGTTCAGAAATGCATAGGGGACCACAATATCCTGCAGGGGGGCAAGAGCCGCCCGCCCTTGCGAACCCTCCAGCGTGGTTGCATGGCTCTGTGACCACGCCGGCGTAGGCGTCAATTGGCTGATTTGCGCCAAAGGTGGCAAAAGGGGCTGGAGAGAGCTAGATTTCCAATCCAATCCCTGCAGGTTGCCCGAGAGCGGCTGCGGGGGCAGGGCTACCAGACCGGTGGAAAACTGGTAAGCGGTCAGGAAGGTTTGTGCTGGCGTGGATAAGCGCGTTGCCAGAATGGATCCATCCGGGCTCCAAACCGGCCAATCGCCTTCCCCTAAGCTGTGGGGTGAGGCTTCTGGTCGGGCAGCATCCCACACCTGTATGCTCCACGCACCGCCCTCCTGCTGTTGCGCCCAGGCCAGCTTTTGCCCATCCGGCGACCAGGCCGGGTGCTGCTTGCTGGTGTTGGCATTTTGAGGCAGGCGAGAATACCGGTTGCTCACCTGATCGAGATCGGCGACCCACACCTCGTCAGACGATCCTTGCGTGGCGATGAAAGCGATTTTCCGGCCTTGCGGAGACCAGGCTGGGGAGCGGGCATTCTGTGGTCCGCCCTCCAGGAAGATGGGCGTCTGTTCGGGATGGTGGAGCGAGAGTATCCCGATCTGGAAGGCATTTGCGTGATAAGTCTCGAAAGCCAGCCACAATCCATCGGGAGACCAGGAAGGGTTTGCATCATAATCCCCGGTATCGGTCAAAGCGGTGAACCTGCCATCATCCAGGTTTAATTGGGCCAGGTCCCAATACCCGTTGCGCCGTGAGCTAAAGGCGACCGATTTGCCATCGGGGCTTAAAGCAGGGGTAATATCATCCCAGGGATCTGAGGTAAGGCGTGTCAGGGGGAGGGAAAAGGGCTGGTAGGCGAACAAATGCGTATAGCCAGCTTCGGGGAGAGCAAGGAGAAAGGCGCCTTGTGCAGCAGGCCAGGAAACAGGTTTAGGGACTATTCCTGTAGAAGTTGGAGTTTGGGTGATGTTGGGAATCGGGCGGGTGACAGGCGTTTGCGTGTCGAGGCTGGCTTGAGTTAATGTAGGTGTGCTGGTTTTTTTCTTGTCTGCCGAGGGCAGGAGATTGATGCGATTAATCACTGACCAACCCAACCCGACCAGTATGACAAGGTTTAATACCAGCAAGGCCAGGAGAGTGCGAAAGCTTGGGAGGGTAGTGGGGCGTCGAATGGGGTCCATGCTGCGAAGGATGCAAAGAATAAGCCACGGCGGTCAGGTCGGGGGAGTGCCTCTGGATTGATTTTACTGTATATTGATAACATTCGGAAATTTAAACTTGAGAATCACCTTTTTCGCAGCACGTGACTGGGGTTGAACCGTTTAGGTATCCGGTTTGCAGGGTGGTGGATGTTAGATGGCTAACCACCTTCCAGGATGAAGCAACGCTCTTCCATCGAGACCCTGCCTGCGGAAAGTAGAAATGTCCCCTCTTCAATCGAGGCTTGACAACCTGCAGTCCCAGGCGTATACTTTTATTCGTTAAATAGACCGTCAATCGGTTTATTTTGAAGGATGATATGGCAAGAGTTTTTAAAGAAGAAGAATACAAAGCCAAACGTGATCAAATCCTCGACGTTGCCATGAGTCTGGTGTATTCCAAAGGGTACGAACAGATGACCATCCAGGATATCTTGGATGGGCTAAAAATCTCCCGAGGGGCGTTTTATCACTACTTCGATTCAAAACAAGCCTTGCTCGAAGCTTTGATCGAACGCTCACCAAATGAGGTAATACAAACCTTTCTTCCGATGGTGCAGGATCCGCATCTATCCGCTATTCAAAAAATCCAAAGCATCCTTGATGCCTCTACCCGGTGGAAAACGGCACAAAAGGAGCTGATCCTCAGTGCGTTAAAAATTTGGTACTCCGATAAAAACGCGTTGATCCGTCAAAGAATGGTTACGGAGTCACTGAAGCACATGTCACGCCTCCTTGAACCAATCATCCGCCAGGGTATTGAGGAAAAAGTATTCACTACGTCATACCCTGCGGAAGTAGCCGTTATATTCACCGGTGTTGCCTTAAGTCTATCGGACAGCCTCGTCGAGCTCATGCTTACCCCACATCCGGACCAGGAAACTTTTCAAAAAGCACAGACCATTTTGAAGGCGTATTTCGATTCGATCGAACGGATTCTTGGAGCGCCTTCGGGTTCGTTCAAAGTTTTGGACGTGGAGGTTTTCAGAGAATTGTTCATGGAACCGTAGCCAGACCCTGCAATCAATAGGGAGATCGTGGGGTATGATGGCCAATTGACGCAACTTGCCCATCGCGGATGAGTATTCAGTTCTTTGTAAAGGAGAGACCTAATGAGCGTCATCGAAGTGACTAATCTGACCAAGTATTATGGGAAAGCGCGCGGAATCGTGGATGTTTCGTTCACCGAGGAAGAAGGTGAAATCTTCGGCTTCATAGGGCCGAACGGCGCCGGCAAATCCACAACAATCCGCTTGCTGCTTTCCCTGATTCGCCCATCTAGTGGCAGCGCCAGGGTTTTCGGCAAGGATGTCGTTACCCAGGGTCCACAAATCCGCCGCGACATCGGCTATCTGCCCTCTGAGGTCTTTTATTACGAAGGTATGAAAGTCATCGATCTGCTTAAATACTCCGCCAGTTTTTACGACTGTGACTGCACCCAACGATTGAAGGAGCTATCCGAAGCCATGGAACTGGAGCTGAACCGGCGTATCAGCGACCTCTCTTATGGTAATAAGAAGAAGGTAGGCATCGTCCAGGGCTTGCTGCACAGTCCCAAGCTGCTTTTTCTGGATGAACCGACCAGCGGTCTCGATCCGCTCATGCAGCGTAAGTTCTTTGACCTGATCCGCCAGGAAAACAAACGCGGGGTGACGGTTTTCTTCTCCTCACACATTTTGGGCGAGGTGCAGCGACTGTGCACGCGGGTGGGTATCATCCGTGAAGGCAAGATCGTCGAAATCTCCGATATCCATACCCTGCAGCAGAACAACTATAAAAAGGTAAACATCATGGCTGATGGGGCGGAACCAACCTTATTCGATCTGCCGGGTGTGAACAACCTTCAGAAGGAAAACGGGACCCTGCATTTCTTCTTCAAAGGCGATATCAACCTGTTGCTGCAAAAAATCAGCAGCATCCCGGTCGACGATGTGACCATCGAAGAGCCATCGCTGGAAGAAATCTTCATGCACTACTACGAATAGGCAAAGATGATGAGTGCAACCATCTACATACACGAGTTTCGCGCCCGGATCAGGTCGGTCATTATCTGGTCGGTGGCAGTGACGGCTATCGTTTTCCTGTTCTCCTCAATATTTCCGGGATTTGCGACCGAGGCTGCGACTCTCAGAGAAATCATGTCAAAATTCCCACCGGCTCTGCTGGATGCCTTCGGTATGCAGAACACCGACCTTTCGACCGTGCTGGGTTTTTACAGTTTTATTTTCGTATTTGTCCAGCTATGCCTGGCAATTCAGGCCAGCAACTATGGCTTTGGCCTGGTTTCGATTGAGGAGAGTGAATTAACCGCAGACTTCCTCCTGAGTAAACCGGTCAGCCGGGTGCAGGTGATGACCAGCAAGCTGCTGGCAGCGCTTACCAGCCTGACTCTTACCAACCTGGTGGTGTGGGTGGTCAGTTTCGTATCCTTGGCCATATTCAATGGCGGCCGCTCGTACGATACCGGCATTCTGGTCCTGCTGCTCGTCACTATCATCATCTTCCAACTCTTCTTCCTTGCGGTTGGCCTGGCCATTTCGCTGCTCGTAAAGCGTGTGCGCAGTGTGACACCCTATTCCCTGGGCTTGGGCTTCGGCATGTACGTTTTGAGCGCCTTCAGCGCAGTTTTGGCTGATGTCAAGCTGGAATACATCACACCCTTCAAACACATAGACCCGGCCTATATTGTCCGGAACGCGTCACTAGATACACCCTTTGTGCTGCTCGATGTTGCCGTCATCCTGATCGCCCTGGCGGCCAGTTACTGGTTATACATCCACCGCGATATTCAAGCGGTGTCGTAGGGAGGTGCATGGTGAACATCTTTTTTAGGGAACTAAAAGCCAACCTGAAATCATTGGTGATCTGGTCTGTGATTATGATCCTGCTGATCATCGTCGGTCTCGCAAAATTCTCCGCCTTCTACAACAACCCATCCTCCTTAGAGATCCTGAGTTCCTTTCCCAAGGCAGTTATAGATGCCATGAGCCTGCAGGCTTTTAATCTGACCACTTTAACCGGCCTGTACGGGATTATGTTCGTTTATTTTGGGCTGATGGGCGGGATCGCAGCCGCCATGTGGGGCAGTGATATGATCTCTAAGGAAGAACGCGACAAGACAGTCGAATTTTCACTCGTGCTACCAGTTTCGCGCAGCAGGGTTATCACAGCCAAGGCTCTGGCAGCTGTGGTTGACTGCATTGTCTTTGTTCTGGTCACCTGGGGAATGTCCGCTATAGCGGTGCAGCAGTACAAACCCGACCAGGCCTTCTTCAGGTTTTTGATGCTTGAAATGGAAGCCATGTTTGTGATCGAACTGGTCTTCCTGGCAATAGGCCTGCTGCTTGGTTGCGCCATGAAGCAATACAAACGCTCCGGCTCTACCGCCGTAGCCATTATATTGGTCGCCTATTTCCTTTCCGTCATCGCCGGCATGCAGGCGAACCTGGATTTTCTAAAGTACTTTACACCCTTGAAATATTTCGACCCGGCGCAACTCCTCAGCACCGGCCGGTTGGATGTGAACTTCCTGTTGCTCTCAACTGCCATAATATTTGTCTGCCTGATTGCAGCCTATTGGACTTACAACCGGCGCGATCTCTATATTTAAACCGGGTCGTATCCTTGCGCTGGCAGAATATCTGGTCCCGCCCAATTACCTGAGAAAGCAGAGGGGCGTTGGATTTCGGGGCAACCTGACTCGGCTTACCCGATATGGCAATTGCCCCTCAACCCAGCTACTTAAGAATATATAATGGGTCGATCATGTGGAATGCGCCGCTGACTCGCCAGGCGCAGTAGTTTGCCATTTCCTCCTCCATGGCGGCATTATTGTAGTGCGACATCGCTGTAAAGGTGCTATCGGAATGGCCCAGGCGCAATTCCAGGTGCAGGTGGGGGTTCCCCGACATGCCGGTATTGCCAACCATGCCGAGTCGCTGCCCGCAGGCAACCGGATCGCCTATTTTGAAAGCGGGCGCAGCCTCCATGTGGGCGTAGAGCAGGTAGAGCGACCAGGGAGGTCCGGATATCGCCGGTGCAGGGGTTCGCGCTGGACAGGTCAGGCGTGGTTCAGGCGTGGCGAGTGGTGTACCCGCTTCTAGTGGCTCCAGGGCTACAATCACGGGTGACGGCAAGCTATTTAATGGTGTTTCAACGATCATCATATTGCCGTAAGGGGGGCGATCAGAAATCGCCGCCGCAATCCTCCCCCCAAAAACCGCCTGCACTCCCAGGCCCTCGATGCCGACCCGATCTTGATACCGATAGAAAGCCAGGTCTACACCGTGGTGCCCGTCGTCATACCCGGGGCGAGGCGCCACGAACGGGTTAGCGACGATCCCGGGCAGGTCCGCCAGGGGAATGCCCTCGAGAGGAGAGCAGGCCTGGAGGCTGGCTGGAAGAGTAGTGGTAGCAGCCGGTGTGGAAGACGCCGGCGGAAGGGGATTTCGGGTCGGCGCTTGAGTGGCGGGCAAGGGTGTTGTTGAGAAGATTGGGGATGGCGAAGCAGGGGTTTGCCGTCCGGCAGGGGGCATCTGGTTTTGTCGAGGAGGGTGGACCGAGCATGCCGCCAGCACAAACAGCGCCAGCCAGACTGCCTTAGGCTTCATTCCGGAAGCTCTTCGAAGCGCATACTGTACAAACGAAAATAAGGCCCTTGCTTAGCCAATAATTCGGTATGCGTTCCTTGTTCCAGAATGCGGCCATCTTCGATCACCACAATGCGATTGGCATTCACGACGGTGGAGAGGCGGTGGGCGATCACCACAGACGTTCGCCCTTTGAGTAGCCTGGCCAGCGCCTGCTGGATGATGCGCTCGGTCTGTGTATCCACGCTGGAGGTGGCTTCATCTAAAATCAGGATGCGCGGGTCGGCGAGCAAAGCTCGCGCGAAGGAGATCAACTGGCGCTGGCCGACGGAGAGAATTCCGCCGCCTTCTTCGACCGGCGTATCATATCCATTATACAGTCGCTGGATGAACTCATGCGCCCCCACAGCTTGCGCAGCTTCCTGGATCTCGGTATCGCTGGCATTCAGCTTGCCGAAACGGATGTTTTCTTTGACGGTGCCCGAGAATAAGAATGGATCTTGAAGGACAATGCCCATCTGCTGACGCAGGCTGGCCTGCGTCACCCGGCGCAGGTCGCGCCCGTCGATAAAGATGGATCCGGCCGTTGGGTCGTGGAAGCGAGAGAGCAATTTGACCACAGTTGATTTTCCGGCGCCGGTCCTACCCACCAGGGCCACCGTTTCGCCGGAGAGAACATGCAGGTTGAAATCCTCCAGCACGGGCTGCTCGTCATCCGGGTAATGGAACGAGATGTGGTCGAATTTGATCTCGCCTCGCAATTGCGGAAGATCGCCGGCTTTGGGATCATCCTGGACCTCTACAGGCACAGCCAGGAGATCGAAGATGCGCTCGCCGCTGGCCATGGTGGATTGGAAGGAATCGTAGCGCTGGCTTAGATCGCGGATAGGGTCGAAAAAGCGATTGATGTACAAGATGAAGGCAACCAGCACACCGGCGGTAATATGCTCTCCAAAAACGGCTGTGCCGCCAAGGTAAACCACCAGCCCCAGAGCCACATTTCCCAGGAAATCGATCGTCGGGAAAAAGACCGAGGCGAGGCGCGCCGCACGCAGGTTCAGTGTCAGGTTGAGGTGGTTGACTACATCCCTGAAACGAATATAGTTATATGCCTGCCGCGAGAAAGACTGCACCACCCGCACCCCGTTGATATTTTCTGCCAGCACGGAGTTCACCCAGCTGATGGCTGCCCGAGCTTTCCGGTAGTTATCCTGGGCCTGTTTCTTGAACAGAACGGTCGCCACGACCATCACCGGTAAGACTGTAAAAGTCAACAGCGAGAGGCGCAGGTCCATGCTCAGCATGACGGCGAGAATACCGATCAGGGTGAACAGATCGCGCGCAACAGCCAGAAGCGCCCAGGTGAGGAAATCACGCAGGACACTGACGTCGCCCATGACACGCGAAATGACCCGCCCGACACTATAGTGGTTGAAAAAGCTCAGCGAAAGCTCCTGCAAGTGGCGAAAAATATCCCGGCGCAGGTCGAAGACGACTGACTGCGCCACGCGCGACATCAGGTTTACCCGCACGTAGGTGGCAATCCATTGCACCACGGCTGCCCCCAGATAGAGCAGCACTGCCATCAGCAAAACGGAGGTAGAATGCCCCGCCAGACCGCCGTCTAGGGCGACTTTCACCAGGTATGGGCCGGCCACCGAGGCGGCAGAGGCGATCAGCATCATCACCAGTGAGATGAGCAATCTGCCGCGATAGGGCTTGGCATAATGGATCAGGTACGAGACCATCTTGGGATCGAAGCCTTTTGCGGGCAGGTCTTCGGTAATGTAGGAAGGGATTTCTGTTGCCATAATGGTATAAATTAATCGGATGCTTCTTGATCTTCGTTGTCGGGGGGTTCTGAGTCGTAGATCCCGCTTCCTGAGATGTGCTCCATTTCTTCCTGGAAGCGCTCTTGATCGCGCAGCTGGAGCTCGTAGATCTGGCGGTACAAACCGTCCTGGGTCAGAAGGACGGCATGGGTGCCGCGCTCGACGATGCGTCCCTGGTCCATCACCAGAATCGTATCGGCGCGGCGCACGGTCGACAGGCGCTGTGCAATAATGAAAGTCGTGCGTCCTTCCATCAAGCGTGAAAGCGCCGCCTGGATCTGATGCTCGGTCTGGGTATCCACGCTGGAGGTGGAGTCATCCAGGATCAGAATGCGGGGATCCATTAACAACGCCCGTCCAATGGCAATCCGCTGGCGCTGCCCCCCCGAGAGGGTCACGCCACGCTCACCCACGATGGTCTCGTACCCGTCGGGCAGAGCCAGGATGAACTCATGGGCTTGCGCCGATTTAGCTGCCGTAATGATCTCATCCAGGCTGGCGTCCGGGCGCCCGTAGGCCAGGTTTTCGCGGATTGTAGTCGAAAAAAGTAGCGAGGTCTGCAAGACGATGCCGATCTGGCGGCGCAGGGAGGTCAGGTCGACCTGCTTGACGTCGTACCCATCGATTAAAATGGCGCCTTCCTGAATGTCGTAAAAACGGGGGATCAAGTTGATCAGCGAGGTTTTCCCCGAGCCGGTCGGCCCAATCAAGGCGACCACCTGGTTCGGCTCAACGGTGAGGTCGATATGATGCAGTGCCTGAGATTTTTCGGCGGTGTAGTTGAAGGAGACATCCCGAAACTCTACCCGTCCCTGTAGGGCTGGCAGATGGATGGCGCCGGGGGGCGATTGGATCTCTGGCTTGCGGTCGAGGATCTCCATGATCCTCTGCACTCCTGCAGAAGCTTCGCCGGCGGTGTTCACCAGCCACCCCAGGTTTTGAGCAGGCATGGAGAGCAGCAAGAGATAGCTGTTGAACGCCACCAGCTCGCCCAGAGTAAGCTGGCCGCGCAAGACCATCTGCCCGCCAAACCAGAGGATCAGCAGGGTGCCGATGGTCACCAAGAAGGTGGTCGTGGGCATAATTTTGGACCACTCGCCGATCGTGGCGATGCGCGCAGAAAAGAGTGTCCGGTTGGCACTGTCAAACCGATCGATCTCGTACGGCTCGCGGGCGAAGGCGCGCACCACTTGGGCGCCGGTGACGTTTTCCTGCAGACGAGAGGAAAGCTCTCCCAGGGCGTTATCGATAGCCAAATAGAAGCGCTCGATGCGAATGCCGTATTGGATGGTTACGATGACCATGGGGATCATGGGCAGCAGGGCGATCCAGGCCAGGTGGGCGTTCGCCGTGAACAATACGACAAGAATGGCGAAGGAAAGCAGCACGATACGCACAATCTCGAGAACCCCCTGGCCGGTAAATACCTGTATTGAGCGAACATCTTCAATACAGCGGCTGATCAGCTGCCCGCTTGAGATGTGGTCGTGATAGGCAAAGGGCAGGTTCTGGATGTGGTCGAAAAGGCGATTGCGAATGTCGTAGGCCACATGGTTGGCGACCCACTCAGTCAAAAAGCGCTGCCCGTAGGAAAGCACTGCGCTGCCTAACCCCAAACCCAGAATGATAAGGGTGGAGGTTACCAAAATGTGAGTGTCCCCCGACGAAAGGCCCTGGTCGATTACCTTTTGGATGACAGCTGGGAAAACCATCTGAGCGGCGGTTAATCCCAGGAGTAATACTAAAGAGGCGGCAATACGGTAACGATATGGATAAAGGAATTCGGTGAGGCGTAATAGTGGTTTTAGCATAGCTTTTTCTTATAAGACCCTCCGGCCAATCAAGTGCAATTCAAACCCGTCAAATAATCCCGGCGTTCACAGTTTGGCGCAGGGAAGCGCATGCGACCCAACACCTCGTATTGAGTCGCATGTGCCGGCGGAGTGAGACGGGAGATCTGGGTCAGGTGATCTTGCGGCACTCCATGTAAAAGCGCTTTTCCTTAGCTTCCCCCATTGAAAATGTCTTGCGCGGCAGAGCGCCATCCAGAATAACGGTCTTGAATAGATCGCTTTTCTCCATGGCAGGCAAGTAGAAGCCCAGATTGCCGGGCTTGGCACCCAGGTGGCAGACGATCTCTTGTCCGTGTACGTAGTCGATTTTAGCTGCCTTCTCGTCTTTTAAGATATGATCCAGGAAGGCCTGCAGGGAACCGACCGGCAAGTTGGACACCGGCTGGAGAATCTCGTCCACGCCAAACCCATCCGCTGAGATGATGCCAACTTGCTGGCCCTGACCGGATTGATTGTCGACAAGGGCGACCATCTCCGCCTGGCTGCGGCAGGACCGGTAAACCACCCCGCCGGTGAAGTATTTTGACATGGCCTCAATCGGGTTGAAATTTACGCCAAACAGGACGCGGTGGATCGGTTCGAACTCCAGCGCAGGATCGTGCAGATTTTCGATCTCCACCAGGGCGTAGCGTGCAGGGTGGTTCAATCCGACCTGAGACTTGACCTTTTCCCAGATCGCTTTGGCTGTCGCCAGCGAGTGGTTTCCATCACCCATGGCAAAGAGCAGCACGCTCTCCGCAGGTCCCACGCCGTATTTTGTCTGGAACTCCCGGGGGTCGGCAAGCCGTTCCAACCCCTGAATGACCTGTCGTTCGACCTGCGCCTCGCCCACCCGATATCCTTCCAGGTGACCGCTGCCTAGCATTAGATCCACATCGTAAAGCTTCTCCAGGTGAGGTTTCTGACCACTCAGGGGGTCGATTACCAGGCCGTCGGGGTCGTCGATCAGAACGATAATGTGGGGTAACTCGAGTGGGGCGCCCTCCCGGATTTTGATGCGGGGAGGAAGCCGCTCGATGATCGTGCCTTCGGTGGCGCGAATCAGGCTTTGCGAGCCTTTATTGTAGTCGTATTGCTCCAGGTCCAGCGCCAGGACCAATCCCTTGCGGACTTTACCGGATCCCATCTGCCGTTCGACATAGATAAATCCATCCTGTGGAATCAGGATCTGGCGGGTGAGGTAATCTTGCATGCTGGCCTGGATTTCCTTCACCTTGCTCTGCTCTTCGTCTTTCCCCAAAAAGACTTCGGGCAAGATCAAGCGATAGGTCGAGGGCGCCCCGTCGACAAATCCTTCGACCTGTTCCCAGTATTCAGGCTGGGAGGTAAATTGGTCGCAGGCGATTACCGCCCATTTCTGCAAGTCGATCCCTGGGCGGGGAAGCAGAGTTTCGGGAATCTGGATACCCAGTTTTTCATAGGATTTCATGATTGCGCCTCAAGAATGGATAGGATCACCCCGCCATGTACACCAGGCCAACCGTTCCGGGACCTGCGTGGGTGCCGAGGACCGGGCTTAACTCAGCTATCATGGATTCCACAGGCTGGTGTCTCTGGCAGGCTCTTTCTAGAAGCTCGGAGGCTTCGACGGGAGCTTTGGCGTGCATGGCTGCCAGGTGCACCGGCTTACGTCCGCCAATGCTTTGATCGACCAGCTCCAGCATGCGTTCAAAGGCTTTATGCTGGGTGCGAACCCGTTCGATAGGTTCGACGTACCCGTCTTTGAGCTCGAGGATGGGTTTCAGATCCATAGCTGTCCCTAAGAAGCGAGCGCCTCCACCGATCCTCCCGCCTTTGTGGAGATACTTCAAGGTTTTCACTACGAAAAATATGCCGATCTTTGCCAGGCAGTTCTCGGCAATAGCTTTACATTCTTTCAGGTCAGCGCCGTCCGCTGCAGCGCGTGCCGCGGCCAGAGCCGGAAAGCCGATCCCCATAGAGGTAGATCCAGAATCGACGATCTCGATTTTATCCGACTTCAGGGTCTCTTGGGCTTGCAAGGCAGATTGCATGGTGCCTGATAGTTTGTGTGAGATGAGAATAGTCAAGACGCTATAGTCCTGTTCGAGCAGCTCAGATCGGAAGAGCGTCGTGGAGGGTGGTTGGACCTGGGAGGTCGTAGGCATGATCGGAGAGGATTCGAGTTTGGAATAAAATTGGTCGGGGGTGATATCGATTCCATCCCGAAAAGTCTCTGTTCCGAAAATTAAAGTCAACGGCAGGACCCGGATGTTATATTGCTCGACCAGGGGCTGCGAGAGCGTTGCAGTGCTGTCTATCACAATGGCCACTTTTGACATGAGGGGCTCCTAAAGAGGATTCGTTGCGGGAGGTGTCGCGTCTGGATTTTGTTTGTTGGAAATTATAACCCGTTATACAGGTTTTAGTTTCCAGTTTTATTCGCCCTTGACCATTCCCTGTATCCGGGCTAAAATCACCCGGTGTTTCTCTCTCCCGCAGGTTGCACCTGCGGTGAGTTTAATGTTCGTTGTGGGTTCCGGTAAAACGGAACCTTATCTGGCCGAAACCTAAAGGACCGGGTTTCAGGTTGTTGCATGGGGACTGGTTGTGTTTGAAAATTTAACCGAGCGGTTAAACCAGGTATTTCAGCAGCTCCGACGCCGCGGAAAACTTTCCGAGGAAGATGTCGACGCGGCAATGCGCGAGGTTCGCCTGGCGTTGTTGGAAGCAGACGTGAACTACTCGGTTGTCAAAGATTTTGTTAAGCGGGTCCGCGAGCGTGCGGTCGGCGCAGAAGTATCGAAGGCGTTGAACCCCGCGCAGCAGGTCATTAAAATTGTAAATGAAGAGTTGATCGCTACACTGGGGGAGCCTGCCCGGCTGAACCTGGCCGGACCGCGGCCCAGGACGATCATGATGGTCGGGTTGCAAGGCTCGGGAAAAACCACCGCCGCCGCCAAACTGGCGCGCCTGCTGCGTTCGCAAGGCGAACGGGTGATGCTGGTGGCAGCAGACCCTTATCGTCCGGCAGCCATCAAACAGCTGCAGACCCTGGGAGAACAAGTCGGAGTTCCGGTATTTTCCGAGCCAGGGGTGATGCCGCCCGAGTTAGCCGATCATGCCAACCAGTCCGCGCAGAAGGGCGGCATGAGCGTGCTGATCCTGGATACTGCCGGGCGCTCTCAATTAGATAACGAGCTGATGGACGAGCTCAGGGCGATCGGCAAGAAAATCTCGACTGCCGAGATTTTGCTGGTGGTTGATGCCATGACCGGCCAGGAAGCCTTGCACATAGCAGAAGGGTTCCGAGATGCCGTGGCGCTGACCGGTCTAGTGATGACAAAGATGGATGGCGATGCGCGCGGCGGTGCGGCGATCTCAATCCGCAGCGTGACCGGCGTGCCGATCAAGTTCCTGGGAGTCGGTGAAGGGTTAGACGCGATCGAAGCCTACAATCCGGGGCGGCTGGCCTCACGCATCCTGGGCATGGGCGATGTGATTGGCCTGATCGAAAAAGCCGAAGCTTCGTTTGATGAAAAAAGTGCTCAAGATCAGGCCGCGAAAATGATGTCTGGTCAGTTCACGCTGGAAGATTTTGCTCAGCAGCTCCGCCAGGTACGCAAGCTTGGTCCCATCAGCCAGTTATTGGAAATGCTGCCCGGTAATTTGGGGCAAGCAGCTCGCAGCATCTCTCCCCAAGATGCCGAGAAACAGTTAAAATTGACGGAGGCAATCATTAATTCCATGACGTTGGAGGAACGCCGGCGCCCCGATATATTGAATGCCAGCCGCAGGAGGCGGATTGCCCGTGGCTCAGGCACGGAGGTGCAGGTGGTCAACCGGATGTTGAAGCAGTTCCGTGAAGCCCAACGCATGTTCAAGACTCTGCAAAAGACTGGCGGGCGAGGCATTTCTCGCTTGTTTAGTTAGCCTGGTAATGGTCCCAGAGCATGGCGCTTCCTTCAGCGCTCCCTCAACCTCTCGGGATGCCAACACCAGGAGAATCGTTCATCAACAACTCAGGATATTTGCGATTAAGAGGAGATAAATCCCAATGGTTCGAATTCGTTTACGCCGAGTTGGTCTCAAGGGCCAGCCAAGCTACCGCATCGTTGCGGCCGATAGAGAAAGCCCCCGAGATGGGCGTTTCCTGGAAATTTTGGGGTTTTACAACCCGCGCACGAACCCATCGACAGTCGATTTGAAAGAAGAACGTATCTACGATTGGCTGCAAAGAGGCGCTCAGCCCAGCGAATCTGTAGTGAAGATCTTCAACAGCGTCGGCTTGTTAGACCGGTTCAACCGGCTTAAATCCGGGGAAGCGGTCGAGACATTGCTGGCAGAAGCAGGCCCTGTCTATGCTGCTCGCAACGCCAACCCTAAAACCACGCAAGTGGAGCTCCCCCGGTAGGATCTACATGGGGCGCATCTTCTCACCGTCTACCTTTTAACGGCTGACGAGAGGAGGCTTTGTGAAAGAACTGATTGAATTTGTTGCTCGTTCCCTCGTGGATGACCCAACCCAGGTCCAGGTCAACCAATCCCGCGATGTGGGAAAGGTGCACCTGGAGCTGAGAGTAGCCAAAGAAGATATGGGGCGTGTGATCGGCAAGAATGGGCGAGTTGCTAACGCTCTGCGCATTTTGCTGCGGGTGGCGGCAGCCCGTGAGGGAAAACAAGTCTCTCTGGATGTTATCGAACCGCGATGAACCTGCCTGGTTTCTCGGATTCTTCCCGGAAAATTGAGTCATCAGGCTCGCCACCTTCCGGCGAGCCTGTCTATTTAATTGCCGGACGGCTGCGACGCCCGCATGGGATTAGCGGTGAGATTTTGATGGAAGTCCTCACCGATTTCCCCGATCGGATGCACACTGGACGGCTGATCTACACCGGCCCAGAATATACACCCCTGCGGATCACTCATCTTAGGACTCAAAATCGCTTCTTGCTGCTGCGGCTTGAGGGAATTACCACACCTGAGCAAGCCAGGGGGTTAAGCAATCAGTATGTGTACGTGCGCACAGACCTGCTGCCAGACCTGCCCGAGGGGGAATATTATCACCACCAGCTGATCGGTTTGGCCGTCGAAGATCAGGATGGCAATCCCCTGGGATCCCTGGTAGAAATCATCACCACCAGCGCAAATGACGTGTATGTGGTGAAGTCTCCCGAGGGAAAAGAATTGTTGATCCCTGCGATTGCATCCGCAGTTCTGGAAGTCGATCTCACGCGAGGCAGCATGCGCGTTCATCCACCCGAATGGGCCTGACCTCGACCTTGGATCTTATCGAAGAGCTGGAACATTGATGGACGAGAGAGCATATTGGGTTGGCTTCAACCTGGTGAAAGGCATCGGCTCTGTGCGCATGCAGCTGTTGCAGAATGCGTTCGGAGACCTGCAGACGGCCTGGAAAGCGCCGTCTGAGAAGCTTATCGCTGCCGGGCTGAACCCTAAAATAGCGCAAAACCTGATCGCGGTGCGGAAAACGGTCGACCTGGAACAATATTGGGAGCAGATCCATAAACAAGGCATCCGCGTTCTGATTCGAGAGGATGAGGATTATCCTGAACGGCTGAGAGAGATCGACCAACCGCCGCCGGTTTTATACATGCGCGGCACGCTACAGAGCGAGGATTGCTGGGCAGTAGCCATCGTTGGCACACGGCGGATTACAGCCTACGGCCGGCAGATTGCCGAAGAGCTGGGCTCGTTTCTGGCTCGCAATGGGATCACCGTGGTGAGCGGGCTGGCGCGCGGCGTCGACGCGGTTGCGCACGACGCTGCCCTTAAAGCCGGAGGCCGCACTCTGGCAGTGCTGGGATGCGGTGTGGACCGGATCTACCCGCCCGAGCACGCCCGCCTGGCCGAACGGATGATTGCTCAGGGCGCCATCCTGAGCGATTACGCCCCGGGAACGCCCCCCGATAGCGCCAATTTCCCACCGCGCAACCGGATTATCTCTGGGCTGAGCCTCGGAGTGGTGGTTGTCGAGGCGGGCGATGAAAGCGGCGCCTTGATTACGGCTACTTTCGCCGCCGAGCAAGGGCGTGAGGTTTTTGCGGTGCCGGGAAACATCCTGGCGCCTCAATCTAAAGGCGCCAACCGGTTGATTCAAGAAGGCGCCCATCCGGTATTGAACGGGCAGGATATCCTCGAGATCCTGCACCTGACCCGGGTCGATCAACAGCGTTCGGCACGCAAGACGCTGCCGGCGGATGCGATGGAGGCGAGGTTGATCGACGTTTTGGGGTACGAACCGATCCATATCGATGATATCCGGGAACGGGCAGACTTGCCAATCGAAAAAGTCTCTGCTACACTGACGATCATGGAGCTGAAGGGAATGGTCCGCCAGGTTAGCCCGCTCCATTATGTGATTGCCCGCGAACTGCGGGCTGATTATTCTACGGATTAAAAATGGACGATCATTATTACGCAATCATCATGGCCGGGGGAGGGGGCACCCGACTTTGGCCGCTTTCACGCAAAAAATCTCCCAAGCAGGTACTGCGGTTATTTGGGGAGCAAACCCTGTTTCAAATCGCCATCGAGCGGCTGGAAGGGTTATTCCCCGCTGAGCGTATCCTGGTGGTAACGGTTGCCGACCAGGCAAGCTTGCTGCAAGAGCAATGTCCGCAAATCCCGGAGGAAAATTACCTGATTGAGCCTATGCCGCGCGGTACGGCCTCGGTGGTGGGGTTGGCTGCGCTGGCGTTACAGCATCGCGATCCGCAGGGGGTCATGGCTATCCTGACCGCCGATCATTACATCCAAAATGTAGAGCTGTTCCGTTCAGCTTTGGGTGCCGCGCGCGACCTGGCAAATGAAGATTATCTGGTTACCCTGGGTATCGAGCCGACTTATGCCGCTACGGGTTACGGCTACATCCAGCAGGGAGATTATCTGGGGAGGTACCAGGGGATACCGGCTTATCGCGCTCTGAAATTCATCGAGAAACCGGATGAAGTAAAAGCTCAGGCGCTGCTGGAAGGCAAAGACCATGCCTGGAACTCGGGCATGTTTATCTGGAAAGTCAGGCGCATCCTGGCAGAATTCGATGAGCAGATGCCTGAGCTTGCGGGCAGGCTGCGCCAGATCGGATCGGCGTGGGGCACTTCCGAGCAGGAAGCTGTGCTGCATGAGATCTGGCCAACGCTCCATCCAGAGACCATCGATTACGGCGTGATGGAAGGCGCACGGCAGATTGCCGTCCTTCCGGCAGCCGGGTTGGGCTGGAACGATGTGGGAAGCTGGGATTCTTTATTTGAGGTGTTGCCAGCAGACGAAAATGGTAATATCATGCTGGAAACACACCCGATCACATTGGATGTGAAAAATTCTCTGATTGTAGGAAATGAATCTGGAAGGTTGGTGGTTGCGATTGGGATTAAAGACCTGATCGTGATCGATACCGGCGACGCTTTATTGATCTGTGATAAAAATCAGGCGCAGCAAGTGCGCAAGGTTGTCAATGAGCTTAAAGAACGCCACCAGGATCAGTATCTCTAGGAGGTGACTATCTTGGAAGCCTATTGTGTAAAATGCAGGACGAAACGTGAAATTCAAGATCCGGTTGCGGATTTTAATGCCTCGGGCGCGCCGATCACCCGGGGAGTGTGCAGTGTATGTGGAACGAAAATGGTACGCATCGGACGCACGGAAGCGCATGAGGGGATGAGCCCTGAGGAAAAAGTCAGCAAAAATGGAAACAAACGGTCCGGGAAGTTGGTCATTGTCGAATCGCCGGCAAAAGCGCGAACTGTTGGTCGATTTCTGGGTAAAGGGTTCACTGTAAAAGCTTCAATAGGCCATGTGCGCGATTTGTTGCGCTCCGAGCTTTCTGTGGACGTCGATAACAACTTTACCCCCAAGTACCGGGTACCCAACGAGAAACGACCGGTGGTGAAAGAGCTCAAGGAGCTGGCTAAGAAAGCCGAGCAGATCTACCTGGCAACCGACCCTGACCGTGAAGGAGAAGCAATTGCCTGGCATCTGCTGGAGGCTGCGGCAATTAATCCCAAGATCACCGAGCGGGTCGTCTTTCACGAGATCACCCAGACAGCCATCGACGATGCTTTCTCGCACCCGCGGACAATCGATATGGACCTGGTGGATGCCCAGCAAGCCAGGCGCATCCTGGACCGGCTGGTAGGTTACAGCATCAGCCCGCTGCTCTGGGAAAAGGTGCGAAGCCGGCTCTCTGCCGGGCGAGTCCAGTCTGTAGCGCTGCGCCTAATCGTAGAGCGCGAGCGAGAGATTGACGCTTTTAACCCCGAGGAGTACTGGTCGATTGCCGCCGAGCTGCAGCCCAAAGGAGACCGGGCAACCTATGTTGCAAAGCTCTCCCGCATCGACGACCAGGAGCCGACTCTCTCGAAAGAGGAGGTCGTCAAGCCGATCCTGGTAGATATGGAACAGGCGAAATACCAGGCAGGCAAGATTAAACGCGGGGAACGCCGCCGCAAGCCAAACGCGCCTTTTATCACCAGCACCTTGCAGCAAGATGCCTCCCGGCGTCTGGGGTATACCGCCCGGCGAACGATGACGATCGCCCAACAGCTCTATGAAGGGTTGGACGTTGGTGAAGGAGGCAGCAGCGGGCTGATCACTTATATGCGCACCGACTCGACGAACATTGCCGACCAAGCGCTGGCCGAAGTCCGGCAGTACATCTCCCAACGCTACGGCAGCGATTTCCTGCCGGGAGCAGCGGTGCAGTACAAGACCCGCGTTGTTGGAGCGCAGGAGGCGCACGAGGCCATCCGCCCCACGTCTGTGCTGCGCGATCCAGAACGCATCAAATCTTTTTTGACCCGGGACCAGTACCGCCTATACCTGCTGATCTGGCAGCGGTTTGTCGCCTCGCAAATGGAGGCGGCCTTGTATGATACGCTTGCGGTGGAGATCACCGGAAAGTCGAAAGACCACCTGTATTTGCTTCGTACGTCTGGTTCTACCATTAAATTCCCCGGTTTCCTGGTCGTCTATGAGGAAGCCAAGGATGAGGACCAGAAACCGGATGAGCAGGGCGAGAACGTACACATCCCTGCCAGTCTGGTGGAAGGGCAGGTGCAGAATCTCATCCGCCTGCTGCCCGAGCAGCATTTCACTCAGCCGCCCCCACGCTATACAGAAGCGACGCTGGTTCAGGCGCTTGAAGAAAACGGAATCGGGCGGCCATCTACCTATGCACCGATCCTCTCGACCATTCAGGAGCGTGGTTACGTAGTCCGAGAAGCCAAGCGGCTATCGCCGACCGAAACCGGCATCCTGGTCAACGATCTGGTGGTGGCGCACTTCCCCGATGTCGTGGACGTCGATAACAACTTTA
>JAMCRR010000199.1:0-2222 GCA_023381565.1 Chloroflexota bacterium
GGGAAAAAAGCCTCCCCCCCAACGCGGGCGGCGTCAACTCCTCCACCAGCAACGCCTACGCCTCTCCCGGTGGCGGATACGCAAACTCCGACTGCTGAGCCATCAGAGCCCCCCATCCTGATCACGCCGGAATTCAACCTTGATCCATTGACTACACCCGAGCCATCGGCGACCCCGCAAGGCAACGCCGGCGGCTTTCCAGGCTATCCTTTTGAGGTGCGCGGCGCCCCCGCCGTAGTGGATGCTTCGATCATGCGTTCCGACCAGAGCTGCGATTGGGCAGGTGTCGCCGGGCAGATCTCTGACTTGCAGCTCAGGCCATTAGTGGGCATGATTATCCAGCTAGGCGGAAAATTAGGAGTTTCGCCGGTGAACCAACAAGCGCTGACCGGTACCGCGCTTCAATATGGCGTTTCGGGATACGAATTCACCTTATCAGACCATCCCATCCTGACACAAGGGTTGCTGTGGGTCCAGCTCTTCGATCAGGCAGGCCTGGCGCTTTCGGACAAGGTGTACTTTAACACCTACGACGATTGCCAGAAGAACCTGATATTAATCAATTTCAAACAGGTGCGTTAGCCGAAGCTGGGTTGACCAAAATCATTCGGCTGGTCTCGTATGGGCAGGCACAAGGCCTGCCCATTCTATTCACGAGGGGAACCACCAGGGCGAACGTCAGGGCGATCACGGGGAGGGTCCCTACCTGCGGCGGGGCTGCAGGGCGATGGTTTCCATGCCGGCCAGGCTGCCTTGCAGCGGCTCTGCCGCCAGGGCCAACACGCGGCTGTTGGCGAAATAGGAAAAGTCAAACTGGGTTGGGTCGCCGGCTTTTTTCCCGGGGATAGGCATCAACCGGGCGGTCAGGGGTTTATCCAGGCGCTGCCCAAGGCAAGCCAGGTCCAGCAGCACGGCAGCCAGCTCGTCAGGTGTCGTGTCACCGGCAAGGGGGATGGTATCCAATCCGGTTCCGCAGACCGATGAATACAGCAGGAGCTCGTTGATCGTCAACAGCCCCTCGGCTGCGCGCCGCGCCAGTACCGAATCTTCCAGCACGGGGAGCATCAGGCCGCTGAAACCCGTGCGGCGAAAGCGCGCCCGGTCCAGCGTATCCGCCAGGATAGCGGCGGCGGCGAGCGAACCCGCCAGTCCAATCCTGGGGATGCCCACTTTTTCCATTGCGCACCCGAACGAGCGTGCATCTTCAGGGAAAGGCGCCAGGGTGAAATCGATGCCTCCGAAAGCAACCCCGGTAGATTTTTCCATCTCAGCGGCTGCCTTTTCCAATCTTTGGGCGTGGGTTTCTACCGCATCGACCAGATTTTGGCGACCTTTTTGGAGGCTTTCGACCCCCTCAAAGGCGCTCACCGCAAGGTCGGCAGCTTCGGTAGCTATTGCAAAGGAAGGCTGTTCGCCTTGATGGTACGCAGCCGGAAAGAACGGTGACCCGTGAGCTACATTAGCCAAGGCGGTGAAGCGCAGGTTCCCGAAGCCATCCGGCGAAAGGCGAGCTGCCTGGTGGATCACCCCGGCGCAAAGGTGTACGGCTTGCATCGAAACGCCCTCGCCAGGGGTGGTCATGCTGCCGGAGGCGAAGCCGTTCTCTGCGGCTGAAAGCATCTCCGGAATTAAGGAATAAGCCTCCGGAACCTGCGGGAGGGCAGGGCCCAATGAGAAATAATCGAACCCCTGGGCAGCTGCCGCCTGCTGCATATCCGCAGCGAGTTTGGGCGCCTGGCTGAGTTTTGCGGTTCCCAGGAGCAGCGGGAATGGGATGGTCGCCAGGCGCGCCGATTGGACTTCGTACCCGGCGGCGGTAAATAGCTCTCGTGCCTGGCGCGAGAAATCACCGGCTCTTTTTAAGATGCCCTGGTCAAGCGGCCAACCGGGATTGACAAAATAGGTGATGGATCGGATGCGCATAGTTACCTCAATGTGAAAATGATGATCTTTGACGCACCACTTCGAACATCATGATCGACCCGGCGACCCCCGCGTTGAGCGATTCGCTCCCGCCGTGCATGGGGATACAAAGGGAGGCGTCGGCCAGGCGGTGCGCTTCTGTGCCGGCGCCTTCAGCCTCTCCACCAACCACGATCGCCAGCGGCTGGCGCAAGTCGGCATCCCAACAATCTTGCCCGCTCCCGGCTTCAGCAAGGTAAAGCCTTAGCTTGCCCATAGGAGCATCCCGGTGGAGCTCAGCGCTCAGCATTTCCCAGCTC
>JAMCRR010000199.1:2232-19191 GCA_023381565.1 Chloroflexota bacterium
AGGATGGGAAGGTGAAAGTGCGCTCCCATGGCCGCCCGGATGACTTTCGAAGAAAATGGATCAACCGTACCGGGAGGAATAAAGACGGCCTGCACCCCGGCAGCTGCCGCGCTGCGCAGGAGTGTGCCCAGGTTGCCGGGGTCGCGCACCTCGTCGACGATCAAAACGAAATCTAACCTGGGTGGGATGGGTAAAACCCGTTGGTTGATGACCGTGAGAATGCCTTGCGGCGCTTCTGTGTCGCTGATCGACCGCATGATCTCGGGAGTCACCTGCTCGACCTCAGCTCCGGTTTCAGTGAGCCGGGAAAGAAGCACCCGGCCTCTTTCGCTCAGCCCCTCACTGTATAAAACCAGGCGGGGCTCCCATCCGGCGTTCACGGCTTCTTCTACCAAACGCACGCCTTCGACCACGAAGGCCTGGGCTTCTCGGCGCTGGCGGGGTTTAGACAGCAGAGCGCGTACCAGCAATACTTTTGGATTCTGTCGGGAGCTAATCATTGGGATTGCACTCGCTCCCATTCCTCGTAAATGATCAGGAACTCCTCGACGGATCGGGGGTCGTAAAGGGTCAAACGAACCTGATCGAGGGTCGAGGCGGGCTCACTGGCAAAAAAGGAGGCGATGGAGGTATAGATGACCCTGGCGGCGCGCTGCCTGGGAAACCCAAAGATGCCGGTGGAAATCGCCGGCATTGCCAGTGAGTGCACCCCCAGGCGGTTTGCTAAAACCAGGCTGCCGGTCACCGCAGATGCCAGGCTGGTATCCTCATCCCCCTCGCCCCAGACCGGTCCGACGGCGTGGATGATGTAGCGAAAAGGCAGATTCCCGGCGCCGGTGAAAGCAGGCTCGGCATGAGTGACGGGTCCATGCTGGCGAACCCACGCCAGGCTTTCCTCTTGAACGCGCGGCCCCCCGCGTCTGGCGATCACCCCCGCAACTCCGCCGCCGTGCAGCAGGTGAGAGTTGGCTGCGTTTACGATGGCTTCCACCGGTTCCTGAGTCAGGTCACCCTCGACGATTTCCAGCTTCTGGCCTGCAGGAAATGGATGAGTCTTTAAGACCGTATTCACAGGAGGTATTTTAACATAAGTAACAGGGAGAATGATTTATTCGAAGTTGAGGGGCATATCGTGCCGACAAAACCCACAAAAAAACCCGCTCCATTGGGGGAGCGGGGAGAGGGGATATTGAAAAAACCGATATTATGCTGCTTTTGCGCTGTTGGCGACGGCTGCAAACGCCTGAGGATCGCGCACCGCCAGGTCGGCAAGCATCTTGCGGTTGAGCGTGATCCCGGCAGATTTCATCCCGTGGATCAGCCGGCTGTAGCTCAAACCATTGAGCCGGGCGGCGGCATTGATGCGCACGATCCAGAGCTTGCGCAGGTCGCGCTTGCGCACCCTGCGGTCGCGATAGGCATACCACAGGCTTTTCAACATGGCCTCATTGGCGCGCCGGAAGAGGCGGTGGCGCGAACCAAAATAGCCCTTGTTCATTTTCAAGATTTTCTTGTGACGCAGGTGCCCGTGAGGGCCACCTTTTACACGAGCCATCGATTACTCCTTTGCGAACCCCTGGGCGCCGGCTTATTTTTCATCCAGTTGCACGCACCCAACAGCCGCACTAACGATTGGATAAGACGGGGCGAGACTACTTCTCGTCCTTAGACATATACGGCGCCAGGCGCTTGACCGATTGGACGATTTTGTCAGCTTTGACCTGGATCATCTCATCGAACAGCACCTTGGTTCGCTTGGCAGTGCGACGGCGCAGGTGGCTCTTGCCGCCTTTTGTGCGCATCAGCACGCCAGACCCAGTCAGCCGAAAGCGCTTGGAGGTCGCTTTATGGGTCTTCAGTTTTGTTTTCCCAGCTTTTTGCTTACGGGGCACAGCTCAACTCCTCTCGATAAAATCCTGCGTGCCTGCCGGCTGCAGGTGATTCCTGGTGATGGTTTGCAGGGGGATCTATCTCACACGCATTCGCACGCTGACAGATCATCCCTTTTTGTAACTTTTGGGCGGTAATTTCTCTAATTTACTGCGCGACCGATTCGACTGTGGCTTTCTTCTTAATGAACTTGGCAGGCGCCAACACCATCAGCATGGTGCGCCCTTCCATCATCGGGGCTTGTTCGACAGATGCCACGTCGGACAGTTCTTCTGCAATCTCTTTCAGGTCTTCGAGCGCCAGCTCCGGGTAAGTAATTTCTCGACCCCTGAAGCGTACGGTAACCCGGACTTTCATCCCACCCAGCAGCCAACGGCGGGCGTCGCCCACCTTGAAGGAGCGGTGGTGTTCGTTGGTTTTGGGGCGCAGCCGGATTTCTTTGACTTCGATCTTGGTTTGTGCTTTACGCGCTTCGCGTTCTTTTTTCGTCCGCTCGTAGAGAAATTTGCCGAAGTCCATGATTCGGCAAACCGGGGGTATGGCGCCTGGTGCGACTTCCACCAGATCCATCTCTGCCTCACGAGCCATACGTAGCGCCTGGTCGATAGGCACCACGCCGACGTTCTCCCCTTTCGCTCCGATCAACCGTACTTCTGGAACTCGAATTGTTTCGTTAACCCGAAAATTAGTTGCGCTGATAGCTATCTCCTTTAGCAACACTTAAACTAAGCCATTGGATAAATCAATGGTTGACAATCGGGTGGATGATACCACAATTTTAATCAGGGGACAAGCTGAAAACTTGCCCTACATGAGGTTGATTTTGTAGGGCAAATATCTAATTTGCCCAAAGATTTATTCCAACGCCATATCTACTGCCGCCAGGGCATGCAGTCGGGTCGTGTCGAACAGCGGCACGCGGCTGTCATTCTCTCCCACCAGCAGCCCAATCTCGGTGCAGCCCAGAATGATTCCTTGCACCCCTTCTGCGGTCAGCCGGTCCATAATGCGCACGTATTCGTTCCTGGATTCTGTGCGAATATTGCCCAGGCACAGCTCGTCGTAGATCACGCGATGGATCAAAGTGCGTTCGTCTGTTGATGGAACCAGCACCTGCAGGCCATGCTGATGGACCAGCCTGCCTTTATAGAAATCCTCTTCCATGGTAAAACGCGTGCCCAGCAAGCCAATCTTTTCCAATCCCTGAGCTTTGACCTTCTCAGCGGTCGCATCGGCGATATGCAGCAGAGGGATGTGAATGGCTTTCTGGACTTCGGCAGCCATTTTGTGCATGGTGTTGGTGCAGATCATCAGAAAATCCGCTCCACCTGCTTCGACCTGCCTGGCAGCCGCGATCATGCTCTGTGTGGCTTCTTCCCAGCGTCCCTGGCTCTGCAGGGCTTCGATATCGGCAAAATCGACCGACACCAACACGCTTTTTGCCGAGTGCAAGCCGCCCAGCCGCCGGTTGACTTCCTCGTTGATGATTTTATAGTACTCGGCAGTGGATTCCCAGCTCATCCCGCCGATCATGCCGATGGTTTTCATGGGTTCGCTCCGTTCGTTTCTGACAATTTTACCCGCAACCCGTTGTTGTGGTCAGGGTTCATGGATATAATAACGAACGTTCCTGAATTTATCAATCAAATATTGCCCCTTCATCCAACCCATCCTTCTGAGAAGAGGTTATCCCTCCCAGAACGAAGCAATCCGGTTTCTAACAAGGAACACGAATGCAGGATTATCTCGAGCTGATCGAACGTTTCGATACCGGAGCCCGTATGTCCAAGGAAGATTGGGATTTCGATGCCATCACCATGACGACCCGGAACCTGGTGAAGAAATACCGGCTCTCCTGGGAGCCAGACGTCGTGATCCCCAACGACCCTGACCTGGTGGATCGAATTTTCCAGGCCGGGCTGGAGCTGGTCAACTCGGTCGGAGTATATTCGCTCTCGACCGGGCGTGTTTTGGCTTTTAAGCCGGATGAGGTAGAAGATGCATTTCGTCAGGCGCCTCAAACCCTGATCATGGGGGAAGGCAACGACGCCTGCACGCTGTACGCCCGCCGTGTGATGGACAGTCGTCTCCCATTGGTGTGGGCAGGCAACCCGGGCTGCCCGACGCCGGAAGAGCTCTTTCTACCATACGTAATGAGCTGTATGCAGGAGCCGGTCGTCGATTTAATCACCTGCGGCTCGCTGACGCACGTCGACGGCCACGAAGTACGCACCGGCGAGCCTGCTGAGATCGCCGCTACCCGGCGCGAATTGAACTTGCTGCACGAAGGGCTGAAGAAGGTTAGCCGCCCGGGAATGGGCATGCTGGCCGCCCAAAGCAGCGTTTCGGAGCTGGGAGACCTGGCTGTGGCTCACCCCAGCTATCTGCGCCCATGCGATGCTCATCTGGTTCCCGTGCTCAACGAGCTGATCATGGATAATCGCAATATCGCCCGGGTGGTGAATTCGCTGGAGTACGGCATGCGTAACGCCTCGCTGGCCTGTGTGATGGTTGGAGGCCTGGGCGGAGACGCCTCCGGCTCGGCGGTCCTGCAGGTGGCTTCTTTCCTCGCGGCGAATCTGACCTGCCTGGCGCACTACCACCTGCTGCACCCCATCCACATCCGGCATGTGGCGACCAGCACACGCAGCGTGATGTGGGTGCAGGGAGCGGTCGAGCAAGCTTTTACTCGCAATGCGCCGTGCATCATCGTTGGCGATATTTATCCGAAAAGCGGGGCGTTAACTCGCGAGCTGCTCTACGAGGTCGCCGCCAATGCCATCGCCATCACCGTCAGCGGGGGGCACCTGGAAGGAGTTGGATCTGCGGATGGAGCCCTGCCCAACGGCACCGGCCTGGAAGCGCGCTGGATGGGCGAAGTTGGCCAGGCGGTTGCCCGCCAGGGGCTCGATCTGGAGGAAGCCAATGCGCTGGTGATTAAATTGCTCGCCAAGTATGAATTTATCTTCCAAAAGGCTGGCGGGAACCCCGGCGAGCGCTTCGACCGGGCTTATGATCCCATAACGGTTACCCCGGTGCCTGAGTGGCTGCGCATGTATGAGGAAGTCAAGCGTGATGTCAGGGAATTAGGTTTGGACGTATAGACAACTTATGCTTCATCTGCTTCTTTGTTCGCCCCGGTTTGCCGGCGAATGGCGGGGATCATCAGCCGGCGCACGAGCACCAGGGCGATGGAGACCAGCGGCACGGCAACGAATGCCCCCAACAAACCGCCCAATAGCCCACCGGTGAAAATCACCAGGATCGCCAGGACCGGGTGGATATTGGTCTGGGAGCGAAAGACGTTCGGGGCGAGGATGTGCGTTTCAGACTGCTGCAGGATAATCACGAAAATCAGGCTGATGATCCCCAACGTGGTTGACTGCAGCAAGGCCATCCCGATAATGATAGCGCCTCCAATGATTGGGCCAATCACCGGCAGCAGCTCGAAGCTGCCCATCATAATGCTCAATACGATGGGGAAATTGACACCGATGATGCTCAATCCGATATACGCGAAAGTGCCGATGATCACCCCATTGATCAATGCCCCGCGGATATAGCCCCCCATCACGCTGCCCATTTCTTCCAGGATAGACTCTAACTGGGCGTGTTGTGTGTTTGGAAATAATGAGATGAAAAAGCGGTGGATATTGGGGGAAAAAACCATCCAATAAATCGATACCACAATCACTACCAGGACTTCGAGAATGGAGGCAATAAAAGCTACCGGTAGTGCAAAGAACATCGTCATTAAGTGTTGGGTCTCGGCGTTCACCAGATTTAGTAAATTACCCTGGCCGATCAGGCTGCTGAGAGCCAACCACTGCTCGCCCTGGTTGATAAGCTCTGGCAGGCGGTACCTGAAACCCTTTGCCTGGCTGGCCAGCGTTGGGATCACCGCGAAACCAAGGCCAATGATGATCAGCAATACTGCAAAATAAATCAGGATAACCGCCAGGAGGCGCGGCATGCGGCGGCTCAACCGGCCTGCCAGGGGCTCGAGAACCGCGTCAATTGAAATCCCCAGGATCAGCAAAGCCAGGGGCTTGGCTAAGAACCAGATTGCCGCCAGCATGCCGATCCCTAGAGCCAGGGCAACTCCGCCGGCAGTTACCGTCCACCACCACGAGCCTTGTGCCACCGAAGAAGATCGAGGGGTAAGCCTTTCTCTCAGGTGCAAGCCTGACAATGGGCCTTGTGGCGATCTTTCTGGAGGTAAATCTGCTGAGCTCATCAATAAGCCTTTTCACAAAAGGATCTTTTACTAAAAATCTCCCCCCTGTGGTATTCGCATCCTTAATTGTACACGCTCTCCGGCGGAACTCAAAACCCATGATTTAAGATCAAAGATGCAACCAAACCGTCCATTTCACGTATACTAATGATAAGAAGAATCGAACAGAAGTTGTCGAAAGAGAGGCTACGATGGAGGCATATCACCCAAAAAAGCATGTACCCTGGCTGCTCTGGCCGTTCTATGCGCTTTGGATGCTGGTTGCGGGTATTATCCGTCTCACCGGCCGCCTGGTGGCGGTGATATTGGGGGTGGTTTTCTTGATTGTGGGAGGTATCTTAACCGTGACGGTAGTCGGGGCTGTCCTGGGGATTCCGCTGATGATCTTAGGCTTTCTCATTATTCTCCGCGGATTTTTCTAGACTCTAAGATGACTTCACCAATTATTCATCAATAATTCATATTATTATGGTATTAATTAGAATTAATGGAGAATGAATCACGGAGGTATTTATGCGTAGAGCAATTCTGTGGATTGTGACCGGGGTTGTCATCCTGGCAATCCTAGTGGCCGTGCCGTTGTTAGGCCGCGTTTTCTTTGGTGGATTTGGTGGGCGACTCGTAGAACGAGGCTCATTCGGGTATCGCCCGCCGATGATGGGATTTTATGGGTTTCCCTTCTTTCCCTTTGGTATGATCCTGGGTTGGCTTATTCCACTGGGGCTGATAGTCCTGGTCGTCTTGGCAGCGATCGAAATCGGGCGGTCGTTAGGGAGAAGCAACAGCGTAGCACAGGCAACTATATCTCAGGTGCCGCCTGCTGCTGCTCCTGCACCGACGCCTGCCCGCACCTGCGCGCACTGCGGCAAACCCGCTCAAGCCGATTGGACAACCTGTCCGTATTGCGGTTCGCAGTTGAGCTGAATTCGCCCGAGGCGCTCAACTAAATAGATCCCCCGGATCGATCTCCGGGGGATTTGCTTTATAATTCACCCGTAATTCGATCTTCCCCTGATCAGTCTTCTGGCAGGCTACATTCCCGTTAAATCAGGATCAGACACGGTATATCGTGGCGATATCTCTGGCATTGATGCGATCAAATATATGTTGAAAAGAGCAATAACCACGCGCAGGGTGGATTTATTCAATCTATCTGTTATTGGGCTGGTATTTATCCTGGGGTTATGGCTGGTTGTCATCCGGCCATTAGGTCTGCATTTTACTTTTGTGCCGGGGGATTTAGGCGACGCGCGCTTTAATAACTATGTCCTCGAAAATTTTTATCGTTGGGTGACGGGTCTGAATCGGGATTATTGGAATGCCCCTTTCTTTTACCCATTCCCGATGACCATGGCGTTTAGCGATAATTTGCTGGGGTCGGCGCCTTTCTATGCCTTCTTCCGCTGGGTTGGTTTCGACTTTACCAGCGCCTTCCAGGCCTGGTATATCCTGGGATATTGTTTGAACTTTGCGGCAGCCGGTTATGTACTCTCACGCCTCGGGTTAAAACCACTGGCTGTGGCAGCCGGGGCCTTTTTCTTTACTTTCGGTCTGCCATTATTGGCGCAAGAGAACCACGCCCAGCTTCTATATCGCTTTGGTGTTCCTCTCGGTTGTTATTTCCTATGGATGTTCTATCAGGAGCCGCGCCTGATTAAGTTGGTAGCGCTGGCTTTATGCCTGGTCTGGCAATTTTTTCTAACGATTTATATCGGCATATTCCTATCATTGTTACTGGCTGTGCTGGTGGTTGTGCTTCCGTTTTGTTTTCGGGTTCGGACGATTTGGAAACGAATCCTGCTTGGTCCGCAGCGCCTGATACAGGCGTGGAACGCCGCTCGTTTACCTGAGAAGGTTCTGGAAATGGGAGCAATCCTCGTGTTGGGACTGAGTCTGTTGGCGTTATTATGGCCGTATTACAAAACCTCCAGGATTTATGGATTTTCTAGAGATTGGGATACGGTTTCAATCATGCTCCCACGTCCCCAAAGCTATCTCCTGGCAGATAATTCTCAAATTTGGAGCTCAATATCCAAATTAGTGCCAGATCCGGTAGCGCCTCACGAACACCAGCTCTTCCCCGGAATTGCCGCCGCCGGGCTGCTGATCCTTGGGATGGTTGGGCGCTTCGATACGCCAAACCGGCGGATCGCCTGGGCGCATTTCGCGGCTATGCTTGTGCTGGTCGGATTGACCCTGGATATCCATGGATTCTCGCTCTACCGGTTTATCTGGCAAATTCCGGGAATGAACAGCCTGCGTGCCGTTACACGCATCCAATTGGTACTGATGTGGCCGCTGGCGTTATTTATGGCCTGGGTGTTCGACGCGTTGATCCGGTGGTTGGGCAGCAAACCTTATTGGACAATGTCGCTTGTTTATCTAATCGCGGCGTTGTTGATCTCCGAATCGGTTTTTTATCATCATACGCGGTACTCTATACCCGTCTCACAAGCGCGCCTGGATAAATTACGCCAGCAAATCCCCGTCTCTCTGCCGAAAAACCCCATCTTGTTTTTCAAAAATGGAGCCAACCCGTTTTGGGCTGTTGAAATTGATGCGATGCTGGTTTCTCAAGAAATGGGCATGCCGACCATGAACGGCTATTCGGGTAATAACCCGCCGGGGCACACCTATACCAGGAACTGCAGTCAATTGCCGCAATTTATTAAAGATTATATGGATTTTGCCAATATATCAGACCCGCAATTTTATACAGAGATCATGAAGAGAGCGGTTCCAATCGGTTTTTCCGATTGCGATCCGTCCTGGTGGAATAAAATGCCATAAAGATGGCGGATCCGGCAATTGCCAGGATCAGGGGTAAGAGGCTGGCCCAGCGCTGCAGTCCCAATAGGCTCTGCCCAAGATTCCAGGCAAAAACCCCCTGCTTCGACAACAAATCCAGGCAATAGTTGTAGATGACCGAAAACTGGAAAAAGCCGTATTGGGGGATGCGCACCAGGTATTCTTCGGGAACCATGATGTGGCTGGCGGTGATGACCAACATCTGGAAGATCGATACAATGCCCAGGATGGTTACCAGCGGGAATAAGCGCCTGGGGACAAAGATCAACGGCAAGCAAAGAAACGGAAGCATCGGGATGATCTGGCGAGGGCCCGGAGAGTTGCCGCCCCACCACATAAAATAACCGGCGTTGAGCAGCAAGTAAGCGATGAAGGCCGTTGCGGCAATCATCAGCTCGGGCCGGTACTTCTTTACCCGCGCCATGAATACTGCGCCGACCAAAGCCATGAGCAACACCGGAGATTGCCAGAACAGCCCAATCGCCGGCTGGATGGTCTCATAATAAAGTACGCTGAGCTTTGGCAGGGTGATGCCCTCGA
Source organism: Chloroflexota bacterium (assembly GCA_023381565.1). Taxonomy (GTDB): domain Bacteria; phylum Chloroflexota; class Anaerolineae; order Anaerolineales; family Anaerolineaceae; genus JAMCRR01. The sequence goes on from JAMCRR010000199.1 coordinate 11,708, forward strand.
TCCCATGCGACATGGCCTCCCGGAAAACCGGATCATTGAGGTATTGGTAGCCGCTCACCAGCGGTTTCCCATAGACCTGGATGTTATAGGCAAACATGATTGCCAGGGGGATGAGCCCGCCCAGCGCGGGGAGCATCAAGGCTGGGATCCAAGCCGGCCTTCCCGCTTGTCTTCTGTATTTCACCCAGACAATATAGAGATAATACAGGATCAAAGGGATGACGACCACCGCGGTTGTGAATTCGGTGATCAGCGCCAGGCCCAGGAGGAAGCCAATAAGCAACAATTGGGCATTCTTCGCCGGATCTGGATTGGTTCTGATCTGGAAAAGAAGGAAAAAGCCGATAAAAAGCAGGGAGCCTGCCAGCGCGTGGCTGAAAAACAGGGTGCTGAATGGAAAGGATAGGGTCCCCAATGCAATCGCCAGGGTGACGATAAAGGAGCGGATTTTACTGCCTGAAATCGCTTCGCAAACCACGTAGATCAGGCTCCCGGCAAACGCCGACGGCAGCCCGATGGTGAGGAAAGTGAGCAGGTACTTGAGCTTCCACAGGCTGAGGCTAAAGGACAGGAATTTCAATAGCCAGTTAATAGGCAGAAAGAACACAGCGGCGAGTACCGATGATCCGATGGCTTTGTCTGTGTAAAAATGCCCGTCGTAAAAGGCCTTGTCCCGGGTGAGAAACGTGGCTTTATCCGCGTGATACGAATCGATTGTCAGCCGCCCTTCCTTTACCATGGCGAAAGTCAGGGCCAGGCGCGAATTTCCGTTCGCGTCTGATTCCTCATAAAAATAGCCGTAAGCCAGTGCCAGTAACAGCAGCACGAGCAAAGCCCCTTTGCCATATTTGAACATCGCTATGCATCCATTTTTATAATGATGGGATTAAAGACCGGTTGATTGGGTGGATAAGCTGTGTGTCTCATTATTTTGGATGGACGGGGCGCCGAGCTCAGGGCGTAGAAGGACCCAGGCTGCATTCATCCAATTCATTCTGTGAGGTACTGAGTATATCATGGATCAAATTGCGGGGAAGCGCAGAGTAGACCTCGGTTGAAATAATAAGATAATAAAGGTATTAATTGACAATTTAATACCGGCGTGGTATATAATAAAGATGTACACACTGCCTGCCGGCCCAGGTCGAATACGGCGGTCGTTCATTTCACAACTCTAGCAACAGGGGGTTACTTGTTTAGCGCAAGTGCGCATCACATTGCCGGAGACCCGTTAATTAAATCCTATGGTTCTGCTTTGTATGGGTAGAATTTATCTCAAAGGCAGATCGGTTTCATATTGCAGGGGTGCCATATAACAAAATGGGAAAATTATTGAAGCATTGGTTATCAAGAAATGGACTCCAGATTTTCTCGGCAGGTTCGATTCTCACTCTTCTGCTGACCTCGTGCTCGACGGTTGTCAACCTGGGCAGGGCGCCGTTGCCAAATAGCACAGCTCCTGCAGCGAACACCCCGGTTGCGGTAGCAACCAGATCTATCCCGCAGACCGGAGCGAGCACAACGGTCACTTTGCCCCTGCGAGCAGCCTTCTATTACGATTGGTACCCCGAATCGTGGTCACAGAACAATTTCGACCCCTACTCGAACTATCAGCCCAGCCAGGGGTACTACAACTCGTCTGACCCTGCCGTGATCCAAAAGCAGATCGACGCCATGGAATACGGCAATATTTCTGCCGGGCTTGTATCTTGGTGGGGGCAGCAAACTCCTTCAGACCAGCGCTTCCCGCTGCTCTTGCAAACTGCCGCGAATACCGGATTTCATTGGGCGGTATTCTATGAGACGGGAGTCAAGGCAAACCTGGATGCCACTCAGATGCAGTCTGATCTGGAATACATCCACGATCATTATGCCGGTAACCCCTCTTACCTGCACATCAACGGCCGCTTCGTGGTATTCGTGTATAACTCCAGCAAGACCGGATGTGCCGTGACGGACCAGTGGAAGCAGGCGGATACTGTTAACGCCTACCTGGTGCTCAAGGTTTTCTCCGGATACCGGAGCTGCACCACCCAGCCGGACGGTTGGTATCAGTACTCGCCTTCCACAGCGATCGACGCTCAGGGGAGTTATAGCTATACCATCAGCCCTGGATATTGGAAAATGGGCGCAAACCCGCAGCTTCCCCGCGATTTGAACCAGTGGAATATCGATATCCGTACCATGGTGGCTTCGAACGCGCAGTTCCAGCTGATCTCCAGCTTCAATCAGTGGGGAGACGGCTCGGCGATTGAATCGGCGACGGCCTGGGCGACGTCTTCCGGTTATGGGGCTTACCTGGACGCACTCCATAACAACGGAGTAGGCCAGCCGCCGGTTCTATTGGGCAGCGCGGCAACGCCCACCCCTATCCCAATCCAGCCCTCCGCACAAGCCACGCAGGCCTCTACCGGCGGCGGAGACCCGGTGCTGTTGGCAGCAGGAGATATCTCCTCGTGCACCAGCCCCGGCGATTTTGCCACCGCCCGGATCATCGAACAGTTTCCCAATGCCACGGTGATTACCCTGGGCGATAATGCTTACGAGCAAGGCACTCTTCAGCAGTTCCAGGATTGCTATGACCCAGCCTGGGGACAGTTCAAAGACCGCACCCACCCGGCCATTGGCAATCACGAGTACCTGACCCCGGGCGCCTCGGGATATTTCACCTATTTTGATGGAGCAGCCGGCGCTCCGGGTAAGGGCTATTACAGCTTCAACCTGGGGAGCTGGCATTTGATCGCTTTGAACAGCAACTGCTCGGACGTTGGCGGCTGCGGGCTGAATTCGCCCGAGGTGCAGTGGCTGAAAGCCGACCTGGCGGCCAATCAGGCGAAATGCACGCTGGCATACTGGCACCATCCAAGGTTCAGCTCGGGAGAGCATGGCAACCAGGTGCAGATGGCCACCATCTGGGACGTCCTCTACCAGGAGGGCGCCGACCTGGTGCTGAGCGGTCACGACCACGACTACGAACGCTTCATGCCTATGGACGCCAACGGAAACCCCGACTCGACGACCGGCATCCGCGAATTTGTGGTGGGCACCGGCGGGAAGAATTACTACAAGTTCAACGCCATCGAACCTACCAGCCAGGTCCACGCGGCCGATGTTTTTGGGGTATTAAAGCTTACCCTTCACGCTGACAGCTACGATTGGCAGTTCCTCCCGCAGCCCGGCAAGACGTTTACCGATTCGGGAACGGCGATGTGCCATTAGATTCGTCCATCAGCTGGTTGAGGCGGGGCAGGGCATACCAATCCACCCCGACACCGAAGAGCACTCCGGTCAGCAATCGCATGATCGAGTTGAAAGATCCCCAGGCGGCGCCCGCATAAAATGTGGGCGGGAACGCATGGTGGGTCAGCGCGGCGAGCCAGACGTTGCTGCTGCGAAAACCCATGCCGATCCCCGAGAGATCGCTGATCAGGTGCGTCCCCCCGTCGATTGCCATGGGTAGCAGGAAAAGGAACAAACCCCACCAGGGCAGGATTTTCCATCGACGCCGCAAGAACCACCAGACCGGAGCGAAAATCACCAGGGTGGTGTACATCGACACCATTCGGTCTGACCAGGCGACTTTCCAGCCCATCTGAGCATTGCCGATAAATTGGCGTAGGACGGCAGGGTCGTTGGTGTTTTTCCAAACCGCCTGGATTTGGGAGAGCGGGTACATGAAATGCTGACCGAACAAGAAGAAAGATCGCTCTGGGAGCTGGTGGCATTGGAATGAGTAGAAAGTATAGATCGCCATCGCCGGAAGGGTCCAGCCCAGGTGCATCATCACCGGAGCCAGGAACGGGAGCCCAACCCACACGCTCAATATGATCAGCAGGATCACAAACCAGTGGGGGAGGGTATAATCAATTGCCTGCCGGGTAGGGATGGCTGATGCAGCGCGAGGGCTGGCGGAGATGGAGGGGAGTTTATCCTCGATCATATAACCACCTAATTATTATTATTATAGTCCGATTTCGGATAGTTTCCTTGCCGCGAAGTACATTTTGGTTTTCGGGTATTATTTACAGAATTGGCTTAAATCTTGCAAGAAATATTTTTAACGAGAAAAGCTGAAATCGATATGTTTGTAAGCGGCAAGTTGGATTAGAATAAGCAAGTAGTATTGCTTGGAGGGTAACAAAAACCTTCTGTGGGGAAAATCATGTATAACAGGGGAGTCGTTACACAAAAAAGCGAGGAGGAGAGGTTTACGGTGGCTCCAATACGAGTTATTTTAGCTGACGATCACGTGGTGGTCAGGATTGGTATCAAGAATCTATTAAGTCGCTCACCTGATATTGCCGTCATTGGAGAAGCTTCGAATGGGATCGAGGCTATCCGCATGGTAGGAGAATTGAAGCCCGACCTGCTTCTGCTGGACATGGAAATGCCCGAGCTGGATGGCGTGGAGGTTGCGCGCCAGCTGCGTGCGGCTAACTCGCCGGTGCGCATCCTGGCGCTCAGCGCGTACAATGACAAGCAGTACATCCTCTCGATGCTCGAACAGGGCGCGGCAGGCTACCTGACGAAAGACGAAGCCCCCGGCACGATCGTGGATGCTGTGCGCGGGGTGGCGGCCGGCGAACGTGGCTGGTTGAGCCGTAAGGCAGCCGCGCGCGTATCCTCCTGAGTGAGGGCAGCCCTTTGGGGGAATGGCGCAATCATTTTTACCTGCCAACCAAGGCTCTGACCTGGCATTTTGATCCAAACGATTATTTCAATGGGAGCGAGATAATGGATGCTTCTTCTGTTACCACTGCATTTAGCCTCGAAGGCTACCGCATCACGCGCAATTTGGGTATCGTGCGCGGTATCACCGTGCGCTCGCGCAGCGCATTAGGCACTTTCGCCGGCGGAGTTCAAACCATCTTTGGCGGGAATATTACCGTATTCACTGAGCTTTGCGAAAAAGCCCGCGAAGAGGCTTTTGAGCTGATGGTGCAGCACGCCGGGCAGATTGGCGCCAATGCCATTATCGGCATGCGCTACGATGCCAACGACGTGATGGATGGGGTAACCGAGGTCCTGGCTTACGGCACAGCGGTGGTCGTCGAAAAAGCATAAAGGCTCCCCCAGGACGGCGGGTGGCGCCCAACCTTACCCTTGCCCCTGGTTCCGCTGTTTGTTCTTCTTCGCCCGGTACATCGCCTGATCTGCCCTGGACAGGCTGGACGGAAGTAACGCGGGGCTGGTGGCAGTCGCCGCGCCCATCGAGAGCTCCACGGGCAAATCACGGTTAATCGTGTTGTAGGTCAGCAGGTTTTCCTGCACCCGCAGCATGGCCTGGTCGACGACCTCGGCGCTGGCTTCGGCCAAGAGCACGCCAAACTCATCTCCGCCAATACGGGCGACCACGTCCTCCGAGCGGAAGGATGCCTTCAGCACCTCGGCTGCCTGGCGCAAGACCTCATCGCCGGCAGGGTGTCCGTGGCGATCGTTGATGGCTTTCAACCCATCCAGGTCGATCATCAGGATGCTGACCGGGAACTTGCGGCTGTGCGCCAGGCGGTCCATTTCGGTTTCGAAATACGCCCGGTTGTACAGGCCGGTCAGGGCCCGGTTGTACAGGCCGGTCAGGGTGTCGTGACTGCTCAGGTAGCGCAGGTGGTCTTCTGCCTGGTACCGGGCGGTGGTGTCGATGCCTGTGGTGATCACGAACTCAACCGCGTTCTGAGGATCGAGCAGAATGGCGTTGGACCACTCGATGCGCACGCGCCGTTTGTCGCGGGTGGTCAGCTCTCCCTCAAAGCGCGGCGGCAGCCGGTCGATCTGCTGCTCGTCAAACGCCGCCCGAATCGAATCCGGCTCGCCTGGGAGGATACCCACATTCCATGCATACCTGCCCCGGAGCTCGGCGAATGAGTAACCGGTCAGCTCTTCGCAAGCCCGATTGCAGCGGATGATGCGTCCTTTAGGGGTCATCACCACCACCAGCGCCCCGGCTGTATCCAGGATGGCTGAAATAAAATCGCGTTCCTTCTTCAAAGCCAGTTGGCTCTGTTTCAAATCGTGAAAAAGCAGCGAAAAAGGGTGGGTCAAACCTGTCTGCACGATTGCCAGGTAGATCAAGAACGCCGAGAGGATTGCCAGCAGATGGCCGATGATGTTTGACAGATCGGTCAGATGCGCCGGAAAGGTCAGGAAAAGCTCCGATAAGATTGTCAGGGAGATGGAGAAGGCAATCCAACGGGTGACATCTTTATCCAGCGCCCGGCGTTTACGTAGAAGCAGCAGCACCGCTATAAACAGCGCGATTGCCACGGCATATTCGCTGTAGATTTTGAAGGGCGTCAGCCCAAGGGACGAGGTGTACGTGGTCGGGAATATCGGCCAGATGAAGATGGTGGCAAATATCGCCAGGGTTAAGGCAAAAAACACCACCAGGTATACGCCAAAGGGCATGCTGCGGCGGATAAAGACCGGAGCAAGCAAGAAGGTCAGAGCCAGAAGGTAGCGAGATCCGATCCAAAGCTGGGTGGTGGTGTTGTAGGTGGCATTACACGACGCTCTTCCGATCTCAACAGGTGCGCCAAAACCAGCAGCCCGATGAATAGATAGGCGACGCCGATGAACGTGAGGAAAGAATTCTCCATGAATGGGCGCGAATTCCAGGCGATGATGAGGATGGAAAATGCCACCACTACAAAAAAGATTTCGGCCAAACTGTGGAAAAGCAGGATGCTATACAGGCTGGCAAGAGAGAGACCCAAAACCACTAAAAGCCCGGCCAGCGCCAGTGAAAGCTGCTCGCTTACTTTCTTGGGAGGATGGGCTGGTTTGTCTTGCGTTATCCTCATCGATGGATCCTCTCGCTCGTTTCCCCATACCTGTGGAATTCCCCCTTACAAAAGGGCAATGGGTATTCGCTTAAGCAGCCGTGAAAGAAAATTTACCGGTGCATAGAGCCAGGGTCGCGTTATTTTTTTAGGGTCCTGCAATTGATCCAATAAGTGCAATCTCGCTTAATTAAACACCGGATTAGATAAAAATGGAAACCAGAATAGGATAAAATTGTCTGATCTTTATATATATAACGGAGAAACTCGAATGAAGTATCACCAGTTAGGAAAAGCAGGGGTAAAAATCAGCGAGCTTTCGCTCGGCGCCTGGGTCACTTATGGAGGGCAGGTCGGAGAGGACGTGGCTCGCGAGTGCATGCAGGCAGCTTACGAGGCTGGCGCGAATTTCTTCGATAATGCCGAGGCTTACGCCGAAGGCAATGCCGAGATCGTGATGGGCAACATCTTGAAAAAGATGAGCTGGCCACGCGAGAGCTATATCGTCTCCACGAAGATCTTCTGGGGCGGAAAAGGCCCCAACGATCGCGGGCTATCTTATAAACACGTGGTCGAGGGCGTGAACAAAGCTCTGAAGCGCCTGCAGCTCGATTACGTGGATTTAGCCTTCTGCCACCGCCCCGATCCGAACACGCCCATCGAGGAGACGATATAGCTCTCGCGTGGCCAGCTCATCTTTTTCAAGAT
>JAMCRR010000193.1:0-1998 GCA_023381565.1 Chloroflexota bacterium
GGGCTTCAGCCGCCCCGGATTGGGCCTGCTGGGTTTCGGGCACGTCGAGGTGGGTACGGTGACGCCTCGCCCCCAGCCGGGCAACCCCCGGCCGCGCATCTTCCGCCTGGTGGAAGAGCAGGGTGTCATCAACCGGATGGGCTTTCCCAATCAGGGCGCCGAGGCAGTCTTGCCCCGCCTCAAAAGCCCCCGGCGGGGCGGCCTGGTTTTGGGCGTGAATATCGGGAAGAATAAAGACACCCCCCTGGAGGCAGCCTGTGAAGATTACCTCGACCTCCTGCGTCAATTTGCCCCAGTTGCCGATTATTTGACGATCAACGTCAGCTCGCCCAACACCCAGGGCCTGCGCCTCCTCCAAACTCGGGCGGCCCTGTATGGGCTGCTGCCGCCTTTGGCAGCCGAGCGGGAGCACCTGCGCCGGGAATTGGGTAAGCCCTTGCCGCTGCTGGTCAAGCTGGCGCCCGATCTCTCCCCGGTTGAGCTGGATGGCGCCCTGCAGGCCGTGCTGGATACCGGCATGGATGGGGTCGTTCTCAGCAACACGACGATCAAAAGAGATCATGTCGACTCGCCTGTGCAAAAAGAAACCGGCGGCCTGAGCGGCGCTCCGTTGAAAGAACGCAGTACCGAAATGATCCGCCAGGTATCCTACCGCACCTGCGGAAAACTGCCGATCGTCGCAAACGGGGGCATCATGAGCCCGGAAGACGCCCGCGAAAAGATGGAGGCCGGCGCCAGCCTGGTGCAGCTTTACAGCGGCCTGATCTACCGGGGACCCGGATTGGTCAGGCAGATCCTGATGAGTTGAAATAAAAACCGTCCCCCGGTATATATCCGAGGGACGGAAGAAAGAACCTGAAACTAAATTCGTTGGATATTACGGTACCGGTTACCGGCGCCAGAATCAATAACCACTGGGGGTCGCGGTAGCAGCAGGTGCTGCTGTGGGCACTGCGCCGGAGGGTACTGCGGCAAACCACTTGCCGAGGAAGCCCTGGCCATTCACGTCGCCGGCGGCCTTATCGCCCGAGTACAGGTAGAGCGGCATGCCGTCGTAAGTAACCTGCATTGTGCCGTCCTGGCGTTTGATGGTGCTCAATACGCCCGTTACACCCTGGCCGGCAATCGGCGAGGCGCCTGCGGCAACCGTCAGAGGCGGCCAGATCGTGGCGCAGGCCCCGTTGCACGTCGGTGAAGCGGCGTTTTTATCCGGCAGGAAGATGTACAGCGTCATGCCATTCTTATCGACCAGGATGGTGCCGAGCTTAGCATTATTCGCTTCCATCACGTACACGTTCGTCCCGGTGACGGGCACGCCGGCGGTTGTCGGCGCAGCTGTCGGAGCGGTTGTCGGTGCTCCGGTAGGCGCTGTGGTAGGCGCCGCGGTAGGTGCTGTGGTGGCTGCAGTGGTTGGCGCAGCCGTTGGAGCTGCGGTGGTGGGTGCGGTCGTCGGCGCAGCTGTAGGCGCAGCTGTTGTTGGAGCTACTGTCGGAGTGGCTGTTGCTGTGGGAGCGCAAGCGGTAGGATACCTGTCGGAGTGGCTGTTGCTGTGGGAGCGCAAGCGGCTAACGCCAGGGCCCCTATAGCCATCAGGCCGATGATCGCCGGCATGCGCTTTCCAGGTATATGAAATGGTGAATTACTCATTATAGTTTTCTCCTTAGTTCGTGTTTCGAACCAAACATTAATACAATTGATGTCACCCATAGATACGTAAGATTATAGTAATTGGATTTATTTGATCAAAGTAATTCTTGATATGATTTAAGCTTGACATTATTACGTAATACTGTTATAATAAAAATATGAGCAAGCAAGTCCAAGGTCTATTGATCCATGAGCTGGCCCGGCGCGCCGGCGTTTCGGTGCGCACGATTCGCTATTACATTGAAGAAGGGCTCCTGCCGCCTCCGGGGAACCTGGGCAGGTATTCGCTCTATGGAGAAGAATACCTTGACCGCCTCGAGCTGATCCGCCAGCTGAAAGCGGCTTACCTGC
>JAMCRR010000193.1:2008-3962 GCA_023381565.1 Chloroflexota bacterium
TCGAATACATCGCCCGTGTGCTGGGTGCAAGTGAGAAGGCTCAAGATGGCGAATTGCCTGGGCCTGTTGCCCGGCTTGCCCGATCACTCGAGACGGCCCACCACCGCGAGCAATTTTTTCCCACCCGGCAGCCATCTGGGGAGACTACCTGGCGGCGAATTTCACTGGCCCCCGGGGTCGAGCTGCACCTGCGCGAACCCGTCGAACCGCAAGACGCCAAACGCTTGCGTGAGTTGCTCAACACTGCCTATCAAATCTTTGGCGCAAAGCCACAGGGAGGACCTGATGAACCATCAAAAAATGAGTTTTGAGTTATGCCCGGACCAGAACCTGCTGTCGGCTGAAACACCCTCGCAGCGCATTCTGGAGATCGCTGTGCGCGCTCCTATTTCTCCGGGAAATACAGAGCGCCCGAGATTCAATCTGGCGCTGGTGATCGACCGCAGCGGGTCAATGAGCGGAGAAAAGCTGGCCTTTGCCAGGCATGCGGCTGCTATCATCGCGGGCAGGCCGCTCTGCACGTGCTCGACCTGCTGGCGGAGCAGGACCGGGTTGCCCTGGTCGCCTACGATGACGAGGTGCTCCTGCTCTCGCCCAGCGTGCCGGCCACTGCCGAAACCCGCAGCGTGCTGAAGCACAAGGTTAATGAACTGAAGGCTGGAAATACGACTTTTTTGTCGGGGGGCTGGCTGCAGGGCTGCCAGGAGGTGGCTGCGTCGATCAAAGACGGGAGCACCAACCGGGCGCTGCTGCTCACAGACGGCCTGGCGAACCGCGGCATCACCGATCTGGAAGAGCTTGCACACCACGCCAGCGAGCTTAACAACCGGGGAGTCTCTACCTCTACTTTTGGTGTCGGAGAGGATTTTAACGAGCATCTTCTCGAAAAAATGGCCAATCAGGGGGGCGGCACCTTCTATTTCATCTCACGACCGGCGGAGATTCCTCAGATTTTTGTGCGCGAGCTTAAAGAAATGGCTGCGGTGACTGCCAGAGAGGTCCAGCTGGTTCTGATGATCCCTGCCGGTGTGGCGCTGGAGGCGGCAGGGGGGTGGAGGCAGGAGCAGGCGAAGAATGAGCTGCGCATCTCCCTGGGGGACCTGGCTTCGGGACAGGAGCGCAGGGTTTACGTTCGCCTGCTGGCGCCCCCCGCAGTGTCTGGGACCCGGCTAACCATGAAGGGGGTTATCCAATGCCGCGCGGAAGATGGGCAGCCTCAGCGAGATGAGGTTGAGGTCGAATTCACCTACACTGAGGGATCGGTCGTCGCGGCGGCGCCAAAGGAGTATGGCGTGCTGGAGAGATACAGCGTAGTGGAGGTTGGCGATGTTGCCAATGAAGCGCTTAAGCTCGAACGCCAGGGTGATCTCGAAAAAGCCAGCCGCTTGCTGGAGCAGAGTCTCCAGTTGAACCGTCCCTATCTCAGCGAATCGGTGGCCCAGGAGGTTGAGGAGCTTAGCGCCCGCATGAAGTACGGTTTGAGGGAGGGCGACCGCAAGTCGAGCCATTACCAGAATTATCTGCGCAGGCAAACCCGTTCTCACTGATCGCCTGAGGGGGCTCATACCGGCAAATCCGGCGCTTTTGCCTGGTCTGGAGGATTATCCGGGCTGGGCAGAATCAGCTGCCCGCGATGATAGCAGCCGCATGCCTGGCAGTGATAATTTGTCTGCTGCCGGGTGTGCGGGGTGCGTACCATGCATTTAGGGCACCAGGTCCACAACCTGGCTTCCTTGAGAGCGTCTGTCGCGATTTCATAAGCCATACCCATTCTTGATCTCCACCTATAATAATATAGAACATTGGTTCTATTGTCAAGAGGGTTTGGTAAACCTTGTCTTTATTTGCCTTCTTGAGGACTATAATCAACAAAGGAATCCACATCCATGATCAACGCAAACACGAACCAACGCCCCTTTCCAAAATCATACTGGGTAATCCCGGCGAGATTCCT
>JAMCRR010000169.1 GCA_023381565.1 Chloroflexota bacterium
GGGCGAAAGTTTCAGCATGCCGGTGCTGGCACTGCGCATGTCGCAAAGCCGCAACGCGGTATCCGAACTGCACGGCAGGGTATCCCGCAAGATGTGGAGCTTCATCTGGCCAGAACGCAGCGAAGATGCGGTGCCAATCACACATGTCACCAACGGCATCCACACCGGCACCTGGCTGGCGCGCCGTCTGCGGCACCTGTACGATCGCTACCTGGGTCCGGACTGGATGGGACATATCGAAGACCCGGAAGTGTGGGATGGTTTGAAGAACATCCCAGATGACCAGCTTTGGGCCGTGCGCAAGCATCTGAAACGCAAGTTATGCGCATACGTGCGGGAGCGCGCCCGAACGCAGTGGTTGAACGGCAAATCGCACCCGGTCCAGGTGGTCGCCTCTGGTGTTCTCCTGGATCCTTACGTGCTCACCATTGGTTTTGCGCGCCGGTTTGCCCCCTATAAGCGCGCCAACCTGATCCTGCGCGACATCGACCGCCTGCTCGACCTGATCAACAAGCCGGGGATGCCGGTGCAGATCATTTTTGCGGGGAAATCCCACCCTGACCACGAAGGCGGAAAGCTGTTAATCCAGCAGGTCTACCGGGCGGTCAAGCGAGCGGAAAGCGGCGGGCGCCTGGTCTTCCTGGAAGACTACGATATGAACCTATCGCGCTACCTGGTGCAAGGCGTGGATGTATGGTTGAACACCCCGCGCCGCCCGAACGAGGCATCGGGAACCTCCGGCCAGAAGGCGGCCTTGAACGGCGTGCTTAATTTATCGGTCCTGGACGGGTGGTGGCGGGAAGGCTACAACGGCAAGAATGGTTGGGCGATTGGCAAGGACACCGATTACGACAACCCCGACCTGCAAGACGAAGCCGACGCCGAAAGCCTGTACGATATCCTGGAAAACGAGATCATCCCACTGTATTACCAATTGCGGTCGTCGGATGGACTGCCCGGTGAATGGCTGGAACGGGTCAAAGAATCGATTCGCACCCTGGCCCCGCAATTCAGCATGCGCCGTATGGTGCTGGATTATATCGACCACCTGTATAAACCGGCCTGGGAGAGCCGCAGTATTATAGAAGAAATAACGAAATAACCGGCAGCTCTTATGGAATTCGTACTGACCCCAGAAGCTCTGTTAGGCGCTGGCCTGATTTTCATGCTGCGCGTCAGCGATATGACCCTGGACACCCTGCGGGTGTTGATGGTGATGCGCGGGCGCAAACCAATCGCCTGGCTGTTAGGATTTTTCCAGTCGGCCATCTTCATCCTGGCGATCAGCTCAGTGCTCAGCAACCTGTCCAACCTGCTCAACGTCATCGGTTACGCGGCCGGGTTCGCCACCGGCAACGTGGTCGGCATGATGATCGAGGAACGCCTGGCGATCGGGCATATCAATTTAAGCATCGTCAGCCCAACTCTCGGTTCGGCGATCGCCAACCGATTACGCGACGAAGGATACGCCATCACCGAAATCCCGGCGCGCGGGAAGGACGGCGTGGTCACGCTGCTAAATTCCAGCGTGCTGCGCAAGAACGTCAACCACGTGCGCAGTGTGGTGAACGAAATCGATCCCGGTGCTTTCATCACCGCCGAAGACGTTCGCCCGGTACGGCGCGGGTTCTGGCGGGCGTGAGCGCGCAGAAACCGACTCATCTCCAGACAGGAAACGGAAATCGCTATGATTGAAAATTTGCCTGAGGTGGTGGACGCTTTTCTCCTCCCGGCCTTGAGCATTTTCATCATGCGCATCACCGATATCTCGCTTTACACCCTGCGCCTGTTGATGACCTTGCGTGGGCGGAAAGCTCCGGCCTGGATCTTCGGCTTTTTCCAGGGGCTCTTGTTCGTCACTGTGATTCGCATCGTGCTGGCGAACATGGACAATTGGGCCAATATCCTGGGCTACGCCTGCGGGTTTGCCACCGGCCTGGTAGCCGGCATGCTGATCGAACAGCGCCTGGCGCTCGGGCATGCCCATTTCCGCATCTTCAGCTCACGCCAGGGGATGGCTCTCACCGGGCGCCTGCGGGAGGCCGGCTTCGCCGTCACCGAGGTCCCGGCGCACGGCAAAGATGGGACCGTGACGCTGTTGGAATGCAAGGTGTTACGAAAACACAGCCCCCAGGTACAACAATTGGTGGAAGAAACCGATCCGGAGGCCTTCGTCACCGTGGAGGATGTCCGCCCGGTGCAGCGCGGCTTCTGGGGCTAGACGCAGCAAGCGGCTAAAGAGAGATTCCACTCGCCCTGGTCCAGCGCAGGCAGCGATTGCAGGCACAGCCATCATACCCTCCTGACAGCCTGGCGTCTTTGCCTCATCAGCGGGTTGGGCTTTGCACGAATGGAAGGGCGTGCAAATATGTAAACATGGCCTTCAATTCTCCTGGCATGGTGACTGCCCGCACCACCGGCCAGGGCATTCGGGGTTCCGAGAAGCCGCTTTTCAAGGTGAGTATGGGCACTTTCCCACCTCCGGGCAACATACCGGTATTGAAGAAAGTCATAAATTCCTCTTCGGTCCACTGTGGGACGATTTGGGTCAGGTTCGGGCCGGCAGGCGGCCCGGGCTGGCCATTTTCTACCCTACCCTGCAGCCGGTCGCCATGGCAGTCCCGGCAGCCTATGATATCCACCAGGTACTCGCCATATTCAGGCGTTCCAGCCTGAGGCGCCGTCACATGGCCCGCCGGCTGCTGCGCAGTGCGAAAATCCGCCAGGTTCATGAAAATCGCTCCTATCAGGTTAAATTGATTGTCCGGCGTGGGCTCACCGGTCTCGGGCTGCGACCGCAAGTAAGCCACCAGCGCCTGCACGTCTTCGTCGCTCATGTTCCGGAAACCTGCCGAGGGCATAATCAGCAGAGAACGACCATCTTTGTGCACCCCTTCGCGGATAGCGCGAATGACTTCTCCATCCGTCCAGTCTTTAATATTGCCTGAAGGCGTCAGATTGGGCGCGTAGAGGGTACCTAAAGCGGGAAAGTCAAATTTGGTGGCGAAGTTCGATCCGGAGAGCGGCAACTGGTTGCCAGGAGAATGGCAGCTTACGCAGATGTTCGCCAGTTTTTCGCCGCGGGCGATTTGCGCGGCGGTTCCGGCTACCTTGATATCGGCGATTGGGTTGTCGTAATGCTGGTTCAGCTTGGAAAAGCCAATCAGCGACAAAATCAGCAGGACTGCTGGGATGAGGGTCAGCAGGCCCGAGAGAAGTGCGCCAACCCATTTCAACCAACGAGGTTTTGCCTTCCAGGCGCGTACGGTCAAGAAGCCAAAAAACACGATCAAAATAACCAGAATAGTGACGCCTACAATATCAAACATCAGAAAGCCTCCTTACATGTGAGACCTCGCTCATGGCCTACTCACTCCTGAAATTCATGAAAGAACTTGCGATAAGTCAGTGCAAGGGACAATACCCAAAGCGTGAGCAGGATCGATCCCGAGAGAATGGGCACGGGCGTACCGTAGCCTGGATACTTGATGGCGTTAAAGGTAATGAGAATTGTCAGCACCAGCCAGACAGGCAGTGCCCACAAAGCAACCCAGGACCAGCGCGCTCCGCGCCGGAAACCGGTCCATATAACCAGGCCGCTCAACAGGGCGATGGTGAAAAGAGAAGCACCGTCCGTTCTGAATTTCCATTCAATGAGATCGGCAGCCTTGGGGCTATCCACCCTCAAATCGTTCCAGCTCGTGCCCGTCAGGCTGTGCATCAATACGGTTTCGCCTTTCTGAAGGTCCGAGGCGCCCCCCAACATATCACCGATGCCAAAAAAGCCGATTAGTACGATCACGCCGAGCAGTATTTTCCAGGCCTGACGCTCAAAAAATGTTTCGGTCTTCGTATCAGGGGGAGCAGCGACCTGAGTCGTCATAGTAAGCATCCTTTCACTCAAAATGGTTTGGACCTTTCTGATCCTTCTGAACTGG
>JAMCRR010000038.1 GCA_023381565.1 Chloroflexota bacterium
ACACGCGTGGGGGAAAACTCAAAGCCGTCTACATAGAAATTGCGCAGCACATGGTCCACCCCCACGCGTGTGGGGAAAACTGCGCCCCGGAGGTCAGTTTAGCAAGCGCCTCGCGGTCCACCCCCACGCGTGTGGGGAAAACTTAGATGGTATGCCGACGACAAAAATCACATTGCGGTCCACCCCCACGCGTGTGGGGAAAACCGTCTACCTGTTTCTGGGTCAGGACCAGGTTGTCGGTCCACCCCCACGCGTGTGGGGAAAACGAGTTGATTGGCTTTGGGGATCTGGACATATTTAGGTCCACCCCCACGCGTGTGGGGAAAACTGGCCCTACCAGGCGGGTCTGTGGATAATAGGTCAGGTCCACCCCCACGCGTGTGGGGAAAACACCCCTCCCAATCGCCCGAGAAGGCTGCCTGAAATGGTCCACCCCCACGCGTGTGGGGAAAACTTGTAAGGATAATAAGGGAGTGCTTCATAGGTAGGTCCACCCCCACGCGTGTGGGGAAAACGGTGCCGCGCAGTTCGATAATGTGTTCTGTCTCAGGTCCACCCCCACGCGTGTGGGGAAAACCACCAATCTGACGGTAACAGGCGCGCCAACCTAGGTCCACCCCCACGCGTGTGGGGAAAACTGTATCAATCATTTGATTTTTCCTCCTCTCTCTAGGTCCACCCCCACGCGTGTGGGGAAAACGGATAAGAAATGACTAAAGACGAGAAACCCGAAAGGTCCACCCCCACGCGTGTGGGGAAAACGATGATGCACCTTCTCCCTCGCCATCGTCTTCACCGGTCCACCCCCACGCGTGTGGGGAAAACGCCACCCGCGCCGCCGCCCGCGCCGCCGATGACGGTCCACCCCCACGCGTGTGGGGAAAACCCTGCGTTAACAAATTAATCCCTCCTTACCCTCCGCTTCTGGGCAGGCTTTAACTTATCCTTCACCTCTTCGATCAACGCCACTCCCTCCCAATCCGTCACCCGCCGGCTCTGGTCACCCCACAGGCGCATGGCAAAACGCTGCTCGTTGTTCGTCGTCCAGGCTTGAAAGACCGTCCCCATGCGGCTTTTTTCCAGGCAGTAGCCCCAGAGCTTGTCCCGCACCATGGCATTGACGTGACCGACGTACACCCCCGGCTTGACCTCGATCAGCCAGCGAGTCAGCTCGCCTCTCAGCGAGACGGGAACTCTATCCAGGATCATCACGACCATGGTCGACCTCCGCCATCTGTTTGTCGTTGATGTCCGGCATCCACCAAAACTCCGGTGTTCCCGGTTCTGTCTCCGCCGGAAAGGCTTCTTCCGGCCCCATCTGGAGCAGGTTGTCGATGTCGGGGAGGATGCGCTGGAGGAGCTTGCCTTCGAGAAAGCGCTGGCGGCAGAGCTCACGCGTTTGTTTTTCCACGGGAGCCAGCCCCTTGCCCAGGCACTCGAAGGCCACCGGGATGGTGAACTCGGTCTTGTACAGGTCGGCGATATCGTAGACGAAGGAGAGCTGCCGGCCGGTGTGCAAAAAGCCCAGAGCAGGGGAATACCCCCCCGGAGAGGATGGCGGCGTGGCAGACGCCGTTCAGCAGGGCGTTGGCGGCCGAGAGCGCCCGGTTGATCGGGTCGGAGTAATCCCAATGGGCGCGGTCGTAGTTGCGACCATGCCAGGTCACCTGATAGGTGCGGCTGGCCAGCTCGTACGCCTGGCGCATGCGCGCCCCTTCCATGCCGCGCACCTGCTCCAGGCTGAGGTCGCGCTCCAGCACCCGGCCGAAGCGCTGGGCGTACATGCGCAGGACCACCTCCAGCCGTTTGGCCGGGTCTGAGACCAGGTTGGCCTGGCGGATCAGGCGGTAGCTGGAGCGCGTTTCGCCTAGTCCCTGGGCATAGTAGCGCAGCATGTCCTCGCCGGTCCACAGCACGCTGGTGCCGCTCTCGGCCAGGACCTTTACGGCGGCATGGGTGATGGACGTGCCCGGCCCGAGCATGAGCAGGCTCAGGTTGGCGGTGGGGACGGCGGTCTGGCCGGTCTCCTGGAGAACGAGCAGGGCGCTATCGCGCTTTTCGATGACTGCGTGCTCGACGTAGAGGTAGGAGAGGCTGTCGCGCAGTTTGGGCAGCAAATGTAGATCTTCCATGACTTCCTTCCTTTTTATTTAGCGGGGGAAATTGCGCCCAGTAATAAAACCCGGTGATATTCAATTATTAAGGTTCCGATGGGCCTCCCCTGCATTTGGTGTGGCGTGCGGGGGGTGATTATGGTTGGGTCAGGCCGGCAAGGGCGCCAGGGAGAGCAGGCCAAAACCGAAACCCTTGGCCGGGCCGATGCCTGTAATCAGCGCAGCTTTGAATGCATTCGGGTCTTTCACTTGCAAGATGCCGTCGAACTGCACCGCGCGGAAGCTGAGATCATGTTCTTGTTCCTGCCGGTGCAATCTTCCGCTGATCCATTCTTCGTTCGAGGTATTCGCCGAAAGCAAAACCGCACCGGCGGCCTCGATCTTGTGCTGCAGCCAATTCATCTGATCTGCCTCGCGCACAAGCCCGATTCGCCTGCCCTGTTTTTTGTCCTGGCGATCTTTCTTCACAGTGGGATTGGCGCGCAGGCGAAACGCCAGGAGCTGCCCGGCGCGCAGCGCCAGGTCCACCGCTTTCACCGCCGGGTTTTCTATGCCAGTCGGGAGCGTATCAACCGGCAGCAGGTAGTTCTTTTCGGAAGTGGTTAGAAAGCTCCAATCCGGTTTAAGTAGAGACTGCACCAAAAGGGTGGGGATGCCGGTGCGGGGGTGGATATCGAGCCTGAACAACACCCTGCCAGCAGCAGAAGTATTTTCGGCAAAGGCGTGCATGACGGTACGATGCATCTCGTAAGGATTAGCGATTTCACTGCGCACCTGATGCGATTTGGGATTTAGAGAAAGCCTGGATAGAAACATCATACAGCCTCCTTTACCCGATCGGGGAGAGGGATAAACCGGGTAGCCACGCGGCGAGGAGCGAAACGCCGGCTTATGAAAGAGAGAGGTTGATCGGAACGGACGGCAGTTCCCGTGGCATCCTCGCAGACCAGCCGCAAGCAGCCATCCTGCGAGACCGGGCGCGCCAGGAGGGGATAATCAGCCAGAGCTTTCTCCAGGCAATGGTCGAGCCGCAGGCCATCCTGCAACCAGATTGACTCAGCTGGCACGAAGGCTTTGCGTCCTAAACACAGCGGCCAAACGGGGGCTCTGAGAGAATTCTGGATTCGCTCGAGCAAAGCCCGTTCTTCTCCCTCCAACCCGGCCAGGAAGACTGCCCCGGCCAGGTAGTAACGTCGGGAAGGCTCGGTCTCCTTAATGCCGCCAGAGGCTTTTAATACCTCGTTAGCGGTATGGTAGTCAACCTGAAGGATTCCTTCCCGGTCCACACGTATGCCCATGCGCAGCTCTGCCAGGTGGGAGAGCGATTCATCATCTTCGCGGGGAATGCCCATTGCCGCGCAAACTAACCCGATCACCCCACTCTTGGAGGGTTCCAGACCAGTCTCGCGTATGCTGAAGCGGCTCTGGACCCCCCAGGATTGCATTGGTCCACTGAGACATAACAAGAGCGTGTCCATAAGCTACCCTACCGGCAGCGAGGCAACCAGACTGGCAATCCACTTCTCGACATGCGGAGCAAGGGAGTCTTTCAAGTTATCCAAGCGGGCATCCGGCTGTAAACACAGGGCATAGGTCTTCATCCCATCGCCACCGTAAGCCTTTGATAGGCGCCCCCAGTACGCGTCCAAGGCAGCAATCGATGGTAGTAGATACCCGCCATCACGCTCGATGCGCACCGGTTTTTCGAACGCGTTCGCCAAGGACCAGGATTGTCCATCTGTGCGAGACACGCCCAGCACGAAATCGGGTAGGTTTTGGGCGGCAAAGCCGGTTTGCTTCCCAGTTGGGACTGCCAACAGTGCTGCCCGCAGGAAAGCTTCAACTGCCCGGCAAGCCAGATCGCGGTCGCCGCCCAGGTTGTTCACCAGGAGGTCCCAATCGAGGCGAGCATAGCGATAAAAACAGGCGCTATTAAACGCTGTCACCCCCATCATCCCGGCGCCGGTTTCTTCGTCTTTTGACAGGTCATCTACCGCAGTATAGAAGTCCATCTCCATGCTTACCCGGTGAGTAGAGATGGCATGAGCCACCTGGCAGGCGGCGTCGATATTCAGTTCGGGTTTCTCGGCCAACATCCGGCCAAACAAGGCGATATCCGGGGCGCTGGTGCGGTCCTTGAGGGTCTTGAACATCTCTTTAGCCAGCTCGTCCAGCGCAGGGCTCTTTCCTTCTTTGAGGCTGCTCGTGATCTCATCCCAACGCTCGATGGCCTTCGAGCTAAAACCCCTCAGCTCGTTGCTGCTCATGTAAACCAACACGCTGGTATGCCCTTTATCCATCTTGCAGTAGAGCTGGGCGATCCCATCGGCCACCATGTTTGCCTGCTCTTCTGGTTTGCCGGCCTTCTCGAAAGCTTTGGCTAATTCACGAGTCATCCAGCGGGTGCGGATAGCAGGATCGACTGCGGTGGTCTGGGCGAAAATGGGGTGGAAGCGGATAGAGCGCTTGATGCACTGGGAGGAAATGCGCGCCCTGCGGACGCCGCCGAACTCGGTATCTTTCGGATTGCCAGTATCGTCCCGGTTCAGGTTGGAAGGAGCAAAATTTTGCAGGAAGTGGATTTCGATAAACATGGAAGGTTCCTTTCTGTTTGATTTGAGTTTATTGGTTAGCGTTATTTGCAGCCTGGGGTTGTTTGGACCAGAATGCGCTGGCCCAGTGTTTCTGGACGCGGCGGTCTTCACGATCCCAATCCTGAATATCTCTCAACAATTGATCCCAGTTGATCAGGACGTTCTTCGAGCGCAGGAAGCTGACCGCCTGGCGTAGATATCCTGGCAGATCTTCGAGATCGGCAGCCAGCAAGGCCGTGAAACGCCTTTCGATAGCCTCCTCTCCTCCTTCCGTGCTAGCCTGGCGCATGTGAGTACCCATATTTCCGGCGCCAGCCGATTCGGGGTAGTAAGCAAACAAGGAAGCAATCAGGTAGTAGATAAGCTCTAACCCGGCAAAGCGACGTTCCGGCAGCCAGGGTTCAACGTAGCGGAACATCTCGGCTGCAGAACCTGGAGGTTGGCCCAGACCCCTCCGAAGAGCGGCGAGGGCACCCCGGTCATCTTTTTCCGCCAGGGATTGCAGATAGGCGATGAAGGGGTGAGTTTCAACTATCTTTTCTGTCATAAGATTTTCTCCATTTCAGGGGTTGGAAAAACCTGTCTTAACCCGTAAGCCAGGTAACTGCGGGCGCGCACTGCAGCTTTCAACGCCAGGGCCGCCTCTCCGGCCTGAGCTTCAGCCCGGTTGAATGCCTGCCAGGCGGTCGACTCAACCGCCTGGCGCCATTCTAGGGTAGCCTCAGGCCGTTTTGGCAGGTCCTCAAGCAAATGCAGGAAGGGGAGTTCGAGCATTCCCCAGTAAAAACGTTCAACCGCCCAGTGTTCGATAAGTCCAGCAGCCTCCTTTTTTGTTATTTCGCTGATCTCTTTCCAGTTCTTGCCATCACTTTCTGGCGAGATGCATAACACCGCCATCCAGCTCGTGCTGCTCCAAAGGGTTTTACCGGCTGCTTCGGCTATCTTCAAGGATTCATCCAACTGTTCGACCAGCTCAGAATTTTCTAAATACTGGACGGACAAGGGGAGCTGCTCGTGGCGGAAAAATTCCACCTTGGCCTGGTTATTGGCCATGCCCAGGGCAGACAGGCGGTAAAGCTGTTTCTGCTCCAGGTATCCCATTGTGCACAGCTCAGCCAGCCAGTAGAACGTTGCAGGAGGACGGGCATTTCCGGTACTCTGTAGACGCAAGAGGGCAGCGCTATCTCGCCACAAAGCGCGCTGCTCTGAATAGCGCAGCACCAGATAGCCACGATCTTTATCGATGCGGTAGTGCTTCATTGGATCTAAAATTGCTGAGCTCAGCCGCAAGCCGGGAGCCATAGTCATCTGACGGACTACCACCTTATCTACATCTCCTTCGGGGATAAGCAGAATGCGGCGGTTTTGCCAGGTCAGGTAATCCAGGTATCCAGTCGGTACTTCTCGAGCTGGAAGGTAGGGGTCATCCATCTCCCAGGCCGGTTGGCCGATAATCCCTGCCAGGCCAATTTTGGGGTCATCGCTGCGGAGCATGTTCAAGGCCAAGGTTTCGAAGAGACTTTCCCCTTCCGTCAACAAGATGATCCCGCGCGCCCAGGGAGCGTCGGTAAACTTCTGCTCCAACCCGGATAGCCCTGCCAGGCTGAATGTCTGGGCGGTGAGCAACGTTCGGGCTGCTTTAGCCGGGGGTAGCGAGGCGCCATCCGCCTCGGTATGGTGGTCGAAGAGCACTGCATTATTGCCGGAGACCATATCCATCACCAACGTGATCACCGATTTGGGCTTGACACGCGGGTCAGCCGCCTGGTAAAAGGGTTTCTCTGGGTCGAACAGTTCGAATTTGGCTTTCCAGTGGTTGAGGTATTCCCCAATCACCGAGGGATCCCACTTGCCGGCATCTCTCAGATCTGCCCAGGCTTGATAGCTGCGGGGCCCGCGTAGAGCACTGTGCAGCACGGATAGCAGCAGACGGTAAATTGAGGCCGTCTCCAAAGGGGAATCTCCTCGGATCTCCTTCAGCATGTGCGCCTGCAGGAGAGTATCTTTCAGGTTGAACTCCTGAACTTTCCCATTGGGAAGGATACAGGGAATCCAGGGACAGTTAATCAAATTGAATGAATAGGTCACTTTGTCTCCTTTAGGATTTCTAATCCCAACTCGCGGGTCAAGCGAAACCTGAACGGGGCGGCTTCCGGATGAGTAAACCCGGTTTCGTCAAATTCAGCCCAATAGTGATGCTGCAGATAGGCAGATTTGGACCAGGGTTTGTTTCCTTTTTCGATAAAATATTTAATAACCTGCCTATCTTGGATGGAGATGGAGTGCCTGAGCAGCTCGCGAGTGAGAGAGAGCGATGGCTCGGGGTCCAATATATTTTCATTCCCGGGTTCGGCAGGTTCGAGAGCCAGGCCACTAGAAACACGTTGCAGGCAAACCAGGGAAATACCTGGCTCTGCCAGGCGGGTCAGGGCGCGGAAAGCTTCATGGATGCGGGAGTCCTCCTCTTGCAGGTTCTCATTGGGCGCATAGATCAGGCTTTCATCACTAGGCAGCGCAACCATCTTTTGCTCGGCCTTGAGCCGAGCTTCTGCCTGATCTCGTTGCGCCTTCGCCTCGGCTTTTCTTACCGCCCCGTCAAATCCGGGGATCTCAATTCCACTTGAACGCCTCTCGCCATAGACCTCTTCAATCAGGTCGCTAGTATCATCCGGAAAAACGAGTTGACTTCGCTGCTGTAGGGATTGCCATGTGCGGAGCAGAATGGAGCGCTCATAGACGCGTTCATCCCCCCCGAAACTCGGGATGGTCGTTTGATCCACGGGCATGCAGATAGCCATGCACCTGGTTTTTAGCGCAGAGGGGCGCCCAGCATCGTGCACCGAGTGGCGATGCAAGCGCCCGGCGCGCTGGATGAGCAGATCAATAGGGGCGAGGTCGGTAATCAGGTAATCGAAGTCCAGATCTAGGCTCTGCTCGATCACCTGGGTAGCCACTACGATCGCCCGGTCAGGTCGGCTGCCGGTTTTACCAAAGGGTTCCAGTACACGTCTCTCAATGGCCTCTCTCCAAGCAAAAGGAAAGCGAGCGTGGAACAGGGTGAGCCTTTTTGGCTCGATCATCCCAGATTCCTGGATGGCCCGGTAAACCTCCTGAGCGCGCCTGACCCGGTTACACACCACCGCCGCGCAGCCTCCATTTCGTAGGGCAGTTTGGAGGGATTTAACAATTTCCTGAGGATCGGGATCAATCCCTTGAATCTCAATTGAATAGGAACTGGGGCGAGGCAGTTGAATGGTTTCTTGCCGATCTGCGGCGACAACCGTCAGGCGCGGGTAGGAGGTTCCACCAGTATCTTTCACATTCGGCCCATCCCAGGCTGAAATCAGCTGGCGGCGAGTGGTTTCTGGCAAAGTTGCAGAAAGCAAAATCACGGAAGTGCCCACCCGGTGCAGCCAGGTTAACACCCGCTGGAACAGGGTTGACATATAGGTGTCATATGCATGAACTTCATCGAAAACAACCACCTTCTGTCCCAGACCAAATAATCGGACGAAGAAGTGCCGGGTTTGCAGCACGCTGAGCAAAGCCTGGTCTACTGTGCCGACCCCGAAGGGCGCCAGGAGGGTACGCTTGCGGGGTAAAAACCAGGTTGCAGCTTCAAGTTGCATTTCTTTCGAGGACTGATCTTCCGAAATCATAAGAGCCGGGACCGCGTCGGCCAGGAGAGCAGCGCTGTGAGCCAGATGAACATTCAGACGCTCCTGTGGATAACAAGAGAGCAGCGCTTTAGTAAAGCGATCATACATCTGGTTGCTGGTGGCCTGGGTGGGCATGGCTATGTATATTCCACGACCTCTTTCTCTCTGCAGCCAGCGGTCAGCCAGATAGAGCGCGGCTTCTGTCTTTCCGATTCCGGTGGGCGCTTCCAGGATCAGGAGTACAGGCAGGTTGATATCCGATGATCTTGCAATGACTTCTTTCTGGATGTCGTTTGGTTTGAAGGGGAACATCTTATCGAACGGGATTTCTCGCCCATCCGGCTGCCAGCCCACCCAGTGTGTTGTCTCGAGGGCGCTTTTTGCACGCTGTGCGGATAGGGTAACGTAATCAGCCAATGATTCTACTTCTGGGGTACACGGAAACCAGGTTTGCATGGATCCCAACCAGTCGGCCACGCTAACCAGACCGGAGAATTCAGTCAGGAAAGCATTGCGCTCGACCGTATCCAGTGGAAGCCGAACCGAGATCGGGAAGGGGAAAATTCCCGCCAGGGCTTTGACAATCTCGCGCCGGCAGGAAGCCCATTCGCTATCTCCCCTATCGGCGAATTTCAGGGCATTTGGAAGGAACTTATCTGGGGATGGCCAGGATCCGTGATGCCCACCCAATGCCTGCGAGAGACCAGAAGCGTCATTTCTGGGTGTTCCGAACAGGTCAGGAAGGATCGAGCGCAGCACCCAGGCTGTGATCACGCCATGCGGGGCGGGGACGATTGAGGGAGCCGGGAATTTCAGCCCGGCTTGTTCCACAACGGCCATCGCCGGTGGATGTTTTCGTTGGAAACCCGGGGCAGCTTTCCCGAGGTCATGCAGGCTGGCCAACAAGGCCAGGCAATCCCGAGTCGCCTCAGGATCCAGATTCAACCAGCTCGAGAATTTCCGGCGGGTTTGATCCGTGAGCCCATCGTCCCAGAGAACGCGGACCACCTGACCTACATCAATCAGGTGACAAAGCAGCAGGTGGATGACCCCGGTGTCAGGATTGGTTTTGGCCCAAAGGACCTTCTGGATTTGTTGGTCGGCCATCATTTTCGACTCCTTGCAGGTAGATGGAGGTCATCTTGCTCAACTCTGCAGACACAGCTCGGCGCACCCCCTCCGGCTCCAGCACCTCCACCTGGCTGCCGTAATACAGCACCCAATGCACGAACTCAGGAGTGGGGGCGATCTGCAACCGCAACACCATGCACCCATCCGGCTGCTCCTCGAACTGCTGGCTCTTGTGCCAGTACTCCTCCGCCACGCGGTGCCCGGCATCCTCGGTGAAGCGCAGCACCACGTCCACGACCTCTCCTGCGTTTCCGCGCATCATCCCCCAGGCTGAACCCATGTACTCGTCTAAAACGAAATCTTCCGGCAACCGGTAGCGCTCCTCCAGCAGGTCGGCCTGGTGGATGCGGTCGACTTTGAAGATCAGCACCTCCTGGCGGCGCTCGCAGAAGGCGACCAACTGCCAGGAGCGTACGTAGGGCAGCACAGCGTAGGGGTGGATTATCCGCTCACCGATCTCTCCTCCCCGCGAGCGCGTCTCGTAGACGATACGCAGTTTGCGCTGCTCGATCAGGGCCCGGTTGACCAGGGCGAGCATCTCCTGGCGGTGAGCGCCCCACTCGCTATCGCTCGAGGGTGCTGCGCGACCCCGCACCGAGGCCGGCGGCGAGCTCAGCGAGCGCATCAGCAGGGGGGCCAGCTCCGGGGGGAAGAGCGACCCCAGCCGCGCCACCGCCGCGGCCAGATCGGAGGAGGCGATCCCCGGCATCTGCCGGGCGGCCTGCACGGCCAGGAGCAGCGCCAGCGCTTCGGAGAATGAATACTGCAAGGCCGGCAGGCGCGGCACGTCGTCGAAGTAGTAGCCTTCCGGAGAATGGCGCAAGCGGAGCTTGAGGCCGTTCTTGATGATGTCGAGGTCTTTAGTGATCATACGCTCGCTGACCCCGAAATGGGCGGCCAGGTCCTTGCGCAGGTAACGGTGCGGTGCCACGGCAAACATCTGGACCAGCTCGAGGATGCGCGAGATGCGCTTGAGCTCCTCAAAGGTCTGTCCGGTTGGAAATGAATAGTCATCCATAAGCATTCCCTGAGAACACAGTCTGTGGTTCAAATTCAGTATAACAAAGGGACGGGAATAGGCCAGTACCCACTCGAATTTCGATAGATCATTACCCCCAGGAAATAGGCTATCGACCTTACCCTGGATCTAATTATTCCAATAAAGAAAACGGAGGGGATTTGAGGTTGGGTTCCGAGGATGTACCGATAAATCGGCTCGTAGAGATGATTATACAGGGGGATTTACAAAAGTGGTTGGGGATATTAGATTAAAACCGGGGATACATACGGTGTGTAGATTTCAGAAATAACGAGGGAATTTGCTTCCGATACCGGAAATAATTATGCTATCAAGTCACCCATTCGATCTGCCTGATGTGCTATACACTAATACTGATCTGTGGCAAATGAAACTCGAGAAAATGACGAGTCATTGATTCCGAAACGGGCTCAGTACATACCGGGATAGTGCTGCCAGGCCATCCAACAGGCTATCCATATCATCCAGGTAGAGCCACTGAAGCATGATTTCTTGAACTCCCGCACGAGCGTACTCGACTAACTGGTCGATAACATCTTTTGGATATCCAGCGACCAAGCCTCGCTGCCGGAGCTCCTCAGCAGATTGCCCAAAAGGTCTTAATCGCTCGTTCAATCTCTTTTCATTTTCACCAAAGAAGCAGGTGGTCATCAGCGTTCGAGTCACCTCAGCAGGGTCTCTTCCAGCAGCAAGCATCTGTTCGTCTAAAACGTGGTTCAATCGGGCATATTCCGCAGGGGTAGTAAATACGGCATTCCAATACGAAGCATATTTGACGACCAGAGGAAAGGTGCGTCTTTGGCCATTTCCACCAATCAGGATGGGAGGACCACCCGGTCTGTTAGGGCGAGGGAGCAAGATGGCATCTCTCAAATGATAGTATTCTCCCTCGAATTCGGACGGTACTTCGCTTTGCAAAAGAGACCCGATCACCTCCAATGCCTCTTTGAAACGAGAAAACCGCTGGTTAAGATCCAATAAATCCCAACCAAAATTTCTATGTTCGCGCTCCATCCAGCCGGCGCCTAACCCCAAAATCAACCGGCCATTCGAAAGATCGTCAACGGCGGAAGCCATGCGGGCCGTCATCACCGGGTGTCGGAACGAGACAGGTGAAACCAGTGAACCAAAATGGATGCGCTGAGTATGGTCGGCCAACCAAACGAGAGATACCCAGAGATCAAGCGAGTCCATGTCCGGAGGCTGCTTGTTGGTGAAGTGATCCGAACGAAATAATCCATCAAAACCCAATTCTTCAACTGATTCAACAATTTGCTTCCAGCGCGGCCAGGTTAGCCCCATCTGCCCTTCGACATTGATCGAGACTTTTAACATCCTACTCCTCCTGAATGATTGAATTTTCCGAGTGAATTGAAAACGAATCCAGCAAGAGAACGCAGAATGCCTTAACAACCGATAATCTTATAGATAGGACTTACCGGTAATGCTCAGCGATCGCCAGTTGACAAAAACCTGGATCGACCTATAATTGAATTGATTTAATTAAATCGATTTAAGTAAATATATTATACATCTCAAATTTACCATAAACAATAGCATACCTTTACCGTTGCCTGGTTTCTGGGTAGGACCTTTCGAGTTCTTCACTCTATTCCATCCAATTTATTCTTTTACCACCTGATCACGCTCGAGGAGGAAGACATGGATAGAAAATGGTTCTATCGTTTGGGCATTTTGCGTACTGCAGTTCTTCTCATCACAATGGTGAGCCTGGCCGGCTGCGGGACAGCAGCTACACCGACCACAGTTGCGCCCACGCCAGTCCTACAACACCCCACCGCACCAGCCGCTCCGGTTCAGGAACCTACAACGGCGGTAGTGGCACCAACCCTACCCCCGGCTCCAACTGCCGCACCGGTTCAGCTGGTCATGTGGGCATCCACCGATGAAAATGGGAATCCGGAATGCCGATATAAGGTTCCAGTCGATGCGTTCAACAGCAAGAATTCGAACATCCAGATTGAACTGGTTGCCCGGGATCCAGGAGGAGAAGAGATGCGCACCGTCCTCGCCGGAGGCGCGGAAGTACCAGATTTAGCAGAAACGACTTCCCCGGATAGTGTAACCCCCTGGTCTGCCGGCGGCCTGCTCTTGCCGCTCGACAATTATGCCAAAAAGTATGGATGGCAAGACCGCTTTTTGCCCTGGGCCTTTGAGTTGGGGAAAGTCAAGGGAACCCTCTATGCTCTTCCCAATGAAATGGAGACTCTGGTTCTCTTCATTAACAACACTGTATTTGATGAGCACGGCTGGAAAGCTCCCACAACGTTTGCAGAATTTGAGGACCTGGCAAAGCAGATCAAAGCAGCAGGACTGATCCCTATCGCCGATGGTGGGGACGCTGATGATCGATTTGTAAATTCATGGTTAACCGGGGAATATATCAACCACATTGCTGGTCCTGATAAAGTTTACCAAGCATTGAAAGGGGAAATCCCCTGGACGGATCCTGCTTTCGTCGAATCAATACAGAAACTTTCTGATCACATGAAAGCCGGCTGGATCCAGAATGGATTTAATTTATACAAGACCTTGAGTTGGGATGATTTTCACCAATCTTTTGCCACCGGTGAAGCACCCATGCTCGTGGATGGAACCTGGCTCTTAGGTGACCTCACGGGTACATACTTCCCTGACGATCCCAATCAAGACAAGTGGGAATGGGTTCCGTTCCCATCAGTTACCGGGGATGCCATCTATGACCTCGGTATAGGGAGTACCCTCTCCATCAACACCCACAGTAAGCACCCGGATGAAGCTGCCCAATTCCTGGACTTTTACTATTCGCCCGAAACCGTAGCTTTGCTCTATAAAGAATGCAGCACAGCACCTGCCCCGATCCACATAGATGCGAGCACGTTTCAATCAACATCCGGCGTTGACAAGCGCACCGCCGATCTCTACGAGGCTTTGGGCGAGCAAACCGCAAAGGGTAACTACGGGTACACCTGCTGGGCTTTCATGTCAAAGCAAATGTGTGATGTCACCTTTATCGACGACATTGATCTGGTATGGACCGGCAAAGAGACGCCAGCTCAATGGACCGCAAAACTAGAAGAGGACTATCAGGCAGCCGTAAAGGACAATATTCTTCCTCCGATACCCACACGCTGAGAGGTCTTCGAATTTCGGGAGTATATTCCAACGTCTTTGGTTGTTGGAATATACTCCTCCAGATATTGCTTGTAATTCGTAATATACAACCTTGCACAACCACTCTGGGTCTAATTAGGGATTGGTTGATCATTGTTGGAGAGCTCTATGCAGGGATTAATCGGTGCCCATTGGCATAAAACTCTGTTGGCAAAAACTCACCTGACCCTGGGCAGGCAGAGAAAGTTGACGGCCTGGCTGTTCATTCTGCCCGCGCTCCTCTTTCATTTCCTGGTAATTGGGATTCCAGCTCTGGGTTCTATTTATTACTCGATGACCCAATGGAGCGGGATCAGCATGACTCCGGAAAAGTTTATCGGGCTGAAAAATTTCGAGGATCTATTTTCTCATGATGAGATCTTTCCGATGGCGTTTAGCCACAATCTCATCTGGATGGTTCTCTCGATTGGAGCCTCATTTGCGCTTGGGTTGGGAATCGCGGCCTTATTAGCCCAATCCCGGCTGGGACAACGCCGGGAATTGGCGATCCGTGGCTTGTTATTCTTGCCGAACATCCTTCCCGCAGTCATCGTAGCCTATATGTGGGCCAGGTTGCTCCAGCCACAGAGAGGCATCGGAGCATTATTAATGCAAGCAGGACTTCCCTGGAACCTCAAGTATCCTCTACTGGGCAGCCCCGATACAGCGCTGGTTACGGTGATATCGGTCACTATCTGGCGCGGCTGGCCATTTCTCATGGTGCTTTTCCTGACTGCCATGCAAACCATCCCTCCGGAATTGTATGATGCTGCGAAAGTCGATGGAGCAGGCGCCTGGCAGCAGTTCTACAACGTAACCATACCAGGGATCATGCCGGCAGTGTTCTTCATGCTGATGATGTCGGCTATCTGGTCTTTCAGCTCCTTCCAATACGTCTGGTTGATGACCGGCGGAGGTCCGGCGTATTCAACCGAACTGTTAGGAACCATGCTCTATAAAAACCTGGTGAATAACTTCAGAGCCGGATATGCATCCGCTATCGGGATGACGATCACGGCTCTATCGGGAGCATTAATTGGGCTATTTACCTTGATCCGCAAGAGGTATGAGATATGAATCGCCGTCGAATAAATCGATGGCTACTTTATATCGTATTAACTATCCTTCTGGTGGTGAGCCTCGGACCGATGCTCCTGATTCTCTTTACAAGTGTCAAGAGTGAAGCTGAGGCAGCCCTCCAGCCCTTACTCCCCCCAAAAGAAATCATATTGGAAAACTTTAAGATCGCTTGGGAGCGCGGTCAATTCGCAAATACGATGCGGGTGAGCGGTCTTTTGGTTATTGGTACCGTTGCGGGCCAATTATTGTTGTGCGGTATGGCGGCTTATGCCCTGGCAAGGTTAAGACTTCCGGCGATGAACGGCGTGATGATTTATCTACTGGCCGCCTCGACGATCCCCTTCTTTATGTACATGGTACCTCTGTTTATCACCTGGCGCACGATTCATTTGATCAACACTATTCCCGGAACCATTATTCTGCACACTGCCATGGGAATTCCATTTACGACCTTCCTGCTACGCTCTTTCTTAGTTCAATTACCGAGCGAGCTCGAGGATGCGGCGCGTGTGGATGGCGCCAGGGAATGGCAGGTTTTCTCTAAAGTGGTGCTTCCTATTGCGTGGCCAGCTTTCTTGACCGCTGGGCTACTCACCGGAATTGGTGTATGGAGCTCTTATGAGCTCGAATTGATTTTTATGAGCGGTAATTCAGACCTTCTCCCGGTTATGTATAGCTTCAGTTTGTTCCAGGGTCGTTTTAGCCGCAACTGGCCTCTCACCAGTGCAGGGGCAATCATCGCCATCGCCCCGATCTTAATTTTGTATTTGGCGATGCAGCGCCGCTTTATTGAAGGATTAACGGCTGGGGGTTTGAAAGCCTAAAAGCCCTCATCTCGGTTTCACATTTTCATTTGGAGGCTAGTATGGAAAACCTTAAGAATTCGCTTCTGTTCAAAAAAGTATATGGATGTTTGATCGGGGGTTCTATCGGAGACGCAATGGGTGGCCCTGTTGAGACAATGCATTATAAATTTATCCGACAACTTTATCCTGGCCGGGTGATTGATTTATTACCGTATAACCCTCCACAAGGGTTTCACCAACCCAACCCAAATTCAGGCGCCTATGCGCGAAGCTCCAAAGCTGGGACCTACACTGATGACACTTACCTGCGGCATTTTATTACCGATGCAATCATTGCTAAAAATGGGCGCATATCCGCCGAAGATCTATCCAAAGTTTGGATGGAGAAGATGGATACTCGCTATTTTTGGATCTCAATTAGTAATTCCTGGAATCGGATAGCTATGACGGATACTCCGCTAAGGGAAGTAGGAGCGGGAAACATCCCTGATAACAGTTCTGCGATGTGTATTGGTCCTATCGGAATAATCAATGCCGGCGACCCCGCACAGGCCGCCCAAGATGCATACGAGATTGCCTCCATCTCGCACGATGGTTATGCCCGAGAGGCAGCTTGTGTGATCGCCTCGGCTGTTGCCGAAGCGATGAAAAAAGATGCTACTGTTGATAGTATCGTAAAGGCTAGCGTTGAATTTCTGCCTAATCGAGAAACCAGCCTGATCTATGGGGCAGTATTACGAGCCATCGAATTGGCCAATAAAGTTTCAGACACAGAAGAGCTGACCGCCTTGTATTATGAAACCGGGCTTGTCTCTCACGCCCAACGGCATCCGAACAAGCGGAGTAAGCTTGAAGGATTGAGTTGGAGTGTAGACCCACTCGAATCCATCCCTTGTGCTTTAGCCATGTTCTACAAAACCAATGGAGACTATAAAGACGGCGTTATCGCGTCAGCAAATTTTGGGCGAGATTGTGATACCATCGCCTGTATGACCGGCTATATTGCTGGAGCCCTCAATGGTGTTGATACCATCCCGGAGAGCTGGATTGCAAAGGTTCGAGAGGCTAATCCAGAGCCAGACCAGGAACAGATCGCGCTTGGTTTGACCCAGGCTCTCCTAGCCGAGAAATGTCGTTTTGCAGAGAGAATCTCGATGATTACTCAACTCGAGGAAACGCTTCGTTGAGTTGGATTGTTAGTTAATCTTTTGAATTCGGTCAAATTACCTTCTGGGCAAATCTAACCAAACAGATGAAGAGAAGAGTCACATTACAGGAAGTTGCCTTTGCTGCTGGCGTCTCTACTGGCACCATCTCTAATTACTTAAATCAAACCGCTCCGGTGGGAAAAGACACCAAGCTGAAGATCCAGAATGCCATCAACGAGATGGGATATCAGCGCAATGAGATCGCCAGCAGCCTTAGGCGCAATCACACTAAATCTCTTGGGATCATCGTTCCGAATGTATCCAACGCATTCTACGCCACAATGTTTCAGGCGTCAGAAGTTGAGGCACAAAAAAGAGGGTACACCATTTCGTTGGGGAATATTCATTATAACCGAGAGAGAATGGATGAATATCTTCGCCTTTTCTCCAACAAGCGCATGGATGGCATCCTGTTAGCAGCCTATTCCATAGATGTGCCGGGGGATTGGTATTCCGATCTTTACCCACCCCTGGTTGTGATTGAACCCCCTTCTCTGACGCTGCCCTTTTCAACAGTTGGAATAGATAATTTGGCGGCTTCATACGAAATCACAAAATATTTGATTCAAAAGGGACATACGCGAATTGCCATCATTGTATTATCGAGGGAGAGCTTACGGTTTGCTGGCTACCAGAAGGCATTAGAAGAGAACAATATCCCTATACGAGATGATATGGTCCAAGAGCTGGGTAAACTGGAAACCGACTTGATCGCCCAGGGCGACAGAGAAATGTCCAAGTTACTGGAGAAAGCCAGTTTTACCGCCTGTTTTGCTACAACAGATTTATTGGCCATAGGGGCGATTACCTGTGCAAAGCGAAATGGCATTAAAATTCCAGAGGATCTATCAATCGCTGGTTTTGATAATATTCCGCTTGCCTCAATTGTGGACCCTCCTCTCACTACCGTGGCTCAACCGATCGAAGAAATGGGCAGAATTGGCATAAAGTTATTGATCAAACAAATAAAAAGAAAAACCCGAGCAAAACCAGAAAATATCATCCTGAATACTCGCATCATCGTCAGAGCATCTGCATAAATAATCAATACAACAAATTCAGCGAGAAAAAGTAGGTCGCCCTGATTGACTAATGGGTCGGTGCCGAATCATACATATTTATTGGGTTTAGAATAGAGTAAACATATCCCTCCCGTTTGATTATGGTTCGATAGTGCAAGCGATAAATGATCTCTAAGGAGTAATTTAAAAATGGAAATAAAAGTTCAAACCTTATCCCCCGAATCTTTTGCCCCCTTCGGAGAAGTGATTGCACGACCTGAACGTCTGCGAGATGCTGCTGGTCCAAGTTGGACCTGGTGGGCCGAGAATGCTTATCTACCTGCTGATCAAAGAGCGTATGGTGTGGGTTATCTCGATTTGCAGCTATCAACGTGGCAGTTTGATTGGGCTGAAAGACATATGCAGAGTGTAGAGGTGCTTATTCCAACAGGTGGTGATTGCTTGGTTTATGTTGCTCCTCCCGATAATCTCGATGAACCCGGAAAATCGCCTCTAGAAGATCAATACCGGGTGTTCCGGGTCATTGAAGGGCAGGGCGTCATCCTCAAGAAAGGGGTCTGGCATGGGGCTCCGTTGGCGTTGGATAAACCTATTAAAGTGATCGTTCTTTTGTTACAAGGAACCGGAGAAAGAGACGTATTCCTAATCCGCTTTCCAAATACACCGATTAGTATAAAAACCTGAGAGAATAGCGATATCAAGAGGGAAATTTCAGGCTAACATCCTGAAATTAGAGAACGTCAGATCTAATATCCTTAAGGTAAGTAATAAATCCATTCCGATGTCGGAACGGTAATCTAGTCAACATTCTATTCATTGTAGCCAATATTAATCTACCTATGATGATGTGTGCGATTCTGTTTCCGAAGGGTTTGCCTCATCAAGCGACCAACATCCCATTCCCGCTCTCTCTGGTGTGCCTTCTTGCGTCTATCTCCTGTCCCGGCTGTTAAATACCGCCTGGCACCGATTAGCCCTCGG
>JAMCRR010000198.1 GCA_023381565.1 Chloroflexota bacterium
ACGTTCTACCACGACCGCTCGAGCTACCTGATGAGCGTCTACGGGCGCAGCAGCATCGTGCTGGCCAACCCGCTGGCGTTTGGAGCAAGCACCGGACAGCCGGTGGTCGAGCAGGCATTAAATAAAATGATGGGCTACGGCGGCGGCGCCCTGGCGCCGGCTATGCCTGCCGCTGCTCCCACCAGCACACCCGGCATGCGAGAGATGGCCGACGGCGCTGCCGCCTCCGAGCCGATCCGCATGCGGGTAGATTTCAACCCCCTGGCGCTCTTCGCCCCCTCGGTGACCACCGACGAAAACGGCCAGGCGCGCGTCGCCGTCAAAGTCCCCGATAACCTGACACGCTACCGCGTGATGGCTGTGGCCGTAGACTCCACAGGGCGCTTCTTTGGCTCCGCCGAGGCGAACCTCACTGCCCGGCTGCCGCTCATGGTGCGCCCGTCCGCGCCGCGCTTTTTGAACTTCGGCGACCGCTTCGAGTTGCCCGTGGTGCTGCAGAACCAGACGGATGCGCCCATGAACGTGAGCGTGGTCGTGCAGGCCGGCAACCTCGAGCTGACCGGTAGCCGGGGACTGCGCGTTACCGTCCCTGCCCGCGACCGGGTGGAGGTGCGTTTCCCGGCGCAGACCGTGATGTCCGGCACGGCAAGAATCCAGGTGGGCGCCGTCTCGGGCACCTATGCCGACGCGGCTACCGTTTCGCTGCCCGTCTACACCCCGGCCACGACGGAGGCCTTCGCCACCTACGGCGTGATCGACTCCGGAGCCATCTCACAGCCGGTGGCCGCCCCCAGCGGGGTCTTCCCGCAGTACGGCGGCCTGGAGATCAGCACTTCATCCACCGCGCTGCAGGCGCTCAGCGACGCTGTGCTCTACCTCGTCTCGTACCCCTTCGACTGCAGCGAGCAGATCGCCTCGCGCCTCCTGGCGATCTCAGCGCTGCGCGATGTGCTGACCGCCTTCCAGGCCGAGGGGCTGCCCTCCCCGGCGGAGATGGAAGCGGCCGTCTCGCGCGACATTACCACCCTGCAGGGCCTGCAGAACGACGACGGCGGCTTCCCCTACTGGCGTCGCGGCCAGGATTCGATCCCCTTCAATACCATCCACACCGCCCACGCCCTGCAGCGCGCCGCCGCTAAAGGCTTCGCCGTCCCGGCCGGCATGCAGCCGCGCTTGCTTGAATACCTTCGCCAGGTCGAGAGCCACTACCCCGCCTGGTACAGCGCCTGGACGCGCCGCACGCTCAGCGCCTACGCCCTGTACGTACGCAACCTGATGGGCGACCCCGATCCCCAGAAAGCCCTGAAGCTGATCGACGAGGCGGGCGGGTTGGATCAGCTCTCACTGGATGCCATCGGCTGGCTCTGGCCGGTGCTTGAGAACGCCCCCCAGGCTTCCACCCGGTTGGATGAAATCCGCACTTACCTGAATAACCGGGTCGTTGAAACTGCCGGAGCGGCCAACTTCACTACCACCTACGACGACCAGAACTACCTGCTGCTGGGCACTAACCGGCGCACGGATGCCATCCTGCTGGACGCTCTGATAGGCGACAACCCGCAGCACGACCTGATCCCCAAGCTGGTCGACGGGCTGCTGGCCGCTGCGCGTCGCACCCAGGGGCGCTGGGGCAACACCCAGGAGAACGTCTTCGTCCTGCTGGCCCTGGACCGCTATTTCAACACCTATGAAGCGCAGACGCCCGATTTCGTCGCCCGCCTGTGGCTGGGTCAGGGCTACGTGGGCAGCTACGAGTTCCGCGGGCGCACCACCGAGCGGCAGGAGACCACCGTACCCATGACCTACCTGGTGGATCCGACTCTGGGCGGGGGGAGCACCCAGGATATCATCTTGAGCAAGGAAGGCGACGGGCGGCTGTACTACCGCCTGGGCCTGCGCTACGCCCCCACCAGCCTGCAGCTCGATCCGCTGGAAATGGGCTTCGTCGTCAGCCGCACCTATGAGGCGGTGGACGATCCTGCCGATGTGACGCGTGACGCCCAGGGCGTGTGGCATATCAAGGCCGGCGCCCGGGTGCGCGTGCGCATCACGATGCAGGCGGATAACCGCCGCTATCACGTGGCCCTCACCGACCCGCTGCCCGCCGGGCTGGAGATCGTCAACCCCGACCTGGCCGTCACAGCCGCCCCGCCCCAGGACCCCAACCGCTCGCCTCAAAAGACGTGGTGGTGGGGACCCTGGTACGAGCACCAGAACCTGCGCGACGAGCGCGCCGAGGCCTTCACCTCCCTGCTGTGGGAAGGCGTCTACCAGTACACCTACGTGGCGCGCGCCACCATCCCCGGCGCGTTCGTCGTGCCCCCGGCCAAGGCTGAGGAGATGTACTCGCCCGAGGTGTTTGGCCGGAGCGGAAGTGATGAGGTGGTGGTGGAATGAGGATTGCTGATTGTTGATTGCCGATTCCATGACGAATCGGCGAGTTGGCGATTCGTCAATTCGCCTTCTCGCCGATTGGTACCTGGCGCAGCTATTGGGGTACATGGATAGCCGGTCGGGTACCCGCCGTTTCGAAGCCGAGCGCGGCTTCCACCACATGGGGTAGACCTCCCGCATGCGGTACCAGCTGTTCTCCCCTGGCTCTCGTATATCTTCAGCAGCCTGCAGACCTTGAATTATCTACTCCCTAGCCTACCGCCAAAACGAGAATCGAAGGCAGCCAGTTGGCAAGGTAATGGCAGGCAGTTCCCGGCCAGAGACTACGGGTTTTCATGTAGATAATTCCAAACATCCAACCTGCGATGGTCTGCAGCATGAGCGCTGAAATCACGACCACGGTACTACCTGTTACGCCCAAAGCTGCGACATCCAGACCCACATGCGTCAGCCCGAAAAGCACCCCACCCCATACAATCGCATTTGCCTGTCCAACTGCTCGTTCGAGCAGCGACTGGATCGTACCACGATGAAAAAACTCTTCCAGAAAGGCGTTGCTATAGATTAATAAGAGCAGTTCCTCTAGCGGGAGTGTCTGAATGCTGATATTGGATTGACCGGTGAAATAGGCAATACATCCACTGCCTACACCGAATGCCACCGCAAAAATCGTCACATCCGATGACCGATTCTTGATTGAAAGCCCAAAATCCGGTGCAGCCCAGCGGAAAAACCTGGTTACCAGCAATACAGGTAACAAAAGGTAAATCATGGTCCCAAAAATAGCCTGAGCGACGAGGTTTGGAACCCAGTCCAGAAACATCCGATCCAACCACGGAGAACCCCAATCCATCATCAGCAAAGGAAACAGGATGGCCATTCCTCCAAGGAGCAGAGCAGCCATGATATTTTTCGAACGTTGTTCGCTTTTGGGGAGGACTGCCGGGTAGCTTCCGATAAACCTGTGCAGAATCCAAAGGAATGCCCCCACAACCACAATGAAGCCGCAGCGCCAGAGCAAATCGTTCATACGCTCCTGACCAGTGTTTGCACCAGGATGAGCAAGTCAGAAGTCGTGCTGCTTGCGGTGAGTATTATATTGGTACTCAATCCCTCATCTCCGGCGCTTGTTCGATTACATCATATTTTTCCAGCAGTTGAACCAAATCCAGGATCTCAGGCGCCAGGCTTTCGTCGATACCGGCCTTCTGTATGATGTCGGCCACGGATAAAGGCGTCGTCTTGGGGAAGGGCAAATAGTAGAGGAATTTGCCCTGCGGGGCGGTCAGTTTGATCTTGCGTTCCTGTCTTTCCCGGCCCTCGCCACTCCAAATCGTCACGCTGGTGATGGTATCGTCATTGCGGGCAACAGCAAACCGTGCCTCGTTATTTTGTTTCTCCCGGATCTTCAAGGACAGGCTGTTTAGGGTCGGCTCGCGCTTAATCTGCATCAGGTCGATATCGATGACAATGCGTGTCTGTCGTAAGGCATAGTGATAATAGGGGCGCTTCTTTTCAAAAACCTCCTCTTTTGAAAGGATACCAAGCTGGGCCAGGGATTCAAGGAAGTCCTGGGCGGTCTTTATGTGTAGATTGAGGCGGGCGGCAGCCTCGGAGGCGGAGATCGCCTGGTAGTTCACCAGGAGTGCAAAGATGTCTTCGGCATAATCTTTAGATAGCAGAGAAGCGTATTTGGCCGCGGTGCGAAAGTCCATAAAGTACCTACCTCACGAGAAAATGGGGATGCGGAGATCGTCCATGCGGTCGATGAACCGGGCGCCTTCGCCTTTTTTATAGAGTTCGAAAAAGCCGATAAAGACCTGTCCCAGCGAGACGCAAAGCTGGTCAAACGCCAGCGGTTCCCGGTATTCCAGGTAGTCTTTTTGGGCAATGTGCACAGAGACTTCGCCATCCTCGTCGAAATTGACCCAGGTAGCATCGCGGTAATCACCGCTCAGTCCGAGAAGGCGGAAATACTCTTCTCCCATCTTGATCGGAACCAGGGTGATGTTCTTCGACGTGATGTAAGGTAAAGCGATCAGGTTGCGGGCTGCAAACCGGGCAAATCCATGGATCTGCTCTAGGGTGTAGTCCATCTTCCCCACCGGACGCGGCCGGGAGGTATAACCGTTGCCAATCTCATCGACCGGCTCCCCGGCCAACTCCAAGATCTCGCGCCCGCGCCACTTCAAGCGGCGGGTAATCACCAGGGCAAAGATCAAAATGCCAAAAAATAAGATCCCGGCCGCATAGACTGCTTTGAACTCAATCTCTGGGAAGCTGCCCGCACCAAATTGAGGAGAAAACACGAGGAACACGGCACCTAAAAAAGCGGCGTCTGCGCAAATGACCAGATGGGCAAAATTCCTCGTGCGCACAAAAACATAGAGATAAACCAGGAGAAACAGCAGCGACCAGATACCAATGGCGATAAACCCGGCTCGGATGCCGTAGAACAGGCTTGCCAGACCGAAAATCGGCAGGATCGACAAAAATGGGATGATGCCCCTAATATCTTGATCTCGCCTGAGTTTTCGTACAAGGGTCATTTCTCCCTCCATGTGTATATGTTTCTCGAATTATATACTTTATTTTTATTGAAGTATATAATTTTTTCACTTGTTTGTCAAGAACTAATTATTCGAATGTATTCCGGTGGAACTATCATGGGGTTCCATCCTGCAGCAATATCCTTATAAGCTCATAATGAACCACCGTGATAAGGTCATTCCGCGGTAAATTCTAAAGAGCCTCTCTATACAATCCTATTAATCAAGATAGAATTAGATTGTCTGCTTTTTATTTCAGGGAGGCAGCCAATGACGGCGCCTGCATCCGATTCAACCAGCCCCTCTTCGAAGAAGCTGTCAATCGGCAGATTGCTGCTCAATCTCCTGGCACTCCTTTTAGCGATGGCAGGCCTCCTATTTCTCCCCGCGGGGCGGCTGGATTGGGTCCAGGCCTGGGCATTCGTGCTGGCTATCGGCGGTTTTCTCGCTTTCTACGGCCTGTGGGCGTTGCGCAACGATCCCGGCCAGATCACCGAGCGCAGCAGGACCGGGCGGAACGCCAAGAGCTGGGATAGGATCATCCTCACTGCTTACACCCTCCTCTTGATCGGCATGCTGGTCCTGGCGGGCCTGGACGCCGGGCGTTTCGGCTGGGCGCCGGCTCCGCCGGCTTTACAGGCGCTGGGCTGGTTGGGCGCAGTTTTCGCCGGGTTCGTGATCTTCTGGACCGCTTCGGTAAACACCTATCTCTCGCGCACGGTCCGCATACAGGACGACCGCGGCCAGCAGGTGATCGATACCGGTCCGTACGCCCGCGTACGCCATCCCATGTACCTGGGGGTGACCGTGCTAATGCTTTCCATTCCCCTGCTGCTCGGCTCTCTCTGGGCGCTGGCGCCGGGCGGGTCGATCGTCGCCTTATTCGTGCTGCGGACTGCGCTGGAAGACCGCACGCTGCAGCATGAGCTACCCGGCTACGCCGATTATGCCAGGCGCGTGCGCTGCCGGATACTGCCCGGAATCTGGTAACTTTTTCCCAATGATAATAATTTTGTTATCTTGCAGGGTTATCACCGCAACAAACAAGCCTTCTGGGCAGTCGTTATGGCGCCGCAAGGAGTTGAAGCCGCTAACTTAGCTGCTACATTGTGCAGTCATAAGCGAACCCATTCTACCGCCTGGTTGTCCTACTCCTCAACCAACCTCCACGGTTTCCCATCCAGGCTGCTCACGCGGTCGGCGCACCCGTCTTCGATCACCTGTAAGGTAAGAATCTCGCCGTCGAAATGCCAGTTATAGGAAGCCGGCATCGTATCCGCATCGCCGCAGAAGGAATCCCCGGTGAAAAAGACGTCTCCGTCGACGCGCCATTTCCCTGTAATGTATTTAGCTCCCTGCAGGTAAACGATCGACGTGCCGTCATCCAGATACCTGGTCGTCATATTCAGGCACTCAACGCAGTCGAACAGCCCATACGGGAATGGTACAACCTGCGCAGAGGGTATGGTCGGCGTTGGAACCACTGCGACAGGGGTGGCGGTAGGCGGCGAGCGTGTCGGCGTGCTCGTTGGGGAGACCGGCGCGGCAGGGGGGATATTACAAGCGGTCAAGAGCAAGAATGCCAGAGCCAGCCCGAATCTTCCTGACAGCAACTTATGAGGGATCATATCACGCCTCACTTCCGGAACACATCCGTGCTCAAATACCTCAGTCCCGAATCCACCAGGATGGTCGCCACCGTCGCTTTCGGCCCCAGCCGCGCCGCGATTTTGAGTGCGGCGGCCACATTCGCCCCCGAGGAGATGCCCGTGAAGAGGCCTTCTTCGCGTGCCAGGCGGCGAGCCATGGCTCTAGCCTCCTCCGTCGAGACGGCCATGATTTCGTTCACCTTCTCAGGCTCCCATAACGGGGGGATAAAGCCGATGCCAATCCCCTCGATGCCGTGCGCGCCGGCCTGTTTGCCGGAGAGCACCGCCGATTCGGCCGGCTCGACGGCCACGATGTGAATCTGGGGGTTATGTTCCCACAGTGCCTCGGTGACTCCGTGGATGGAGTGCGCCGTGCCGACCACCTGAACAAAGGCGTCCATCCGCCCGCCGGTCTGCTTCCAGATTTCCTCGCCCAGGGGGTAGTAGCCGCGGATGGCGTCGCGGTTGTTCAGCTGGTCAGACCACCAGTGCCCCGGCTGCCGGCTGAGCAGGCTCGCCTGGGCGATCATCTCTCTGACCAGCGCTTCGGTGATGCCCCCACCCTGAGCGGGCACAATATGCAGCCCTGCCCCCAGCCCCTTCATCATCAAGGCTTTTTCTTCACTGAAGGCATCCGAGTATACAATCTCTATGCGGTAACCCTTAGCCGCGCACACAAAAGCCAGCGAAATCCCCGTGGTGCCGCTCGTATATTCCACCACGCTTCCACCAGGAGTTAGCTCGCCGCGCCTCTCCGCCCATTCGATCGCAGCCCGCGCCATGCGGTCTTTCATGCTGCCGGTCGGGTTGGCCCATTCCAGCTTCGCCATCACCCGCGCCGACCCTGGGGGAACGAGATGAGTAAGCTCTACCAATGGAGTATTGCCGATGGCCTCAAGTATGTTCATTTTCGCTCCTGCTGCAACAACCAATCGTAAAGTTCGGGGGTTGCATAGACATTGTAGGCAACGTCGTTTACCATGCGCGGGCTGACCGTTAACTGAGCATTTCCTCCACACGCCACCAGGGCATCCACCAAATTCTGAGCAACTTCGAGCGGGATATAGGGATCCCGGTCCCCGTGAAACACCCAGGTAGGCACATCCTTAAGATCGCAGATGTTCTTCGGCACCTCAAACGGGTACCCGAAATAGCCTGAAATTGGGGCAAGGGCCGCAAAGTACTTCGGATACCGCAAGCTAATTGCCCAAACGCCGTTGCCTCCCATATCGTTGCCGGTGAGATAAATCCGCTGTGAGTCGATGGAATATGTACTTTGAATTTCATCCAATAAAGTGAATAGCGGGTTGATCATCTTATCTTTGGCCCAAAACTCAAATTCTCCATCGCCCAGAGGGGACACAAGAATGAAGGGAAATTCGCTCTGCTCTTGCACATATCGAGGCAGGGGTTCGTTCTTGAGCAGATCGAGAGTGGCGCCACGCAAATGTGCCCCGTGAAGGTAAACCATTAAAGGCCATTCTTTCTGAGGATCTTTTCCATAGGCACCCGGCAGGTAGAGCAGGAAATCAAGCTTTGCTTTTCCCGATGTGTAGGAATGGAGACCCACATTCGCGGTAGAAGAGAGCCCCGGATACACAGCTTTCTCTAGAATGGTGAAATTGACCACGTGCTGATAGGTGCCTGGCTGGTAAGTATTAAACCCGTCATCCACCGCAAGCCCCGAATTCCATGATAATTTGAGCGAGTGCATCCCGGGAGAAGCGATTTTCAAATCGATGATCCACCTGCGTTCTTTGTTGTTCTTTCCTTTTGACACGTAATCAGACTCAAACCAGTCGAAAGCCTCAAGATCGATTTTTCGCTCATCGATCCATAATTCCCAGGTCATGGCCTCCCAATTGGGAAGGAAATTTGACTCCTTCGCAATCCACCCAAATACAATCGACAAGCCCGACATGAGCGGCGCATTACAATCCGTTGTCGATGCAATCGGGCTGAATTCATTCGGCATATATTCACAAAATTGCCATAAATAGGGGTACGGCAAGGTTGGCGATCCTTGAGCCACAATCATTTCACCAATCGTGTCCCCTGGCTTGATCTTACCTGCGCTGATTGGTGTAGAAGATGCGGATGCCTGAGCTGCCGGTGGGGGGATGGGTGTGGTTGTCGGTGGAGGAGTTTGTGTCGGACCTGATTGCTCGCAGGAAGACAGCGTGACAGCAATCAACACCAGAAGCACCAGATACATGAGCCTGTTCATGGTGATCCTCCTCCCCCTGCGAATCCCCCTTGAGACTGGCGCTTAAGCGATCTCTATCGTTTCCGATGATCTTCTGTTCAGATATCATTAGAATACGATAAATCACCTCGCTTTTCAATCATCAATACCATTTTTCTCGGGCTAGACATGCCGGAGGTGACTCCCTCAGGCTCGTCAATTAATCTGAGCCCCCTGCCAGTGCCTTCTTGAACTGCTGGGGGAAATCGGTGAAGATGCCGGTGACCCCGGCCTGGGCCAGCCGGCGAATGGTGGCAGGGTCGTTCACCGTCCACACGTAAACCTCGTACCCGGCCTGCAGTAGTTGGGGAACCTGGTTCAGGTCGATAGTCTTCACGTCCGGGTTGAAGCCCTGCGCATGCAAGCCTTCGAGCAAAGCCACCGGGTCTGGCACGCTGTAATCGACCAATGCGGCAGTTTTCATCTGGGGATCCAGGCGGCGCACCTGCTCCAGGTAGGCGTGGTTGAAGGAAGAGATCATCACGCTGCTTTCCATCTGCAGCTCCTGGATCAAGCTCACGGTCCTCTGCACCACCACGGCATCGCCCGGGGTGCCGGAGGCGTCTTTGATCTCTACGTTTACGCGCCAGTGATGGTCCTGGGTGAATTCCAGCGCCTCGCGCAGGGTGGGGATCTTCGCCCCCACGTAGCTCTGCTGGTCCTGCTCGCTCACCGCTCCTGCGGCGATCTGTTTGAAAGGATCGGTGCGGTTGAACCACGAGCCGAAATCCAACTGGCGCAGCTCATCCAGGGTGAAAGCGCTGGCGGTCCAGGGGGCGCGCAGCGGGAAGACCTGCGCCGCATCGGAGGTACGCAGGAGGGTATCGTCGTGCAGGATCACGAGCTGCCCGTCGGCGGTCACCGCCACGTCCAGCTCCCACATATCGGCGCCGGCCTCGTAAGCCTTGAGGGCGGCAGCCAGGGTGTTCTCAGGAGCCAGCGAGCGCGCCCCGCGGTGGGCAATATTGAGCGGTTTTTTCGATCCGGTCGGCGAAGGGCTGGGACGCGCCGACGGCGCCGGAGAGATTACCGCTGTGGCGCAGGCCGGCAGCAGGAGGGCGGCCATACAAATCACGATTGTTTTATTCATTTATGCAACCTGATCAATCATTCTTTGTTTTGCCACAGATCAACACAGATATCTGTGGATAAACAATTCTTGGCTGCTTGTAGAAGGTAGGGGACAGAAGCTCTGTCCCCTACCGGGTTTCAACTGCGAATGCTGATAGAGCTCTGGTTACTTGAGGCCCATCGAGGCATTGTAGTCCTGGATCGCCTGGGTAACCGTCTGCGCCGCGTTGTCAAGAGGAAAGTGGGGGGTCGATTTGCCGGAGAGGATCTCCTCGATGCCGGTCTCGATCGTGGCGCGAGCCGAGGGGAAGACGCCAATCAAAGCGCCCTGGGTGACCCGGTTGACCGGGGTCTGGTGGAGCTGGTCGATGGCTGTGGTGTATTGCGGATACTTGGCGGACCAATCCTTACCGACCGTGGTATCGTAAGCCGATTTGCGGATGGGGAAGTAGCCCGACATGGTCCACCAG
Source organism: Chloroflexota bacterium (assembly GCA_023381565.1). GTDB lineage: Bacteria > Chloroflexota > Anaerolineae > Anaerolineales > Anaerolineaceae > JAMCRR01. The sequence goes on from JAMCRR010000198.1 coordinate 10,379, forward strand.
TAGGCCTGCTCTTCCGGCGAGCTCTGGAACCTGATGAACTCCCAGGCGCAGTCCTGCTCGGCGGTCGGGCGGTTGTTGACGATCCACAGCGAGCCGCCGCCGATGATGGTGCCCCACTTGCTGTAGGCATCTTCGGTCGGGCGAGGCAGGAAAGCCGTGCCGATATCCATCTTCCCCTTGGTGCTGTCCATCATGCCGCGCAGAACAGCAGTCGAGTCGATGAACATGGCGGTCTGCCCGGCCAGGAAGGCGTTGCGGGTATCGACCGTCTTGCGGCCGTAGTTCGCCATGACGCCATCGTTGACCATCTTCTGCCACCATTGGAAGATATTGAGGCCCTCCGGACCGTTAAAGGTCGCCTTAGTGGCGAAGCCATCGCGGCCGTTGTTGTTGTCTACGTACATCCCACCGGAGACAGCCAGGAACTGCTCGAAGAACCAGCCGTAGATGGCGAAAGCCGCGCCGTACACAGTGGTCTTGCCGCTGGCGTCTTTCTGAGTCAGCTTGGCGGCGTCGGCAGCGAACTCATCGAAGGTGCGTGGCGGTTTTTCGGGATCCAGCCCGGCGGCCTTGAACATATCCTTGTTGTAGTACAGGATTGGGGTAGATGTATTGAAGGGCATCGAATACAGCTTGTTGTCGACGGTGTAGTAGGAAAGGACGTTGCCTTCCAGGTCGGAGATGTCGTACTTTTCCTTGTCGATGTAGTTCTGCACCGGCGTCGCCACACCCAGGTCTACCAGTAGGCGGGTGCCGATATCGTACACCTGCACGATGGCGGGAGTCTGGTTCGATTGCAGCCCGGCCTTGAGCTTATTCAACGAATCGTCGTAGGAGCCCTGGTAGATGGGGGTGACGTAGCACTTATCCTGCGAGGTGTTGAAGTCGTTGGCCATCTGCGGGATGGCTTTGCCGCCGATGTCGCCGGCCATGGAGTGCCAGAACTCGATCTTGGTCGCCCTTTCACTCTTGGGGGGCGCGATGGTTGCGGTAGGTACGGCGGTCGGCACGGCAGCTTTCACCGTGGCAGTGGCTTCGGCAGCCGCGGGGGCAGCCGTCGGAGCTGTGGTCGGCTGCGCACCTCCGGCGGAGGGCGGCGTCGTCGGTTGGGTTACGGCGGTGGTCGGCGCGGCGCCGCCGCAGGCTGCCAGCAGCATGCTCAAGACCACCAACGAAACCAGGACTACATAGAATGGCTTTCTCATTTTTCCTCCTTCAATTGAGTTGTTGGACGGATGTTCAATGCCGGCAGGGATCACCCCTTAACTGCCCCGGCAGTCAAACCACGAATCAGCTGGCGGTTGCTGAAAATGAACAGGATGAAGGTGGGGATCAGGATAATCACCACCCCCGCCATGACAGTGTTGAACATGAAACGCTCTTCGTCTTGCAGCAATGCGATGCCGATCTGCACTGTGCGCATATCGGGCGAATTGGTAATGAGCAGCGGCCAGAGGTACTGGTTGTAGGTTTGCAGGAAACTGTACACAGCCAGGGTGCCCAGGGCAGGCCTGGCCAGGGGCAGGACGATCGAAGATAAGAAATAAAGGTCGCTGGCGCCGTCCATCACAGCGGCGTCGTGCAGCTCGCGGGGGATGGTGCGGAAGAACTGGCGCAGCAAGAACGTGCCGAAACCGGTGGCCATGAAGGGCACAGCCAGTCCCTGGAAGGTATCCGTCCAGTTCAATTTCTTGATCAACAGATAGTTGGGGATGATGGTGGCTTCCCAGGGGATCATCATTGTGGCCAGGAATACCAGGAAGAAAACGTTCTTCCACTTGAAATCGATGAAGGTGAAGGCGTAAGCCGCCAAACTGGCGGTGAAGAGCTGGCCGAGCATGACCAGGCTGGATTGTATGGTGCTGTTGAGCAGGTAACGCCCCAGGGGCGCCTGCTGCAGGGCGTGAATGAAATTCTGCAGGTACAGGCTCGTAGGCGCCAGGTGCGGAGGAAAAGCGGCAATCTGCTGATCGGTGAGCATGCTGATGTTGATCGCCGTCCAGATCGGGTACAGCACCGCCACACCCGATAAGATCAGCAGCGCATACATCACGATATTGAGCCACATGCGGTTGGGGGAAACAGAATGGTTCATTCGTAAAAGACTTTTCTTTCCACGAAAACGAATTGGAAGATGGTCAGCAGCAGCATGATAATAAACAGCACGATCGACTGTGCAGCAGCCAGGCCATAATTGCCGTTGAAATAGAACTGGCGATAGATCGAATAGACCAGCAGGTTCGTCGAATCTGCCGGGCCGCCGAGGGTCATGATCTGTATCGGGGTGAAGGTCTGGAAGGCCGCCAGCATATCCACGACCACCAGGAAAAAGAAGGTAGATGACAGGAAGGGCAAGGTGATGCCCCAGAAGCGGTTCCACCCGTTGGCCCCATCGATCATTGCGCTCTCATACAGCTCTTCGGGTATGCCCTGCATGGCTGCCAGCAGGATGACGGTATTCAATCCCAACTGCAGCCAGACGGTAGTCATCGAAATAGCCGTCAGAGCGGTCTTATCGCTGGTCAGCCAGGGTACGGCGGTCCCGCCGAGCAGCTCGATGAAATAGTTCAGGCTGCCAATCGACGGGTGATAGAGATACATGAAAATGAGCGAGGCCGTGGCCGACGAGACTGCGATGGTGATCGAAAACACTACCCGGAAAATCGATATCCCTTTCAACCGCTGATTTGCCAGCACAGCCAGAATCAGGGCCAGCAGCAGGGTGGCGGGAACCGTCTCCAACACAAACAGCACCGAGCGGAGCAGGCTGTTGCCCAATTCTGGCGTAGAGAACATACGCTGGTACTGTCCCAGCCCGGTGAACACCGTGGGTTTTCCCAACGGGTTCGTCAGGTAGGAGCTTAACCAGAAGGTTCGCACCAGAGGGATGAAGACAAAGGTGATGAAAATCGCCAGAGAGGGCGCCAGGAAGAGCATCGCCCGGGTGAACGATTTAATCTGCCTGATCTGAACGCCTTTGAGACCGCGGCCCCTGGCGATGGCAGGCAGCGGTGGGGAGATCGATTCTGTGGGTTGAGTTGGGCCCTGGATCATGCGGTTAGATGATAATACCTATCCGAGAATTCGATACACAATCGGAACCGAAGGCAGTATGTGCTTATCGCCTGGCTAAATCAAACCGTTCTTCTGTTGTCAATTTCTGGACTAAACCCCGGCATCCACATCAACGGGAGTTACTATTATAGTATAAATTTGAAATTTCACGCAAGGAACCGGTCACGGCTGTATTCTTCTTTTTTGAACACTTTCTCCAGCACCAGAGCGTCTTCTCGGTCTTGATAGTAATTTGGCCATACCCCTACCTGGGTATAGCCAAATTTGTGGTAAAGCTGGATGGCGCCGTCGTTGTTGCGGCGCACGCACAGGCGGATGCGCGGTAAGGAGATCTTTTCCTCGCAGTCCTTGAGCAGCGCGGCAGCGATGCCCTGGCGGCGGTATGCCGGGAGGACACCCAGGGTGGTGATCCATCCCAGCCTCTCCGCCGGTCGGGAATCGCCGGAAATAAACCCAACCATGCGCCCGTTAGATAGAGCCTTGAGCCGGACAATACCCGGTAGGGTCAGTGCGGCGACCAAATCCCAGAGAGGCCAGGCGTCCTCTCCGAAGCAAACATTCTCGATCTCCCGGAGGGTATTCAGGTCGCGCCAGGTTGCCGTCTGGATCTGAAAAGTCTCACCCATCCGTAATCTAGGCCGGGGTTAGCTTCTCTCTAGGCAGCAGGACCAGGCTCTTGGCTGGTGTTGGGTTTGTCCTGGCGCATAAAATTGGTGAGCAGCCCGGTGAACTCCAGTGGGAAGATGTACTTGGTTGAAGGGCCGGCGCCAATGCGGTTGAGGGTTTCAAAGTACTGCAGGGTCATGGTGCGCTGGTCCAGGGTCACCCCGGCCGCGTTGATCCGCTCCAGGGCGCTGCCAAAGCCTTCTGCCCGTAAGAGCTGGGCTTGCCGCTCGCCTTCTGCCCGCAGAATATTGGACTGCTTTTCGCCTTCCGCCCGCAAGATGTTCGACTGCTTCTCGCCGTCGGCGACGTTGATCGCCGCCTCGCGCGTTCCGGTCGATTCGGTCACAATTGCACGGCGGTTGCGTTCGGCCGAGAGCTGCCGGTTCATCGCATCCTGGACTTCCCGAGGCGGGATGATCTCGCGAATTTCAACGTTGGTCACCTTGACGCCCCAGCGCTCGGTCACTTCGTCCAGGCGGGTGCGCAGCAGGTTATTAATGTGCTCACGCTCGGATAGGACGCCGTCGAGCATGATGCCGCCGATGACCGAGCGCAGGGTAGTGGTGGCCATACCTTGCGCCGCCAGCTCGAAGTTGCCGACCTGCAGAACACTGTCGGTGGGGGTTAAGATCTTGTAAAACCACAAGAAATCGATCGAGATTGGGGCATTATCTTTGGTGATCGACGTTTGGTGTGGGATTTCACGCACCTGTTCGCGCAGATCCACCCGCACAGCCCGGTCGATGAAGGGGATTAGCAAAACCAATCCTGGCCCGCGATCCCCAAGGCAGCGCCCGAGCCGGAACACGACCAGGCGTTGATATTCTGGTACGATTTTTACGGCGTTGACCAGAAAGATAACCCCAACCAGGACGACAAACCCGATCAGGCAGTAAACGGTAGTTGCAGCAGCGCTTAGATTCACTTCTTGCCTCCATTTATTAGGTTTCGCAGGTCAGAATGGTGACGGGGGCGGGTTGCCTTTTCTAGGCTCCCGTTTCAAGCGGTTCAACCTCCAGCATAAACCCATCGCGGCTCAAAACGCGCACGCGCGTGTTGGCTGGAATTACCACCTTGCTGTGGGCAGACCAGTTTTCTCCGCCCACGTAGACTGTTCCCTCGCGGGAGATGGTCGTCTTCGCTTCTCCGATCTCACCGATCAACTTGCTCAGGTCCTGGGTGGGTTTCATGGCCAGCGCCCTGAGGATCTTACTGGCTGCCATCCACAAGAAACCCGAAGTCAGCACAGAAACGATTACCGCCAGGAAGAGGTTTACGGCGGGGCCTCCGCTGGGCGAGCGGAAGAGGAACACCGAGCCGATCACCAGGGCTACGAGTGAAACGACCAGGTAGATGGTCCGTTTCGACTGGCGCACGGCGATGATAAAGGGAAAAACTCCGATCAAAAGGATGACCAGAGCCCACCAGTTGATAGGGATGTTAGCTATGGTATAGGCTGCCAGAACGATGGCAAACAAGGCGGAAATCTCCAAAACCCCGGTTCCGGGGGAGAAGATCGCCAGAGTTGCCAGCATAAAACCGCTTACCAAGATCAGGTAGGCGACATTTGGGTCAAGTAGAATATCCATATAGGCCTTTCTATTCAGACCTATGGGGTTTGAATATATCCTTCAAAAATAATTATTATTATTTATTATACATCCATACGTTAAATCATCATGACGGTTCCGGTATCCCGGTGTAAATTTTACTGATGAGAGCTGCGAGCAGCCCGTGATCACCCAACGATCAGGTCATTGAAATGCACCCTTTTACATGGCGATATTCATTGTGGTATGATTTATACAGGTCAGTCGACTTCTGGATAGGAACCGGTGAATACTTTTTCTCTGATGCTCGGCTTAGGCGCTTCGTTCGGTTTGATGTGTGTGGCGGCGCGCTCCGGCAAAGTCAAAATTCTCCACCTGCGCCTGGATGGAGGTCTGGCAGCTCTGGCTGGAGCGCTGATCGGGGGGCGAATCTATTTTGCGATCGAAGACTGGCTCTATTTTCAATCTCACCCGCTTGAAATCTTGCAGCTCTGGTTGGGCGGTTTCTCGTGGCCCGGAGCGCTGGCCGGGGGCATCCTGGGTCTGGGGGTATTCGCTTTCCTGTCTCGTAATTCATTATCAGACCTGGCAGATGGGTTACTGCCCATCCTGCCTCCCCTTGTGATCAGCGCCTGGCTGGCCTCCTGGGCGAATGGGGTAGCATACGGCGCGCCGGCCCCCGGCGCCTGGTGGGCTGTGCCGGGGCGCGACGAATGGGGCCGTATGGCTTTGCGCGTGCCGGTCCAGCCGCTTGGGGCGCTGGTTTCATTGGGCCTCTTCTACGCTCTTGACCAGATTCAGCCGAAATTGCGCCGAACCGGGCAGGCTGCCAGCCTTGCCCTGCTGGCTCTGGCCCTGCAGCTCTTTGCCTTTTCGTTCCTGCGCGCCGACGCGGCGCGCACCTGGCTGGGGTGGCGTTGGGATGCCTGGGCAGGCTTGGGTTTCACCCTCCTGGGAGGGATTTTCTTGATGCTGACACTCTTCAGACGCGACAGGGTTATATGAAGCTTACTTTAGGCTTAGCTCAAATCAATACCTGCCTGGGCGATGTGCAGGCGAACCTGGACCGGCACCTGGAGTTCGCCCGTGAAGCCAGCGCTCAAGGCACCGACCTGCTCATGTTCCCGGAGCTTTCCCTCACCGGTTATGTGCTCCAGGACCTGGCCTCTTCGATCGCGCACCGCGCTTCACCCGACGACCCTGTCTTTCGCCCTCTATTGAAAGCCAGCCGGGATCTTAAGCTGGACCTGCTGGTGGGGTTTGTAGACGAGGACAGCCGCCACCGCTTCTTCATCTCTGCAGCTTATCTCTCTCAGGGCGAGGTGGTGCACGTGCACCACAAAGTGTACCTGCCAACCTACGGGCTGTTCGACGAAGGGCGTTTTTTTGCCTGGGGAGACACCGTGCGCGCCTTCGACACGCGCTTCGGCCGCATGGGTACCCTGATCTGCGAGGATTTTTGGCACGCCTCACCCCCCTACCTGCTCTGGCTGGACGGCGCCGACCTGTTTCTGTTTATCTCCGCTTCACCCGGGCGCGGCCTGAGCGCCTCTCCCCGCCTTGAATCCGCGCATTGGGTAGAATTCATCAACCGCGGCTATGCCAGCCTCTTTACCTCCTTCGTGGCGCACACCAATCGGGTCGGGTTCGAAGACGGCCTGACCTTTTGGGGCGGGGGCACCATCTTTGATCCCAATGGGGATCTGATAGCCCAAGGACCGTATTTCGAGGAAGCGCTGACCCTGGCGGAAATCGACCTGAACCAGCTGCACCGCACACGCGGCCGGCTACCGTTACTGCGCGACGAGCGCACGGGGCTCGTGCAGCGCGAGCTGGCGAGGATCCTGGGAGAGGAAAGATCATGAAGATAGACCTGACCATCAACACCGATCTGGCCTGCCAAATCCTGACCGAATTCCTGCGCAACGAGATCACCCGCAGCGGTTTCCACCATGCCCTCGTTGGGCTGTCGGGTGGCGTGGATTCGTCGCTGAGCTGCTTCCTGGCAGCCGAGGCGTTGGGACCTAAAAACGTGACCGCCGTGCGTATGCCCTACAAGTCTTCCTCCGCCGATTCGATGGAGCACGCCCAGATGGTCATCGATCAGCTCGGCGTGAATTCCATCACCATCCCGATCACGGAGCTGGCAGACGGGCTCATCGACCAGTTCCCTGAAATGAACGACCGCCGGCGGGGCAACATCATGGCGCGGGCGCGCATGATCGTGCTCTACGACCAGTCGGAGGTCTCTCGGGGGCTGGTGGTAGGCACCGGCAACAAGACCGAGATTTTGTTGGGCTATACCACCCTCTTTGGAGATTCGGCTTCGGCGCTCAACCCGCTGGGCGACCTGTACAAAACCCAGGTACGCCAGCTGGCGGCTGCGATGGGGGTTCCAAAGGTGATCATCGAGAAACCACCGACCGCCGACCTGTGGTTGGGTCAAACTGACGAAGGCGAGCTGGGTTTTACCTATGCCGAGGTCGACCGGCTGCTCTACCTGCTTGTGGACCAGCGCTATCACCCGCGCGACTGCGTGGAGGCCGGCTTCTCTGAGGATTTCGTGCGCGGTGTGGTCGAGCGCATCCGGCGCAGCCAGTACAAGCGCATGCTGCCGCTCATCGCCAAACTGAGCAACCGCACGGTGGGTTACGACTTTTTATACCTGAGAGACTGGGGTACGTAACCGCTTTATCGTCTATGGGATTGCACATTCCGCCTGCTCTGCATTATCGTAAATTCACCTTATTGTGGCTCGGCATGGTGATCTCGATTACAGGCTCGCAGATGCAGCTGTGGGCGCTGTTCTGGCACATCCGCACGCTGACCAGCCAGCCGATTGCCGTGAGCGGGATCGGGGCAGCGCGCTTCCTGCCGGTGCTGGTCTTTTCTCTGGTAGGCGGCCTGATCGCCGACCGGTACGACCGGCGCGCGGTGCTCTTCCTCACCCAGTCGGTGATGGCGCTGACCGCACTGGCTCTGGGTCTTTTGACACTCTGGGGAGTGATCCGCCTGTGGCACATCTACCTGATCACTGCCATCCAGGCGGTGGCCGTGTCGTTTGACACGCCGGCACGCCAATCGCTGGTGCCCAACCTGGTGCCCGGAGGCGACCTGGCGAACGCTTTTAGCATGCAGTCGATTGGCACGGACCTCGGCGCGGTGGCCGGCCCGGCGCTCAGCGGCGTGGTTATCGCGTATATGGGGCAGTACTATACCTACATCTTCAACGCCATTTCATTCCTGGCGGTGATCGTGGCGCTGCTAATGATCGGCAAGATCCCGCAGCAGGTGGCTGCTCCGGTCGCCGGCAGCCGGTTCTCCAACTGGAACGCCATCCGCGAAGGAATTGACTTCATCCGGCACCAGCCGGTGATCCTCTCCACCATGGTCCTGGATTTTTTCGCCACGTTCTTCTCTTCAGCGAACACCCTGCTGCCCTTCATCGCTCGCGACGTCTTGAAGGTGGGCTCGGTGGCTTACGGGTGGCTCTCGGCAGCCCAGTCGATCGGGGCGATCCTGGCAGCCACAGTCATCTCGCAGAAGCACCTGCTGCGCCGTCAAGGTCCCCTGATGCTGGCGGCTGTGGGGATCTTCGGGCTGGCGACAGTCTTGTTTGGGTTCTCGCGGTTTTACGCGCTGACGATGCTGGCGCTGATCCTGGTGGGGGCCAGCGACGCGGTCAGCACCATCATCCGCAACACGATCCGCCAGCTGCAAACCCCTGATACCTATCGCGGCCGCATGACGGGCGTCAACCAGATCTTCTTCATGGGCGGACCCCAATTGGGCGAGATCGAGTCGGGCCTGGCGGCTGAAGCGCTCGGCCCAGGGCTGGCGATCGTAGCCGGGGGGTTGGGCTGCCTGCTGGCGGTGGGTTGGATCGCCAGGCGCTGGCCCCAGATCCGGCGCTACGACGGCAGCGAGCCGGTGGTGGCGGGAACGACCTCGAATTGAGGTGAAGGCGGTAGGGTGTGTTGGAAGCCCCTTTTCAAAGATCGGATGATCTTCAGTCGACTCAGTGGCAATGCCCATCATCGTGGATCGCCCCTGATGCATCGTTGCTATAATATATTCATGTCGACTGCTAAGTAGGATACCCCTCGATGCCTAAGAAAACCAGGACTTCTTCTTTCGGCGTTTCAAAACGAGAAGGGCACGATTCTTCTCCCTTCTACAATCGCAGCCTGTACGGGCATGCGTCTCCGCTGTCGATTGCCGAAGAAAAGCCCGATGATCTCCCCTCTCCACCGCTCACCGTCCCGGAGGACTGGTGCGACCGGATATACTGCCAGTCTTCAGAGAAAATGCCCCTACCCGATGACAGCATCGCCCTGGCTTTCACCTCTCCCCCATATAACGTCGGTAAGGACTACGATGAGGACCGCAGTCTGGAAGACTACTTCCGGCTGATCAAAGATGTGGGCAGGGAGGTCTATCGTGTGCTCAAACCGGGCGGGCGCTATGTGCTCAACGTGGCCAATTTGGGCCGCAAGCCCTATCTACCGATGCACACCTATTTTTACCAGGCCAACAGCGAAATCGGCTTCCTCCCCATGGGAGAGATTATCTGGCAGAAAGCGCGGGGAGCTAACGGGAGCTGCGCCTGGGGGAGCTGGGAGAGCGCCAAAGCGCCGCGCATCCGCGATATCCACGAATATTTGCTGGTCTTTGCCAAGCAGGGCTTTTCGCGGGCAGAGAACGGTGAGTCGGATATCAGCCGTGAGGAATTCCTGGCCTCCACCCTTTCGGTCTGGCAAATTCCACCCGAATCGGCGAGAAGGGTAGGGCACCCCGCACCTTTCCCGATCGAACTTGCCGCGCGCGTGATTAAGCTATATTCTTATGTCGGCGATGTCGTCCTGGATCCCTTCGCCGGTTCGGGGACCACCTGTGTTGCGGCAAAACAGAACCGCCGCCATTACGTTGGGTTCGATATCGTAAGAGAGTATTGCCAATTAGCAGAAGAAAGGTGTAAAGCGAGTCAATAGGATTTCTATATGTCACAAACATTCAAATGCCCCGGATGTGGGGCGCCTTTGGATTACTCGAGTGGCGACGCTACTACGGTGCGCTGCCCTTTTTGTAATAATGTAGTGGTCGTCCCTGAGGAGCTGCGGACGAAGCAGCCTGTACAGCCGGCAGCCTCCTCACCGGCGCAATCCCCGGCCGACCCTCCGGCCTCTTTGCCTGGCGATCCATTGCTGGTACGGCAGATGATCCGCGAGAACCGGCGCAATGCTCGCGTGGAGCGCTGGGCGCTGCGCCGCGAGCTGCGCAGCCTACGCCGGCGCTGATCTCCTGCCGATGGAGATCGATAAAATCATCCGCTCTCGGCGTAAAACCATCGCCCTGATCATCGAGCCAGACGGGCGCCTGGTGGTGCGCGCCCCCCTGCGCCTTCCGGAGCGCCAGATCCATGACCTGGTGGAACGGAAAGCCGGCTGGATCGTGCGCAAGCAAGATCAGATCCGCCAAGCAGGATCTACCCTCCAGACGCATGCCTACAGCGAGGGGGAAGAGTTGCTCTACCTGGGTAAGCCGTACCGGTTAATCCTCGTCCCCAACCCGGCTCCGCCGCTCTGCCTCGAGGACAGCTTCTACCTCTCGGCTGCGCTGCGCGGCCGTGGGAAGGAGGTTTTCACGGCCTGGTACCGGAACCAGGCAGCGCGCATCCTTTCGGAACGGGTGCGCCTCTTTGCCGGAAGCATGCAGCTTTCTTTTCACCAGGTGAAGATCACCTCCGCTCGCACACGCTGGGGGTCGTGCAGCGCCCAAGGAAACCTGTGCTTCACCTGGCGGCTGGTTATGGCGCCGCTGCCGATCATCGATTACGTAGTGGTTCACGAGCTGGCTCACCTGCTGCAGCGCAACCATTCGCACGCATATTGGGAGATTGTGGCAAAAGTGTTGCCGGATTACCGCCAGCGAAGAGGCTGGCTGAAAGCCAACGGCCGGCTTTTAACTCTGGATTGAGCCCGGGAATAAAAACGAGCTCCTTTTCAGGAGCTCGCCAGTTTCTCACTAATAAACCCGATGCATTGCCGGGCACTTATTCCTCAACCGGTTGGGGGATCATCCCCTCCAAAATCATCTCCAAAGCCATCGTGTGGCTGCATCGTCCGCGAGTTAAAAAGAAGTCGCAATCACACTGCCAGACATTCTCTTGATATTTCACTGTGTGATGGTTATTTTCCCCGTCGAATGTGACCGTAAAAGCCTCAAAATGGATCCTATCACGCTCGCGCGCATACCGCTTGGCTTTTTCAATCTTTCCGATCATCCCATAATCCATGGTCCGTTTCTCCTTTCGAAGGGTGAAAGAGAATAAAAAAGGGCACGCGTCGACACGCGTGCCTCCCATCAAACCCAGAAACTACTAATTGAGGAACCTACTCGCATATAGGTTTTTTTCTCCGGTAATTAGAGTATAAACCGAGTGGAGGAGAAAGTCAACCGGGTTCCTCGATCCTAATCATATCCTTAACAAATCTAAACTATTTCTGAACATTCCGAATTGACTCTGGATGGTTAAACCGGGATGGACATCTTTTTTTAGGACGCGGACGGAGGCGGATAGTTTCTAATCCGCGTTCTTGCGTGCTCGTCCGCGTCCCATCTCAATCATCTATTGGGTTACAGGCGCATAAGGCGCTCGGCGTTGCGGTGGGCAATCTTAGCCCGATCACCAGGGCTTACCGGCAGCTGCTCCAGGAACACCCGAGCGGCCTCCATCGAGCTGTAGGGGTAGTCGGCAGAGAACAGGATGCGGTCGATCCCCACCTGCAACAGCAGGTCCAGGAAATTCTGGGTGTAGTTGAAACCGCTGAAGGTGTAGTACACGTTCTCGCGAAGGTAATCCCCGATGGGGCGCTGTAAATGAGTCGTCTCCATGGGGAGGGTGCGCTCGAGGCGGGGCAGCATGAAGGGTAGAGCCTCGCCCATGTGCCCGATGACGAACTGCAAGCCCGGGTAACGGTCGAATACCCCGCTGAGAACGATCCGCAAAATATGAGTGGCGGTCTCGATATGCCAGCCCCAGGCCGCAGCCGACAGGCCGTAGACCACCTCTGGCGAGAAGTTCCCCGCGTACGAAGCCTGGATCACCGGCTGCGGTGGTGGTGTGGGATGGAGGTAGATTGGCACCTGCAGAGCTTCGGCGCTCTCCAGAATGGGCCAGAAGAAGGGGTCATCCAGGTAGCGGCTCTTGATATGCCCGTTGATCACAGCGCCTTTGAAGCTGTACTGGTTGACCGTTCGTTCGAGCTCGCCGGCGGCAGTCTTAGGGGAAGCATTAGGAATCGCGGCAAGCCCGGCCAGGCGGTCCGGATGGCGCCTGATGGCCTCGGCCAGGCGATCGTTGGTGCTGCGCGCGAGATCCACGGCATCTTTCACATCGAGCTGCTCCACTCCGGGTGAAGTCAGCGAGAGCACCTGCATGTCGATTCCAGCGTCGTCCATATCCGCGATCCTGAGCTCGTCGAGATCGAGCAACTGATCGATCAGATGGCTGGTGATGATCTCGCCTGCGGTGTGGCTGCCAGAAGCCTGGACCTGATCGTTGAGCCGGCGCCCGGGGCCATCCATAAATTCTTGCGTGGCGAAGTGCTCTTCGAGCGTAATCGTTAAAAGCTCCTGTCCATTTTTACCTGAAACCATGATCTTTTTCCTCCCCCAGAATGAAAGTCCGCTTCACAAGAGGTTTTTCCATGCCTTATGAAGGTCTAACCTATCTTTCCCCATGTGTGTAATATATTTATTACACTACCAATTAGATTTATTATATAAAGATACGGGGATTTTGTCAATTTTCATGCCTTTAAATAAATAGCCTGACATTCCGCAAAAGTTCAATCATTTCTAAAACCATTATTCATCAAACCTGAATAAGTATGGCGGATTCTTGGGTGGGTCTTCTTATATAGAAGGTCAAAAATTTTTAGAGGGGACACCAGTAGCCGTGATGAAGGCAGAACAGACAACCCAATGGATCACCGACGCAATCCCCTTTTCCGGCTTCATCCTGGCATTTCTGCCGGAGCGCACCGACGACGGGCACACGGTTTATTACGACGCCAGCGCCAACCCGACCCTCGAAGGCTAAACCTTCACGCTGAACGGCGGGGTGTATCTGAAGCCTGCCGGCTGATCCAACGATCCACCAGCTCAGCCGGTAATTATTCCGCAGAACTGGGAGCCGGTTCAATCCGGGCGCCAGTTCTGCGCATCACGGCGCAGATTCTCTAGCTGCCTCCAATGGTTCTCGATCACCTGGCGCCCCTTTTCGGTAATCTGCACCTGAGTATTCGGGCGTTTATCTACAAATTGTTTTTCCATCACGACCAGCCCGGATTCCTCGAGCTTGGATAAATGCACAGACAGATTCCCGCTGGTCAGACCGGTCAGGCGCTGCAGTGCCAGAAAATCGGCACTTTTACAGGCAGACAGGGCAGTCATCAGGGAGAGTCGGGCCGGCTCATGCAGCAGTTTATCCAGGGCGGCGATCTCAGCAAAAACACTGCTCATGACGCCTCCGGTGGAAGGGGTAATGATCGCACAAAGTAAATATGAAAGATCAAACCCCCGATCACCCCAAATATGCCAAAGAGTAAGGTGAAACCCAATATAGAATCCTTTAGGCCCAGGAAACCCCACCAATCTCGAATCCCAACCACCGGTAGAATACTCAAAATGGCAAAACACGCTGCAAGGACCAAATTAAGGTTCAACACGGACTTTACGGGTCGCCAGTACCAGAATCCGGTAAATGCAAACACCGCCGCGAATACCAGACCGAGCAAGCTGACCTCGGTGATATTCAGGTTGTCTCCGATAAATGCGGCCAACGCCAGTACGGCGCCAATTGTAGATAAGAACATTTCGGCATGTGTAACTGTCCGCTTCACCCTGCCGTACACGCGGTTATAGTACCGGTCGACCAGGAGGTAAAACACGAGGCACCCCAGGGCTAATAGAATGGGCAGAGTCAGATCACGCGCCGGACCTTGCTGGGAATTCGCCCATAGGGTGATGACCAGGAGGCACAAGCTCAGGGGTATCGCTCGTAAACCCTGAAGCTGCGGATAATTTTTAGCAAGGAAGCGGGTATGTTTGATGGAGTCCATGCACCCTCCTTTATTTCCGCAAGTTTTACATTTCAAACTACTTTATATTATAAACTATTTTGTAAATTTTTCAACTGCCTGGAGATTTATCTCGGATTGGCTCTTGAAAAAGCAGTTGTCTAGACAGTAGAATGATGTAAGGAGGCGCGACCCATCCACAAGAGAATGTAACCAGGTGCAGGAGGGACAGACAATGGAAAGATCCAGAATTAAAGACCCTGATCTTGCCGCTCAGGTTGACGAAGGGCAGCTTGCGTGGCACCGCTACGTAACGCCAATCACCGATCACTATTGCCGCGAAATCGCCCAGCGTGACTACCGCGGCAAAAAATTGGCTTACTGGGGTCATATCACGCGCCACAATATCCTTTCAATCATGGTCGCTTTAAAGCAGGCAGGCGCCGAGATTGTGATCGGGGCATGCAACGTGGACAGCACCGACGACGTCGCCGCGGCGTATGCTGTGGTACAGGGTATCCGCGTCTATGGCTGGCAGGGGATGAGCGTCGCAGATTACCGGCAGAACCTGGCGATCGTACGGGCTTTCGAAGCCGATTATCTCTGCGATATGGGTGGAGAGCTCTGCGAGGCCTATCTGGATAAGTCCCCTCCTGTGAAAGGCGCCCTCGAAGCAACGATGACCGGTCTTCACCGCTTGAAAAAGCACGCCCTGCCGTTCCCGGTCTTCGACTGGAACAGCCTTCCCATGAAAGACCTGCACAACCGGTTCCATGTGGGCGATACCGTCTGGCCCGCCTTCAGCCACATCACGGGGATGAGCCTGTTTGGCAGGCGTGTCCTCGTGGTTGGCTGCGGGCCTGTCGGAAAAGGCATCGCCGAGCGCGCCCGCAATTTGGGAGCTGCGGTGTACGTTGCCGATCTGAATCCCGTCCGGCTTCTAGAGGCCATTCATCTTGGGTGCGAAATGGTTAGCATAGAAGAAGGGCTGGCGCGCTGCCAGATTATTGTGACAGCCACCGGAATCGACGATGTTTTGCGTGAAGAGCATCTCCGCCGGATAAAATCCGGAGCCATCCTCTTTAACGCCGGGCACTCAAATCACGAGATCGATATTGACTGGCTCTACCGGCAGCCACACCAGCGAATGAAAGCCCATATCGAACGGTTTGATCTCGACAGCACACATGTGTTCCTATTAGCACAGGGGAGCCTGTTGAACCTGGCTGCCGGAGCCGGTCCCTACGGGGTTGACCAGTTTGACCATTACACCGCGGTGATGCTCCTGGGGATCGCCTGGATGTTTGACGACCTCCCAGACGATATAACGCCAGGGTTGCATCCCTATCCGGCTCATTTAGAGCGAGTAATTGCCGAGCTGTCTGTCAAAATTCGGAGCAGTAGTTGACCCGCGTGGACTGAATATGGATAGACAGAGCAGGGCGGCATGCGGTTTTTCTTAAAGGAATGCGGGTCAAATTAGTCTTGTCAAAGGATGACGACCATGAAACGTTACACCCTCCTGACATACTTCGTCATCGTCTCGGGTGTGATAGCTGCGTGCAGCGGCTCAAGTCAGCTCAGATCGACATCCACCCCGCCCTCCATGCTCAAGCCTGGCGATACGATTGGCGAGATGGTATTAACGACAGAGCAGGGCAATACTCCCTGGATTTGGGACTATTGCGACCCGCTGGCCACTACAACCACGGAGTGTAAGGTGCCTGCGCTTACCAACCTCTTCATCGGGTATGGAAATGTCGCAGATACCATAGAAACACTGAATTCAGAATGGACGGCGACAAATTGGGAACTAATTTTTGATGGTCATCCAATTGACCTGTCCACTTTCGGAACGAAAGATTACGATACAGGGCAGAAGTACCGCATGTGGAACATTGCCCTGGATAAAATCACCTCGGGAAAACATACCCTGCGTTACATCATCAGTTTCAATGGCCAACACTCGGATATCACCTGGAATTTTACCGTTGCCTCCCCCGTTTCTCAGATGGAGCTCCCGGAGAATGCCGCCCAACTTGCTTTCAACGGCTCCAGCAATCACTTCGCCAATCTCGCCGAGTTCAATAGCCTGCTACAGTCAGCCGTCCAAAGCGGCGAGATAGACTCCTTCTGGGATGCGGTGACTGCCACCGGGCAAATGCCCCTGATTTTTGGCGACCGGCAGGCTGTATTCCTCTACCGCGGCAAAGGCGATACCGTGGCCTGGAAGGGCGACTTCACCATGTTGTACACCCGCCAGGGCCAGACCGACTTGTGGGCGTTGCCGAAAGAATTCGAACCGGATACTCGCCTGGACTATAAAATCCAGGTCGATAACGAAACAGCCGTCCTCGATCCCCTGAACCTCTTCACGCAGCCGGGCGGCTATGGGCCGAATTCGGTCGTGCGCATGCCTGCCTATATCTACCCGGAAATTACACTAGCTCGGGTTGGCATCCAACATGGTTTGTTGAGCGAGGATCTTCCCTTCTCCAGCAAAAAGCTCGGCTACGATGTGAATTACCGCGTGTATACCCCCGCCGGATATGAAACGATGGGAAATTTGCCGGTCGCCTACGTAACCGACGGGCAGGATTTTGCCAACCCGGATTTCGGAGCCATGGTGATCGTTCTGGACAATTTGATTGCCGATCAAAAGATCAAGCCGCTGATGGCCGTGTTCATCGATCCGCGCAATCCCCTTACCGGGGTCAACCGGAGGCAAACCGAGCTGGTTCCCGTGAGTCGAGAGATTTGTGTTTTTTGTGAGTTTATCGCCGAAGAGCTCGTACCGGAGATCGATACAGCCTATAAGACGCATGCTTCTCCAGACGCACGCGCGGTGATTGGCTTTTCTCTCGGTGGCCAATTTACTGCCCAAATGGGATTGACCTATTCAAATGTCTTCCACCTGATCGCCATTCAATCGCCTTATATGCTCGGGCATGCATGGGTTTTTCAAGGATATGAAACAACCGGTCGCCTGCCGCTCCAGGTTTTCCTCAGTCATGGCTCGTACGATGAAGGGGCCGATTCACTGCGCTTGCGCGATACTTTGCAAAAGAAGGGCTACCCCTTGCTCTACGTCGAGACCCACGACGGCCATTCGTGGGGTAATATTCGCGGCATATTGGACGACATGCTCATCTATTTCTTTGGCCGCGTATAGAAGGCGCGGCGATGCGGGCCTAGTAGGCGCGTTCCTGCTTTTTGAACCTATCCTGTCAATAACTCACCCCACACCCGTGTACATGGCAATACTCATCGACCCTAACAGCAGAACAGTGGTCGCCACAGTGACAAGCCACAGCCGCCGATCCATGTGGAACATCGGCAGGCCCATCAGCAGGATCGAACCAAAGAAGAGCACGAGATACGGTATGAGAATATCATCGCGTATCGGAGAACGAAACTCGACCTGCCAAATGTCCTCCACTATAACCATGAACACAACAAACCAAAAAAATGCTGCCGGGCCGATCCACTGCCGCCATCCCGCTCTCGCGCGCACGAAAGCAACGAGGGCCACGGTCGCCGGAACCACGAGAGCGATGATCACATAACCGAGATTGTGGTTGATCGTCCGGTTGCCGGTGTACACCCGCGATAGGAACCCAGCCGCCTGCAGCACATTGACAGCATTCACCACGCTCCACACAGTGAGAGCTGCCCACCAAGGAGAGATATGCGTCTGAACTTTCATGTTATCCCTTCCGGCGTATAGCCCCAAAGGTTCCTTTATTTGACTGTGGCTTGAGGATGTGTGACTATATTTGCAATAATTTGGATAATAAAAAGACTAAGCAATATGATACCGCTCATCAAGGAATAATAATTCCAAGCCATTATTACAAAACCATAATTCATCGAGATGTAGAGCAAGACATATGGGACCAATTGTTTCCAATCCATTTTTTCTCGGAATGGAATCTTCAATATCCAGTCATACAGAGCTTCGATTGCCAGAAATGCCAAAAAGATTCCCAGGAAGATAGTGTATCGTGGCGTCTTCTGTTCTTGTTGAACGAGGAAAATCGCATAGATAGCTGGAATCGCTAAAAGAAAATACACCCATCCGATTCTTTTCATAAGAGCAAAATGATTCTTACGAATAAGAAAGATGAAAATCAGAAACCCATTGTTCAAAAGACCTAGCGCGAAAAAGAATGGTTCGAGCACTTTAGAGCTCCTTCTTTTTTTATTGCGCGCTGACTGTTCCAGCTTCTTATTTACGCGGCCTAACGGTTTGCGATTTTTTTCATTATGAGCATAGCACATAATTGGGGGTATTGTCATCCCCAGGTCAGGGGATTGGACCAGGGTAAAAAACCCTCTCTGGCCTTGATGGTATCTGATCCAAATATTCACAGGGATCGCCACCAGGCAAAATCTTCGCTCCATCGAAGTCGTCGCCGAATCCAGCTCGATTGAAAAATGGCGCCAGCAGGTCATCGCCGGGCAGCCGGAGACCGGACGCGCCGATGCTTTGGTCGGCGATGAAGGCAGATAGTTGCCCGGAGGCGAGGGCGCCGCGCCCACCCGCTGACCTATTTCGAGCCGGTGAGGGCCCTCTGACTGCTCTCCCACGTGTCGCAGGTGACAAACAAACGAAAAATCAAGCTGCAGGAGAAACGCGTGAAAGTCATTGGCAGGCTCCACGAGCAGGGCTCGGTGCTGCGCGGGGATGCCGAGCCGGCGCGGCTGCCGCGGCTGATGTGCTTCACCGAAAAGGCGCTGGCGGGTAACACGCCGATGTATGTCCACCAGGCGCTCAACGGGCAGGCCCCGGAATAATCCATAGAATCAGATCGCAAATTTTCCTCCCGGGTTCGCGGTCTGATGCACACCGTGACTGCACTGAGCCGTTTTTGCGCGTAATCCCCTATTGATGTCATTAATTTCCCCTGAAAATCCACCATTTAGGGGGTGATTCTTCGGTCCCGGTGGCTTATGATGGAGCTGTAAGAACCAACCTGGAAGATGCATTCACGGCTCTGTCACGGGAGGAAGAATGACCACTCAAATCACCCCAATCAGCTCGGAGAAATTCAAAAGCGTTCCACAGACAAGCTGGATGCACCGTCTCCCAGCCTTCATTATTCTCCTGGTTTGCGGCATCGCCGTCATCATCCTGGGCTCGAACTATTTTGACATCCTACCGACGAACAAAAACCTCACCTACAACCTGATCGTCTCAGCTGCCTGCCTGGTCGCCACGCTGTGGCTCAGGGGCAATGCGCGCTTGAACCGGTTCTGGCGAATCGCGTTTACATTTTTCGTCGCCTCGGCGGCCTATCCCATCACATTGCTGTTCAGCAGCTGGAGCTACATCGTATTGGGCTGGTTCCACGTGACAACCGGCGTGTCGCAGGGGATTGCCATCGCCAAAGTATACGAAGCGGTACTGGTTGTCGTTCCGATCCTTGTGCTCACCAAACTTTCCGGCGCGGATCTCGGATCAATTTATCTTAAACGTGGTAATCTAAAATTAGGTTTGAGCATTGGCGCATTAGTGGGGTTGAACTTTGCGGCATCTGCGTTTTTGTTCTTCGCCACGCGCTATACGAGTATGGAGAATCTGAGCGCGGCGATTGTGTGGGGTCTGGCCTTCTCGCTCGCCAACGGCTTTATGGAAGAGCTCTGGCTGCGGGGGATCTTTCTGAAGCGGTTCGAGCCCGTGTTAGGCATCGGCGGTTCAGTATTGGTATCATCGATTATTTTCGCGCTGTGGCACGGCGGTGCTACGTATCTTACACCCATCGCAATTCCCTTTATGGTGGTTAACACTTTCACTTTAGGGTTGGCCTGTGGTTATTTGATCATGAAGACTGACAGCATCTGGGGGGCAGTATTGATCCACGCCGCCTCAGACTTGTTTTTGTTCCTCGCCATTCTGGCGAATGCATAACCTCTCCACAGTCTGCTTCCCCCTACCAGGTGAACCAATCAGCCAGGCAGCCTTGACGCCCGGATCTTTATCCTACAATCCAGAGATGATGTTGAGAAGGGGGGTCCGTTCTTCAGGATAGTGGTTCAGTGGCGAAATAAATCTTATTGTCAAAAATAGTTGATACGTTATCATGCTTGCCCTTATTCAACCCGGTTTCTCAGCCACCAGAAGGTGAGCAGCACCAGCCCTGCGGTGAGTACAAGAAAGATGGCGCTCTCAATCCCCTGGAAAATCCAGAAACGGCTGGCCGGCTGGTAGATAAAAACCTGTTGGAAGCCATTTGCTGTGAGACAGGAAATGAGGCCGGAGGTTCCCAGAGGAATAGGTCCGCAAGCCTGTGCAATAGAATTAGGGGGGAGGGGGCTGCCTGCACTATTGGCTAGAAATCCGCCCAATATCCAATTCTGGCTATGAGGGAAAGCGCCCACGAAGTTCCAGGTAAATTGAAGAGGGGGAAGGTAATTCGAACGCAGCGCTTCAATTCCAAGCCTTATGACCAGGAAAAGCAGGATGGTTACCGCCATGGCGGGTACCGTTTTGCCCAGTAAGGTTCCGGCCGCGATCCCCAAAGCCAGGGCGAACAATCCGTAGACAATATAGATAACTCCCTGGCTATCGAAAAGGGTAAAAGGCCCCAATGCCGCGTTCACGGACTGGTCCATCCAATTTCCCAGCAAATCCAGGAGAACAAATAACACCAGGGTGATCCCTCCCACCAGCGCGAGTTTAGTCAGGAGCCAGCGCTGACGGGTGATCCCCTGGGTCCAGGCCAGCCGGAAGGTCCCCGTCTCGATTTGTCGCGCCACCAGCGGCGCGCCGATGAAGATCCCAAGTAATAGGGGCAGTATTTGCATGGGCAAAAAAAGGGGGGCGTGTAGCGTTTCGTTTTGAGATAAACCCGAATTTACTACATTTGTTGCCCCTTGAACTGACGGACTCCCGATTGTTACCGCTGTGATCGTAAAAAGGATGAACACCATAACCGCAATTAGAAATTCAATCCGATGTTGTCGCCAAACGACCCAATTCATACCGTCATCTCCTGTTTGGTTGATTCTGGGCGGAGCGCCAGGTACCCCAGGACGATATCTTCCAGGGAAGCGTTGTCGATCTGCCAGCCAGCTTCATCAATAGGGCGATCTGCTTTTACCAACAAACGGCAGGTTCGCTCATTTCGATGAATCTCCAAGACTTTCCCCGAACGTGATGCCCGGTCTGCGTCTTCATTCCGGCAGGTCAGCCAATGGTGAGTTGCTGTGAGCTGATCGATATCTTCAGAAACCAATAAGCGGGAAGAGGATAAGATTATCAGGTAATCACAGAATTTCTCTAAATCGGAAATCTGGTGAGATGAAAGCAGGACGGTCTGACCGAAGGTTGCGGCCTCATCTAGCAGCACCTGCAAGAATTCCTTCCGTGCCAGGGGGTCCAGGCTGCCGATGGGTTCGTCCAGGATCAGCAGATCCGGTTTTTTGGCCAGAGCCAATACCAGAGCCACCTGAGCTTGCTGACCGTTTGAGAGTTGATTGGTGCGTAGGTTCAACGGAATACCAAGCTGATCCAACCGGTTGACGGCCAGGTTTTCATCCCAGACCTGGTTCAGCTTCTTTCCGAAGGTCAGCATATCTCTAACAGTAAAAGAAGCATACAACGGGCGTTCCTGGGCAACATAGCCCACTCGCCTGATGACCTGCAAAGGTTGTTTCCAGGGTGAGGCACCAAAGATTTCAATCTGCCCGGACGTAGGGGCCAGTAGCCCGACGGCCAGCTTCATCAGCGTCGTCTTGCCGGCTCCATTCGGCCCTACCAATCCGATAATCCGGCCGGTAGGGAGCTTCAAGTCAACATCCTGCAGTGCCCAACGGCGGCCATATCGCCTGGAAAGTTTTTCTGTTACCAATACCTCGCTCATTTTTGTATTTCCTTAATCATCATTTGGAGCGTATTTACGAAGAGAGCAGTCACGCTTTCTTCGCTCAAACCAGCCTCAAAGGCTTCATCGATCCATTTTTGCAGGCTGGCTCGTAAGGCATCATGCTGGTCGAGAGAATCATCTGCAAGCGTGCGCACGACAAATGTACCCTGACCAGGACGGCTTACTACCAATCCTTCCATCTCAAGCTCCCGATAAGCCTTGAACACTGTATTGGGGTTAATGACAACCTGAGAGACAACCATGCGCATCGTTGGAAGTTGGTCTCCGGGCACAAGGAATCCCAGGCGTAAAGCCTGTTTTACCTGGTGGACCAGTTGCAAATAGGGGGGGACGCCAGAGCGGTTATCGAGATGGAATTCTATACTTGGTTTTTGGTCTCTCATAGAAGTCAATGCAATATATAACTATATAACTAATAACATAGTAATAGTTTAGCAGTTTATTCTGTCCTGTCAAGAGTGACTTAATATATTGTCGACCAAACTTGAAAAGTAAACCGATAGCAGTCCAAAAGTGAACATACCCTATGGTATATGATGGACCAGAAAGGGTCTCATCATGGCACAGATACACAATAAATTCACCAATGAGCAAGTCAAAATGCTGTTCGGAGCATACGAGGCCGGCCAGCTGAGCCGCCGTATTGAGGCTGCTAGGCGCTAACATCAGAAGCGCATCCATCAGCAAGACTGAGAGGCTCATAAAGAGGCAGGAGCCGCCCAGATGGGCAGCGCAGATTCTTCTTTTACGTAAGACAAAGGCAATTAAATTCGTATGGCAGAAGTCAAGCCCTTTGGTGACATCCAAACCTCCACCATCTAGTCACCGGCTAAGAACTCGATAAAATTTGATGAGAGCGTTCAGACTAACGGCCTGATTTGTTTAGAACGGAAGTTTCAGCAAAATACTTAACTTGGGGGAGAGCTATGGTGGAGCGTCTCATACAACATTTTCCCCATTTGTTGAGGGGTGTAATCATTAGGGGTCTCGAGCCACCAGATCGCAAGACTCAAGATCGAACCAATAATCACCTGGGCAGTGATCTCCGCCGGCGTGTCAAAGTCCGCATAAATTCCCAGCCGCTGCATTTCTTTCAATGTTTCTACCACCATGTACTCATGAACACGATGGGCGATTTGAGACGAGCCTTTACTGCCCAGAATCACCCGGTAAATGCTCTGATTCTGTTCGATGTGCTCGAAAATATTCCACGAACCCTTATCCCTGGCATGTAAATAGAATGTAGCCCTGGCGAGATCAGCACGATCAGTGACATCTTGGATGGACACAGCATCGTAACCTTTTTCCAGGATTAATTCCACAAGGGCGGTTTGCAGTTTTTAGCGTGTGCGCTGACGATGGCTTTGGCGGCGGGTTAGTGGAATGGAGTCCATTAATATTCACCTGTTTATTTATAGAAGGTTGGCGGAAGGAGCCGGTTGGCTTTCTTGACTTACTAAGTGGACAGTTTATACTGTAAATGACAATATGTCTATCTTAAAACACATTGTCAATATTGGAGAGCTCACATGAAAACAAAATCCTTTCAGCAACAAAAAAAGGAATTCCAGGCTCATCGCCAATTCACGCGAATGTACTTCAAGGCCAATGACATGGACTTCGCCTTCCAGTGGCTGATGGGCAGCGCCATCCACGGCGGAGCAGGGATTGGCGAGAGCTTCTACGCCGCTTCCCAGATCAAAGATGGCAACCCGTCAAGCTGGGAGCACGAATGGGCTGCCCTCGGAGACCGGGTTCGAGAGCGGGGGGAGGCTGCGCTGCAGGCCGGGCATTTCGTGAGCGGGCGGGAGGCGCTTCTAAGAGCCATGGTCTACTACCGGGCGGTATTAGGTTCCATGCGACCGACTGACCCCAATTTCAAATCCACTATTAAACACGTGCGAGAGTGTTTTCAGAAAGGCAGCGCCTTGCTTGAACCGCCCGTCGAGCGGATCGAAATCCCGTTCGAGAATGCCGTGCTGCCAGGCTACTTCCAGAAGGCGATCGCAGACAACAAACCGCGCAGAACCTTGCTGGTGATCGGCGGCGGTGAGACATTCACTGAAGATCTGTATTATCACATCGCGCCAGCAGCCATCAAGCGCCGCTACAATTTCGCGACCGTCGATCTTCCAGGTCAGGGCGACTTG
This sequence comes from Chloroflexota bacterium, assembly GCA_023381565.1. Classification (GTDB taxonomy): domain Bacteria; phylum Chloroflexota; class Anaerolineae; order Anaerolineales; family Anaerolineaceae; genus JAMCRR01. The sequence goes on from JAMCRR010000198.1 coordinate 34,792, forward strand.
CCCTTCCATGGATTATATTTCCGTCCCGATTTCGAGACGCCGATGAAATTCGTGATCGACCATCTATTATCTCGCCCAGATGTGGATCCTGAGCGTCTGGCGGCCTATGGCATCAGCGCCGGTGGCTACATCGTGCCGCGGTCTGCTACACGAGAACAGCGCATCAAGGCTTGCGTGGCCAACAGCATGATCTTCAATATGTACAACATCTTTCGCTTTTCTCCCATCCCTAAAGTCCGGGGGGTAGTGCGTCTGCTCGCCAATTGGAGGATGCCATTCCAGGTCCGCATGATCGAGCTGATCGCCTGGCGCTGGGGTCTTGATGGCAGTGACTTTAGAGAGCTGGTAGAGAAGAACCGCGATGTGCTCTTTGATCCAGGTGAGATCACTTGCCCCACCCTGATCTTGATCGGCGAGGGAGAGTACCAGAACGATGAGATCCGACGACAGCAACAACATGCCCTGCAGGTTTTGCCAGATCCGCGCAAGAAATTAATAGTTGGGCCATCGAACGAGGGCGCTGCTCATCATTGCATGGGCGAGAACCTGGGCTTACTGAGCTCTTTCGTATTCGACTGGCTGGACGATGTGTTTGGCGCCTCATAACGAGATCCAAAAAGCTGGAACCGGGTGCACTCAATCTGCACGGTCACATCCACAATAGCGTCGCTCCCGAGCTGGGAGCCAGGCACGTCAACTTGTGCGTGGAGGTCAGAGAATATCGTCCGTGGAGACTTGCCGTAATTTTGATGCCCTACTCGATCTGATAACTCACTCCTCACCGTACTGCGCCAGTTCTGCTCGGAATGGGATAGCACCCATCGCTTGCCGATCACCGAGAATACGGTAATCCGCGGCAACGCTCTGGCAGATGAGCATGACCTGGGAGGATATGACGCCACCCAACCCGCCATACGCAAAGCCGCCGCTGTTATCTTCGTCTGGCCCGCCTGGTGCTTGTATGACCCCATCCAGGGAGATATGTTCAAGCACAATGACTTATCTCATGGCTGAGTTCCTCCAACCTTACGAGCCACGCAAAATCTTTTCCATTTTCCTGCCCTTCGCCAACTCATCCACCAACTTATCCAAATACCGAACCTGCTGCGTCAAAGGATCCTCGATTTCCTCCACACGATACCCACAGATTACTCCGGTGATGAGGTGCACATTGGGGTTTAGCGAAGCATGTTGGAAGAATGTTTCAAAAGTCACATTTTGCCGGATTAGTTCCTGAAGCTTCTCATGATCGAAGTTTGTTAACCACTCGATGACCTTATGCAATTCTTCTTTTGTTCTGCCTTTCTTCTCCACTTTTTCGAGATACATCGGATAGACGGAAGCGAAGGTCATTTTTGCGATACGTTGATTGTGTGCGTTGGAATTTTTCATCTATACCTTGTCTTTTTGCGTTAATCTTTCAAATGATTTCAACTCGCACAATTCTCGCATGACTTTACAATCTGTCGGTATTTGCGGAAGCGAATACCGTTTCATGTAATTACTTTTCTTCTTAAGCCGCCTAACGGGCGGCGCGTCAATTGCGAGCCGAGCGAAGCGGCGAGCCGCTACACGCGCATATCAGGCGGCCCCAGCTTCGTCGCCACGAGACCTTTCGGCTACCTTCTCGGCTCATACCGCATCGCCACGGCCCCCGAGCCGAACTCCAGCCGGCTCACGAGCTTCAAGTCGATGGGCTTCGATAGCCCCGCGAACAACGTCGGTCCATGACCCGCCAGCCTGGGGTGCACGACGAGCTCGTACTCATCGATCAACCCCAGCTCCGCCAACGCCTGCGGGAGCTTCACGCCTCCCACCAACAGTCCTTTGCCCGGCTCCTGCTTGAGCTGCTGAACAGCCTTCCCCAGATCCCCGCGCACGAGCTCCGCGTTCCAATCGACCCGGTCCAGGGTGCTCGACACGACGTACTTCTTTGCCGCGTCGATCGTCCGGGCGAAGGGTTCCATCCAAGGTTCCATCCAATCGGGCATCACTCCCGTACGCGCCGGGGGCCGCCACGCGGCCTCCATCATTTCGTAAGTCACCCGGCCAAAGAGGAGGGCATCGGCCTGGGCGATGTTCTCGGCTGCGTGACGATGCAAGTCCTCGTCCACGATACCCACACGATGATCGCAGCACCCGTCTAAGGTGACGTTGATAGAATACCGAATGGGTCGCATTATCTAAGACCTCCTATAATGATAGGGCAGTCTAACGGCTTGCGTTACCGGCGGCTGGGGAGAATAAAGCTCGGAAATGGAAAACTGCCAAAGCTCAGAAACATCCCCGAAGGACGCGCGCAGTCACAGCCGTCCGGTGCACGCGGTGTTAGGCCGCAATTGATTTTAATGGGCATCGCATTAGACCCTTAGCGAGCCACGGAACGCCCTGCCGCTATAGAAACAGGGCGCAGTGTTATGATACACGAAGACATGACCAAAGCGGTAATCAGCAAAAAGGGCGCCGCCGAGTTTTCTAATATCAGAAGGCGTTTTCAACCAGCTCTGTGTCTTCGTGTCGAAATTTCCGAGTTTCTGCAACTCCCGATATTGTTCTTCCGTTAATGGCTCAATGCCCATGGCAGCTGCCATATCAATAACGTTACCTCCCGGATGCAACCCTTGCTTTTCCCTTTCCTCCTGCCCTTCACGGTCATAACAAGCCTGTCTGCGGCCTTTAGGACTTTCCGCTGAACAATCATAAAAAATGTATTCGCCCGTTTCTTTGTCATAACCAACAACATCCGGTTCACCGCCAGTGCTTTCCATTTCATTGAGTGACCACAGTTTTTCAAGATTAGCTTCCAGCTTTGCTTGTACTTTAGCCCATTCAAGACCTTCATGGCGGTTCATGTTGTTTTCAAAACGGGTTTTCAATGTTCTGAGTAGATCTTCACGTTGCTCTGGTAACAATTCTTTTTTAACGCTATTAATGTTGTTCATAAGATAGATTCTCCAATATTTTCAATGCAACGACGCACAAGCGGACTTGCTATTAATTATACTGAATCCTAATAAGGTGAAATTACGCAGTTTTACCCACCTGTTATGGTTGAAAATACTGCGAGTTAGCAGTGTATTTAGTTTCAACAAAGATTTTGATTCTCTTCACCGAAATTATTACAGATCACGTTAGAAAATTATCTTCCGTGACCATTATCATCATCTAATAAAGTCCAAAATACCGATTTACAACTTTACAAATCGGACGCTTACAGAATAGTTAACGAAACATCTTCGCCTATTCACTGAGGAAAATATGAAAGATAAACCTTGTAATAAATTGTTTAGGTCAACAGACCAACAATTCACGATCCGGTTCTGACCCTCAGTGCTCAGAACCGGATTTTTTTACCTCCTAAAGCGCATAGAAGGCACATCGCCTGTTTTGAGTATGAGGTGCAACCATGGCACAAACATCTTTATGTCACAACTCCCCCCCAAAATCCTGTCCCACAAAAAGACGGGACATCAGGAGATGATATAACCCATCCCCGGGAGCAGCAAGCCTTACCGGATAGGCTTCCGAGGAGCCTGATCGAGTGGCTGGCGCGCACACTTGCACCTGCTGCAAGTGCAGGTGTCAACCCCCGTTACCTGGCGCTCAACCAGGAAAAGTCCAACGATTCCGGCTAATCCTTCAAACGCTATCCCGGACTGGAGGTGGCAATGGAATATCTCGTTTAGTTATTTCAACTAAGGATTGTAATTGTACCCAGGGAACCTCCGACTACGTAATTCTCGTCGCTTCGAGCGTTTCACCGAGTCCTGTATCAACCAACCGGAATATCTCGCCGCGGCCATTCCTGGAAAACGTAAACTCGGCATCAGATATGCACAGGTAAAACCGGTTTTCGGAACCGGCAATAACTCATGCTCCGGCTCATTGGGCGGCTGGAGGAAAATTCAGCCTCCATCGACGCGGATTGTCACGATATAACCATCTTAAATCTGATCTCTACCGGCATATGCAGCCAGAACTTGCGGGTCGACCGGGAACAGCTTTGCCAAGCCTCGCTTCAAGGGATGCGTCAGATGGTAGCCGATGTCGTTGCGGACTTACGGGCGAATGGCAAGCCTGTTCTTGAGACATACGGCAATTAGCAAGGCGATCCTGGGCGGCGCGGCTGTGCAAAAGGTTAAGAGCATGACCCGACACGAAAGCCTGGATACAACGATGATCTACTTTCACGCGGTGGACCGGCTGACTAATCCAGCGGAAATATTGGTGTAATCCCTACTCCCGCTGGATTATAGAATAGAAGACCGAACAAAAATGCGATTACCAGGCCGGCAACAATTCCCAATATTGTATCTCTGGTTATATGCTTGCTTTTTGCTCCTTCAAGCTTTTTGTTTACAAAAGAATATACCCCGAGATACAACAACCCTCCAACGACCAGGCCTAAGACAAATCCGATGACAGATTTCATTGCCGCATCTTCTGGTGTGGTAGTTTGCCAAAGAATGACAAGAATCATCCAAGCAATATAAAATCCAAAGCCACCAGCAAACCCTGCGTACAACCCAACTCTGCTTTCTTTCAGCCCAACTCTGCTTTCGTTCATAATTATCCTCCTTGGATTTATGGTGATAACCGCCAGGAAATCATGAATAGTTTTAATTTTTGTCGCTTGAGTATGAGGAATTGTGATTTAAAGGGGACGCTTATCATAAAAGTCTTTCATTTACCGAGTGGGTGACTTAGAATCCTGGAATTATCCGTTTCATGTTTCCTTACTCCTTATATTTTTCAACCTTCCACCCTAACGGCGAAGGCGTTCCAACTTTATTCTTTTTTTTCATGGTGTTATTTTTTCAACGGAGAGGATTATCAATCCCAGTTCATTGATCTTTGCCAATATGCCGTGCAAAGCGGCTTGATGTATCATCTCGCCTTTGAGGATCGTCTCGCCATTCTGTGGAGTGATTGTGAAGCCGCCAAACCAGTCCGACCAGGTTGGGTCAATCGTCCCCTGGATTCGGATAAGATAGCTGGTTGGTTGGTCATAATTGCGCCCATTAGTCATAAGATTGCTCAAAATTCTTTAGATGTTTTTCCTGACCAAATTATCTCGATAAACTAGATGATTTGCCATCATCTAATTAGATGAGAGAAGGGAGTAATTAAAAAAATCCCTAACCTTTAGTGAGGAATCGATAGTCTGAATACCGGTTAGGTTAAATCAGTTCTAAATCTTTTGCTTTCTGGATAGCTTCGATGCGTCCGTGGGTACCAAGTTTTGCGTAAATATTCCGGACATGGGTTCGGATCGTAGATGGCGCGAGTATCATCTCACGCGCAATTTCTGGGGTGCTCAGATTCGTATTCAAGTATCGCAGCACCTCCAACTCGCGTTCACTAAGCGGGTCGATGAGCTTGGCACCTGAAAATCGGGAGGCAGGCGTTCTGGATTCATACGCCTCGACGTGAAGATTAAATGCAGATAAAAGGTCAGTGATGTATTTGGGTTCGATGCCCTGCCTCAAGGCAGTTTGCAATAGCCTTGCCATGGGGGCGCCTCTCTCCACGAACACGCGCACATACCCTTCTGGTTCAGCTAAAGTCAGGCAACGACTGAGTATCCTTAGAGCGTCTTCTTCCCTGCCCAAAGCCTGCAAGGCAAGCGCCTGGATGGGCATCAGGTTGATCAGATACCAATTAGCGCCTCCCTTCTCCAAATTGCGCATCGGTTCTTCTAAGACCATAAGGATCTCAGCATAGTAACCTTGAGCATACAGCAAGGAGGCTTTCTCCAATAAGAACATACCTCTTTTTTCACAATCCTTCATGAGAGGTTCGATCTCTGCACACCTTTGGACAGCTTTGGGTATATCCCCTTTTGCCAGATTGAGCCTTATTTCATCGCAAGCTGACAAACGAAAATAATAGGGGGAAACATGGACAGCCTTCTGCATAGCGCGCTGGTTAATAGCAAAGGCTTCTTCCAGATTTCCAGCAGCACATAGGACTCTTGAGAGGCAGGATAGCGTATATTGCCAGGAATCTGCTTGATGCCACTGCTCAGACAGCGCAATACTCTCTCGAGCAAAGCGTATCGCCGATTCCAGGTTGTTCCACTCGAGCTGCACCAGGCTCATGGTAGCGTAGAGGTGATTATAAAAAGGTAAGTCTTTTGAGCTCTGATCCGATTCATTCGCCAGCCTCAGAATGCTTTGACAGTTGGAAAAAGCTTGCCGTAACCGACCTTGCAAAAACTGTGCAGAAACCAGATTGCTGTTCACCATGGCAGGAAATAATCCTGCCACACTTTGCCTTGCAAGAAGTGCTGTTTCGAAGGATTGGATCGCTTTGGGTAGTTTAAGTTGAAGTTGGTAAGCCAGACCTTCTAGGTTTAATAATTGAGCGTGGATCATTTGGTCATTCTCTGGCAGATTGTCCATGGCTCGATGGACGAACCCCAAAGCCTGGTCTGCCTCGCCCTTTAGCCAGGCTAAGTATGCCCGAATCCCATCCAAGAGACTTATGAGCCGCTGCTTGAAAGAAGTATTTTCGAGGTTTACCAACCCTTGTTCGGATTTTTGAAGGATGCGCTCCACATCCCCTGAAGGGTTGACAAAGGCTTTTACCAGGGCATAAGGAACGCCCAACCAGGGATTTTCAAGGAAATATTGATCTGGCAGCTCCTCGAAATGTCTCAACATATCCAACAGCTCGGTGTGTTCGACAACCCCCAAGACATTCGCGGATGTGTATCGATTTAGCAGGGCAACATCGCCGGCATCCAGTGCATGTCGGATCGCCTGGGATAGCATGTTATTTTCTGCATACCACATACTGGCGCGCTGGTGTAACCCGGCAACCCTGGCAGGCTGTCTCTGCTTCAGCCATTTACGCAACAGTTCAGCAAATAGATGGTGATAGCGGTACCACTGTCGCTCATCATCCAGTGGGATCAAAAACAAATTAGTCCTTTCCAATTGCTCAAGGATCGTTTGACTATTCTGCCGATCAGTCAGTGCGTTGCATAAAGGAGCAGTAAATTGTTCTGGGATCGATGTCGCAAAGAGAAAATCTCGCACTTCTGCAGGTTGCTGGAGGATCACTTCATCCATCAGGTAATCCAAAATAAATCGATTTGAACCGGAAAAGGATTCAATGAAACGAGATACACCTTGTGGGCCTTCAGCAATCAGCCTTCTTTGCATGGAAACTGCAGCCATTTGTAAGCCTGCAATCCAGCCCTCTGTGCGATCCTGGAGTGCCACGATGTCCTGCGATGAAAGGTTGACTTGTAAATATTTATGGAAAAACTGAACTGTCTCATCGAAATCAAAACGCATATCAGCAGCATGGAACTCACATAATTCACCCCGTGCTCGCCAGCGCGCCAGCGGCCAGGGGGGATCCATCCGACCTGCTACCACAAGGTGCAGTCCACCGATAGATAGTTTCAAATGCTCGATCAAAAACACCAAATCTTGGTGAATTTGGGGTTCAGTGATGTTATTCACATCATCCAGCACCATAATGACTCGCTCTTCGAGGCCGGAGAAACTATTCACCAGCTTTATAAGCTCCACTTCCATTGTTTCTGGTTGGGAAGTATCCAACACCTGGGAGATCGACTCTCCAATTCCGGTCAGACGAACCTGGGGAATTTCATTGAAGGCAGTAATGAAATATTTCCAGAAACGAGCTGGCACATTTTCCCCTCTTTCAAGAGATAGCCAGGCGACTGGAATGTTAAGCTGGGATGCCCACTCACCAAGCAATGTGCTTTTACCATAACCGGCCGGAGCTGAGATGATAGTCAGGCGGCTATTAACGACTCCCTCGTTCAGCTGTTGAATTAGCTGCGGCCGATTGACCAGATTGCTATGTAGAGGCGGAATATGGATTTTGGTTGCCAGCAATATGTCTGACACCTTTTTTCTCCATACAATGCCGATCACTTATCATTATATAAATGTATTAGTTAGTTGTAACAGGGAATTTCTCTCAAGAGCGCACTATGGAGCCGGGTGTCTGGGGCTGCCAGGCTGAAGCACGGAGTGGTATTGATGACATAAGGGAATAACCGGGACAGGAAGGGACGGAAGTCAAAACCGTCTTCCCGAGGTCCCAGAATGTCATGACAAGTGTCGAGGAGTACGTACCATGATGGATAGGCGGTCAAAAATTGAGATCGCCCAGCGCGAACTGAGTGATCCCCAGCGTACACCTTCCGCACTTTGACATTCGTTCACCAAGCGTTGCTGCCGGCGAAATTGCACTGAAAGTTATACGCTCAGCGGAGAAGGTGGGTATCCTCTTCACGGTGGAAATAATTTTTACAAAGGGCTAATTCATCCTCGAATCGAGAAAGGGTTGGCCTTTTATATTCGTTATTACCCTTTTGTCGAGTTTTCTATAATTTACCCTTGTTGCCACCTTGCGATGGTATAGTAGTCAAACGTCGGACCTTCGGTCAAAATCCGCCGGTGCAAGCAACCGGAAAATTGGATCGCATTATTCAATTTAACCTGTGAGGACATCTTGCTCTAAAGAATTTTCGGATGGGTTCTAGTTATAATTGCCCAGACCCAAATATGGATATCCAGGATTCTTCCCATGCTTTCTATTCTTTTCGTCGAAGATGATGACACCATCGCTATGGGGGTGGAATACTCACTCAAGCAAGACGGTTTCCAGGTCAGTCTTGCCCACCGCCTGGAAGAGGCGCGCGACCTGTTCAAGCGCCAGCCTTCGACCTGGTGCTCCTGGACCTTGGATTGCCGGATGGCAGCGGCTATGCACTGTGTAAGGAGATCCGCGCCGCCGGCGATACACCCATTATCATCCTTTCCGCCCGCGACGAAGAGGGCAGTATCGTGTTGGGGCACGATCTGGGCGCGGACGATTACCTCACCAAGCCCTTCCGCCTGCGCGAGTTGCTTTCTCGTATCAAAGCCGTGCTTCGCCGGCGGAGGCCAGTCGAGGCCGAGGACCGCACCCTGATTTGTGGGAATGTGACAGTGGTTGCCCAGCAGGCCAAGGTGTACAAGAATGGGCGCGAGGTGCTCCTGACCGCCCTGGAGTACCGCCTGCTGCTCGCTTTAATCGCAAACCAGGGGCGGGTGCTCACCCGTGGCCAGATCCTCGCGCAAATCTGGGATGTGGACGAGGATTTCGTTAACGATAATACGCTCACCGTGTACATCAAGCGCTTGCGCGAAAAACTCGAGGACGACCCGCAGGAGCCGACGCTGATCAAGACTGTGCGCGGCCTGGGCTACAAGGCAGGTGAATAACATGCACCTTCTCCCTCATTCAGAAGACAGGCGTTTGATGATCCGAACCGCAGCCCTATCGTTGGTTGCGCTCCTCCTGGCAGTTGCACTCAGCCTGGCGATGGCGGCCTACGTCAACCGCGCGCTTGAGGATACCTACGCAGGCATCGTCGGCACGGTGGCACAGAAATACCCCCAGGCTGAAGCGCAGGTGGTGCAGGACCTCAGCTCGCCGGATGTCGCATCAGTCGGTCTGGGGCGCCAGGTGATGGCCAGGTACGGACTGGGCGATTTGAGTGACGCCGCAGAAGGCGTCGCGCCCGGGTTATTGGCTCGCTTGCTGCCGGCCGGGCTGGCGCTGATCGGGTTGGCCTGCGGCGGGTTTGTTTTCCTGATGGCAGGCACTGCGGCTGGTGTGGCGTTTAGGGCAGACTCAGCCAGTCAAGGCGGTGTTCGCGGTTTACAAAGACGCCATGGAAGTCCAAGCGCTGGCTTTGATGGGTCGAAAGATGCGCGCAGCTCAAACTCTGTACGGAGATGAGGTTGGCGGAGCGATCGTGCCCGTGGAAGAAGGCGACTTCATCACCGAGCTGGCGCGCGAAGTACTGCGTGGCGCGGAGTTGGATGATCTGCAGTCGCTCTTTGCGGATGAGATGCGGGTATCGAACTCGCCGATGGGTTGCCCAACCGAGGTCAGCCCGGTGCTGATCCCCGTGAGTCCCAAGACCTGGCAGGAATGGGTGCTGGAACACCAGACAGCCAAAATTGTCGCTGGTAGAAGATCGTCTGGTAAGCGGAGCATTATCGCTCAGCCAGGTCAGTTGTCAATTTGGGGAAACTCGAAGGAGGAATAACTCAGAAAGTTGTGGTGACCCATAATCAACGCTCCGGTTCAAGCAGCCAATACGCTTGAACCGGAGTTTTCTTTTATCCCCTAAAGCGCATAAGAGGCTTTCAACACTTTTTAGTGAAAGAGGTGCGATTATGGCAGATGAGCATTTAAATCAAAATGTGGCTGAAAACCATGACCCACAAGAAAAACCGGTTTCTGGAGATGGTATAACCCCTTCCCAGGAGCAGCAGCTTTTGTCCGATAGGCTTCCTCAGAGCCTGATTGAATGGCTTGCGCATGTCAACCGCCGTTACCTGGCGCTCAACCAGGAAAAGGTCAATGACGCCAGTTAAGTGCCTGGCTAGCTAGCCAGGCATGAAGCAGTTGAAGCATGTGAATACTATTTTATTTCTTATTGTTTAGCTGGCTAATTACGGGGAACTAGGCCAAGCTGCACCAATATACTCATTTGATCGATGATCATCCAATCCTCAACAATTTTGCCATCCACCGTCCGCCCATAGATCAGACCTGGAACGCTGACTTGCTTACCGGTCGGTGGATTCCCCATAAATGGCCCCTGCTGTGTGCCGTGTAATGTCCAACGCGCTGAGAATTTATCCCCTTCACTAAACTCATCCTCAACGATACAGTGAAGATCGGAGAAGGCAGTCCGTAACATGACGATCAGCCACTTCAGACCCGTCGGGCCGTTCGGGGCTCCACCGAAGGCGTTATGTGCGATGTGGTCGGGAGTTAATACTTCGTCCACAACAGCCAGGTTGCCCGCGTTGAAGGCCTCTTCGAAAATTCGAAATATCGGGGATTTAACTGAAGTGGCTGACATGGCTCATCGATTATATTCTTACGCGGCCGCTATAACTTTGCTCTCGAGCATATCCTTCAGAGTGCCGAAACCTGCCACCGCATCTCGCTTAATGCTATTGGCAACAAACCGGTCCGCCAGCCCGAATATGCCTACCTCGGCCTCAAAGGTCCAAATCACCTGGGTACCCTCAGCTGTGGATTTGAAGTGCCACGCTGTCGTAAAAGGCATAGGACTTGAGACCGTTTTCCAGGTGAGGCTCGAATTTGGCTCATACCCTACGATTTTCAGGGTCGACTCCATTTTTCGACTCAGGAATCTGCGCACAGCCTGGTAGGTGGTTCCGATGCCCACGGGACCCTCGGTCGTTTGTTGCACTTCCAGCAGCCCAGATTGCCACTCTGGCGTATTTCTGAGGTCGGTCATATAGGTAAAGACTTCCTCGATTGGACGATGGATGGTGATGCGCTCTTCAATATTGATCATGATATTCACTCCTTGTAAAAAAGTTGGAACGTGTATATTTCCTTTGATGTAGCTATTATGACAAAGGCGACCAATAATGTCATCAGTAAACACACTGAGATATACACGTATCTTTGAAGTATGAAATGCAGCAAAATTACTCTACCCCGTACGGGGGTAGAGTATAAAAAAGTTTGGATTAGATTGATGCTTGGTTTACGAGCGTGCCTGGGTCATTCCATGATCGATCGCCCAGCGCATGACCTGGGTGCGGCTGGTCAACCCCAACTTGGATAAGATTTTACTGACATGTGTCTCAACGGTGCGTTTGCTCAAGACCAGTTCGAGGGCAATTTCCCCATTTGTCTTGCCCTGCCCGATCAACACGGCGACTTCGCGCTCGCGTCGGGTGAGGTCGCCCGGCGTTTCCCCAATTTTTGGGGCAATTCCCAGTTTAAGCGGAAGATTCAATGCGTAGTCCACGGCTTGCTCCAGGGACATCGCGCCTCCGGCTGCTTGCTCTGCTTGGAACTCACTAACCATGAGGTTCTCGCGAGCAAGTTCGTAATAGCGTTCAAACTCCATCTGGGTCACACGCCATGTAGACCCGCTGGGCAACCTGGTTATGGCAATAATCGCGGCCAGCAGGCGCATTCCATCGGCATGCAATCCTGCCATGACTGCGATTGCCGCCAACCCGATCAAATCATCTATCATTCCACGCTTATTTTGTTTTTCCTTATGTATATTCAAGCTTTCGCGGAATAGAGTTTGGGCGCGGTCAATCTTTCCCAGGAACAGGCTGGTAAATCCCAGACTGCACATGACAGAAGCTAAATCCTGCTGAGCATTCAGCTCACGTAGAAGCGCTTCACTTTGCTCATACATGATGATTGCCTCTGGGTAATTTTGCTCCAGGCGCTCCAGATTACCCTGCATGTTCAGCGTATGTGCTATTCGATAATTATCACCATTGTTTTGAGCCAGGGTCAGGCTCTCGCTCAACCGGTCTCGAGCGATCACAAAGTTGCCCAGCTGAAGGGCAATTTCCCCTTGTGATATCAAGGCCATGCCTAAATATAACGGCGGTCCAGATTCTCGAAACAACTGCACGGCCCGTTCGCCCGTCTGGAAAGCACTAAGATAGTCGCCTGTTGCTTTCGCGCCGGAAGCCAAACCTGCCAGGGCGAAACCCAGGATTGGTTTTCCTTCATCGCCCGCCGCTTCAGCTATTTTTACCGCTTCACGCCCATACTCAAGGCTTGCTTGACCCTTTCCAAGGAACAAGGCCAGAAAGGACGCAGAGACTATGGCATTTACATGCACGTCCAGGGAAATGCTATCGTCCGCTTGGGCAAGCAAACGCTCGAACCATCCCAATCCTTCTTGTGCATTCCCGCGGATCTGCCATAAGAGAACCACCGCACTGGCGATTCGTAAGCCTGATTCTATACGTTTGTTATCTGGCACACCATTGGCGCCCTTTTCCAGAGCCCAGGTTAACGCTGCTCGCAGATTATCCTGCTCACCTTCAAGCCAGTTCAGCCAAAGTTGTTGGTAAGTCCCACCTAGCTTGGGAGCTTCATCCTCTACCCTGGCAAGGAACAGATTTAGATGGCGATCGCGCCAGAGTTCCTCTTCGCCAGCCAGAGCTAATTTTTCCAGTAAGTATTCGCGAATAGTTTCGAGTAAGCGGAAGCGTACCTGGACCCGGCCGGTGGCTTCTGCTACGACTAGTGACTTACTTACAAGCAAGGAGATCAGATCGAGGATCGGCTCTTTTGGGAGCATACCGCCAGTACAAATGGATTCGAGCATATCCAGAGAGCAGCCGGCCTCAAATACAGCCATATGACGTAACAGAGCCTGTTCGTCTGGACCTAACAGGTCATAGCTCCAATCGATTGCTGCACGTAGGGTGTGGTGACGTGGTTCGAGTCCTCTGCGCTGGCTGGAGATGAGCAGGGTAAACCGGTCATCAAGGCGTAGAGCAATTTCATGAACACTCAAAACATTGACGCGTGCGCTTGCCAATTCCAGAGCCAACGGCAAACCATCCAGCCGCCGGCAGACCTCGACCGTAGGCCAGATGTTTTCGGGGGTGGGGCTGAAATTGGGAGAAATGGCTCGCGCCCGCTCAATAAACAAGCGAATAGCGTCATATTGCATCAGGTCTTGCAAGTTGGCTTCCAGCCCCTCATCATCAGAAGGCCAGGAGAGCCCTGAGAGCGGATAGATCGTTTCGCCTGTAATCGCTAAAGGCTCGCGACTGGTTGCCAGAATTCGCAGTTTGGGACTTTGGGACAACAATTCCTGTGTAAGCTGTGCGCAAGCTTCAGTAAGGTGTTCGCAGTTATCCAGAATGAGAAGCAAATGTTTTGACCGTGTAAAATCCAGGAGCGTCTCCATCAAGGGCTCATCTGCAGCCGGTCGCAAGTTGAGCGCTTGAGCAACAATCTGCGGAACGAGTGCAGGCTCGTGAAGTGGAGCGAAGTCCACCATCCACACACCATCGGCGAAGGCTTCCCTCAGTGTATTGGCAATCTGGATTGCCAGCCGTGTCTTACCGCTGCCGCCCGTGCCCGTGAGCGAGACAAGGTGCGAGCTGAATAACAAGCGCTTGATGTCAGCGATCTCCCGCTCCCGCCCGATGAAACTCGTTAACTGTACACGAAAATTTGTAAGGCTCATTTCGAACCGTATCGAACCTGTCGCTGATGTAGCAATCAAATAAATCTGAAACAGATTCTACACGATATCCTGCAAGCCAAGCTTGTAATCTAAAGGAATAACCCAGAAGATTGGGACATCCCACAATCAACGCTTCGGTCCAAGCAGCAAATACGCTTGAACCGGAGTTTTCTTTTGTCCCCTAAAGCGCATAAGAGGCATTCAATACTATTTAGCGAAAGAGGTGCAATTATGGCAGATGATCTTGTAAGTCGAAACTTGCCTAAAAATCCTGACCCACAAGAAAAACCGGTTTCTGGAGATGATATAACCCCTTCCGAGGAGCAGCAAATTATCCTCAACAAACCACCGAAGAGCTTGGTGGACTGGCTCGTGCGCGTTCATCTACGCCTAATAGCGCTTGAGAACGAAAAGGCCAACGATTCTTCTTAACCAGATGTAGTAGCCCTGCTCCTGGAGAGGAGGTAATAGATGAGCTCATCCCTTTGAACCAGTCTTTTTCACACCAATTCAGACTTTAAAACAAGGAGACCAATGAGATGACTAGATTTAAACAGAGGGAACCATCAAATCCGCTTCGAGGAGCAGCGTATATTCGCTGTTCTTCAGAGATGCAGAATGACTCTTTCAGCCTGGATGCTCAACTTAGGCAGATCAAGGAACAGGCAGAGCGTGACAATGTCGAGATTGTCAAGGTGTATTCCGACCCTGCTATCTCGGCGTATCGTAAAAAATACCGTCCAGGCATCAATGCCATGCGCGAAGGCGCTCGCCACCTTGAATTCGAGGTGCTCTACGTTCATAAGGTCGATCGCCTTGCGCGCCGCTTGGAATGGTCATTGGAGGTCGTTCACGAGTTGCAATCCCTGGAGATCAGCTTCAAAGCGGTGGAGCAGCCATTCGACCTGAGCACACCGGAAGGTAAATTGCTCTTCCACTTGGTCAGTTCGCTTGGAGAATTTTATTCGGACAACTTAAGTAAGGAAACAAACAAGGGGAAGCTGGAAAGATCAACTCAAGGCTTTCACAACGGCGCTGTTCCCTGGGGCTATGTCAGCCAGCTTCAAGGGAATCGCAAGATGGGTATGCCTGATCCTGAAAAGGCCCCGGTGGTCATCGAGATGTTTGAGCGTTATGCAACCGGTGCCTACTCCGATATGCAGATCGCTGAATGGCTGAACGCCCAGGGCTACCTCACCAACCGAAATCATCCTTTTGGCAAGGATACTGTGCGGGACATGCTCTGCAACACGTACTATGTAGGCAAGATCCGTTACAGGGGGATGACTGTACGTCCAAAGGATGTCAGCTTTCGCTCCACGGCGCCCAGGGTCTCAGAAGGTAAACACGAGGCGATCATCAGTGAGGATTTGTGGCAACGGTGCCAGTCTGTACGCGCTAGCCGACGAGTGAATGTAAAGTCAATCATGAAGACAGTGCGGATCAACCTGCTTCAGGGATTGGTTGTTTGTTCGCATTGTGGCAGGCGGCTGAACATTCAAACACCCAAGAACTGCGCTACCTACTATCGCGAGAACTCCCACCATCGCGGCTATCACGATTGTCCCTATATCGGACAGAGTGTGCGCGCCGAAGTCATCGATGCCCAGGTTGCAAATCTAATCCGGTCAATCCACCTTCCGAATAATTGGAAGCCAATCGTGCGCCAGATGCTCAATGAACAACGGGCTCAGGTTGATCCGGAAGCCGAGCGCAAGGAAATCCGCGGCACGTTGCGACTGATGCGCGAGAACTTCGAGCTTGGGTTGTACGAAGAGGAGGAGTACCAATACTGGCAAAAGGTCAGTGCATTGAAAGAAAAGTTGGCCTTATTGGAACGCACTCCTGAACCCGCCATCAACCGCGCTGCGAAGACCTTACTGGATTTGCGTGAAACCTGGGAGAATACGACTCAGGAGGAGCGCAAGGATCTGGTACACGTGATGATCCAGGAAGTGGGAGTCGATATGACTGCCAAGTGCGTATTGTGGGTGAAAGCCCGCCCGGATTACGAGCCGCTGTTTTCGATCCTGGATTGCTTGCGAGTAGATAGCGAAAGACGTTATTGGATAGAGCGTAGAGAGGCAGAAGGGAACATTTGTGACATACAGGAAGACTCCGGACAGATGAGTACCGGTGTCGAAATCCTGCTAACGATGTCCCACAATACCTCGACAAGAGTCGAGGAGTACGTACAATGATGGATAACTGCTTAAAAAGTGAGATCCCCCAGCGCGAACTGAGCGATCTCGGCCGCAGATCCCTTGCACTTTGACAGGTCTACCACCAGAATAATTAAATCCGGCAGTAAGTGCAGCTTACGTTGCCTTGGGGGATCTTATAATCTGCGGAGAGGGTGGGTATCCTCTCAATAGCTTATAAGTAATGACAGCTTAATTATTTGCACTTATTGCCGGCACTTAATAGATTTCTATTAAGTGCCGGCTATTTTGATTCTCCCAAAGCTATGTCTGTAGGGGTTTCAAAGCCGGTGGGAGAAAAAGAGATGACGACTCAATCTATCCACCCACCGCCGGGCACCTGGAATGCCCGGAACTTACTTACTGTGCTCGAAGTAGCTGAATGGGCACGCGTTCACCCGAAAACTGTTTACCGCTGGATCAGGGACGGCAAACTCGAAGCAATCCAATTTGGCCCACGTACTTTCCGCGTTCCAGAAGATGCCATCGGCAAGTTTCTGAATAAGAACGGCTATGGCAAATCTGCTGACGTTCATAAATCCACTGGGCGAGAGCAGTCATGAATGGCACGTCGATCCAGCCTGAACGAGCCTGGCAAATGGCGCTTGATCAGTTACATATGGATATGTCGAAAGCGTCATTTGATACATGGGTGCGTGATACACGCTTTATCTCATTCGAAGATGGAATATTTATTGTGGGAATCTCGAATGAGTATGGCCGCGAGTGGCTTGCCAGTCGCCTTACCAGCACAGTAACCCGACTACTGACCGGCATCTTGGACCAGAAGGTGGAGGTCCAATTCATTGTCGCGGAAAAAGCTATTGAAGAAGAGATTGACGATTCCCTTGAGGAGGAAAGTTCCCTTCCCACCGGTGGACCGGATGTACTCTCGCTCCAGGCGGAGTATCAATCGATCTATGATGAGATCGTCCAGCCTCACCAGGTGATCGTCGTACCAGGGTATTTTCTAAGGTACATTCCGGTGCTTGGCCAGGAGCTGGCCTGGCTGTACATTGGCTTTCGCCAGGCAGCTTATGAAGCTGGAGCTGCCAAACAACCCGGCAAGAAATTCGGCGCGCCGGCGCAGAAGGTCGCCGGATACTCTGGGATGAGCCTGCGCACCTTCCGGCGTTACTCTGCAAACCCTGGAACCTGGCAGAGGTTGCGTGGTCTTGTTACGCCTGCTGAGGAAAAACCCCGCTGGCAACATGGAATTGACAACCATCCTCACCGAATTCCCCGAAATTACCGGGTGGCGTTATCCCTCCCTCTGACTCCGTTCGACGAGCTTTCTCTCCGAGTCTGGTTGTATAAACGTCTGGCTGAAGGGAAAAATCCACTGGAGGTGGTTAAGGATGCCTTAAAGATTCCAGTGGATGAGCTGATCCCATGGCAGGAGAATACACCATCATCAAGCAACGCAGGCACAGAACTCCATTCTGTCCAAGATGTTTTGCAAGCCATATGCGGGCCGATCTCAGAAAACAATCGTGAGCAGTTTCAGAAGCTCGCAGATCAGCTGGCGCAACACTTGATGCCCCCGAGAGACCTGGTCTTCCTCACGCACTATTTCGTAACTCGATGGTTGCCTAAATTAGGTCATGGGCAAGGTTGGTTGGTGGTGCTGATGCGCGATCGTTGTTACATCAACCCGCGTACAGGTGAAATCCGGGATGAAACCCTTGTGGATCAGGGTTACGTGAGGATTGCCAACTGGCTGGGCTTGAAGCGCGTTAAAACCATTTGGGAGTGGCTGCGTAACGATGAAGTTGCCCGGTTTGTTCGAGAGATTAGTCACGAGATCGGTGACTGGGGAGAATCGTCACGTCGCTTCAAAGTCTGTCTAGGCGAACCTATGATCGAAGATGATCAAATTCGGGCAAATGAATTGTTAGCCAGGAAAGGATTTGGCGCTATTGACACCATTAGCAATAAGAGCGCTGATAACTCAATTGGCGCGACTGACACCCATAATGGCGCAATTGACACCATTACTGGCGATACTGACACCATTAGGGTTGAAACGGTTGACGATCCCATTGGCGCGGTTGACATCCATAATGGCGCGATTGTCACCAATAGTGGCGCGAATGGCACTCGCATTGGCGGTGATGACACCTATAAGGTTGGCGCGAATGTCACCTTTGATTGGCGCGACTGGCACAGTTTAAACTCTTTAACTCCTGGTTTTAAACACTTAATAAACTCTCAAACCACCCCTGCAAATGCCGAAAAATCTGAATCGGAAAATGGTGGCACCGCTAGCCAAAAGATGGCGGTGGTTGGTGAATGGAAAACAGGGGATTTGCTTTCAAATAATCGGATCAGTTCTAAGAGCCAGGAGCAACTTCTGGAAAAAGGCATAAATGCCAAGGCCTTCATTTCCTGGCTGCTCTATGCTGCTAGCAAGGGCGGAAGCGGTATCCGCGATCAAGTCGGTCATGCCATCAGCCGCCTGGCGCAAGATCCAACCAAAGGGGCCGGTGGGGCCTACGACCGCCTGGCAAGTTTACCGGCCAACGAACTGGCCGACCTGATTGTCCGGGAGATCAGTGGACAGTTTCCCGGAAAGACTGACTGGCGCACGGTAATGGAAGGCACCCCACGGGCACGGCTGAGAGCGTTGGCTGACCAATTGGGCATCCCAGCTCCAGACACGAATTATTGGTAACCCATTTACACGATATGGAGGTTGACATGAAAAAGATCGGTTTGTTCGTTTTGCTTATGGTGATTTTAGCTGCCTGCGGCCCTACGGAAAATGCGGTCGACATCGCTCAGGCCCAGAGCGTCATCGAGGCGGCGCGGGCCGCTCAAGATGCTTCCCGGGCAGCGCAGATTGCGGCCCAGGGCGTCAGCGACGTGGGCCGCGGCCAGACCCTGATCCTGTTGCTGGTAACGCTGATAGTCGTTGTTCTACTCGGTCTGGCTGCATATCTCGTCATCCGGCGCCTGATCAGGATTCAGCGCGTTTACCGGAAGCTCACCTCTGGCAAGTGGATCAGCGGCCCTAACGCCCATTGGAGGAAATCCGAGGAGCCCGATCTCTACCAGCAGATGCTCATCGAGCAGCAGTGGTTATTGACTCAACTGCTCTCGCAAGGCCATGAAGATGCAGCAGATACCCATGATCTATTGGACCTGCCCCACGACTGGTGGAGCTAGTCAGCCAGGAGGCCCACATGAAAAACCAAAGAATCTTGCTTCTGGTTTTTATCATCCTGGTTGGCCTGGCCCTGGTCTCCTGCGAGGATGCTGCCCTGAGCAGCTCAGATCCGAATGTTTCCGGGGTCCAGGCGCATGCCACTCTTGAGTATGTCCACGCTGTGCAGACTTCCACTGCTCAGGCCCAGTATGCGGCGCAATGGCACGCCACCGTCCAGGCAGCAGCCACCCAGGATACCCTGAAGGCTGCATATGTTGCAGCTCAGTCCACTTCCGAAAGCATCCGTGCTGCCGCAGCCGCCACGCAAACCGAGCAAGTGTGGTCCGCCACGGCCACAGCCGCCAGCAGCCAGGCGACGGCTACAGCCGTAGCCAATGCCACTGCCCAAAGCTGGTCCAGTACAGCTACCCAGGCAATCTGGAACCGTCAGGCTACCTCTGACGCCTCCAGCCTGCAGGCCATGCAAACCGCCCAGGCCGCCCAGTCGGAAATGGCTCAACTGGCTGCCGAACGTCAGCGCACGATTAACACTGTCCAAGCCGCAGCGCCCTGGGTTATCCTGGCCATCGCCGTACCGCTGGTAGCGTACCTGGCCTGGATCTGGGGAAAAACGGAAGCCCTCCGCCGGCGGGCCATACCTCGTGATCCCCGCGGCGATGCGCCGATCCTGATCCTGGACGATCATGGCCGGCGGAATGTGATCGACCCCGACCTGTTCTTTGGGGCGATTGTGTCGATCCCTAAAACGGGACAGCCAGAGGCTCCTGTCCTGATCACACCTGATCTCCAGTCCCAGGTGAAGGCACGCGACCAGGCTGTCGATCTGGTGAACCGCGGGCTGCCTGGCCAGGTTCAAAAAAGGCGGGCCTTACCCATGTTTACTCCCCCTCAACCTCTTCTGCCGCTGGCCAATGTCCGGGTGGTAGAACCTGACGAGGTGAAAGACTGGCTGCCGGATGTGCTGCCACAGATCCACCGGCATGCACTCGGCGAAAGTGAGGTACACAATGATGGAAACGAGTAATCCGATATCAAGACGTTATGAGTTACAGGCCCAGGCGATTGCCATCCGCCTGCCGAAAGTCCTACAGCAGCGCGGTTTGGCGGCCCCATTCTCTGAATTCTTGCTGACCTCCGCTGAGGGGGTGGTGCTCCTATTTGCTGTTCTGGATGTACACAAGATCCAGCGCCTGGAGGCCTACCTTGCCCCGGAACTGCTGCACCATCTGAGCACCGACTTGCAGGGTCGTCCTGTCTTCCTCTCAAATTCCAGTGGCCTGCGTTATGCCATCCCGCTCTCACCCTTACCCCACCTTCCTCGGCTGATTAACTTTCCAGGCCTTGAAAGCGGTCAGGTTCTGTTGGGAGTCAGTCATGCCGGTGAAATTGTGCATTTGCCATGGCCGAAGCTCGGTCACCTGCTGGTAGCCGGAAAGACCGGTTCGGGAAAATCAATATTCCTGCGCCTACTGGTTTATCAGGCGATTGCAGAAGGCGCGCAGCTGCTCTTGGTAGACCTGGATGGAGCCACCTTTCCCATGCTGGCGGATCACCCGGCTTTAGTCTCCCCAATGGCGACGTCTCCCCAGACCGCTCAAGAAGCTGTGGAGCGTGCATTGGGCGATTGCGAACATAGGGCTGAGCTTTATCAGCAGATGGCCGGTTTCCCAGAAAACCTGGAAGAGTACAACACAATTGCTGTCCGGCAAGGCAAGGAACCTCTTTCAAGGTTGTTGGTTGTCCTGGACGAATTCAGCACCTTGATGACAGCCTTAGGAGGTCCGAAAAGCGCTTTTGCCAGCCAGGTTGCCGAGTTGGGCTGGCGCGGGCGGAAGTTTGGCGTCCACCTGGTCTTTGCTGCCCAGGACTTTACCAAACAGGTGGTCGGTCGGGTGCGCGACCAGGTCAACGCAGTCGTGTGCTTCCGGGTGCGCAGCATGGAGGCCGCCCGAGCGGTGGGTTGTCCGGATGCTGTGCATATTTCTGAAAGCCGGCCTGGTTTAGCCTGCACCGATCGCTGGGGACCGGTCCAGACTTTTTATCTGGAAAAGCATTTTCTATCAAAGATCAATTCTCAGTCTTTACTGAGTGACTATGATGTCAGACTGGCGCAACGGGCGCTGACCGAGGCGGAAGGGAAAATGTCGATCCCGCTCCTGGTTTCTTGGGGGATTTCCGAACGTAGGGCCAGGGCTTTGGTGGAAGCCTGGGAACTGCGCGGCTGGCTGCAGCAGGATCCTGCCCGCCAGAATGCCCGCTACATCACCCCAAAATTCCAGGATCTGCTGTCAAGCCGTCAAACTCATCAAGCCGGGTCAAATCAGTCAAGCTGATTTAAGGAGGACTTCGTGCCAACCATAATTGCGATTTTGAACCAGAAAGGCGGGGTAGGCAAAACCACCACCGCAGTCACGCTCGCTTCCGGCCTGGCCAGGATGGGCAACCAGGTGCTCCTGATCGATCTGGATACCCAGGGGAATGTGGCCGATAGTCTGGGCCTGCCTCATGGCGACGATTTGCGCAGGCTTCTTTCCCCGGACCTGCGTTGCACTCTCGAACAGGTGGTTACACCGAGTGGGCTAGATCACCTGGATGTTATCCGGTCCGATAAGAGCACAACGGCTTTGAAACAGACTCTGGTGGGAGTGAATTTACGAGAGTACATCCTAGCGGATGTGCTGCAAGGCTCTGGCTATGACGTGATTGCCCTCGACTGCGCTCCCTCGGTGGACTTGCTCCACTTCGTTGCCCTGGTCGCCGCGGATTTCCTCCTGATCCCCACCCGCCTTGACAAGCTGGCCGTCAACGGTGTGCGAGATGCCCTACAAACACTGGCAGCATTGAAGCGCATCAGTCACTGCCAGGTAGCTGGGATCCTTCCAACTTTTTATGAGCGGGTGACTCTGGAAAGCCACGAGCAACTCGTCCACCTGGCACGTACCTTTGGGAGGTTGGTCTTACCGCCCATTCCTCAGGATACTCAGTGCCGGGTCGCCAGCCGTTATGGCAAGACCCTCTGGGAACATGAACCGAATGCAAAAGCCCTGATTGGCTACGATCAGGGAAGCAAACATATTGGCGGTTACATCCAAGTTTTAGATCGCGTAAAGGAGTTGCTATGAAAAACGCAACACAAGAAGGTTTCACCGGTTTTGACGAACTTTCGGGCGTCGACCCTGCCGTGGAGTCTCTCCTGGGCCAGGGGCAGCGCCGGCAGGTCGAGTCCCACTTGCCCAAAACCCAACGATCTCAGCGAAAGAAAGAACGGGAGCGGACACAGAGACGTCTGGTAAACCGGGTCAACCTGGACTTGCCGGTTGATCTCAAAAAGCGCCTGGAAGTGTTGGCGAAGAAAGAAGGCGTGCCGGTCAGCCAGTTGGTTGCCTTTCTGCTCTATAGCCCGGTGCATCAATTGGAGAAGCGCATGATAAGCCTTTGGGGTTACAAGACCGCCTCAGGCTGCCGGAAATTCGAGTGGAACATCGACCTGAAGCGGCATGACGAAGAGGTTCGCCGAAATAGCGAAAATGGCACAGGATAGGGCGTCCTATGCCAAATGATAGGGCGCCCTAATAGGACGTCCTATTAGGGCGCCCTATAGAAAAGCCATTTTTAGGGATAGGGCGTCCTATCAACCACCAGGAAGCCCCAGGAGCTTCGCAAAGAAATAAAGGGCTACATCAGGTCATGAGGGTAAAAATCGCCCTGAAAAGGGCATAAACGATAAAACAAGGATGGAGAAGAAAAATGGCTGACGAACTGCATCTGGAAGAATTTCAGGCTTACTTGCTGGCCGAGGATCGCTCGCCAGTGACAATCGCTGGGTATGTTGGGGACGTGCGTCTGTTTGCACTGTGGGTTGAGAAACAATCCAAAGAACCACTCACTCCCGGAGGTTTGACGAATGAGGCGGTAAGAGGCTATAAGCAGTATTTGCTTGACCAGGCTAATAAACCGAAGACGATTAACCGTCGGCTGGCTGCCCTGGCTGCCTATGCTCATTGGCTGGAGCAGGCTGGGTACGTCAAAAATGCACGCAATCCGGTTCAGGGAGTAAAGGCTGTTCGAGAGACGGCACTGGCTCCGAAGTGGCTGGATAAAAAGCAGCGAGCGGCATTATTGAGAGCCGTTGATAAAGAAGTTGAAGATGCCGTTCATCGTTACCCCCGTCTCCGCTTGATGTATCTTCGTGATGCAGCAATTGTTAAACTCATTTTATTTGCAGGTCTTAGGGTTGGGGAAATAATCCAGTTACGCATGAGTGATCTTTTTCTGGATGAGCGGAAGGGAAGCGTGGTCGTTCGGGAAGGGAAAGGCACCAAAAGGCGCGAGATTCCGTTGAATGCGAGAGCACGCAAAGCCATTTTGGATTACTTGCGAGTTAGGCCTGAGGTTGAAAGCGAGTATCTATTTCTGGGGCAGCGAAATGAAGCCATTCAAAGCAAGACGGTTCAAAGAGCGGTTGGACGTTTCACAGAGACAATTGATCTACAGGATGTAACTCCTCATACGCTTCGCCATACCTTTGCCAAGTCCTTGATTGATAGTGGGGTGAGTCTGGACAAAGTAGCAACCTTGCTTGGCCATAGCAATCTTAATACAACCCGCATTTATACAACTCCAGGCGTGCAGGATCTGGAGGAGGCGATTGGCAAGCTGGATAATTTTTAGAAGCTTACTAATGCATTACTTTAATGTTTAAGTAGTAGAAGAGGGTAAGGAGAATAAGATTTGACGATTAATCAGACTGGAGAACAAATTTAATTTGTTCTGTAAACATTAAAATGGAAAGCTCCTTCGAAAAGTGTGAATTTGAGTTATACGTTAAAGAAAAAGATGGATCCGTCTTTTAACATTTTTCAAATAAAAAATTAATACGCATCCTCTTGTTTATACCGAAAATTTGTGCTAATATCAGAACGTCCATATATGGCGGTACTATTGAAAGAAACCCCGTATGTGGGGGGTGAGACTTGATTCTTCATTTATGTTGTAAAAGGATTGTTACTAAAAGGGTGGTCTCTTGCCAACTCGTTACTCAACAAATTTTCCCCGCTTAAAAAGTGATGATGAATTCGAGGATTTAATTCTTGATCTTTGCCGTCTGGAATGGAATGATCCCTATGTAGCTGATAGGCATGGCCGCAGTGGTCAAAGACAAAAGGGCGTTGATATTTTTGGCCATCCTTCCGAGAATCCCCTCCTGATTAACGGCGCCCAGTGCAAATTGAAGACAGGGGACCGGCAACCTACTGAAGCTGAAATTGAAAAAGAAGTCAACAGTGCAAGGGAATTTAGTCCACCTCTAAATCAGTTGATTATCACAACTGATGCCCCACGTGATGCGAATACCCAAAGGATTGTTAGCCAGATCGACCAGCGCGAGCTTCGGGCTGGGGGGTTTTCGGTTTCTATATGGTTTTGGGATTCTATCTGCCAACGAATTGGTGCTTATCCTCGCCTAATCGTCAAGTATTTTCATGATTACTTAAGCAATCTTACAACGGCGCCCGAGTCTGAGCGCTTGGTTGATGTTCCTCTTCGCATGTTAATAATCGGAGTGGAAACCAAAAGCAAAAGGCCCCTGTTGGAAGTAGCTTTAGAATTGCGGGGGATACAAGTTCGTGACTCCCAAGAGATTTCAGGGATAGAGAACCTTCTCGTGGATGGATTACTTTTTTTATACCAACTTGAAGATATCTCTGGTCTCAGTCGTTTTGCGGGGCGAGTCTTAAATCATAAGTCATTTACATGTCCAACGTTTGTCGTACTGCCTGGCAACCTCCACCACCAATTTCTAAAAATTATCGAGGAATTGGGAGGAGAAATTCAAAAAGTTAAGCTGCTGGATGCACATCAAGCAGTAAACGAAACTGCAAAGTTTATCTCTGAAAAAGTATTCGGTTATGGATATCGACGGCGAGGAAGTTTAACTACCATTGACCTATCGATTCGAAGCGCACTAACTCGGCCCCGTTATGCTTTTCTTGATATCAATTGGGAATCGTATTTATCACCACCCCATTTTCCTAACCAGGAAGAATGGTCATCTATTTTAAAACCTGCCCTAGATGATGTCCGACGTCAGGTAATGGAATTAGGTGATAGTTGTCTTATACAATTCCGTTCTGTACTACAACTACCCGCAGCATTTGCATTGGGATTCGCTTTCAATATCCGCCTTTCTCGACTAGCTGTTTGGGCAAGAGAAACCGGTATTAGCGATTTCCGCCAACAGTACTGGGCTTCTGATACCACCGCCAGCCACTTGAATTTATCCCAAGAATGGATTGTGCCTTTGAAATCAAGAGCACGATCTTTAGCGGTTGAACTGACAAATGGGCGGGACATTCATGCTTCGGTTGAAACATACTTCAACCAGGTAGGCTTCATGCCTGATGCTTGGCTGCAGATTGGAAGAGAAAATTCAGACACCAGATTCTCTAAAATGGATCAGGATTGTGCAGTGGCCTTTGTGGATCAAGTTGGCCAGATAATCCGAAATGTCCGACAATCTGGGATAACAGATCTTCACATATTTCTTGCTATGCCTTCTGCTCTGGCAATACTGGTTGGCCAACGTCTACAAGCATGCGGCTGTATTCATCTGTACTGGTATACCAATCCGTCTTATCAGTACGCTTTCACCTTGCAGTAATATAGGAGACCAAAATGACAACGATGGATGATTTATTTACTGAATATCTCCAGTCCATTATGCCTTACGACCGTGCGGTAAAACGAGCCGTCGCTGCGCACGACGATCTCTGCAAAGATTTGAAGGCTGATGAAAGCCTTGGGCCATACATCGCCCGTATCTTGCTTTCGGGATCGTATGGACGAAATACGGCTACACACGGCATCAAAGATGTAGATATTATTGTCCAATTAACCCTTACTTTAGCAAATATTAGACAAATGAAACGGTCCAACGAGACAGAGCAAGCCTGCGTTTTGCGCCTGACTAGAGAAGCCATTGAAAGAACAGGACGAACTGCGGATACCAAACCAGCGCGAAGGTCGATTTATGTCGAATTAACGGAAGAAATCAACGAAATTGGCGAGGATTTGCCCGCGCTCACGCTGGATATCGTCCCTGTCTTGATTCCATATGATAAAGAAACAGACCCGATGCAAATTGCTGACCGCGAGCTGAAACAGTGGTTCGACACCTACCCAAACAGCCAACTCAAAGACAGTGAATCTCGGAATCAAAATAGTTTCAAGATTTATGGGTATAACAGCTATAAATCCCTAGTTAAGATGATAAAGGCCTGGAAGAAAGTCCATTTTGGGAAAAACAAAACTCCTAAAGGATTCATTCTTGAATGCATGGTGGCACAGTACCATAATCCCCAAGCTGAACACTGGATTGATGCTGTTCAGAATTTGCTCCAAAATATCTGTTATCAATGGCCAAACCCGGATGCCCTTTGGGATATTCCAACGGTGCACGATATTTCTAATCAAAATCAGCGAATGATTCCGATCGCAAAAAAAGTTGAAGAAGCAAGCCGAGTACTTAATAAGATTCATTGGAGCCTAGTTCAGATTAACCTGGCGAAGGAAAAAGCCACCATTGACCTTTATGAAGCCGCAAAAATCATGCAGCTAGTCTTCGGATCAGATTCCTCCCTGGATCTGTGCTTCCCATTGCCAGAAGAGGAGAACGGAAAAACGAATCGAGTGGAGCCTGTCCAGGAAAGAGGCAGCCAGCACAATATCCGTGAGGCATATCCATTTGGATAATCCTCCAGCTGTCGATGCATTCTTGCAAGATTTCCAACGTTGGCTTTTAGCGACAGATTTTTTGCCTGCTAAAGCGGGAGGAGGTAATCGTTGGGAAGGAATATTGCATATTGAGTGGCAGGATGTTGAAACAAGCGATTGGATGTCCGCAGATCACCGGGTGGCGATTGAATTAACAATAGGCTTTCCTTATCGTAAACCTAATGTTTACTCAATAGATGTTCCGGCTCTTAATTCTTCCTGGCATTTGACGCCAGACGGGAGCCTCTGTCTTTGGCGAGAGCCGGGCGGCTGGAATCCATTTATGAGTGGGCAAAAATTGATAGAGCGAATTCGTGACTGGTTTATCCATTATCATACAGGCGAGTGGCCAGAAGATTTCTTGCCTACCGATTTGCACTTGTATTTGCCAAATGAGGGAATGGTTGTAATCGGCGATGAATGGAATCCTTCCAAGGAACAAAGTCAAGGTATGTTCATCCTTTGGCTAAACAAGCAACATCGAATTCTGCCTAGCTTAGTTAGTATTCGAAATAATTTGCAGGAAAAAGTAGAACCAGAAAAACGTCTACTTGAACCTCTGGGATGGTTAAAGAAAGATGTCCAACCTTACAATGGCATTTGGTTTCGAGTGAGTGGGCCTTTTGTGCCGGGAAATCGAATGGCAGGACTTCTTGATCAAGTTGATGGAATTAGGGGTGATCCGCCAGGTAAGGCGCTCGAATTTATTGAATCAAAATTGAACCGACATATTGCAAGTGATGGAATCCCGCTTGCCATTGGGTATCCTGGATCAAACGGGCAGGAACGATGGCTATTCTTGTGGGCAGTCAAGCCGCCCACAAAGAAATTTCATCTATCTAATTCAGATCAAAGACGGGCTATTGAAATCCGTAGCTTTGAAACTGCCGCGGCACGAAAATCCGACTTACTTCGGCGAACTTTCCATCTCAGCCGAAATATTGAAAAAAAGAAAATCGCTATATTTGGCATTGGCGCCCTGGGTAGCAGCGTTGCTATTCTTTTGGCGAAGGCAGGTTTAGGAGAAATTCATCTAGTAGATAGCGATCAAATCCGGCCCACTAATTCTATTCGCCATGAGTCAGGGATCAATTGGACAGGTTTTCCTAAAACTATTTCTATCCGAAGAAAAATACTTCACCATAACCCGGACTGTGTAGTACACGAATATGCAGAAACATGGAAGAAAGATGAGATCAATGCAATTATCCAGGATGTAGATCTGGTGATTGACACAACTGCTAATCTATCGTTTTCTCTTTGGCTCAACCAGATAATAGTCGAACAGTCTCTTCCAATCCTCTATTCGACCACTTATCGTCGTGCTTCAATCGGTAGGCTACTTCTCCGGCGGACAGAGGAAAATCATGACGATCCTTGCCTTGCTTGTTACATGTTGTCAAGGGAAAATTGGCAAGATGATCAATATCCAACCATCTCATTGGATCCCACCTCCCTTTTTGAAGAGGAGGGATGTGCTTCTGTTACCGAAGAAGCGGATGCGATTAATATTGAGGCCATCGCCTGCCAGGTCGCGAAAACTAGTATTCATTTCTTAACAAATTATGCAATTAAGGGAAATTTACTACTTCAGGTTAATGATCCTCTACCTGATACTAAAGGAATTTTGTCCATGCCTGGTTTGCATCTATTAGAAAATCACTCATCGACTGTTTGCCCAATTTGTAAGCAAGTCGGAGAAGAATGATGATAGATCTTTGCGACTACTCAATTTCCTCTGAAGCATTTGGAGTAATTGAGGAAGAGAGTGATCGAAAATTCCCGCTAGAAACGGGAGGAATTTTAATCGGCTGGAAAGATACTAAAACGTTTGCCATTGAGATAGCAGTCGGCCCCGGCCCTAAAGCATTTCACAGAAGAAATATCTTTAAACGCGATGGTTGCAAAAAACGGCGGATGGCGAACACCTTAAACGGAGCATGCCGCACAGGTTAAACGGACCAAGCCGCACACCTTAAACGGTGCATGTCGCACACTTGGGTTGGGGGAATGAGACGCTGACAAATCCAAAAATGGGGTATTCTGCCTCTTCAATATTGAGGAGGCTGGTATGCCACAAGAGAGATTATCAGTGAGAAAAATTCGAGAAGTCATACGATTACATTTTGAAGCAGGATTATCCAACCGTGCTGTGGCACGGGCATGCCAGGTTTCCAACAGCACCGTGGGGGAATACCTGGAACGAGCTGAGAAAGCGGGATTGACCTGGCCACTGCGGGAAGGGTTCAATGACGAAGAACTCTACCGCCGTTTGTATCCAGAAGAAAGCAATCCCAAACCAGCGAGCGACCGTCCCATGCCGGACTGGGAAGAAGTTCACCGGGAACTATCCAAACGCGGTGTGACCCTGACCTTGCTTTGGCAAGAGTATCGAGAAAAGCATCCCAACGGGTATGGGTTTACTCAATTTCGGGTGTATTACCAGGTATGGAACAAAGCCCACACCAACACCATGCATCGCCCGCACACTGCCGGTGAGGAGATGGAAGTGGACTATGCTGGAATGACCGTACCCATTACCAACCCAGAGACCGGTGAAATCAGCAAGGCGGCAGTATTTGTGGCAACCTTACCTGCCAGCAGCTACACTTATGCGGAAATCCAGCCATCCCAGGAGCTGCCGCACTGGTTGGGTGGGCATGTCAGAGCCTTCAGTTTCTTTGGCGGCATTCCCAAAACGATCTGCCCGGACAATCTAAAGTCAGGCGTGAAATCCCCCAACCGCTACGAACCGGAACTCAATCCCAGTTACCAGGAACTGGCGGAGTATTACCATGTAGCGGTCCTGCCAGCGCGAGTCAGAAAACCTCGCGATAAAGCCCATGTAGAAAACAGCGTCCAGAATGTGGAACGCTGGGTTCTCGCCCCGCTGCGCAACCGTACTTTCTTTAGCGTGGGAGAAGCCAACCGTGCCATTGCGCCGCTGGTTCAGGCACTCAACCAGCGAGAAATGCAGCATTTAGGAAAATCCAGAAAGGAATTATTTGAAGAATTGGATCAACCCGCTCTGCGTTCGTTACCTGAGCGTCCTTACGAATATGCCACCTGGAAAACCGCAAAGGTCAATATCGATTACCACGTTGCCTTTGAGGGGCATTACTACAGCGTTCCCTATGCCCTGGTGCGGCAAGAAGTGCGCATTCGTGCTTCTGAATACCTGGTCGCCATTTTTCACAAAGGGCAGCAAATCGCCGTACATCCGCGCAGCCAGGCACAGGGACGCTTTTCAACAAGAGCCGAGCATATGCCCTCCAACCACAAATTCATGACGGCCGCGGATGGCGATTGGTTTCTGCGAGAAGCAGCCAAGATTGGTCCGCAGACCACTGCCTATCTTTCTGCCCTGATGAAATCCCGGCAGTTCCCGCAACATGCTTACCGTTCCTGCCTTGGCATCCTTGACCTGGCACGCAAATACAATCACCCGCAAATGGAAACTGCCTGCCAGGTCTTGCTTACCGCGAACCTGCTTTCTTACCGGGATGTCAAAGCTGAACTGGAACACTTGGCTGCCAACGTCTCGGAAACCGTCTTGCCTGCGCATGAAAATGTGCGCGGAAGTTCTTACTATCAGTAAAAGGAGTTTCACTTGAGCCAACAGATTTTGGATGACCAACTGCACGAACTGCGCCTGTCCGCCTTCCGCGATGCGCTCCGTGAGCAGCAAGCAAATGCCCAATATGCCGAGCTGTCCTTTGAAGATCGTCTGGCTCTGCTGGTAGACGCAGAATGCAGCCAACGCCGCGAGAACCGGGTAAAACGCAATATCCGCTCTGCCGGTTTCCCGATGCAAGCTGCGCTGGAAGATCTCGATTTCTCACCCTCTCGTGGATTAGAACGCCGCTTTATCCTCGAACTCGCTCAGTGCGGTTGGATCGCCAGCCACCAGAATATCCTCATTTTCGGTCCGACTGGCGGTGGAAAATCGTTTCTGGCATCTGCCTTCGGTGTAGCGGCTGCCCGCCTGAGTTTCACTGTCCGATACCACCGCACCTCCCGCCTGCTTCACATGCTAATGATTGCCCGGCAGGACGGATCTCTGACCCATTTGCTGCGCTCTCTGGCGAAAACCAATCTGCTGGTCCTGGATGATTGGATGCGTGACGCAATTTCTATCCAGAATGCCCAGGATATTCTGGAGGTGTTAGATGACCGTTTTGGTCACTCTGCTACTCTCATTGCCAGCCAAGTGCCGGTAGCGGATTGGCATTTGCGCATCCCAGATCCCACCCTGGCAGATGCCATCCTTGACCGTCTGGTCCACAATGCCCAACGCATAAATCTGGAGGGTGAATCTCAACGAAAACTCAGATCCCAGCGGAGCATGTCGAACACTTGATTAT
>JAMCRR010000071.1 GCA_023381565.1 Chloroflexota bacterium
CTCATACCTTTCCTGCCAGCGCCCGGCCATGGATAAAAGCAAGGTGCTCGCATTCTGCACCGCGGGCGGCGGGCCCACCTCGCATACGGCTATCCTGGCCAAGGCGATGGGCCTGCCGGCAGTCGTCGGGCTGGGCGAGCGCCTGCTGGAAATCCCAAGCGGAACCCAGGTGCTGGTCGACGGCACGAATGGCGTGGTCATTGCCAACCCCACCCGGGCCGATCTGCAGGCGTTCGGTTCCCAGCGCGACCAGGCGAAGCGCCTTTCTCAGGAAGAGCTGGCGCATGCAGTCGAGCCGGCCAGCACCCGCGACGGCAAGCAGGTGGAGGTGGTGGCTAATGTGGGCGGGGCGGCCGAGGCGGCATCGGCGCTTAATCTGGGCGCCGAGGGGATCGGCCTGCTGCGCACCGAGTTCCTCTACCTGGAACGGGACACCGCCCCGGACGAAGAAGAGCAGTACGCGGCTTACTGCGCCGTGCTGGACGCAATGGAAACCCGCCCGGTGGTCGTCCGCACCCTGGATGTAGGCGGAGATAAACAGCTCGCCTACCTGGACCTGGGAAAGGAAGCCAACCCCTTTCTGGGATGGCGCGCCATTCGCATGTGCCTGGATCGCCCGGATTTTTTCAAGGTGCAGCTGCGGGCGCTGCTGCGCTCCAGCCCGGGCCATAACCTGCGCATCATGCTCCCCATGATCTCCACCCTGGATGAGGTGCACCAATCCCGCAAGCTGCTGGCGGAGGCCCGCCAGGAGGTCGAAGCGCTCGGCTTCCAGGTGGCAGGTTCCATCCAGCTCGGCATCATGGTGGAGATCCCTTCGGTAGCCGTCATGGCCGACCGCTTTGCCTCTCAGGTAGATTTTTTCAGCATCGGCACGAACGACCTGACCCAATACACCTTCGCCGCAGAGCGCACCAACGAAAAAGTCGCTCACCTGGGCGATGCCATCCACCCGGCTATCCTGCGGCAAATCAACCAGGTAATTGATGCTGCGCATGCCTCCCGCATCTGGGTAGGCGTTTGCGGCGAGCTGGCCGGCGACCCGCAGGCCATACCCATCTTACTCGGCCTGGGACTGGATGAGTTCAGCATGGCTCCTGCCAGCATTCCCCACGCCAAAGCGGTCTTGCGCAGCTGGACTTACGAGCAGGCGCGCCTGCTGGCGCACCGCGCCATGAGCCTCGATTCGGCTCAAGCGGTGCGCAAACTGGTGCACGAATGGGATTTGTAGACTAAACACCTGTTTTATTTTGGGGATAAGATGGGCAACACGATCCTGAACATCATCTTCCAGATTGCTGGGATCTTCTTCATCGCCAGCGGGCTGGCAGGCCATATTGGCCTGTGGAAAGGTTGGTACTGGCTCTCGCGGCATCTGATCTACGGTTATATCCCCTTCGGCGTTTTGCTGATTCTGGCCTCCTTTGACGCGCAATTCCACCTGCTGCTTCCCGCCGCCGATGATTGGGTGCCTACGGCGATTTACTCCGTGCTGTTTGTGCTCGGGGTGGGCGCGACCATCTGGCCACCGCAATGGCTTAAGCCGGCCTGGATTCGGGAAATCGAGGCGCAGCCCCGCTACGTCTACCGCACCATGGTACACCAGATAAACGCAGGCGTGAAATGGCGAGACAAGGTCAACAAACCCAGAGGCCTAGAGACGTGGATGCGGGAGATCCACCGCCAGCACTCTCCGAAGAAAAAATAAATTGGAGTCCAG
This sequence comes from Chloroflexota bacterium, assembly GCA_023381565.1. Taxonomy (GTDB): domain Bacteria; phylum Chloroflexota; class Anaerolineae; order Anaerolineales; family Anaerolineaceae; genus JAMCRR01. The sequence goes on from JAMCRR010000071.1 coordinate 1,721, forward strand.
CGTATGCGAATTGCCATCCTTGGTTTAGGAGGCATTGCCCAAAAAGCCTACCTCCCCCTGCTCACCGGTCGGGCAGACCTGGAGATCCTCCTCTCCGCCCGCACCGAGGCTTCGGTGCGCCAAACCCAGGCCCGCTACCGGATCGAACAGGGAACTACCGACCTGGACGAGGTTCTCAACCGCCGTCCGGAAGCCGCCTTCGTCCTCACCCCGAATGATACCCACTACGAGATTGCCCGCCGCCTGCTGGAAGGCGGCGTCGACGTTTATCTGGAAAAACCCGCCGCGCTATCTGCCACCGAGGCGGAAGACCTGGCTGCTCTGGCGGGCCGCCTGGGCCGGGTGCTGGTGGTGGGATTCAACCGGCGCTACGCTCCCCTGCACCTGCGCACCCGCCAGATTCTGGGCGACCGTCCAGTGACCATGGCTATCTTCCAGAAATACCGGGCCAGTCCAGGCTACCCGAATCTGGCCCGCCAGTACCTGGACGATACCATCCACCAGATCGACCTGCTGCGCTTCTTCTGCGGTGAGGCGCAACCTGTGCTAACCCTCCAGCAGAGCCGGGAAGGGCGAGTTGCCAGCTCAACCACCGCGGTGGCGCTTGACGGCGGCGGGATCGCTCAGGTGATCACCTGCCACCAGGCCGGGCGCTGGCAGGAAAGGTATGAGATCCATGCGGAAGGCCTCTCGATCCTGATCGACGCATTTTCCCGCGCGAGAGTGATCACCCCCGAAAATGAGGCGCTGTTCGAGGAGGAGTACTCCTACTGGACACCCACACTGGAAGGCCGCGGCTTTGTCGGGCAGGTGAATCATTTCCTGGAGTGCGTGCGCAGAGGCGCTGATCCGCTCAACACCGCCCGTGAAGCGGCTAAATCCCAGCGGTTAATGGAAGCGATGCTTGAAAAGTAGAATACAGCTTGCGGTGCACCACACTCAGGGCGCGCACCTGCTCGGCGGCATGGTATGAGGAGCGCACCAGCGGGCCGCTCTCTACCCAGCGAAAACCGATCCCCATGCCGTAATCTTTGATCTCGGCGAACTCTTCGGGGGTATAGTAGCGCGCGATCGGCAGGTGCTGCCGGCTGGGCTGCAGGTACTGCCCCACGGTGAGGATCTCCACACCCCAGCTGCGTAGATCGCGCATGGTGGCTTTCACCTCATCCATCGTTTCGCCTAACCCGACCATGATCCCCGATTTGGTCAGCACTTCCGGGTCGAGCTTTTTGGCGTTGCTCAAGGTGGCTTGCGACCAGTCATAGTGGTCCTGGGGCTGGACGAGCTTGAACAGGCGGGGGACCGTCTCCACATTGTGGTTGAGGATCTCGGGCCGGGCGCTCATCACGATGCTCAGGGCTTCCAGGCTTCCCTTGAAATCGGGGATGAGCACTTCCACCGAGCAGCCGGGGAGCAGCTCGCGGATGCGCTGGATGACGCGGGCAAAGATCGGGGCGCCGCCGTCTTTGCGGTCGTCGCGATTGACGCTGGTGATGACGGCGTGCTTGAGCTCCATAGCTTTGACGGCCTGGGCCACCCGCTCCGGCTCGAGCCAGTCCAGCGGTGAAGGCTGCCCGTGCTTGATATCGCAGAAGCCGCAAGTGCGGGTGCACACGTCGCCTAACATTAAGAAGGTGGCCGTCCCGCTGCCCCAGCATTCGCCCATATTCGGGCAGCCGGCTTCCTCGCACACAGTATGCAGCGCCTTGCGTCGCATCAAACCTTGCAGCCACTCGTAAGTCTCTCCCGCAGGCGCCCGCACTTTGATCCATTCCGGGCGGCGCTGAGGAGTCGTGTCAATTTTCTCGGGATTTACCCTATCTCTGGTCGGAATAATCGGCATAGTTGCTCCTGGGTAAAATTATAACGCCAATTATCGCGCACCCGTAATGTAGTTTTCCAGGTTCTGGATGGTGAACTCGCGTTCGCTGATGATCTCTTTGACCACATCGCCGATGGAGATAATGCCAATCATCTGCTCCCCTTCCATCACCGGCAGGTGGCGGATATGTTTCTCGGTCATCAAAGCCATGCATTCTTCCAGGGTCTGGTTCTGGCGCACGAAGAGCACGCGCGGGGTCATCACTTCGCTCACCCGGGTGAGGTCTGGCTCCCT